>JAFTDB010000031.1 GCA_017454375.1 Acholeplasmatales bacterium | reverse complement strand
CCTTATTGTGGAAAAAACTATGAACACAAAATTAACCATTATAATGGTAAGCCATCAAATAGGTTCTTAATGTGTTCAACTAATAAAAGTACTAAGATTTGTGAAGGTGAGAACTATCCTGTTGAAGAATTAAACAAGATTATGGCTTCTCTTATTGGCACCCTAAAAGAAAATGAATCTAGGCTAAAAGAAATACTTATAAGAGAATTTACAGCTTCTTCCCTTACTTCAATCGAAGGAAATATAAAAGGTATTAATGATAAAATAATAGACCTAGAAAACAAATTCAGAGATGCAGTTAAATCTGAAGATGAATTTACTAGAGTTATGTCATACGCATATAAAACTGAAATATTAAAGCTTACAAAACAAAGAAATAAATACTTACATCAGCTTGCTGATAGGAAAGATCCAAAAGAAGCTACTAAAGAAATATTAGAAGCTTTAAGATGGCTTCATACTGATCCTTCCCAAATTGAATACTCCGGATTTAGAAAGCTATTTAAAAAATGTATTATTGTTTCAAAGAAGCGAATCTACTTTGTTATTGGAAATGAAAATATCACAGAATATTATAAAACTCCATTTTTGTATTTCACAGGCACACATACATACAAAGTTAGACAAACTGAATTTAAAACAAGTTATGGAATATACATTAACAAATAAGCTTTTTAAATAAAAAAGGCCCTTCCTAGAAAATTAATCTAAGAAGGGTTTTAATTTGGTCTTATTTAGTTTAGTTCAAATCGGCGCATAGGTGGGTGTTTTTTCAAAATTCAAATCGGCGCGTAGGTTTTAAGATAATAATTTAAATGAGAATTTTTTCATCATTATTATCACTAGCATATAATCTTAAATAATTAATTTCGCTAAAATTTATTAATAATAAAGAAAAAAGCTATAATTTAGGCATTTCTGCTTCAATTATAGCATTATCTTTCTCAATGGAGGCCCCGACCGGATTTGAACCAGCGATCAGGCAGTTGCAGTGCCGTGCCTTACCACTTGGCTACAGGGCCATACAGCGACAATAATTATAGCAAAGCCACAATTATTTGTCAACAGTTTTATTTAAAAGAAAAAGGCTTTTTCTAGCCTAATTCAACTTCTTTATTTGATGCGCCTAAGCCTAATGCTGCAGCAACGATTAGAATTACATCTAAAGATAAGATACCTAAGATTAAGCTCCAAATATGTGCAGCCTTATGTGTAGAATATTTAGCAGCTCTACTACCCCATAATGCAAAGATGAATACTACAAAATATACTGCTGCAATAGCACCAAATGCTATACCACAAATAAATGGTAAATCTAAACCTGCTGGAACAGTTATATTATATTGAGTAAGAGTTTTTTGTATCTCTTCCATAAATGTCTTAAAGAAATCCCATTGAGAATTTGCCATACCTCTAAACATTACCCAACTACACAAGCCGTATACTGCAACACATATTAATGAACAAACTACAGAAATAATATAAAATACTCTAGACGCTGTACGCATAAAATCACCACTTTCTATCTGTTTTTAATATTATAACTTTTTTTAAAAAAATTGTAAATAAGTATTTGTTTAAAGCCATTTGATAGAGTATAATGAAATAGTGTTTTGGATTAAAAAGAGGTGATGATTAATGCCAGGATTCGATAATGAAAAATATTTACAACTTCAATCTGAAAAAATCATGGAAAGAGTTAAAATGTTTGGTAACAAATTGTACCTAGAATTTGGTGGTAAACTATTCGATGATTACCATGCTTCTAGAGTTTTACCAGGATTCTTACCAGATTCTAAGCTTAAAATGCTATTAAAGCTTAAAAAGGATGTTGAGGTAGTAATTGTTATTAACTCACAGGATATTGCTAAAAATAAGATTAGAAACGATATTGGTATTAATTATCAATCAGAAGTTTTACGTTTGATAGATGCCTTTGAAAATGCTGAATTATTTGTTGGTTCTGTTTGTATTACTAAATTCCAAGAAATACCACAGGTAATGGAATTTAGACAAAAGTTAATCAACCAAGGAATTAAGGTATATCAACATTATGAAATTAAAGGCTATCCTCATGATATAGATAAGATCATTTCTCCTGAAGGATTCGGTAAGAATGATTATATTAAAACATCTAGAAAGATAGTCGTAGTTACTGCCCCAGGTCCTGGTAGCGGTAAGATGGCTACTTGTCTATCTCAGCTATACTTGGAAAATGAAAAAGGTAAAAAGGCTGGATATGCTAAATATGAAACATTCCCAATTTGGAATTTACCACTAGATCATCCAGTTAATATGGCTTATGAGGCTGCCACAGCTGATTTAGCAGATGTTAACATGATTGACCCATATCATTTACAAGCATATAACAAATTAACTGTTAATTATAATAGAGATGTAGAAATCTTTCCTGTATTGCGCCAAATGTTTGAGGCTATCTATGGTGAATCACCATATAAGTCTCCTACAGACATGGGTGTTAATATGGCAGGCTTTGCTATATCTGATGATGCAGAATGCTGTAAAGCATCTAAAGATGAAATCATCCGTAGATACCTACAAGCTAAGGTAGACTTTAGAAATGGCAAGGTTAGCGAGGATGTAGTAGATAAGATTGCTATCCTTATGAGTAAGTTAGGAATTAGCGTGGCTGATAGAAAGTGCGTACAAGCAGCTTTAGATAAAGCAAATAAAACTGATACTTCTTCTATGGGTATTGAACTCCCTGATGGTTCAATCATCGATGCTAAGACATCAGACTTATTAACTGCACCTGCAGCATTAATCTTAAATTCACTTAAGCATCTAGCTGGAATTAAAGATACAATGACACTTCTTCCACGTGCTATCATTGAGCCTATCACTCAAATGAAGATATCTAATCTACACAATAAAAACCCAAGACTTCATGCAGATGAAATCCTAGTAGCATTATCTATCTCTGCTAGAACAAACCCTCTTGCTGAAATGGCAATGACTTACCTACCTATGCTTGAGCATTCACAAGCTCATTCAACCGTAATTTTACCTGAGGTTGATAGTGGAGTTTTCAAAAAATTGAAGATAGATGTTACAACTGAGCCAGAATTTAAAGCTCATAAATTATATAATAAATAGGAGTTTAACTCCTATTTTTTTATTGCCTCATCACATTTCATCAAATTATTAGCACTCTACTATTGACAGTGCCAATTATGAGATTTATAATATATATGAAATGAGGTGAGATTATGATGAATGAAAATTATAATGAAGAAAATGTATTAGAAAAATACGGTCGAAATATCGTTGAACTTGCAAGAGAAGGCAAAATAGATCCAGTCATCGGTAGAGATGAGGAAATTCGTAGAGTTATTAAGATTTTATCTAGAAAAACTAAGAATAACCCAGTTTTAATTGGTGAACCAGGTGTCGGTAAAACTGCTATAGTTGAGGGCTTAGCTCGTCGTATAGTTGCTAACGATGTACCTACTTCTTTAAAGGATAAAATCATCTTCGAACTTGATATGGGTGCCTTAGTTGCTGGTGCTAAATATCGTGGTGAATTCGAGGAAAGATTAAAAGCTGTCTTAAATAAGGTTAAAGAATCAGACGGCAATATAATTATGTTCATCGATGAAATCCACTTAATAGTTGGTGCTGGTAAGAGCGATGGTGCTTTGGATGCTTCTAACATGTTAAAACCTATGCTAGCTCGTGGTGAGTTACACTGTATTGGTGCCACAACATTAAAAGAATATCGTGAATATATAGAAAAGGATAGCGCCTTAGAAAGACGTTTCCAAAAGGTTTTAGTATCTGAACCATCTGTAATTGATACTATTTCTATCCTACGTGGTATCAAGGAGCGTTTCGAGCTACATCATGGTGTAACTATCCTAGATAACGCTATAGTTGCTGCCGCTACTATGTCAAATCGTTATATTACAGATAGATTCTTACCAGATAAGGCAATTGACTTAATTGATGAGGCTTGTGCTTCTTGCCGTATGGAGATAGATTCTAAGCCTGCTGAGCTAGATGATATTGATCGTAAGATTGCTCAATTAAAGATTGAACAAATGGCTTTAAAAAAGGAAAGTGATCCTGCAAGTAAAAAGCGTTTAGAGAATATCACTAAGGAGCTTAATGAAGCTTCTGCTACTCAAAAGGAATTAACTACTAAATGGGAAAACGAGAAAAAAGAAATTCAAGGCTATAAAGAGATTAAAAAGGAGCTTGATAGCGCCAAATTTAATCTAGAAAAAGCTTATAATGAAGGCAATTATCAAAAAGCTTCTGAATTACAATATTCTAAGATTCCTGCTTTAGAGGCCAAGATTAATGAATATCAATCTAAATCTAAAGATGATCACTTAATTACTGAAACAGTAAGCGATACTGATATTGCTGAAGTAATTTCTAAGTGGACTAACATTCCTATTTCTAAGCTAATGCAAGGTGAAAGAGAAAAAATCTTAAATCTAGCAGATACTCTTAAAAATAGAGTAATTGGTCAAGATGAGGCTGTAGAGCTTGTAAGTGACGCCATTATCCGTCAACGTGCAGGTATCAAGGATGAAAATAAGCCAATTGGCTCATTCTTATTCTTAGGTCCTACAGGTGTAGGTAAAACAGAGCTTGCTAAAGCTTTAGCTGATGCACTATTCGATAGTGAATCACATATCGTAAGATTAGATATGAGTGAATATATGGAACAATATTCAGTATCTAAATTAATTGGTTCTGCCCCAGGCTATGTAGGTTATGAGGAAGGTGGACACCTAACTGAAAAGGTTAGACGTAACCCTTATTCTATCGTACTATTTGATGAAATTGAAAAGGCACATCCAGATGTATTTAATATTCTACTTCAAATCCTAGATGATGGTAGATTAACCGATTCTCAAGGTAGAACAGTAGATTTCAAAAATACAATCATTATTATGACATCTAACTTAGGTTCAGAGCTACTTCTATCTGATGATAAAGATAAATTAGCTAAGGTTAATGCACTTCTAAAGCAATCATTCAAGCCAGAATTTTTGAATCGTATTGATGAGATTATTACATTTAACCCACTTAATAAGGATGTACAATTAAAGATTGTTAATAAATTATTATATAATCTAGATTTAAGATTAATATCTCAAGGTATTAACCTAAAATATTCAGATGGATTAAAGAAATATATCCTAGATGAAGCATTCGATCCTGAATATGGTGCAAGACCTATTAAGAGATTCATTACTAAATATGTTGAAACATTTATCGCAACTAAGATTATTAAAGGTGAAATATTACCAAATAAACCTTATGTTCTTGATGCATCAAATGGTGAAATCAGATTATTAGGTGAATAGATTTATTGCATTATTAATAGTGTTGCCTTATAATATATGTGTAACGGTAATGGGAATTATACCTAAAAGAAAAGGGATAGCTGGTAACTATCCCTTTTCGCATATTATTGGTAATATCTATGTATTGCAATTTATTTATTATTATATTATACTATTAGTGTAACGGTTCTTGAGTGTTACAATTACAAAGAAAAGGGATAGGTGCTAACTATCCCTTTTCACATTTTATATTAAATTAAACGCTATTTTTATTCAATTTTGATAAAAATTATAATTTTTTAAAGAAAAAGACTATGGAAGTTCTTACCTAATTAGGCATTTCTTTCCATAGTCTTTTTTACATATTTATCTATTTGTTTTTGATTCTTTAATACAGTTACTTTATCTTTATATTGTGCTTTAATGTTTTTATGTATTAATTTAGTTTTTCTTTTTCTCCCACCATGCAAAATCCATTTTATGAATTCAAAATCAAACTTTTCATTACAACCAGGTGTCATATCAGGTCTGGTTGTATTTTTGTATTTTCTATAGCGTTTATAAGCTCTAAATAAAGCATTAAAACGATTGAATTCTAAAATGATTATTTCATCTGCTTCTTCCATACGTCTTTCAAATGATAATTTAAAATAATTACCATCAATTACCCAGCTATCATTTGAATTCAAAAAATCATCTACAATCCTTTTAGATTCTTCTCTATCTCTTGATACCCAGCCAGGAAGATGATGAACTGTATCTATATGTAGTACTGGAAGATTATAGAATTCAGATAATCTTCTTGCTAGAGTTGATTTACCTGATCCACTATATCCAAATATTGCTATCTTCATACAAAAGAAAAATAGAGCATTGCTCTATTTAATCCTCTTATTTTACTACACCAATTATAGCTAATACTGCGAATAAAATGAAGAATACCATTAAAACAATTTTTAATGTCTTATTCATTTTTGCATCATGTAGCCAAATGAAACCGAATACTAAACCACAAGCAATTAAGATTAATACTGCGATGTGTTTAATCCATAATACGATTGATTCAGCATCCTTCCAGCCTGGTAAAGATAATAACCATGCTGTACCAGCTAACATTAAAGCGATGAAGCATAAAAAGCCAATAAGTGATGATAATTTAACTTCTTTCATTTATAAATCTCCTTTTTATAATTCTAATTGTAATTATATCACTATTTTAACATTGTTAAAATAATTTTTTAACGTTTTCTTAAAACTCTCATTTTAGCACTATGAGCTCTATTATTATAGTCAAGCTCCTCATCAGATGATGTAATAGGATGACGTGTAATTAGCTCAAATGGAGCCTCTGTATCAGGCATAATAGGTAAGCCCTCAGGAACATCTAATGTAGATGCTTCTTTGAACATAGTCTTACAGATTCTATCTTCTAGACTATGGAAGGTAATAACTACTATATAGCCATCTGTATTCATTAAGTCAAATGCTTGTTTTAAAGAATTTTCAAACACCTTTAATTCATCATTTACTTCAATTCTTAGGGCTTGGAACACTCTTTTAGCTGGGTGTCCTTTTTTATTTAATACCTTTTGAGGTAGGGCACTCTTTATAACATCAACAAGTTCAAATGTAGTCTCAATTGGCTTATTCTTTCTAGCCTCACAAATCTTTTTAGCAATTGGCCTAGAAAATGGCTCCTCTGAGTACTTAAAGAATACATCAGATAAGCTTTTTTCATCATATTCATTGATGATATTATACGCACTAAAAGATTTAGATGTGTCCATACGCATATCTAATTTAGCATCATAATTATATGAAAATCCTCTTTCAGGTATATCAAATTGGAATGATGATACACCTAAATCATATAAGATACCATCTATTTTAGTTACACCTAGATTATTTAATTCTTCCTTTAAATTAGTAAAATTAGATTTTATTAATGTAAAATTAGAGCCAACCTCACTAAGCACCTTTTTACTTCTATCTAGGGCATAATCATCCTGATCGAAGCCATATAGATGTCCTTTAGGGATTCTTTTTAAAATTTCTTTTGAATGTCCAGCTCCACCAAGTGTCGCATCAACATAGATACCATCTTCTTTAAGATGAAGATTTTCTATAGCTTCATTTAGTAAAACTGACTTATGAATATATTCCATAGCTACTTCTTTTCTGGTCTTTCTTTTCTTAATAAATAATAATCTAGCTCATCAAGCATATTTTGTGGCATACACTTATCAATTGGAAATTGTGTAGAATTAACCCAACGAGATACTAAGGCAATAATGAAATCACATGTCTTAATATAATTTGGTTCACTTAATCTCTCAATAACATCATCATGACAGTGGATGATCGCACCACCACGCTCAGATAATCTAGCAAATGAGATGGCAGGAACACCTGCATCAGCAAATGGTGTAGAATCTGATGAATATACACCTTGGTAAGCACGAATAGGGAATCCAAGCTCACGAGATACATATTTAATATATGATACTATCTCAGTTTCACCAGTTACACATGCAATATCATGGCCTAGTGTTACCGCAACCATATCAACATTAATATTTAGTACTGTCTTTTCTTCAACTTCTTTTTTATGCTTCTTTACGTAAGCCTTACTACCAAGAAGTCCCATTTCCTCGCTACCACACCATACAAACTTCAAAGTTCTCTTTGGCTTATTATCTATAAAATGGTTAAATAATTGTAATAATGTAATTGCGCCTGTACCATTATCATATGCACCCTTTGAGAAAGCACCGCTATCAAAGTGAGCTGTAAATGTAATAATTTCATCAGGGTATTCAGAGCCTTTAATCTCAGCTACTACATCATGTGATGTTGCTTTAGAGTCTACAGATTCTAAAGTTAATGTAGCCTTCTTAGGCATCTTTTCAACTAGCTTTTCAGCATCAGTCATTCTAATCATAACTGTAGGAATCTTACCAACCTCATAATCAGGTTCACGGTTGATATATGGATCTAAATCTACATCCTTACTATCCTTATAAACATCACCTGTAGTTAGGATAATGCCTGCTGCCTTTTCTTCAACGGCCTTTAAATAGAATTTATGTGGTACTCTTTTAGAATTAATTAATAATATTTTATCCTTTAAAGAATACATATTTAATGCTTCTACACTTGGTAGATACATAAATTCACCAGTTACACCATCTTTTGGTGTAGAGCCGCTATATCCGCTACCTGCACATTCAATTTCATAATTACCATCGAATACAAGCTTAGCTGTCTTAATATCTGCAGAGTCTACCTCAAATGATTCTAGCTTAGCTTTACCACCAAGCTTAGCTACCTCATCCTTAATTAGATTTGCAGCCTTTAATTCTTCTTTACTACCACCAGTTCTTACGAAATAGATATCACGTAAGAAATTAAAACTATGATAATCTTTCATATTGTTCACCATTTTCCTTTTTGGATATATTTTACAACATTATTTATAATATATAAATAGAAAATAGACGCCCCTGGCGTCTATTTCTATTACAGTATTAATTTTCTTCTGCTTCTTTCTTTTCTTTCTTAACAACTACTTGTTTTCCAGCATAGAAACCACAGTTAGGACAAACTCTATGAGATAATGTCATTTCACCACAGTTAGGGCAAGTAATCATTCCTGGAACAGATAGAGCTAAATGAGATCTTCTCATTCTCTTTTTAGTCTTAGAGACTCTACGAAAAGGAACTGCCATTTGAATAACCTCCTATAATAAATCTTTAAGTGAGGCAAATGCAGGATTAATATTGTCTTCCTCATCTTCAGAATCATCTACATCAGACTCGAATGTTGAATTGGAGATTGACATTGGTTTATTGGATAGGATTGTTGTAACAATCGCATCCTTAGTATCCAAAGTAAATCCGTCAATTGGATATGCATCCTCTTCTGAGTTAGAAAATAATTCAGATGATTTAACTTCAACCTTGTAATCTATAGCTTCTAAAGTTATAGAATCTTCAACAACCAAATCAATACTTATATCAAAATCGCATAAATAAGTATCTATACCACGTTCTTTTATTGTAGTAGTTACCTTACATAAAGATGATGAGATTATATCCTCAAAACCATCAAGTTCATTAGACAAATCTATCTCCTCATAAAAGCTATGTGGCATTGGTAATTTTCTTAGTTGTGACAATGCAAATCGCATGTTAATCACCTCAGCTCCCCAATTATACTAAATTATTTATCTAAAATCAATTAAAATTTTCACTATTTTTCATATATTTTTAATGAAAAAGCCACAGTCCGAAAACTGTGGCAATTCACATATAAAATATTAGATAATTCTGATGCCTCTTTCAGCCTCAACAAGGCCTAATTTATTGATATCTAAAGATAAACATACATCCATTCCTGCAGATACAACATCTCCAGTTCTAATAAGTACATTAATCTCTTTATCACCAACTTGGCATACGGCGAATTTCTCATAACCATAATCAACAACCTTATTAACTGTAGCCTTAACGCCTTCTGGGGCAAATTTAACGCCATAAGGTGTGAAATCAACCTCAAGCTCTGTAGCGAATACCTTTCTGCCAGCTGCGTTAAATAATTTTTCTTGAATATAGTCATTTGTATAGAATACTTGACCTGCAACCTCTAAACCGAAGTTGAATGTCTTTTTAGTAGTCTTTTCCTTAACCATTAATCCAGGTAGATCATTAAATAAATTTAATGCTTCACAAACTGCTTCTTCACCTTGTCTTACGCTAACCTTCTTCCAGTCGATTGCTAGATTAACTTCTTTTACATTATCAGCGATTGTTTGGTTTGCAACAGCAAATACACTTGCAGTCTTGAATTTTAAACGAAGTAATTTAGTCTTACCGAAGTTTTCAACAGCTTCTACAGCTACCTTTGTATCACCCTTAGGAAGCTCAACCTTGAAATCTTCATGAGCTAAAGGCATAACTGGAGTCTTAAAGCCTTGTGATTTAAATTTATCCTCAAGTGGAGCATATGAAGTTTGATATTTTTCTTCATCAAACTTTTCTGCCTCTTCTTCATATGTATCAAAGAAGAATGCATCAGATGGAACATCAAATACATATTCACCATCAGTAAGTGGTAATGCTTCAGGTAGCTTAAATTCAGTACCTTCAATTAATGCCTTACCGCCTGTAACCTTAGCCTTTAAGATATTAGACTTAGGAACACGTGGAATAATAGTCATTTCAGTATCCTTATCAAATAGATGGATTCTATTTGGATCTAAGGCAACCTTAATAGTTTGTCCAAGCTCGTAATGTTCTCTTGGATCAACCTTTAATACTAATCTCATGCCACTTTCAGCTGAATTATCGCCTTCAGGATCTAATTCACAATATAATAATTGTTCGCTACCTAAAGCTTCAATAATACCGATTTGGCATTCGATAGCTGTAGATGCATGTGCTTCTACGAATTCAGGCTCTACATGAACATCCTCAGAACGGATACCTAATGTAACAACGATGTCACCATTCATGTACTTTCTATCAGTCTTTACAAAGCTTTCAGCAGGTACATTAATATGTCTGTCGTTAGCAAATACTACTTCAACGTTATCTCCTGTTTGCTTTAATGTTGCATCAAAGAAATTCATTTGTGGAGTACCAATGAAGCTGGCAACGAATTTGTTACCTGGATAATCATATAGATTAGTAGGTGTATCAATTTGTTGAACTACGCCAAGCTTCATAACTACGATTCTTGTACCCATTGTCATGGCCTCTACTTGGTCATGTGTTACATAGATGAATGTAGTTTGAAGTTGCTTGTGAAGCTTAGAAATCTCAGTACGCATTTGAGCACGTAGTTTAGCATCCAAGTTAGATAGTGGTTCATCTAGTAAGAATACCTTTGGACTACGAACAATTGCACGACCTAGAGATACACGTTGACGTTGACCACCAGATAGTGCTCTTGGCTTACGATCCAAAAATTGTACGATTTCTAGTCTTTCAGCTGCTTCTTGTACTCTTTGTTGAATTTCTTCTTCACTAATATCTTTTCTCATACGTAAGGCAAATGCCATGTTCTCACGTACGGTCATATGTGGATATAGGGCATAATTTTGGAAAACCATGGCGATATTTCTATCCTTTGGTTCTACATCGTTAACTACCTCATCACCAATCATAAGCTCACCAGCTGTGATTTCCTCCAAGCCGGCAATCATACGAAGTGTAGTTGATTTACCACAACCAGATGGTCCTACGAAAACAATGAATTCTTTATCTTCGATATCCATGTTGAAGTCATTAACGGCCTTTACTCCACCTTCATATACTTTATAAATGTGTTTTAATTTTAAACTTGCCATATTATTTCTCCTTATTTTTGAACAATAATGTATGTAGTGTATGCAGGTATTGTAATTGAACCGTCACCTACAGTCTTAGTCGAGCTGAAATTAATTTCATTTCCATCACCAAGTAATGTCCATGTTCCATTCCATTCAATTGCATCAGATGAGGCAGTCGGATTCATAATTACTGCTAATTTAGAATATTCATCGCCTGTTACTTTTCTATCATATACATACATAAGTGTATTATTATGATTGTTAACTGTTGCTTCATCGCTACCCTTTGTAATTGTTTTGAATCTATTTGTTCTAATATCAATTAGACCCTTATACCAATTATAAAGCTTACTAAATTCATCTACTCTACCATAATCAAAGGCATTTACCTTATCCTGAGCATTGTAGCTATTATGGTTACCATATTTAGTTCTAGCGATTTCTTCACCTGCTAACATGAATGCTGTACCTCTACTAGTTAGGGTAAGAGTGGCAGCCATCATATTCTTTTTCTCTATTACAGCGTTTCTTTCACTATATAGAGTAGGTGATTTTTCTTTAACAGTTGTTGAAATAAGTTGATCCCATAAAGTGTAATTATCATGAGATGTTGTATAAGTGATTGTATGAGATGGAGCATTTGAAATAATGCCTGATTGATCATATTTTAAGAAATAGCCATTGATACCAGCCTTAACACGGTTAAGTACGCCTTCATTTACTTCATTTTGTACATAACCTTTACCGCCATCATTGTTACCCTTAATACCTTCTCGCATACGGTCATTGAATGCTGCAATACGAGAATTTAAATCATTTAAATTATCTGAACAAGCACTCTTTTCACCAGTTGCTGGATCAATTTCGCATCCTAGTGACCAAGGCTCACCATATAGTACTATACCTCTACCACCAGGAAGTGTATCAAGTCTATCTCTAATCGCATTCATTGTTGTAACATCATGAATAGCCATTAGGTCAAAACGGAATCCATCAACATGGTATTCTGATGCCCAATAATATAATGAATCACACATATATTCACGATACATTTGACGTTCTGATGCAGTTTCATTTGAACATCCAGAGCCATCTGCTAGCTCATAGCTACCTAAAGCATTTAGCTTCCAATCAGCTGAATTGAATGTTCCAGCCTTTCTACTACCATCCTCCCAAGCGATTGCTTGACGATAATAGTATCCTGGTACCATCTTTTCGAAATAGCTATCTGCTGTATATGTATGGTTATAAACAACGTCCATAATTACACCTATACCAGCGTTATGTAATGCTTGTACCATCTGTTTGAATTCTGTAATTCTAACATTTGCGTGCACTGCATCAGTTGCATAACTACCTTCAGGTACATTATAGTTCTTAGGGTCATAGCCCCAGTTTTGTTTAGTAGTATAATCTGTATTGTTGATGTATTCCTCATCAACTGTGGCAAAATCATATACTGGATTTAGGTGTACATACGTAATACCTAAATCTTTTAAATAATCAATACCAGTCTTTATTGAAGTTCCTTTAACAGTTGTTCCTTCTTCAGTAAAGGCTAAATATTTACCCTTTTGAGTAATCCCACTGTCAGCTGCAATTGAGAAATCACGTACGTGTACTTCCCAAATAACACCTGCACATGGATCATCTTCTCTTACCTGGCGAATTGCTTGGGCATTAGCTAGGTCGCTTCCCCAGTTATCTGGGTTAGTTCTAGATAGGTCACAAACCATCGCTCTGTTACCATTAACACCTACCGCTGTTGCGTAGATATCAACAGTTTCATTTTTTTCTCCACCTACACAGTTAGTATATGTGTAATATACACCATTTAAATCAGCATCTACTGTTAATTCCCAACAACCCTTAGTTGTCTTAGTCATTGCCTCAGTAGGACGCTTTAATGTTGTATCTAGCTCATTACCTTCCTTATAGAAGTTAACATAAACTGCTGTAGAAATTGGAGCCCATACTCTAAATGTAGTTCTATTTGGAGTATAGGTAGCACCAAATACTGTATCATTTGGAGCTATACATTCAGTTTTAAATTTGTCAGATAGATATAATCTAGTCTTACAAATATTAGTTGCGAACACTGATACATCTTCAATTAGGATTGAATAATCAGCATTCCAGTCAAACGTAGACCCGAGACCTAATCCAGTTATTTTAGCACCCTTACCTTCATTCCAGATATATGATGCATGAACTGTATTAATAAGCTCACCTAGATCAGATTCATCACTATCAATTCCACGTTCAGCATTTTTATAAATTTTGATTTCTGTTGATGTAGTAATAGCCTTAGTAGTTTGAATAATCACTGTATCGAAATCATCAAAATTAGCTCCTTCAATACGCTCAAAAGCGCTCTTAGCTTGCTCTAATGATGTGTAATTATTCTTATCACCTGCGATAATCCATAAATTAAATTCATTTGACCCATTTAATTTAACATCAATATATCTATCAGATGATAAATCTTTACCAGCATTACCGTACCAATAAGGAGTTAGATAACCAAGCTCATCTATATAAGAACGAACCATGATTAAACCAAGCTTTTTACCTTGGTTAACTGCCTTAGTTTCAGAAGCGTTTAATTGGATTTTAAATAATTGTCCAACATTATCTTCCTTTGCAAATTCTGTATCAGGAGATTGTGCAGCCACAACTCTACCAGTATCAATCCAGTAGTATGCACCCCATACTACGCTTTTGCCGTTCCAGTCTGGATTATCATATTCACCACTACCATTATAGAAGTGAACATAGATAACACCATTCTCCTCAGCACTGACATTTGATACTGCGAAGGTTACGAATAAGGATAATGCAAATGTTAAGATTAATGTTAGAAAACATAATTTCTTTTTCATCTTCTATCACCCTATCCTTTAACTGCGCCGCCTGTAATACCTTCAACAAAGTATTTTTGTAGATATAAGAATAGTCCTGTAATAGGTACAGCAACGAATACTGCACCAGCCATGAACATGTTGTAATAATTTACTGGATCCTTGGTAATTAATTCATATAAACCTACGGCTACTGTCCAAGACTCAGTTTGAGTACCTAGTAGATAGCTTGCGAAAATGAAGTCTCCCCAAGGTCCTAAGAAGCTCATTAAAGCTGTATAAACAATAATCGGTTTAGAAAGTGGAAGGATAATTTTCCAGAATATTACAGAGTTTGGAGCACCATCAATTCTTGCTGCTTCATCTAGTGAACGGCTTACTGTATCAAAGAAACCCTTTGCTACATAATAACCTAAGCCTGCTCCACCTGAATAAACAAGCATTAAGGCAATCATTTTCTTCCAAACCTCTACATCACCAACCATACCTACAGATTTAAAGATGTAATAGATTGCAGCCATTGACATGAAGCCTGGGAACATACCAAGGATTAAGCCAATAGATTGTAATAATTTACGCTTTTTAAATCTAAATCTACTCATAACATATGCCATACTTATTGTAAAGAATGTAGATAATACAAGACATACAATTGAAATGATTAATGTGTTTAAGAACCATCTCCAATATGGATAGTTTGGATCTGTAAATAATTTAGCATACCAGTGGAAGCTAAAGCTTGTAGGAATTAAGCTACCACTTTGATATGATCCTTCAGGCCCTGCAAATGATTGGAATATCATCCAAATCAAAGGTAGTATCCAAAGTGTTGATGTAATACCAACAATAATATATGCAGTTGTTCTACTTATCCTCTTCTTACGTTTAATACTAGAGGTTTTCTTTTGCGTTAAAATCTTATCCATTAAGCAAAGTCCTCCTCGTTCTTAGTTGCTGAAGAATGACGATATGTAATTAATGAAACAATTGAACATACCAAGAATGTTAAGATACCTAGTGTAGATGCTAGCTTATAGTTACTATTACCAGTCATTGTATATAACCAAGTAACTAGTAATGATGTACCACCGGCACCATCACTATATCCTGCGATACCAAATGGACCGCCACCAGTTAACAAGAAGATTACGTTGAAGTTATTGATATTACCAATAAATTGTGTAATCAAATAAGGTCCTGTAACGAATAGAATGTAAGGTAATGTTATTTTTCTAAACATTGTCATTCTACTTGCGCCATCAATTCTAGCTGATTCATATAAATCACCTGGAATGTTCATCAAGATACCTGATGTGATTAGCATAGAATATGGAATACCAACCCATAGGTTAACAACGATAACAATAATTCTTGCTGCTGTAGTATCTTCAAATAGGTTTCTAGCTTGTCCACCCATATTCTTAACAATTTCCATGATTGGACCATATTCGCCTAGTAAGCTTCTCATAAGAAGTAAACTTACGAATTGTGGAATGGCAATTGTTAATACGAAGAATGTACGCCAAATCTTTTGACCCTTAAGGTCTTTTTTATTAATTAATAATGCTAGGGCAACCCCCAAGAAATAGTTAAGGAATGTTGCGGCTAAAGCCCAAATTAGTGTCCAGCCAAGTACTGGAAAGAATGTAGTTGAAAGTCCAGTTGAACCAACTAGTGATGCAAAGTTTGCAAGTCCAACCCAGTTAAAGCCACTTGTAGCTGAATGCTCTTGGTCGAAGTTTGTAAATGCTATTAAAATCATGAAGATTAATGGTAATACTGTAAATACAATGATACCGATTAATGCTAGTGATAATAATACTAAATAGAACTTCTTATCGAATAATTCACGTAGGTCATCTCTAAATGTAGGTAATTTCTTACCAATAATTGAATCCTCATAGCCCTCAAATGCACTACGAATATTCATTAGATATACTACGATAAATGCGAAGATTACAATTAATGCTACAACACCGAATAATAGGCAAAGCATTGAGTTATCACCTGGAACTGTACCAGTTTGTCCTTCTCCTATATAGTTAATACTATAGGTGAAGTTAGTACCTAAGGTAAAGAATCCAGCAATTGCACCAATACCGTTAAATACCATATAGAATATGAATAATAATTCTATAAATAGATAAGCGATACCTTTAGCAACTTGCTTTCTCATGAATGCTCCAAAACCCATTATGATGAAAGATAGCTTTACGCCCAAATCTCCTTCTTTGAACATATGAGCGTATTCTTTTGCACTATCTCTAACCTTTGTAGCAAACTTAATTGCTAATCTCTTAATATTACGAGGCAAGTGTTTAAAGAAGTTTACAATTCCTATACCTAAAGACTTAAACCACTGCCCGATTTTCGAGAATGTGTTTTGAAAGAATGCAACCATATTTGTTTCCTCCTATGATTTCAATTTAGTTTCAATTTTTTGTAGTTCAGTCTTCCAAGCAGGTTCTGCGTAAGATAATTTATATACGCCTTGTAGGAATCCCTTCATATTTTCCCAGTAGTTACTCATTTGAATAATACCAGGTTTTAATTTTGAATATTCTGATTGACCAACAACAACCTCTACTGTCTTAATACCACTATCTACTGCTTCATCAAATAAATCAGAGTTAGTTGGACAGAATTCACGTTCTTCTAAACGGATTTGTTGGTTTTCCTTATTAGCTAGATATGCAGCAACCTTCATTGCTTCATTAGTAGTCTTTTGATCTCTTACTGTAGCAGCCTTTTGTGATACACCATACATCTTAACACCACTAAAGCTTACTAGTTGTGTATCAGCAGAGTCGCCTTCAAATCTAATTTTAGGAAGCATTGCTACACCAAAGTCATCACCTAAAGCAGCTTTGAATAAAGAAATCATATGTGGACCTGAAATCATAGCTGCAACATTCTTATTAGCCAAGGCTGCATATTGGTCAGCCTTAGCAATTGAATTTAATTTAGCTTTTGAATTTAAGCTAGCTATGTATTTACAAGCCTTAACTGATTTTGGATAAGCTGTAGCACTTGTAAAATCTACATCATTAGGATCAGTACCTTGATCGCCAAAAATTGTTAAGCCAGCTGTATATAAGAACATAGTTGTATAATAGCTATCCGCCATATCGATACCTAGGTTATGTGTAACACCAGGAATTGATTTAGATAAGATGCCTTCCATTGTAGAAACATCTGAAATTAGTGACTTGTTATAATACAAGAAACAGTTCTCATATGAATAAGGAATTGCATAATATGCATTATTGAATGTTGCTGCTAGTTTAGCAACATCAATTTGTTCATCGATTTGTGAAGTATAAGCACTGCTGATTGGAGCTAATGCTTGGTTTTGCATTAATGTACCAATTTGGTCATTTGCAAATGAGAATACATCGGCTGCGGCAGATACGTCACGTACAACAGTTGCAGAAACGATATCCTCACCTTGCTTTTCAACCTTCCAGTTATATGTATTCTTATTATATTTTTCTTCGTATGCACTAAGCATAGTTGTAATCATTTCAACGTCCTCTTGTGCACACCATACAGTTAAATTATATACAGAGCCATCACCAGGATTGTCATCAACTGGAGTTGGCGTAGGTGTTGTAGTAGTTTGTGTACCAGCACCAGAGCCACCGCCTCCTTGGGTAGGTGTAGGAGTGCTGCCTCTCTTATCGGCAACATAGATTACTTCCTTACCACAGGATACTAGTGGAACAACTGCTAAAGCACCAAGTCCTAACAACATTACTCTTGTTAAAATCTTTCTCATTGTTTCTCCCTCCTCAATTAATCTGCTTGAACCATATTGTTAACAACAATTTTATGGTTAGATGGAATTACAGTTATATCAGCAGTTTTATTCCAAACATTTGTTGGATTTTCTGGATTAACTCTATTAACTATTAATCCTGCAAATTCCTTAGTTAAGTCAATTGCATGCTCTAACTTAAATGTTCCATCTTCTAACTTTGTCATCTTAATGCCTGGCCATTCATGGTTATATTGATTTTCACCATCATACCAAACATATAAATATGCATCAGCTGTACCAAAATATTCCCAGTTGATTTCAACAGTTATTGTTCCATCCCAATCATCTGTTGGGAAGTCAGTTAACCAGCCATCCTCATAATATAGCTTAGTTTCATCTATTTCTAGATCAGCAGTTTGTCTTCCACTTCCACCTACACCATCATTAAAGATAATGTTATCAGCGTGTACATCAACTGCTAAACTATACCAGCCTGGTTTATTATGTACTGGAGTCATCTTAGTTCCTGGCCAAGTACCAGAATAATATACTGTTGCGGCATTAGTTTCTGTATATGCATATGCATAAACATTTTCCCAACCAGTTGTATTACTATAATAGAATGTGAATTTTTCTATTACAGGGTCACTAGCTGGATATTCATCATGCCATTCTTCATTGAAATAAATAGTATTATCAGGATCAACTAAAATGTTATTTGTCTGATTTACTGTATCATTAAAGATAACAAATGTTGCTTGAGTAGGAATCTTAATTGTATACCAGTGATTCTTGCCTTCTACTGCAGTCATTTCCTTACCAGGCCATACTGCATTTTCAAAGCCAGCTTCACCATATGCATAAAGATATACCTTAGTCCATTCATCATTGAAATAATAAATATCGATACCTTCACTAGGTGCTGGTTCTTCAGTTTTGACCATCCAGCTACCTGTTGCTGCATCATCCTTGATACTGAAGAATGTAAACATTACTTTTTCAGCAGCTACTTCATCTGCTGATGGATTAGTAATTGTAATCATATTCCATAAGTCACCTGTATCAGGAGCGATTCTTAATACTTCAATCTTAGAAATAGTCTTTTCATTATTGTAACCAAATTTATATAGCTTACCATCGAGTTTTGCATTTAGACCTCTTACACCATTAATTGAATTATCAGTATAAGTAATCTTAACATTTACAAATGGGTTAAAGTCTTTAAACCAATCAATATTAATTGTATTTAAATATAGATAAGCATTTTGAACCTCATCAATTTCTTGAATTGGTTCTGGTCCTGGAGGAGTTACTGCACCACCATCTTCTAGTGTGTCTACATCTTCCCAGCCACCTTCATAATAATTACCATCCATCTTAGTAATTCTAAATGATGGATTAGCACCTTCGAATTGATAATTATCGAATTCGCCTTCAAGCTTATTCCATAATCCTTCACCATCACCTGTAATTGGTAATGCTGGATTATTTCTTGTAAATATGATACCCGCAATTGTCTTTGTTGAGTCATATTTAGCACTTGCAGCATAATATTTGCCATCAGCATTCTTATGAGATAATGTCATTTCAACACCTGGATAAGCTGCGTTAGATGAACCATCTGAATACCAAATATATGCATATAATGCAGGAGATGAATCCATAAACCATGAAACATCACGGAAGTCTAGATATAAATCCTTATCGCCGATTACATCATCCTTATCTTCTTCACCTACTGCTAGCCACTTACCAGAGAAGTTAATTGAATCACCAATATGGTAATAAGATTTTAATTTGTAAACTGGTGTATCGTTATTGAAGTAATCCATTTCACCAATTTCAATTCTATCCCATTCAGTCTTAGTACCTTCAGCTGGGTTAACCTCTGATGAGTTACGAGTAAATATTACGCCCTTAACTGTTCTAGATGTGTAATATTCTGCTTCATATAAGCCATCTGCGTTAAGTGTCATCTTAGCTCCTGGCCAAGTATTATTAGTACCATCTGTATACCAAATATGAACATTGATTTCAGCATTGTCATTTCCGAACCAATCATATTTACCAGTATCTAGATAAATCTTACCAATTGTATCTTCTTGAACTGGAGTATCTGGCATCTTAGCACCACAAATATCACAATATCCATCACCATCACTATCGATATGATAGCTACATGGAGTAGTTGAGCCACCTCCGCCTGGTTGATCTGGACCAGGTCCTGGTGTATCTCCACCACCTGGATTGTCAGGGCCTGGACCTGGTTGTGGATTATCACCACTATCAAGTACCCACTTAGCATAGAATGTTGTAGGAGCTGTAATCTTGAATAGTGACATCTTAGCACCAAATTCAGCCTTAATTAAACAATATTGATCTTCATACCAACCATCAAATTTGTAACCAAATCTAACAGGTGTTGTAGGAGTATCCATATATTTATTATGAGCTACATAAACAATAGATGGATCTGGTGCATCATTATAATTATAGTTAAGAGTTACTGGCCACTTGCCAACATTACTATCCTTATTATCAACAGGTTGTTCATTACCTCTATCATCAACATTGATAACTGTTCTATCATATGGTACTTCTACTGATGGAATACTATTTTCATATCCTTCAGCAGTCGCAACAATTGATACGTAATACATAAATCCATCATCTAGATTTTTGATTACACCACTAATACCTGTTGTACCAGTTTGCCATTCCATATCATATAGCTTACCTTCAGCCTCATCAGCCTTTCTAACTAAAGCCTTATAGTTTTGAGCCTCAGATACGCTACGCCAGCTAAATTTATTGTTTTTGTAGCCAACCTTATTAGGAGTTGCAAGCTGTCTAGAATAATCAAATATGATTAAGCTTCTATCAGATTGATTGATAGGCATTCTTTGATCATTTAGTTTAACCGCTCTTATATATAAGTAGTTAGACTTACCACTCTTTAATGAAGAGAATATCTCTTTTTCATTAATTGATAATTTTGTATCGCTTGTATAGTATCTTACTGATTCTTCTTCACTCTTTTGTTCATCAGTGAAGTATAGTAAATAACCATCAGCACCCTCTACTGGGTCCCATACAAAATAGTCATTAACGATATCCATACCATGTGGATTATCAAGCTTTCCACCACCACAGCTTGAAAGAATTCCAACCATAAAGATTGCTGCTATTAATATAAAACTTAATAATAACTTTCTTTTCATCGCTTTACCTCCCTTATGATTGCCACTTTAATTTAGGGAATGCATTTTCTACTGTGACAAACACTTCAACGTTACCAAGTGCTAGATTTAATGTAGGTGCGATATCTCTTAATTGAGTAATTGTTTTAGCAGATGAATCATAAATCACACCACCTGCTATACCTGGAATAATAATACCAGTTGAAGTATTTTTAATTTCTGTATAGTAACAATTATTTACCATATTGTTATATCCAGCTATCATACCACAGCTTGGCTCAGCCATTGTGGCAGTAGTCCAATTAGAATCTACATAATAGAATGCAGTATCACTTCTAGATACTTCTTTTACATCGTTTTCAAATTCATTCCAAACAGTGCCATCTGCTGGATTAACACGGTTGAATTTAACACCTTGAAGTTGATTTGCCTTAATGCTACCCATATCTACATAATAGAATTCTGATGAACCAATTGTAGTCTTCTTCATTTCAACACCTGGCCAATTTGTACCAGTGTTATCAGGCTTCCAATAGTGAACATAAATCTTTGCGTCACCAGCTTCAGCCCAGCTACAATCAGCAACTGATAAATAAATTCTATTAGTTGTAAATCCTGTTACACCATAATTTACACCGCCTGATGAATAACAAGCCCTAACGCCGAAATTATTTTCTACATCATTGTAGCCATAATTTCTACCAGCTATACCAGCAATTGAAATTAAGCCAATTACTGTACCTTGGTTGTAGCATCCATAGATACCAGCATTTGCGTATGCATCAGCATCTACCTCATTATAGCCATCAGAACCGTTCTTACCTGCTATACCACCAGCATAAGCTGTACAATTGATTTTACCTTTGTTGTAACAGCTATATACAAGTGTTTGATATTGCATATTGGCACCATCTTTTACGTTATAGTTATAACCAACAATACCGCCTGCATAAATATCAGCACTTATTTCACCTTCGTTACCGCATTCTTTAACTAATCCGGCATTTCTACCTACGATACCACCAATTACTCTCTTACCACTTACATTTGCGTAGTTAATTGAGTTTTGAATTGTACCAGCATTGTAGATTGCAAAGGCTCCAGCTTCATTAGCACATTCAACAGTGAAAGTCTTTAAAGCCTTACAATTTTTGATTGTTCCTCTATTGATTGATACTAATCCAGAAGCACCATCCTTTACGGCTACTACACTTCCAGATACTAATGTAACATTATCAATAGTACCTCTATTTTGGTATGCCAGAATTGAGCATTCGCCGCCCTTTTCATGCATTACACCATCGTTTGTTCTATTTGTCCACGTACGCCATTTTGTATCTTCTATTTTAAGATTTTTGATTTGGCCAGTTGATGTTATAGAATCAAATATTGAACTATAACCATCCTTGTAGTAAACAGTAACATTTTTAAGTGAATGTCCATCACCATCAATTACGCCTGATAGATTACCTAAATTATAGAAGTTAGAATAATCTTCATCATCTGCAGGTGTGTATTCTTCAAATACTAAGTCATTAGCTAGCTTATAATATTTAGCTTCATTTTGTACTTCGTAATATTCGATATAACGAAGCTGACTTGCTGAAGTTATCATAAATGGACTAGCTTCAGTTCCCAGACCATCAGATGTTGTAAAATAAGTTACTTCTGTTGGTTCTGAATCACTGATATCTAAATCAGTATTACCAGCCCAGATTTCTTTTACTAGGAAATGTCCTTTTCTATCACTTTGTAAATTTACTATTTCTTCGCTTGTTAAGGTTGTAGTAGTATTGTTAACATCTTTTACATAATATGCGTTAGCACCTTCTACCTTATCGAAAACTAGTATTTCACCTTCCATATGCACGTTTTGTGGGGCTGCATATGATAATTTCTTACCAGTTGGCTCATATACTAATTTAACCTTAGCACTGTCCTTGTTGTATACACCATCACCTTCAAAATAAATCTCTAAATTAGATTTAGCTTGAACTTGTGATAAATCATAGCTACTAGCATTCTCTGCAAGTTTTGTAGCTGTACCATTAATTTTGATTACAGGTACTGGTTTATCAATTCCAGGATAAGATGTGATTGATGGATTATTCCAAGTGATATTATTACCACTCATACCACATACCTCTGGTGAGATAAGCTTAGATCCGCCATATGTATAGCTTATTGGACTTGAAAATTTACCAGTCTTGTTATCCTTTACTGCTGCTACCTTGATAGTAAACTTACCATCCTTAGGTAGTGTAGTAAGGTCTAGTAGATTTAAATTAGCAATTTTAACTGATTTAACAGTACCATTTACATCTACTTGATAACCAGTTGCTCCTGTAACTCTACCCCATGTAACCTTACCAACATTATCAACTCTTAAGCTACCTGGTGTGGCAATTGTACCATCTACATCTGTTACTACAGGTGTATCGCCACTACCAGTTGTTGGTGTAGTTGTTTCAGTTACTGGAGTTGTGCTTGTTGTGGTTGGATTCTCTCCCCCACCACCACATGATGAGAGAGCAAATGCCATAGATGTCACTGAAAGACCCACACCAAGCAAGACAAATAATTTGCTTTTAGCTTTCATAGGTCCTCCTTTAAATCTCCACAACAATTGTTCCACCAGCTGGAATTACTGATAAAGATCCACCAGGTGTAACATATTTTAATGTACATCCATTAAAGATATCTAAGTTTGTATAGTCATATTGATCGAAGTTTGTAACAACCCAATATGTATGACCATTATATGATCTTGTGAATGTAAATAATGTACCAGGATTCCAGCTAATTGCCTTATATCCATATGTACCATATCTAATTACATCATCACTTGATTTAATGTTTGTCCAATAACGAACATAATTTAGGAATGAATTAGTATTAATATCTTGTTCATTTACACCAGCTACAGTCTTATTATAGCTATCCCAAGTTACATAATATGTCTCATCACCACTTATTGAATAATGAGTTATATCAGCACTTCCACCAGTTTCATTATAATCCTTTGTAGTCCACTTAAATGGTTGACGATATTGACGGTCAACATGTGGGCTTAATGAAGTTTCACCTGGGTTGAAGTTACTACTCATACCAATTTCATCACCATAATAAATGTATGTAACACCAGGTAACATCATTTGAGTAGCTATTGTAGCCTTTGCCTTTCTTTCAGCATCAGCTGCATTAGCTTGTGTAACTGTACCACCAACCATATTATTCATTAATCTTTGAATATCATGGTTAGATGTAAACATAGAATCTACTATATCAGCTACACCAGAGCCCTTACCACTTTCTAAGCCGTTAGCACTATAATATGCTTCTGCTGTAAGTGCGCCAGGATAATTCCAAATACCAGATTGTAATCTATTTGTATTAGTACCCTTTGGAAGTGAACCATCACTTGATCCACTAGCACCAGCTTTAGATGCTGCTGCAGTTGGATATTGAGCAATTTCACCAAATTGATAATACATATAGAAATCTAGCATACCATCAAATGCTGTATAGTATGGTGCAACGTTGAAGGCATGGCCATCGAAGTTTTCACCAACTAGATAAGCATTTGGATATTCATCTTTAATTTCGTTAGATAGATATGTAAAGAAATTGATATTCTTAGTTAGGTTAGAGCTATAATCAGTGTTAGTAGCTGTATCGAAGTCACTAATTATAATATCGTTTGAATCAGCAGTTGATTCATCTGCCATATAGATATGCTTAACCGCATCAATACGGAAGCCATCGACACCCTCTTTATTACCTAAGATGTTTAGCCAATATTTAGCTACATCTACTATCGCATCTCTTGTACCTTGATAATCATAATTAAGTTCTGGCATAGATGGTGAGAACTTACCATAATATGAATATGCATATTCACTATATGGATACCAGTCAGCACTTAAATTAGTTTCCTTTTCATGGTTTCTCCATTGATAGAAATTACGATATTCTGGGTTTAGCTTAGCTGATTCTTTAAACCATACGTTATTTGTTGAAGTATGGTTCAATACTAAGTCCATAATTACCTTGATATGATTTTCATGACATAAAGTGATTAATTCTTGATAATCTGCAAGTGTACCAAATTTAGGATCTACAGCCTTATAATCGATAATATCATATCCATGGTAGCTATCAGATAACTGAATTGGTGTTAACCATAATACGTCTACATTTAAAGCTAGTAAGTAATCCATATGATTGATGATACCTCTGATATCACCAATACCATCACCATTACTATCAGCAAATGATGAAACCATTATTTGATACCCTACACCACTAACTGTTGAAGTTAATTGTGTACCATGCTTAACCTTTAGTACTTCACTACTATTAACGTTACTAATTGATACATTTGTACCATCATCACCAGCATATGGATTTACAATCTCTTCTTCACTTACATGGTGAGTGTAGCTTGGAACGTTATCTTGAATAGCAAATACATGTAAGCTACCATTACTCCATTTAGCATCAGTAATTTCGAATAATTGGTCAGCATTACCATCTGATCTCCAGTGTGTACCTGAATTCTTACTGTCTTTATAAACAATTAGGAAGCCAATTTGTGGATTCATATATTTTGTTGCATCATTGATATCACCAGCTTGATAATTACCAGCACTTGATAAGAATTGTAGGTTTTGATTCTTTTCCTTACCAGCATCTGTATATTTAACTGTTAAATCAATATCTGCAGTTGCACCAGCTACATCATCAACAATGATATTGCCAGCTGAATCCCTCTTCCATTCGAATTCACGACCTGTATATTGATAAGGCCATACCCATAGATTAAGTGGTTCATAGTCTTCAGGGACATTGTTAAATCTTAAATAATGGATGTATAAATGTCCTTCTTGTGAAGTTTGAAGTAAATCATGTTCATAAGC
Organism: Acholeplasmatales bacterium; assembly: GCA_017454375.1. Lineage (GTDB taxonomy): Bacteria > Bacillota_I > Bacilli_A > Acholeplasmatales > Anaeroplasmataceae > Anaeroplasma. Next base: position 155,477 of record JAFTDB010000031.1, on the reverse strand, counting down.
CTCTAGCTTAGAATCATCCATTGATTTAGCCCACTTAGCATATAGGCATACGTTATAACCTGGCATTTTATTAAAAGTAAATTCTTTTTCATATTTGCCATAGTCTGTATACCAGCCTTGGAACTCATGATAGGCAAGCTTAGGAGTTTGAGGAGCTGTGATACTATCTCCTTCCTTTATGCCTGTCATCTTTTCAATTTGGGTTGCGCCTTCCCCAGTATAGAATGAAATGTTGTAGGTTGCAGTAGCACCAGACGAATCACCGCCTCCTCCACCGCCACCAGTTGTTTGGGTAGTACCTGTGCCTGTAGCGTCCGATCCAGTTGTACCAGTTGGATCAGTGCCCCCACCAGAGCCACATGAAGCAAGTCCAACCACTAAAAGTCCAAAGCCTAAAAGCAATAGACCCTTCGAAATAAGGTTACTTTTTTTCATACTTTTGCCTCCCTCTTTTTACGTACGTGCGCGTGTATAAAATAAAAAGCTAAAAGGATACGCAAAGAATCAAACGCATCCTAATATGACTTATTTACCTATAACCTTTATATAAAATTTTCACTAAAATAGTCGAGTGAAAAGCCCCTAAATCCACCTGTCAAAATCGTAGTGAAAAATTTTATCAATTTATTTATTATCTCATTAAAAACACCAAATTTATCAATTGACGATGAATATGGTGCTTTGGCATTTGTATATATGTATAGATAGTTATGGAAGTTTGTAAAATTAATGTTTTTATTATACGAAAGATTTGTAGTGACAAAAAATAAAGGTTCTTCTTTCATATTTTTACTACCTCAATCTGTTACTTAAACGTATAAGTAAAATGACGCTAAATTGCATCATTTTCATACGTTTTTCACAATATTTTACCTAAAACGCTTACATACATTTTAAGACCAATTTTAAGGCTTGTCAATATGATTAAAGAACATTTTTTACGAAAATGATTTTCGAAAAAGCCTTTAGTTAAAGGGTTTATCTTACATTCATAAATATTCATCAAAATTCATTGATATGACTTTTTATGATTGTTTTTTCAAAAAAACTCTCAAAAAATAGGGTGTTTTCATTGACAAAAACGTTTTCATATAATATATTATTATATGATTATGAGGGCAATTACATAATTTAAATTTTTGCAAGAATCGGAGGTTAAAAGAGAGAGTATGAAAAAGATTATTGCATTAATTCTTACTTCTATCGTCGCCATTGCGGGAGTCGTAGTGGGCGTTGTTATGATTGCAACAAGCAGTTACAAGGATTACAACGTGAATTTCTATTCAGACGAAAACAAAACTACACTTTTGTATAGTGCAAAGGTGCCTAATGGTGGAGACGTAAAATACGACTTCGAATCCAAGGGCACACCAGAAAAATCTAGTACAGATGAATACAATTATGTGTTCTCTGGATGGACTGATGGTAATGAAAGCTATGCAAAGGATGCCGCATTACCAAAAGCCCAAGGAGACGCAAACTACTGGGCTGTTTTTATTGGTAATAAGAGATTATATACTATTTCATTTGTTGATGAAAATGGTACTACATCCCTACAATCAGGTGATGTAGCATATGGCACAGTTCCTACTTATACTGCTGCTGCACCAACAAAAGAAAAATATGTATTTGGTGGATGGACTGATGGTACTAAGGTTTATGAAGCTGCATTACCTGCAGTTACTAAGGCAGCTACTTATAAGGCTGTATACAACCTTAATCTAACATCGAATCTATCAAATGACTTCAAAATTGAATTAAATTCTTCTACTGAGGAAGGCAAGCTTTATACATTTGAACTTACAAATGATGAAGAAAAGCCAATCACTCAAGAATTCAAATTTGAAGTTGATGGAACTGAATTACCTATTTATATTAATGGTTCTGCACAACCTGCAGGCTATGTTCCATTGAAAGGTAAATATAAAGCTTACATTTCTTCTGACTTCAAGGTATACCTAACAGAGCCTGAATTAACTTATGAGCTTCATGTTGGTAATGATGCATTTGAATTAACTAAAGGTGAAAACAACTTATGGGCTAAGGACATTACTCTTTCTTATGGTGATGTATTAAAGATCTATGAATACACACATTCTGCATTAGTTAACACTACTCCTTCAGCTGATGAAGATAATGTAATTGATTCAACAAACAGAATATATAGTGCTGCTGAATATAGAGTTGTATTTAATTCAGAGACTAATGTACTTTATGTTAAGAGATTAACTCCTGAAGTTGTAAAGAACGTATACTTAGTTGGTACATTTAATGCATGGACTCCATCTAATAGCTCTAAGATGGAATTTGCAAGTGGTGCTTATTCAATCACTAAGACATTAGCTAAGGATGTTAAGCTACAAATTCAAATTAATGATACTAAGTATGGTTATGATAAATTAGTTGATAAGACAGGCTTTACAACAGATGATAACAACAACATAATTATTTCTACTGGTGGAATATATGTAATTTATTTCACTGAAGAAAACAATGTAATGATTTCTATAATTAATGTAACTGAAGTTGTAATGACTATTGGTCAAAACAATGTTCCATTAACTAAGGCTACATCTGCTGATCATGATGCAGTATTTACTACTTCTTTAGCCCTTGCTAAGGATGATGTATTAGCATTCAATGTTGAAGTTGCCCTTGCAACTAAACCAAATGATGTTAATAATGTTAGATTAATAAATAATAAGATTACTGTATTAACTGATGCAGCTAATGCCACTGTTACAGTTGAATTTGATGTAGTAAATGGCCAACCACAATATAAGTTATGGGTTGATGGATATGAAGATACATATTCATTAAATGATCAAAAGATGAGTGATGCATCTTCTGAGCCAGGTGATGGCTTTGTTGCTCAATACAAGCTTGGTGGATTAACACTTACTGAAGGTCAAGAATTAGCATTTGCCTTAAATGGTAATGCTTTAACTATAGCTGAAGCCACTGGTAATTCTAAGCTTCAAGATAATAAAGTGTTGGTATTACAAGCTGAAGATGATGCAACAGTATATCTAAAACTATACGCAGATGGCTCATATAAGGTATGGGTATCTGGTGATGTTAAAGATAGATACACAGTTAATAATGTAGAACTTGCATTAGATGAAGATAACACTGATACTTCTGTTACTCAATATAAGGCTACAATTAGTGTTACAGCTGGTGAACAACTAGAGTTCAAATTAAATAATGTAGCAATTACTGTTGCTGCTGATACTACATTTGGTAATAACGTAGATGCTGAATTAATGGTAATTGATGCTGCAGATGCTACAATCTACTTAAAACAAAATAAACAAACTAACGCATTTAGTGTTTGGGCTGGTGGCTTTGATGAATCATACTTCATTGGCGAAGCTAAGATGGGTAATGCTGATAAAGAATTAACTCCAGGTCAAAATGTAGATAAACAATTCAAATTATTTAAGGATTTAACTACAGATGAAGAATTAGTTATTACATTCAAGGGTACAACCTTAACATTCACTGAGGTTTCAGGTAATGCCACACTTTCTGATGGCAAGGTAATCGTTACTAAGGCTGCAACTAACGCAGCTATCTACTTAAAGCGTACTGGTACTACTTACTCTCTATATGTATCAGAGACTGTAGATGCTTACTTCATGAATAACGTAGAGATGGATAGAACTCCTGATGATGAAGTTCATGAATTATTCCCAGAACTATATGCACAATATGAAATTACTTTAGGCTTAACTGCTGGTCAGGAATTATCATTTAAGCTATTTGATACAGATTTAGATGTAACTCTTAATTCAAGCTATGGTAATAATGCCAAGGTTGAAGACGGCAAGATTATAGTTATTAATGCTGGTTCTCCACTTACTGTATATCTACAAATTAAGCTTGTAAATGAGGTTAAAACATATCAAGTATGGGTTGATGGCTTTAAGGAAGCTGTAGAAAACTTCAATAACTTCTATGTATATGTAGATCCTACTTGGAATACTGATTCTCCAGTATTAAAGGTTTATGCATGGGGTGCTGATGATGGTCGTAAAGCTGAATTCTTAAACTTAACACCAGTTGAAGGTGTAGATAACCTATATACTGTAAAAGTTTATAAGAATCATGATAAATTAATCGTATGTAGAATTAAACCAGATTATGAAGGTGAATATGATTGGTCAAAAAAGACTGAATGGTTATGGAATCAAACAGATGATCAGGAATTAGATGGATTAAATGATTTAGTTGTTACAGGTAAGCTAGGTACTGCTGCTTCATATACTAAATATCAAGAATACACAATCACATTCACTGATGGATTAACTCCATATGATAATTTAACTATTACTTCTTATCCATTTAGACCTATTACAAAACCAACTGATCCAACTGATGAGCATTTCAATTTCTCTAAGTGGGTATATCAAGATGATATGACAAAGGAATTTGTATTTGATGAAAATACATTAATGCCTTATGAAGATTTAGTATTATTGTCAAGCTGGGATGCTAAACAATGGAATTTAAAATTACATCTTAATGGTGGTACATTAGATGAAACTCCAGCACAAGGTGAAACTGCTGATGGTATAAATACTAGAAAATATACATATCAAATAACATTCAATCTTCCTTATGCTACTAAGAGTGGATTTAACTTCCTAGGCTGGAATACACAAGCAAATGGCGGTGGAGATACAATTATAGTCTTTGAAGCACAAGGTGGAGATGTAGAGCTATATGCAATGTGGACTGTGAACTTTGTAGTTACATTCACATCTCAAAGAAGCGCTGATGGCATTCCACAAAATGCTGCAGTAACTCCTAATACACCATTTGAAATACCAACAGCCATCCCAACTACTGAAGGATACACATTCAAGGGCTGGAATACAAAGGCTGATGGTACTGGTACTATGTATCTTGCTTCTACTGAACAAAATAAGGTAACTATTGCTTCTGTTACTGAAAATATTACTTTATATGCTCAATGGGAAATCAATAAATACGAAATCAAGTTCTTTGATGAAGACGGCACTACAGAAAAATATAGTGCAGAATTCGAGCATGGAATCGTTCCACTATATAAGGGTGAGACATTATCTAAGATGGTTGGCTCATTCAAATATGATTTATATGGTTGGAAAGATATTAATAATAATATTTATAAATTAGGCACTAACCTACCTGAAGCTGAAGATAATGCTTCTTATACTGCTGTCTATGATAAGATTAAAGTCTTATTAGGCGAAAATGAAAAAGTATTAGTTGAGGAAGCTACTACAGGGACAAGTGGTACTGATAAGCACCAATATAAGCTAACATTAACTCGTGATTTGGAAAATGTATTAACATTTATGAATGTTGAAACTGAGTTAACAATCTATGTTGGTGGCGAAGCAAAAGATAATTATCATCCAATTACTGGTACATATGTTGTTTATGTAGCAGTTGATTATAAAGTATATTTAGTTGAACCAGAGCCTGAATATTCTTTAGGTGAGGCTAAGATGACTAAATCTACTGAAGATGTACCTGCTGGCTATACTCAATATGAAATAACTACTGATTTAGCAGCTGGTGCTACTCTTGCATTCGTAAATCAAGATAATGAAGCAATCACAGTTGTTGCTGATACTACATTTGGTAATAACGTAGATGCTGAATTAAAGGTTATTGATACAGCAGAAAATGTAAAAGTATATTTAAAGAAAAATAATGAAACTGGTGAATTCAGCTTATGGGTTGCTGGATATGTTGAAGAATACCTATTAGGTGAAGAAAAGATGAATCTTGCTGATAATGATAAGCCACAAGGTGTTGATCATCAATTCAAGTTAACAGCTGACTTTAAGAAGGATGATGTTTTAACATTCACATTAAAGGGTGTACAAATTACTATTTCTTCTGTTGAAGGTAATGTAGAATTATCTGAAGGTAAGGTTGTAGTTAAGGAAGATGCCTTAAATGCAAACATCTACCTAAAGAGAACTGGAACTACTTATGCTGTATATGCTTCTAATGAAGTTCCTAGATATTATTTTGCAAATAAAGAAATGACAATGTCTACTGAAGATGTACCTTCAGGATATTCTCAATATGAAATCTTAACTAACCTAATCCAAGGTGATGTATTAGAATTCAAGATTTTCAATAACGTACTTACTGTTAAAGCAGAAACTGGTGAAGGTAATTTAGTTGATTCAAGCTTAACGGTTACTGCTTCTTCAACTGACGCAAAGGTATATTTAAAGAGAAATAATGAAACTGGTGAATATACTGTTTGGGCAGGCGAATATGTAGGTGAAGGTGTTTACGTTGTTGGTGGACACAATAACTGGGAAGCAAATGCTGAAAGTAAAGCAACTAAGAGTGGTAAATATTATTCAATTGATGTTCTTCTACTTAGAAATATGAAGACAAACAATGAATATGGTCAAAACGATGGTGTTAAGATTTATCTAAAGGGTGCTGATAAATACTTTGGTTATGACAACTTAGAAGATTATCTAAAGACTGCTTCTATCTACGATAAGAATGGTATTGGCAACCTAATGTTCAAATTTGGTGGACATTTCACTATCACATTCAATGTTGAAACATCTAAGATTGATATTATTCCATTAGACATCTACCTTGTAAAAATTGGTAGCGATCCAATTGTAGCAATGGCTCAAAACATGTTTGATGTACCTGATAATGCTCTATCTCAATATGTACTTCCTATTAGTGCTAATATTGGTGATGAAGTTGTATTCACTCAATATATGACTCCAAATGCATTAGATTTAGATGCTATCTTATTAGACATTACATTTGCTGGAACAAATAACCTAAAGAAGACTGACACTGGATTTGTTGTAGCTTCTACAATTACAGATCAAATGCTATATTTCAAGCCATTCATTGGTGATGATGGATTACAATATGCAGTTTATTTAACTGGATATCATGATACATATTACATTTCAACTGGTGCTTCTTCTAGTGAAATGGTTGAAAACACTGCAGCTAAGACTGATGCCGATAAGTGGGATGAACAATATAAGCTAGAATTAGATTTAACTAAGGATCAAGAATTAACATTCAAGATTGGTAAAAACACTATCATCATTGATAAAGCATTAGCAAATGCTGAATTAATTGATGGAGAGCCTAGTAAGGTCAAGGTACATAATGATGCTGAAAAGGCAATCGTTTATCTAGATGTATACAATAAGACTAATCATAAAGAATACACAGTTAGAATAACTGGTAGAAATTCTGATTATGATGATAATGAATATTATGTATATATCAATGATTTATGGCTAAATACTAAAGAAGCTGATAAGGATGTTACATTTGCTATCTACGCATTTAACGATGATGAAGGATTTAATGAATTTATTCCTCTAACAAAAGAAATGCTAGGCGATGTTCATAAATCTAATGTAGCAAACATTTGGACTGCTTCTATTAGTTCAAAATATACAAATGTTATCGTATTAAGAGTAAATCCAAACTACACAGATGAGCTTGATTGGGATAAGCAAGCTGAATGGCTATTAAATAAGTCAGTTGATCTAGAATTAGTTAAGGGTAAAGAATTTATTATTCTAAATGACCCAGTTGGTGATAATTGGACTGTTGAAGCAACATTCAAGAATTATGAAAAGCATTCTATCACTTATGCTGGTGATACAATCGTTGATGATTATTCATATAACACATTTGCTAAACCTGCAAATCCAACAAGAGATGGTTATACATTTGCTGAATGGTTTAGAAATGCTGAATTAAATCAACCATATGCATTTGCTGAAAATCCAGTTGTTGGATTTGAAGATATCGAATTATTCGCTGGATGGACAGTCGTTGATTATGAAATCACTTATGATTTAGATGGTGGTGAATTACCTCAAGGTAAGTCTAACCCAGGTAAATACACTATTACTACTCCAACATTCACTATTAACAACCCAACTAAGGATGGTTATGATTTCGCAGGTTGGACTGGTACTGGCTTAGATTTTGCTACTACTCCTTTAGAGATTGTGCTTGGTTCAACAGGTGCTAAATCATTTAAGGCTACTTGGGCTGTATCAGCAAATACACATTATACAGTTGAACATTATTTCGAATCTGTAGAAAGTTCTATAGTATTTGTTAAGGATACTACTAAAACTCAAGACTTAACTGGTACAACTGGTGAGACTGCTACTGCTGTTTCTCTTGTTGTAACAGGATTTACATATGATGAAGAAAATACACATAATGTAAAGAGTGGTACAATTGCTCAAGATGGTAGCTTAGTATTAAAGCTATATTATAAGAGAAATAATCATACTGTATCTTATGAATATACAAATGATCCTGCAATTGCTGGTGCACCTGCACTTCCACAATCTTCAGAATATACATTTGGCCATACAAAGCATCTAGAAACTGCTCCAACACTTACTGGCTATACATTCAGTGGTTGGACTTCTACTGATGTTACACTTGATGGTACAGATTATGTAATGCCTGATACAAATGTAGTATTCAAGGGTACTTGGACAATTAATCAATACACAATTACATTTGATACTGATGGTGGAACTCTGGTTGCTGCAATAACTCAAGAATACAATACTTCTGTTACTGCTCCAGCTAATCCAACTAAGACTGGTTATAAATTCTCTGGATGGGATAAGGCAGTTCCTGCAACTATGCCAGCTGAAGATCAAACTATTACAGCTACATGGACTCCAATAACTTATACAATTATATTTAATGGTAATGGTGCTACTTCTGGTACTATGAGTAATCAAACTCATACATATGATGTAGACCTTGCATTAACTATTAACGCATTCGCACTTACTGATAAAGCATTTGCTGGATGGGCAACTTCTCAAGAAAATGCTAATAGTAAGACTGTTACATATAATGACAATCAAATAGTTAAAAATTTAACAACTACTGATGAAGCTGAAATAACATTATTTGCTGTATGGGCTGACGAATGGATTGTTAAATTCCATGGTAATGGTGGTTTATATGGTACAAATGCTACAGTTACACAATATTATGCTAAATCACCAGTAGTTGAGGTTTCTATTCCTACTACTGATCCAACAAGAACTGGTTATACATTCTTAGGCTATAATACTGATGCTTCTGCAACTACAATTATCACAGTTGCAGGAAATGTAGAAGCTGATGCTGATTATTATGCAATTTGGCAAGCTAATACATATAACGTATTATTTAATGCTAATACTGGTGAAGGTTCTATGGAACCTCAAGAATTAACATATAATGATGCTCCTGCTGCAGTTGGTACAGCTTTAAGCAAGAATACATTAACTAAGGCTGGTTATAACTTTGCTGGCTGGGCTGAAGCTGCAGATGGTGAAGTTAAATATGCTGATGAAGAGGTTGTATTAAATCTTAGAGAATCTGGTAGCATCACTTTATATGCTAAGTGGACTCCAGTTGAATACACAATTACATATATTCTAAATGATGGTGTTGTTGAAACTCCTAATAAGGAAACTTATACAATTGAAACTGAAAACTTCACATTAAATAATCCAACTAAGGTTGGTCATACATTCAAGGGCTGGAGTGGTACTGATTTAACAGGTGATGAAAACACATCTGTTACAGTTGCTCAAGGCTCTACAGGTAATAGAACATACACTGCTAATTGGACAGTTAATAAGATTACTGTAACATTCATGAATGGTGATGTTAAACTTGCCGATGTTGAAGTTGATTATAATACTTCTCCTACATACGCTAGTACACCAGAAAAGACTGATGCAGATTACACTTACACATTCAAAGGATGGGTAAGTGGTGATAACCATTATCTAAAGACTGAAACATTACCAGTTGTTACTGCTCCTATTACTTATAATGCAGAATATGATGCTGTATTAAAAGATCATATCACAGCAACAGTTGGTGGTGCTGCAGTTACATTAACTCCAGTAAATCCAAAGAGTTCTGAAGCAAATAAATATGAATTCACATTCGAATCTATTTATAGTACTACTGATGAATTAGTTGTTTATAACAATTATGCATTTGGTTCTACTACTCCTCTTGAGCTATGGTATAACAATGCTGAGGTTGAACATTATTACACAAGAATAAATGGAACAATCACATTATATCTAAAGGAAGAAAATAATAAGCTAATCGTTTATATTGGTGAACCAGTAGCTACAACTCACCTATACGAAGTAATTATTGATGGTGATACAACAAGCGCTGTTGTGTTAACTAATAACCCAGAAAACGCAAATGAGAGAATGACTGAGATTCCATTAACTCTAGCTAAGAATAGTGTAATTACATTTAGGGATTACACAACTATGACTACATTATCAGTTGGTAAGAAAGCTGATTCTGCTAACCTATTCGTAGTTGATGGAAATAGTCTAAAAGTTCCTGAAGCATCATTCTACATGATCTATTTAGATATAGTTGCTGAAAATAAGGTTGCATTCTTAAGAAAGAATCAAACAGTAACTGTAACTAGTAGAGTTGATTTAGAAGGCAATCATAATAGTTGGACTTCTTCTGATGCTACAAAGTTAACATTACAACCTAAATCTCAAGAATCTGATCCAGATGTATACATGATTAGTAATGTATTATTAGACAGAAATGATGAAATTAAAGTAGTTGTAGATGGCAAACATTGGTATGGTTATTCTGAATTAGATACTCAAGCTTTAGCTAGTGGATTATATTCACATGGTGGCTCTGATACTACAAACATCAGAGTTAACCAAGCCGGTCATTACACAGTAACATTCCACACTTCTCCTGTCGCAATTGAAATAGCACTTGTTGATACATATGCAATTAAGGTTGGAGATGGTGAACCAACAGAGATGACATTACATATGGATGACTTCAATGGTGATGCCCAATATTCTTATACTTTAACTGCTGACACAGGAACAAGATTAACATTCTACAAGAATGGGACACAAATTCCACTAAATGAGGTTAGTGTTGAATATGTTGATGGCAACAATTTAGATAAAGATAGCAACAATCATATTTCAATAAAATCTGCAGTAACTAATGTAAACATTTATTTAAAGATTACAGTAAATAATGGAACTTACACATATTCTGTTGTTGGTGCAGGTTACCATGATATGTATTATCTAGGTAACACACTAATGACATTAACTGATGAACATCCTGATGAATGTTATGCACAATATAAAGTTAATGCGCAATCATTAACAAAGGGTAATACATTATCATTCAGATTCTTCGAAAACAATATTAATATCGTAGAAGCTACAGGTAACGTTAAGCTTGATAACAACACAGTTGTTGCAAGATCTACTGCTACTTCTGACATCTTCTTAAAGGTATTTGTATCAAATAACACTAGAACATATAAGGTATATGCATCTGGATATGAAGATAAATTCTATCTAGGTAATACTTTAATGACATTGAATGATACAAATAAACCTGATGGTTGTATCCATCAATATGAACTAGAAGCTCAAGCATTAACAAAGGGTGATCCATTATCATTCAACCTACATGGTGATGCAATCGTAATTTCTGAAGTTGAAGGTAATGCAGTATTAACTAATGATGTAGTAACAGTTCATAATAATTGTGCTTTAGCTGATATCTACTTAAAGGTATATGCAAACAATGTCTACAAACTATATATTTCTGGATATCAAGATCTAGAGGAAGAATTAAAGACATTATATGTAGAAATTGATGATCATTGGATGACTAAAGGTCCTAATGAATCTAGAGATACAGTATTTGCTATCTATGGATTCATAAATGAGGATCAAGCAAAGAATGAATTTAAACAACTTACAAAGGTTGACGGTAATAGTAAGAATATATTCACAGCTAGCATAAATCAAAAATATGATAGATATATCATTGTTAGATTAAATCCAGCTGGTGGAATAAATTGGGATTCTAAATGGAATCAAACAGGTGACTTAACTCTTGAAGAAGGAAAAGATTTCTTCATCCTTGATAGTGATAATATTGATTGGGATAATGTTACAGTTACTCAAGCTGTGTACACTCATACAATTACATTAAAGAAAGATGCTGATACAACTTACCAAACAATTGAACTAGGTTATGGTATGCCTATTGTAGCACCATCTAATCCTACAAAAGATGGTTATACATTTAAAGAATGGGGTGAAGCAATCCCTACTACTATGCCACTTATAAATAAAACTATAACAGCAACTTGGTATACTAATTTAACAAATGCTTCTATAGTTGTAGGTGGACTAGAAGCTGTGACTTATACTGGTTCAGCTATAGAACCTGTAACAGTTCATTTTGGTGAAACATTATTAGTAGATGGTACTGATTACACAATCACCTACCAAAATAATACAAATGCTGGTCAAGCTACAGTAACTATCACTGGTGCTAGCAATTATGATGGTGAGTTAATTAAGCATTTCAATATTACTAAGAAATATGTAACACTCGTATGGTCTGATGATACACTTACATATAATGGTACAACTCAATCTTCTTCTGTTTCTGCTAAACATAGAAATGCTGCAGATACAGATGATATTGCTTTAACAATTACTAATATTTCACCAAGCACATTCACAAATGTTGGTGAATATACAGCAACAGCTGCTTTAATAGATGAAACTAATTACGCAGTTACTTCAGTTACAGAATTATCACATACATATCATATTGTTGCAGCATCATTAACGATTACAGCAAAAGATCATACAATAACATATGGTGATGCACCAACATATAATCCAACAAACAATGGAGTAACATATTCAGGGTTTGTTGGCACTGAAAATTCTTCTGTTTTAGGTGGAACATTACAATTTGAATACACTTATACTCAATATGGTAATGTTGGTAATCAATTTAAGATTACTCCAAGTGGTTTAACATCAAATAACTACAACATAACATTTGTAGAAGGAAATCTAACAGTTGAAAGAAAAGTAGTTGGTATCACATGGTCTACACCATCAACATTCACTTATGATGGTCAATCACATACATTAACTGCTACTGCTACTGGAATGGTAAATAATGACGAAATAGGAATAAATGTTACAGGCAGTGGTACAACAGCTGGAAATCATACTATTACTGCTGCATCATTAACTGGTACTAAATCTGACAACTATATACTTCCAAATGTAAATACAACAACTATTACTATTGAAAAATACACAGCAAACACAATTACAGGTGCAGATAATCAAGTAGTTAACTGGACTGGTAACGAATTAACATATTCACTTACTGGTATAGCTTCAACATTTGGTGAAGTAACATTAACTGATGGTTCTGCTACTAACGCAGGTGTTTATACCGTAACATTAAGTGTTACAGGCACTGATGATTATAATGGTGTTTCAATTACAAAGAATTTCACAATAAATGCAATATTATCTTATAATGCTAATAATGCTGAATCTGGTACAGCTCCTGCTAATCAAGTAATGGTTTCAGGTAATACAGCTACAAATTCTGGCTCACTTGCAAAAACAGGATATATATTTGCTGGATGGAACACTTCTGCTGATGGCACTGGAACTGATTATGTTACTGAAGCAGAAATCACATTAACTGCTAATCTAACTCTATTTGCTAAATGGAGTGCAAAGACTTATACAATAACTCTATCAGCTCCTGATGCAACTAACACTTATACTACTTCAGTTACAGCTACATATAATCAAGCAATGCCTGAAATAGAGGTTCTACCAACAAGAACTGGTTATGCATTCGCTGGCTACAAGAATGCTGATGTTGAATATTATGATGGTGTTGGTAATTCATTAAGAAATTATCAAACTGATGCAACTATGACTCTTACTGCGGTATGGATTGAAAAATATTCCGTATCATTCGTAGAAAATTATGAAGGCGGTGTAACAAGAGTTGCATATTATGACAAAACAACAACTGAAGCATTAAGTACATATGCACCAACTGTTACAAGAACTGGCTATACATTCGCTGGATGGTATACACTTGCTGAAGCTGGTGATTTAGTTGATACTACTGCTAAAGTAGAAAGTGATGGTAATGCATATTATGCACACTGGACAGTTAATACATATAAAGTAAAATTCAATGGAAATGGTTCTACTTCAGGCGAAATGGCAGATCAAGACTTCACATATGATGTTGCTCAAAACTTAACTGCAAATGCATTTGAAAGCACTGGCTATCATTTCTTAGGCTGGGCTACAACATATGATGGCGCAGTTGCATATACAAATGGACAAGAAGTTTCGAATCTTACTGCTACAGATGAAGCAACAGTAAATCTTTATGCAAAATGGGCAATCGATACATTCACAATAACTTGGAAAAATGGTGATACAACATTAGATACTGACACAGTAAACTATGGAAATCTTCCAACATACACTGGTGAAACTCCTACAAAGGCAGCAGATATCCAATACACATATGTTCATAATGGTTGGACCCCTGAAGTTGTTACAGCTACTGCTGATGCAACTTATACTGCTACATTTAGTGAAACTACAAACAAATACTTCTTAATTGCTGAATCAATCTCTTATGTAACAATAGACTGGTTTACAGACAGTGAACGTGTTAATGCTTTAACTGAAAGCAACAAAGCTGAATTTGGTAGCACATTATATTACACAGTCGTTGTAACAGATGGTTATTCATTCTCACAAAATGCACAAGGAAGCCTAGTATTAAATGGTACTAACTTCACAAGAAATGATGAAAATGGTGTAATCCTAGCAGCTAATATTGGTACAGCAACACCTAATGAATATACAGTAACATTAAATACAAATTCTGGTACTATTAATTCAGGAAATGTAACATCATATACTTACGGTGTTGGTGCTACATTACCAACTGATATAACTAGAACAGGATATACATTTGGTGGATGGTATGATAATAATGGATTAACAGGTTCTGCATTTACTACTATTTCTACTACAGAAAAAACAAATGTAGAATTCTGGGCGAAGTGGACAGCAAATACTTACACAGTAACATTTAATAAGAATGGTGCTGATGGTGAACAAGTGATGGCTCCATTATCAGTAACATATGATGAAGTTGCCAAAGCATTAACTGCAAATACATTCACAAATACTGGTATGGTATTTAGTGGTTGGAATACTTCTGCTGATGGTAATGGTACAGCTTATACTGATGGCCAATCTGTTTCTAACTTACTTGCCGATTTAGAGTTATTCGCAATTTGGAAATATGAAGTAACATTCTATTATCCAACTACAAGTGCTGTAACTGGTGAAAACTTTACAAAGACATATAGTAGTGGAGCTACTCTTCTATCTAGTGAAGTGACAACATGGCAAACTGAACACAATACATTAGAAACTAATTATGTATTTGTTGGTTGGTACTTAGAAAGCACTTATGAAACTCTAGTAACTAATCTAGATACAGTTACAGTGGCAATGAGCGTATATGCTAAATATGCTTCATCTAACGTATTATTAGTTGATTCAACTATGTATTATTCTACTCCTGCTGATGATTTAACTATCTCAGTACAAACTATCTATAGTGGTACACATCTATTAGGTAAATCAGGATTAGAAACAACTGGTAAAGAGACTTATAATCTACTAACTACAAGTGGTATTTATAAGTTGACTAAGAATGCAAATGATTGGTCAATTGAAAGAAAAGTTGGATTTAGAATAAATGATGGACAAGGTGGTTATTGGTCAACATTTGAGTGGGAACATGTCACTATTAAGTTATATACTGATTCAACACATCTAGAAGATTTAAAGTTATATTATAAAACTGATAATCAAGGAAAAGTTATGCAATTCTATATAACTTATGAATGTGACAAGATTATATTTAAACGTTCAGACACACAAAATAAATACTATGAGAGTGCATCTTCTGGTGAAATACTCCTAGTAGGAAATGATGATTACAACGATACAAATTCTCATACACCTTATTCGTCAACAAATTGGATATTAGATAAAAATGTAGATTGGTACCAAACATGGAAAGGAAAATGGATTTCACAAGGATTATATGAACTAGCAACAAGCAATTGGGGTTTTGATGATTAACAAATTATCCATAAATCAATGTTATTTAGCAAGGCTCTGCCGTAAGGCATCCTTGCTTTTACTTTTATCATATCTCTATTGCTTCTATCACGACTTTGTGATATTATATTATTGGAGGAATAAGAATATGCCAGAAATAACAAGATTCTATGGCATAATAATCCGAATGTACTTTCTACCTGGTGAACATAATCCACCACATATACATGCGATATATCAAAACTATATTATTGCTATATCGTTAATTGACTTTTCCACATTATCTGGTGGTGTCCCACCTAAAGCAAAATCATTAGTCATTGAGTGGGTAAAACTACACCAAAAAGAATTACTAGAAATGTGGAATACACAAACTCTTAAGCATCTTGAGCCATTAGAATAGGAGGTAACATATATGTTTCATAAGGTAAGATCAATTACTCCAATAGATGACTACAAATTAATTGCGGTCTTCTGTGAAGGTATTACAAAAGAATATGATGTAAATCCATTATTTACTAAAATACCTATATTTAATAAATTAAAGGATAATAACTTATTCTATAAGGTTAAAGTAGATATAGGTGGATATGGAATAATTTGGAACAGTGAAATTGATTTATCTTGTGATGAATTATTCTATAATGGTAAAACTATCAAATCTAAATTTGATGGTCTACTTGCATTCACAGATGCTACCCAGTTATGGGGATTAAACGAAAGTACATTAAGAAAAGCCATTTCTTATGGAAAGTTCTTAGTTGGTAAGGATGTATCCAAGTTTGGCAATCAATGGGTTATTACCATGGAGGCAATGGTTCGCGAATATGGCGAACCTAAATCTTAGACTATATGTTGATAAAAATTGGCATAAAACCTCTTAATAATTAAAGAAATTTTAAAATTTTGATAAAAATGATACAGCAAGGCTCTGCCGTAAGGCATCCTTGCTTTTTCTTTTGGCATAAAAAAAAGAAAGTAGCGTTAACTACTTCCTTATATATTTGTATTAGAAATTATTATCTTCCTCATCATCAAATAAAGAAATCTTTTTATACTTTATTTCTTTTTGAGGTTCTGGTTCTTCCTCTTTTACTTCTTCGATTGTTGGATTTACTACTTCCTCTTTTGGTAATGATTTAGCTTGTTCATTCTTTAATATATCAGCTAAATCATCAAATACAGTAGTTTTGGATGAGCCTAGTGGTTTTTCATCTTCTATACCAAAGTTTTCTGAGAATAAATCTGTTCTAACCTCTACTAAATAATCTGCAGATACTGCATCATCTTCTTTAGATGGAGCTGATATCGCAAGGCTTACTGGATGCTTAAGTTCTAGATTATCTGGTGATAATGTTCTACCTGCATCACTTACATTATATTTAAGTGAGAATGCATCAATATCATCATTACCATTTTGATAAATTACATGAACCTTAACATTTTCTTTATATTGGTTAGGTGTCATCTTAATAGCCTTTAAGACTAAATAAGGATTAGACTTTAATTTCTTAATTACTTGAGTACCTGCTCTACTACGCTTAGATAATAATAAATCAGTTACCTTCATACGTTTAATTGTATTTCTATTTGTAAGTAACAAGAAATCATCATTCTTATTACAATAGATTACAGATACTACTTCATCATTAGGTTTTAGATTAATAGATCTAACACCAGATGCGGCTGTACCATATAGTGATACATCACTAGCACGGAAACGTAATGCTTCTGCATTCTTAGTGAATACAATCACTTCTAATGGGTCTTTTATTAGGTCAACGGATACTAACTCATCATCAGCCACTTTCATCGCTCTAACGGCCTTAGAATAGCGTTGTACCTCAAAATCTTGTAGCATAGTTTGCTTCATTAGACCTTTTTTAGTAACTAAAACAAAACTTGCTGATTGTTTAAAGTCACTTATCGCAAATACACCAACAAATTTCTCATTAGGATTTACAGCTACTAAAGATGAAATGAATGAACCAACATCCTTCATCTTCACCTCAGGAATCTTGTATACTGGTAAGTATACATAGTTACCTAAGTTAGTAAAAATCAATAATGTATCAAGTGTAGATACTTCCTTTAGATACATGATTGAGTCATTTTCCTTTAAAGCATTAACACTTGATTTATTAAATGATTTTAAATTACATCTCTTTAAATAACCTTCACGAGAAATTGATACGATTGTTTGTTCTTTAGAAATAAGCTCTGTTTCATCAATCTTGATTTGTGATTCTTCATCACTAATTTCACTTCTTCTAGGACATACAATTGTATTATTAAGATCAGACAATTCCTTCTTAATAACCTTAAGAAGTTCTTTTTCACTAGATAAAATTTTTTCACAAAGTGCGATATCATCATTTAATTCTTTAAATTCAGCTTCTAGTTTTTCAATATCTTGATGAGATAATGAATATAGACGCATCATAACGATTGCTTCAGCTTGTAAATCAGAGAAGCCAAATTTAGACATTAAATTTTCAATTGAGTCTTGTTTGTTTTTAGAGTTACGGATGATATGAATAACCTCATCAGTAACATCTAGCATTTTCATTAAGCCTTCAACAATGTGAAGTCTCTTCTTATCCTTAGCTAGGATAAAGTTAGTTCTATTTGTAATAACATCCTTTTGGTGCTCGATATAAGCATCAATGATTGGAATTACACCAACACGCATTGGTCTACGGTTACAGATGGCAACCATATTGTAGTTACAGTTGATTTGTAGGTCAGTATTTTTGAAGAAATAATTGATAATTGCATCAGCATTACCATTCTTTTTTAAATCGATAGCAATACGAAGACCATCTCTACCTGATTCATCTCTTACCTCTGATACATCAGGTACCTTACCATCCATTCTTAGTTGTTCCATACGAGCTACAGTTTTTGATTTAAATGTATCATATGGAATCTCATCAATGATTATTCTCTTACAGCCATTTGGCGCGTCTTCTAAGTGATATTTAGAACGAATAGTAACTGCACCACTACCAGTTAAGAAAGCCTCTCTAATCGCTTCCTTGCCCATTACAAGACCACCTGTAGGGAAGTCAGGACCTGGCATTATTTCAAGTAGCTCATCAATAGTCATATTAGGATTATTAATACGAGCTATTGTAGCGTTTATAACTTCATTTAAGTTATGTGTAGGGATATATGTAGCATAACCTGATGAAATACCCATAGCACCATTAACAAGTAGGTTAGGAAATTTGGCAGGTAATACTGTAGGTTCTACTTCCTCATCATCGAAGTTAGGGATGAAAGGAACTGTATTTTTATCGATATCCTGTAATAAGAATTCAGCATTCTTAGATAAACGAGTTTCAGTATAACGCATAGCCGCAGGGCCATCACCATCAATTGAACCGTTGTTACCATGCATGTCAATTAGTGGTACACCCATCTTCCAGCTTTGGCTCATTCTTACTAAAGCTTCGTAAATTGAGCTATCACCATGTGGGTGATATTTACCCATTACTTCACCGACAATTCTAGCACTCTTTTTATAAGGAGCAGTTGATGTTACCTTCATAGTATGCATACCATAAAGGATACGGCGTTGTACTGGCTTTAAACCATCTCTAATATCAGGGATTGCACGCTCTTGGATGATATATTTAGAATATCTACCAAAACGATCACCAATCGCATCTTCAAGTCTTAGCTCTTGGAATTTTTCAGCTAAAAACATGTCTAATTTTGCTTTTAAATCTTTAGCCATATTATTCCTCCTCTAGGGTGAATGATACGTGATTTTCAAGCCAATCTCTACGTCTTGTAGGATCATTACCCATTAATACTTCTACTTGATTTTCTGCTTCTGCTAAATCATCTATTGATACTCTTACCAAAGAACGAGTTTCAGGATTCATAGTTGTTTCCCAAAGTTGGTCTGGATTCATTTCACCAAGACCTTTGTAACGTTGTAAAATAGTTTCACATTTACATTCAGATAGTATTCTATCCTTTTCTTCATTAGTCCATGCGTAAACTATTTCTTCTTTCTTACCACGCTTAGTAATCTTAAATAGTGGTGGTAATGCTAGATAGATACGACCATCCTCAACAAGTGGACGCATATATCTAAAGAAGAATGTTAATAACAATACTTGAATATGAGCACCATCATCATCGGCATCGGTCATGATGATAATCTTTTTATAGTTACATTTCTTTAAATCAAAGTTGATACCATAATCAGCACCAATTGTGTAGATCATAGTAGAAATTTCTTCATTTTTAAGTGCACTATCAGCAGATGCCTTTTCAGTATTTAATACCTTACCACGAAGAGGTAGTATTGCCTGGAATTTTCTATCTCTACCATTTTTAGCAGATCCACCGGCAGAGTCACCCTCTACTAGGTATAATTCATTGATTTCTTTATTCTTTTCACTTGCTGGAGCGAACTTATCTGAAATATTTCTTTCGCCCTTTTCTTTCTTATCTAAACGAGCTTGTTCACGTGCCTTTCTAGCGGCAGCACGAGATTCAGCCTCTCTTAAAGCCTTCTTAACTAATGTTTCAGCAAGATCCTTATTTTCCATTAGGAAAAATCCTAGCTTATCAGATAAAACACTTTCTACTGCTGTTTTAGCGGCAGGTGTACCTAGCTTACCCTTAGTTTGGCCTTCAAATTCCAAAAGCTTTTCACCAACTCTAACAGAGATTACAGATGTTAAGCCAGCACGAATATCAGTACCCTCTAGTTGTACATTATCTCTAATTAGTCTATTCTTATGAGCATAGTCATTGAACACCTTTGTCAAAGCTGTTCTAAATCCTGTTTCATGAGTACCACCATCACCTGTTTTAACGTTATTAACAAATGATACAGTAGTCTCTGAATAAGAATCGATAAATTGTAAGGCAACCTCTACTTCAATTGGACTTGAAGTACCAGTTTGTTCATCCACAACATTGTATTCACCTTCAAAGTAGGCAACATTATGAAGTGGCTTTTTACCAGTTGTTAGGAATGCTACATATTCAGAAATACCTGATTCATACATAAATGATTCAGACTTATTACTTCTCTTATCCTTAAGTGTCATCTTTAAGTTCTTAATTAAGAAGGCACTTTCTCTAATTCTTGTCTTTATTGTTTCATAATTATATACAGTTGTTGTAAAAACCTCTGGATCTGGTTTAAATGTAACTGTTGTACCTGTTCTTCTAGTCTCACCAAGGCATTCTACTTTTGATACATTCTTACCACCATCAGAGAAATGAATCTCATGGATCTTTCCATCACGGAATGATGTAACTGTCATATGAGATGATAATGCGTTAACTACAGACGCACCAACACCGTGTAGACCACCAGATGTCTTATATGTAGAACCACCAAATTTACCACCAGCGTTAAGTTTTGTATAAATGATTTCCATTGTGTTTTTGCCAGTTGGGTGCATACCACATGGTACACCTCTACCACTGTCTTCAACTGTAATGGAATTGTCCTCGTTAATAGTTACGACTATTTCTTTACCGTAGCCAGCTAATGCTTCATCTATAGAGTTATCTACTATTTCCCATACTAGATGGTGTAGGCCTCTTTCATCTGTTGAACCAATATACATACCAGGACGTTTTCTAACGTGTTCTAGGCCTTCTAGGACTGTTATTGACTCATCAGTATAATTGCTAACCTCAGGCATTTTTCCACTTCCTTTACTACTTTTTTAATATCTTAATTATGATATCATAATTAATCGTTTTAAACAAGAAAATAATAGATTTTCTTTACAATAAATCACAATAATTGTATAATAACAAAGATTGAAAAGGTAGGCTATTTTATGAACATATTATTAGATGCTTCAACATACCATACTTTTGATATTTTAATCGCTATTGCCTTGATAATTGTTTCCTATTTAATAGGCTCAATTCCATTCGGTGTTGTGTTTGGAAAATTAATCAAAGGCGTCGATATTAGACAGTATGGTAGTAAAAATATAGGTACAACAAACTCTATAAGAGTTTTAGGTAAAAAGGTAGGTTATTTAGTATTCTTCTTTGATGTATTCAAGGGTATGGCAATAATCTTACTAGTAAAGGCACTAAACAGTGCTGGAGTATGGGTAACACCAATCGATGAGCTATGGTATGGTGCTGCCGCAATCCTAGGACATTCATTCTCAATTTATTTAGGATTTAAAGGTGGTAAGGCTGTAGCTGTATCACTAGGTGTAGTACTTGCTACAACACCTCTATCTGGTATCAGCTGTGCAATCGTATTTGCAGTACTTCTATTCTCAACAGGTTATGTATCAGTAGGCTCTACATGTGCAACCCTAACAGTTGTACTTTGTGCATGGCTACTTCACTTCCTAGGACTTGATATCACACCTAATGCCTTCAATAATTTCTGGGTATATCTAGTTGGTAAAACAAGCCTAGAATTATGTGTAGTATTAAGCTGTGTTGCAACATTAATTATTGTAAAGCATATTTCAAATTATAAACGTTTATTACACGGAACTGAAAATAGCTTTAAAAAGAAAAAACAAGCATAAGTAAATCAAAAGGTTCACGAAATGTGAACCTTTTTTTATCGCTTAAAATAAAGAAAAAAGACAATCTTTTGATTGTCTAATATCTTATAGAAGTGTAATATTACATTCCTTTAATTTTTCTATATCTTCCTTTGGCCAAACAGATGCTTGAACTTCACCGATATGTGCCTTCTTTAGCATGTACATACACATTCTAGATTGACCAATACCACCACCAATTGTGAATGGTAATCTATCATTGATAACATCTTGAACGTATTTGTTATTTAGCTTAAATTCTTCTTTTTTAGCCTTTAATTGCTTTTGGATGCTTTCGCTATCTACTCTAATACCCATAGATGAAATTTCAAATGCGATATCTAGTACATCATAATAAAGTAGAATATCACCATTTAATTTCCAATCATCATAGTCTGCGGCTCTACCATCATGAGGTAAGCCATTCTTTAGCTTACCACCAATTTGCATTAAAAATACTGCCTTATGCTCCTTAGTGATTAATGTTTCTCTTTCAGATGGTGTTTTATCAGGATACATTGCTTCTAATTCTTTAGTAGTAATGAAGAAGATATCTTTTGGTAGATCATGGTGGATTCCATATTGTTCTTCTACCTTAACGCTTAATTTTTTAATTACTGAGTAGATATCCTTAACAGTCTTTTTAAGATAAGATTTGCATCTATCTTCTTTAGTTATAACCTTTTCCCAATCCCATTGGTCTACATAGCATGAATGTATAGTATCTAATTCTTCATCTTTTCTAATGGCATTCATATTTGTATATAAGCCTTCATAAGTTTTGAAGCCATATTCTTTTAATGCATTTCTTTTCCATTTAGCTAAAGATTGTACAATCTCTACTTCCTCATCTACACCATTAACATCAAATGTTACAGTTTTTTCATAACCATTAAGGTTATCATTTAAACCAGTTGATGGGAATACAAATAGTGGGGCAGATACTCTAATAAGATTTAATTTCTTACATAGCATTTGTTCAAATGTATCTCTTACAAATTTAATTCCTTTTTGAGTTTCAAACGCATTTAAAATAGGTTTGTAATCTTTTTTTAATATTAAACGCTTCATATTATTCTCCAAAATATCTATTATTTTCTACTTCAAATCTTAAGCTAGTCTCTTCTTCATGTCCAGGATAGACATGGAAGTCTTTGTCTAGTTTTTTAAGCTTACTAAGGCTATCCTTAAGCATATTATAGTTACCGGTAGGAAAATCAGTTCTACCAACACTTAAATTAAATAATGTATCACCTGTAAATAGCATATCATCTACCTGGTAACATACACTACCTCTAGTGTGGCCTGGTGTATGAATTACTTTAATTTCTAATCCAATTAAATTAAGAATATCTCCATCATTTATGAGATGAACCTTAAGATCACCTTTATAATATGAATCCTGATTCATAAAATAATATAAATTCAAATGATCATCATATAAAAAATCTTCTTCTAAAGTGTAGATATAGATATCTACATCTTTAAAATATCTTAATCCATCTATATGATCATAATGGCCATGAGTCAATAAGATGGCTTCTAAATCATATTCTTTTTTGATTTTATTAGCCATAGATTCTGTTAAACCACAATCTATAAGTATAGCCTTATTACCATTTGTTAAAAGATAGGAATTAGAGTAACCTTCATATTTTATAACCATAATTCTCTCCTTAAAGAAAAATGCCCAAGCGGGCTATTATTTCTTTTCTTTATGAATTGTGTGTTTACGACAATGAGGACAATATTTTTTTATCTCCATTCTTTCAGGCATTGTCTTTTTATTCTTGTCTGTATAATAATTCTCATTCTTGCATTCAGAACAAAGTAATTTTACTAAATCACGCATTTTTTATTCCCTCCAGACATAAAGATATTTTCCTTTGTAATTATATCAAAAACAAAAACACTAATCAATAAAAAAATTATCTTAATTTATATAAATTAAACAATTGAATATAAAAAATAAAAAAAGTATAATTTAAATGGTGATAATTATGCGTAAAAGAAACGAAACATTACAAGTTAAGCTAGGTAATTTAGTGCTTGGTGGTAACGATAATATCCTTATTCAAAGTATGACAAATACTAAAACTAAGGATGTTAATGGAACAATTAAACAAATACTAGAATTAGAAAAATATGGCTGTGATATTATTAGAGTAGCCGTTTTAGATATGGAAGATGCCAAAAGCATTGGGGCAATCAAAAAAGGTATCCACATTCCTTTAGTTGCGGACATTCACTTTGACCCAGAGCTAGCAATTGAGGCAATTAAGCAGGGCGTAGATAAGATCAGATTAAACCCTGGCAATATCCAAAATAAGGATAAAATCGTAGAAATTGTAAATCTATGCAAGGAAAGACATATACCAATTCGTATTGGTGTTAATTCAGGCTCCCTACCTAAAGGAATGGAGCTTAATAAAGAAAATATGATTAAGGCTGCCAAGATGCATGTAGATATCCTAGAGGCACTTGATTTCCATGATATAGTATTATCATTTAAAGCTTCAAATATCGACTTATGTATCGATACATATAAGCTAGCATCTGACGTATTCCCTTATCCACTACATATAGGTATCACAGAGGCTGGTTCTTCTTTTAAAGGATTAATCACTTCATCAATTGGTTTAACTAAGATATTAGAAACAGGTGTTGGTAACACAATGCGTGTATCTTTAACTGATGATCCAGTTTTGGAGGTTAAGGCAGCACGTCAAATTCTAAAGGAATTACACCTAAATGAAAACCTACCTATTATTACTTCTTGCCCTACATGTGGTAGAACTCAAATTGATTTAATACCACTAGCTAAGAAGGTTGAGGACTATTTATATACATTCAATAAAAATATCCATGTAGCTGTAATGGGCTGCGCAGTAAATGGTCCTGGTGAGGCTAGAGAGGCTGACATCGGCATTGCTGGCGGTAAGGGTGAGGCACTTCTATTTAAAAAAGGTGAAATCATCAAAAAAATCAAAGAAGATCAAATATTTGAAGAACTTAAAAACGAAATAGACAAGCTATGAAAATAAAGAAAATAAAAAGCATTTCTAAAAAGACCATTAAGACCATTGGTTATGAAACAGGTATTTTAAATGGTAAGTATAAATCTAGACATGAATGTAAGATCTATACATTCTATTTTAGAATGCTATTTTATTTTTTTATATCAGTATTCTCTTTAGGTATTTTAATGCCTTATGCATATTATAAATATTCATATTTCAAATATGAAAACTCATATATTGATAATGAAAGATTGATATTTACTGGTAAGCTTGAAGATGTCTATATGTCATTTATTGGTGGTTATATTTTATATTCAATATCCTTAATAGGATTGAATTTCTTATCTATGAATATAATTCCACTTCTTCATATAGATAATGACTTAATTAATAAATTAATTACTACTGCCTTCAATGTATTGCCTACCGCATTATTTACTACATTTATCATTTATAGATTTTATAAATGGCAACAACAAAATCTTCATTTTGTTAGGTATAAGGATGAGCCATCATTTTATGAGGTCCATATATTAATGGCTTTATTAAAGGTTATAATTAATAAATTAATCAATTTATTCACATTAGGCTTTGGTAGGCCTGCCACTACAAAATTTAGATACTTCTTCTTAATAAATAGACAATATGTATCAGGTAAAAAATTATCATTTAATGGCTTAGTATTATCTGCCTATAGCTGGTTATTATTAAGATATATCTTAATATTCCCAACATTCGGGTTATATTTGCCAATCTATATTTATAAATTAAATATGTGGATAATAATTCATACCCACATATCTAAAAAGCAAGATAATAAAAATCATAAGATTCATATCATTTGAAAGGGACTAGAATTCTAGTCCCTTTAAATTACATAATAATCTTCTAATGTCTTGTGATCCTTATAAAGTATCATTCCCATTACTCTAGCTGCCACCACAATTAAATCCATTTCATCTGGTTGCCAGATACGGTTGGCTGTTGTTCTAGCCATTAAGATTCCATAATTCTTATCGGCACAAGATACTTTTACCGCAACTAACGCATTTACATTAGCTTCTTTTAATTGTTCAAATAATTCATTGGCAGAGATTTGAAGTAGGGTTTTTCTTGTATTAACAAACACTAATCCATTTGAATTCATCTTATCTTCTACTTCCTTTGAATTTACATATCCAAAGCTTTTTCCTCTAGATTCTTCTGCCGTAAATTCATAACATCTTAGCTCGTTAGTTTGAAGCATTAGATCTTCTATTTGTAGATATGAGGATAAGAAATTAAATAATGTTTCTACCTTTCCTTTAAAATCTCCATCTGAAGCTAAAATATTAAATACCTTAGCAATCATTTCCATTGAATTAAATGATTTATTAATAGTATTACTTACATCAATATTTGCGTGTTTTTCAGCTAAATATATGATAAAGCAATTACGGCCTTTACTCTTACCACGATAAAGTGCTTTATCAGCAGTCTTCATAAGAGTTTCAAACTCACTACCATCTTGTGGATAACGTGTTATACCTGTAGTTGCTGAAACTGATAAGTCTGGCATTCCTGGGAACTCTATATCAGCAAGACCATTATTGATAGTATGGAATGTATTCCATACCTCATCATAGCTTGTTACATTAGGGAGGATGACCATGAATTCATCTCCACCATATCTTCCGACAACACCCTTTTCATCAAGAATTGTCGCTAAGCAGTCAGCAAATCTAGCAAGGGCTCTATCGCCAACCAAATGGCCATATGTATCATTGATATATTTTAAATTATCAATATCACATAAAGCTACTGTAAAAGGTATTTTTTCTTTAACTAAGTAATTAAAATATTCTAAAATAATATCTCTATTTAATACTTTAGTTAATCCATCAAAATCATGTCTAACATCAACATTTTTAAAATATTCATTTTTTATTAGTTTGTTGAAATCCATAAATGGCCTCCGCGTATGTAAAGCGTTTTCTCAACTAATTATTTTACTATTTTTATAAAATATTGTCAAATGTTACATAGTTTCCTTAGCATATCAATGATTACTTTTACAAGTGTATTAACTGAATTATTATTCATTTTTATTTCATCTTTAAGATTTGCATTACCTACTACTACCTCAAGCTCTTGTCTTTCACCATCATCTTTTATGATGCCACTTAAAGCCTGTTTAGATAGGTGAACTCCAGAAGATGCGAAATTATACACCTTAGCAAAGCCAGGGTATTTTTCAGCTACTCTTCTTTTTAGCATACCATCAGATAGATTGTTTTCTTCATCAATCATAACATCAGATGGCTTTTGATTTTGATAAATCAAATTCATATATTCATCTAAGCTTAGATAGTTACAAGCCTCTATAGCTAATGCATTATCACATAGAAGTCTAATTAATGATATCTGAACTGTAATTATATTTTTCTTAGTTACGTACTCAAGTACATCTAATATATCAATTGTCTTTTTTATGATCATTGAAGAAAATATAACCTCATTAGATGATAATTTATATTTTCTTTTTAAAATCTTCATGTAGTTATTCATAACTACTTTTACTTCATCAAACATACATCTTACCTTTTATTAGCTACTATTCTTGGCTTATTCTTTTGTTTTTTAATTTCTCTTTTATCAAGTATGATAAATATTACAATAGCTATAGCTACTACTAGATATGTAAGTATCCAATATAGATATGCAAATCTATCATAGCCACCAGCATATCTTAGGATGTAATAAGATCCTATAGCAACAACTAAATAGCTTGCCTCTCTAGCAAGACGATATGTTGTAACATCATAACCATCTACAACTAAAAAGCCAAGTAAGATAAATAATTCATTACCCATAGATATACCCATAGTTGTAAATAATGTAGCATAAAAAAATCTGATATCAAAATTAAAAATAAATCCTAATACTAAAGCACCTACAAGTGATAAAAATATAAATATTAAATTTAATATTAATAAAGTTCTTCTTTTCATAAAGCCTTGTTTAGCCTTTCAAATACATAATTAACCGCACTGTTTCTAATTTGGTTTCTATCGCCTATAAATACTTCTTTAACAATTTCAATATTACCATTAATATAAAACCCCATACAAACAGTACCAACAGGATTAACACCATCCCCATCAGGACCTGCAAGACCTGTAAGTGATACACAGACATCACTACCTGTTAGCCTACTTAAGCCTACTACCATTTCATTTGCAATTTCAGTTGATACTACACCATATTTAGCTAATGTATCTTGTGATACATGTAAATATTTCATTTTAGCATCCTCTGAATAAGTAATTAGTGATTCACCAATTACATTAGATGCCCCTGGTACTGAAATTAATGTAGAGGCACAAAGTCCTCCTGTGATTGATTCAGCAAATGAAATATGATATTTTTTATCTTTTAATTTTGATACTACTATCTCTACATCTTTCATAAACACACCTCAACAAAGAAAAAAAGTGGCACTAAGCCACTGATTAATTATTTTGTATAGAATAATGTTTTTTCAGTAAATCTCTTAGTTAAGGTTACTGCACGATTAGAATTTTTGTCTAATGGTTTAATTCTTACAACGTTATGTTCTAATAATTTGTTACCATTGAATTCATATAATTCATATTTTTCTGGATCGTTTTTTGCAGGCATCTTTTCACAAAGGATGGCAGCTACATTACCAGATTCTACTATACAAACATAGATATGATAATCAACTTTATTATTTTTATCATCTAATAGATATGTATCAGCACCTTCGTATTGTGGTGCCTTTATAATTGCATCAAATGCTTCTCTTGAAAATTTCATAATTCCTCCTAATAGTCTATAAGACTATTCTTTTTTTATAATACATTAAAAATGTATGTTTTTCAATGTTTTTATTAATTTGGATAATAAAAACACCGTTTATTGAAACGATGCTAATTGTCTATCTGGTGCCCACGGTCGGACTTGAACCGACAAGGATTACTCCGTACGATTTTGAGTCGTATGCGTTTGCCAATTTCGCCACGCGGGCAAATAAAATGCCATAATCAATTATAGCATTTTAATTATATTTATCAATTATTTTTTATACTTTTTATTCTTAGGTTCATTGAAGTACATTTCAATGGCTTTTTTATATATTGCTAAGGCATGCTTAGCGAATTCTTCTTTTGAGTATTTAAGGCTTGATGGAAGGGTATTTTCCTTTACTTCCTTTAATTCATCTTGATGTCCATAGATGTATTTTAGTTTTTCTACAAGTTCTGATTCATCATCGAATAAATAACCGTTAAAGCCTTCAACAATTACACCATCAATACATAAATCATTTTGTACTAGGTTAGGTAATTCTGCAGCTAAAGCTTCTACATAAGTTAAGCCTTGAGTTTCAGTTTTTGATGCGTTTAAGAAGACATTACCTAGGTGATAATAAATTGGTACTACATTCCAAGCTACTAAGCCTGTGAATACTACCTTATCTTCAATGCCAAGCTCTTTTACTTGAGCCTTTAAATCATCTAGAACTGGGCCACCACCAACAAGTAAGAATCTGACATCATCATTATTCTTAAATGCTTTAGCATAAGCACTTAATAGGACATCACAGCTCTTTTCTCTTGATGTTCTACCAACATATTCAAAAATGAATTTGTTCTTTAAATTAAGCTTATCCTTTAATTCACCAATTTCTTCATCAGTGAAGTTTTCTTTAAAGAATCTACGAAGCTCAATACCTGTAGGCATGATTTCAAAATCATTACCATTAATACCATAATCCTTTAAATCAGGAATCATTTTCTTAGTAGGTAATATTTCTAGTGTTGCTGCCTTATAAGATGGCTTTGTAAATAACACTTGCATAACTTTAATCCAAAATGGATGTAGGATTGGGTCTGTCTTAGGGAACAATGTTCCAATATAGTTAATCCATGCTGTATGTAGGGTATGAACTAGCGGTATATGTAATTTCTTAGAGGCAAGTCTTGCTACCTTAGAAATTGCGAATTCAGTATTTAAATGAATTATATCTAGATTATATGATTCAATAATCTTGATAAATTTCTTAGGTCTCATGTAAAAATAATACTCTTTACATGCCTTAAAAGGATAATGAATTCCTTTAAAGTTAATTACCTTCTTATATTTTATTTCAGGATCATCTTCATGACCTTCTTGATCGGTTGCGGTAAATATAAAGCATTCATGGCCCATAGCCTCTAATGCTTCATATAACATCTTAACTGAAGTAACGACACCACTAATTTGTGGATAGAATTGATCTGTAAATAAACCTATTCTCATAATTAGTTTTCCTCACTTGATGTGTTAATTATTTCTTCTTTATTTTCTTCTAAATCAGCAGTATTTTCTGCTAATTCTTGTTTTTCTTCTTCGGTAGTTGGCTCTAATGTTTGAGAATCCTTATTTGTTCTTGTAAATAAGACATACATTAATAAGCCATATAGCATTAATAGATAATATGTGAATAGACGCCAAATAAGCATACCACTCATAGCTAAGTTCTTAGCAACATCCTTGCTAGCTTCTGGATTTAGAGGTGCACCATTTAATACAGAAAGCCCAACAAATAGCGTAGTGAAGGCAAATTCTGCACCACCTGATGAACCTGGAGTTGGAATCCAAATAGCGATAGTTAACGCAAATGATGTCATTGCGGCAACATAAATAAAGTTATCCATTCCTAAGTTAATTCCAATTGATAAGAATGAGAAGAATGGGATACAGTAGAAAATCATTAAAGCAATAGCTTTAGAGATAGCTGCAAAGCACCATACTCTTTTTGAAGAGCCCATTTCCTTGAATGCAGATTGCATTTCAGAAACATATACTTGGAATCCTTCTCTTCTACTTTCTAAGAATTTCTTTAAGAATTTAATTTTAGCAAATAAATCGATAAGCTTTAAAATACCCTTACCCATGAATTTAGTTGTACCAAGTAGTACAAGTACTATCATAACTAGTAAGTTAATTGTAAAGCCAATGAATACTAGCCAGCTTAGATTAGGTACATCATTTGAAAGCTTACCATAATACCATATAACTGCAGCAACAGATATGATATTCATTACGATTTGGTATGCTAAGAAGTTTAAAAGTAATATAGATGTAGAATCAGAAAATTTTACACCCTTTTGTTTTAAAGCATATGCCTGGAATGGCTGTCCACCAGATGAGAATGGAGTAATCGCATTAAAGAAGAATTCAGAACCGGCAACATAAAATAAGGTAGTTCTACTTATATCTTTATATTTTCTTCTTGTTAAGAAAACAATTGATAATGAATTAAAGAAACAATAAGCTAAAACCAAGCCTAAAGTAGCTAGCATCCATAGGAAGTTAGCTTGTGTGGTAATTGTATGCCAAATTGATTTAATATCTCCTAGAGATACAATCAAAATTACTAGGATAACAATGATACCACCAACTAGTATTAAGTTTTGAATAATTTTCTTCTTTGAATACATAGACGATTCCTACTACATCTCTTCTAAATATTTTATACCTAAAAGTCTTAATCCTTCTTCTAATACATTTTTAGTTGCTGCAAGTAATGTGAAATTAGTATTTCTAATTACTTCATCATCGATATTCATCTTTTCAAGTGAATATAGCTTATTGAAAGCTGTAGCTAAATTTAATAAATATCTAGCAATTACACTTGGAGAATATTCCTCTGCAGCTTCAATGATAACATTTTCGAAGTCATCAATCAATCTTACTAATTCAAAATAATGATTTTTAGTAAATAAAGATAGATCAATATTCTTATTATCAAATGTCTTATCCTTTAAAATTGAGTTAATTCTAACTCCTGTATATTGTAAGTAAGGACCTGTTTGTCCTTCAAACTTAATTGACTTCTCTAAATCGAATTCAACGTCTAATCCACGGAAATTCTTAAGGTCGTTGAATATGATTGCACCTACTGCAACCTTTTCAGCAATTTCTTCTTTATTCTTTAAATTAGGGTTCTTTTCATTAATCTGATTTAAAGCTAAAGAATTTGCATACTTTATTACATCATATAATTTTACCACATTTCCTTCACGAGTTGAAGCCTTCTTACCATTTGTAAGATATAAACCGAAGTTTACATGGATAATATCATCAGCAAAATCATAGCCCATTTTCTTAACAACACTCTTTAATTGTTCGAAATGTAGCTTTTGTTCATTACCTACAACATAT
Organism: Acholeplasmatales bacterium; assembly: GCA_017454375.1. Lineage (GTDB taxonomy): Bacteria > Bacillota_I > Bacilli_A > Acholeplasmatales > Anaeroplasmataceae > Anaeroplasma. The sequence continues at coordinate 122,612 of JAFTDB010000031.1, read as the reverse complement.
AAGATTTTTGAGAAGTTTAACATCTTCTTACGATATAATACGGCAGCTATATCACGAGTGATATAAAGTGAACCACCATCACTACGTTTAATTAAGGCAGGTGGCATATCATCACCAAGCTTAACTATTTGTGCACCGTTATCTTCAACAAGTAATCCTTTTGATTCAAGCTCTTCTACAACTGAATCCATCTTATCGTTATAGAATGCTTCACCACGATATGAATCAAATTTTACTTCTAGTATTTTATAGATTTGTTCAGATTCCTTTAAAGATAATTCTCTAATTTTTTCCCAAAGCTCTAGATATTCAGGATCACGAAGTTCCATCTTTCTAAATGCTTCTCTAGCTTTATCTTCAAGCTCTGGATGATCTACAGCTTCCTTATGGAATTTAACATATAAAGCTGTAAGCTCATTAATTGGGTCAGCTAAGATTTTTTCTTTATCTCCCCAAGTCTTATAAGCTACAATCATCTTACCAAATTGAGTACCCCAGTCACCTAGATAGTTGATACCATACGTAGAATAACCACACTTATCATAAATCTTCTTTAGTGAGTTACCAATCATAGTTGAACGTAAATGTCCAATTGAGAAGCTCTTTGCGATATTAGGGCTTGAGTAGTCTAGTGTGATGTTTTTACCTTCACCTACATTGCTCTTACCATAATCAAGGCCATCCTCGATACATTTAGCAAGTACTATCTTGGCAATCTTTTCACGGCTAATGAACATATTAACAAATCCACCTACAGCGCTGATATTCTCAACTGGTAGGTCAAATCCTTTAATTACTTCACATACCTCAGCAGTAATTTCAGGTAATTTCTTTCCTAGTGGCTTAATTAAAGCAAATACAGGGATTGAAATATCACCAAGCTCTGCCTTTTTGGGCTCTTCTACAACAAATTCAACTGCTAGATTGAAGTTGTCCTTATAATATTTTTCTAATTGTTCTTTTAAGTTATTTTTTATTTCTTTAATCATAATATTTACACCTTATAATAGACAAAAACTGAGACCATGAGTCCCAGTTCATTATTTTGATTCAACACTTAATGTTAATGCTTTGTTAATGTACATATTCCAATTATAATCATCACCTGATGTGGCATTTTGATATGTTTGAGTATTGTACACTAATTTATTGTCTTTGAAAACTAGTAATGCTGGATGAGCTGCTAAGCTAACTTTGTCATGCTCTGTTCTACCGCTACTTAATTTTTCTTCTCTATCTTCAAGTTCAGTGATGAATGATAAAGATTCTTTATCAGTAGCATTTTCATACCAGTCTGCAAACATTAAATAAACTGTCTTTACTTCACAATCTTTTGCTTTAGTATTGATATTGCTTAATTGTTCTAAGTATGTACCACTTGTTAATGAGCCATAAAATACATAAACGTATTCATTCTTTGTTTTTTCATTTAATAGTCCATTATAATCAATTTCCTTGAAGACATGATCTTTAGGTAATGTAGTATATGATGTACTATTATCTGTGTTATATGTTGTAATTGCTGTGTTGTATCTGCTTAATGATTTTTCAGCAGATGTAGGTAGATTAATAACAACTGCAATTGCGATTAATATTAGCAATCCTGCGATTAAGAATATTAACTCCTTAGTCCATACGAACTTGTTTTTTCTTTTTCTATTTTTTGAAGCCATAATTTAAACTCCTTAATATTAATATTAACTTACGTCTTTAAGCCTTATAATTATATCAAAAAACATCTATTGAATCAATATATATTTTTATATTTTTGTAATTAAAAGTCAATGTTAAAATTTATTTATTTTTGGAGCCTCAAAAAGTGCGAAAAATCCTTATAATACTTGAAGATATTTAATTTCCATTGTATAATTATTTTTAGATAATTATAACATTTGGAGGTCTCATTTAGCATGAAAATACTACTTTGTGCCAGTGAAGGTGCACCATTTGCTAAAACAGGTGGTTTAGCAGATGTTATCGGTGCTTTACCTAAGGCATTAAAAAAAGAAGGCCATGATGTAAGAGTAATTATGCCATATTATAAAAAAATAAAAGAAAAAAATGTGGCTTATTATCAAGGTTATTCTTACGTAAGAATTGCTAACAGAATGGAGTATGTTGGTGTATTCCACGCTATAGCTGATGATGTAGATTACTATTTCATAGATAGTGAAAGATATTTCAATCGTGATGGTTTCTATGGTTATAGAGATGATGGTGAAAGATTTGCTTTCTTCTGCTTTGCAGTATTAGAGGCAATCAGAGTAGTCAACTTCTACCCAGATATCATCCATAATAACGACTGGCAAACAGGCTTAATCCCTTATATATTGAAAACAAATTATTCAGAACATTATGAATACAGTAAGATTCGTACAGTATTCAGTATTCACAATATCCAATATCAAGGAAACTTCCCTATGGATATGATGGGTATTCTATACATGCCTTATTCTTCTTCACTTGAATTTGGTGGCTGCATCGACTTTATGAAGACAGCAATTATGGAATCAAACATCATTACTACTGTTTCTCCATCTTATAAGGATGAGGTTCTAACAGATCAATATGGATATTACCTAAATAATATCTTAGGCTTAAGATATTTCGACTTTGAAGGTATCCTAAATGGTATTGATGTAGATAAATATAATCCTAAGACAGATAAATTAATTTATAAGAATTATGATATAAAGACAGTTACTTCTGGCAAAAAAGCTAATAAGGAAGCCCTACTTAAGGAATTTGGTCTAGATGATGACGATGCACCACTATTTGGTTTAGTATCAAGACTTGTAGATCAAAAGGGTATCGACTTATTAATGCCAATTATCGATGATGTAATCAATCATAGTAATGCTAAATTTATTTTAATGGGTAGTGGAGATGCTTATTATGAAGACTTCTTCCGTAGCGTAGAGGCTCGCTATCCAAATAGATTTAAAGCTTATATCGGATATTCTGATCCAGTAGCTCAAAAGATTTATGCAGGATGTGACATCTTCTTAATGCCATCTAAATTCGAGCCATGTGGACTTGGTCAAATGATTGCCATGCGATATGGTACACTTCCACTTGTAAGAGAAACTGGTGGTTTGAAAGATACAGTATTTGCATACAACCAATATACAGGTGAAGGTACAGGCTTCACATTCACTAATTTCAATGCTTTTGATTTAAAGGAAGTAATGTTCTTAGCAATTGATATTTACAATAATCATAAACCAGCATTCAAGAAATTAATTAAACAAGCAATGGAAAAGGACTACAGTTGGAAACAATCAGCTTTAGCCTACATCAATTTATATAAAAGGCTAGTATAGGAGGAATTATATGGAAACTTTAGCTTTAATTTTAGCAGGCGGTAGAGGTTCAAGACTTGATATTTTATCAGAAAGACGTTCTAAACCAGCAGTACCTTTTGCAGGAAAGTTCAGAATTATTGACTTTGCCTTATCAAATTGTACAAACTCAGGAATCTTTCAAATTGGTATCTTAACTCAATATCTACCATTATCACTTAACGAACACATCGGTGTTGGTAAACCTTGGGACTTAGATAGACGTGACTCTTTCGTTACTCTTCTTCAACCAAACAACTCTTGGTACAATGGTACTGCAGACGCGGTTAGAAAGAATTTAGAATTCGTTAAGCGTTATGCATCAAAATATGTTCTAATCCTATCTGGTGACCATATTTATAAAATGGATTACTCTAAGATGATTGAACAACATAAACGTACTGGTGCTGATTTAACAATCGCTGCCAAGATCGTTCCTATGGAGGAAGCATCTAGATTTGGTATTTTGGAAACTGATGAAAATCTAAAAATTGAAAAATTCGTAGAAAAGCCAAAGGAACCAAAATCAAATAAGGCTTCTATGGGTATTTATGTATTCAATACTGAAGCATTAATCGAAATGATTGAAGCTCATCCAGAAATTGATGATCTAGACTTCGGTATGCATATCATTCCTGATATGATTAAAAATAAGAATGTTTATGCTTATGAATTCTACGATTACTGGAAGGATGTAGGAACTTATGATTCTTATCTAGAAGCCAACCTAGAATTATGTCATGATACTTCTTTAAACCTATACGACCCTGATTGGAAAATCTATACAAAGAGTGAGGATCTTCCACCAGTTAAGGTAGGTAATGACGCAACTATTCGTACTTCTCTTATTTCAAATGGTTGTATCATTGATGGTTATGTAGAAAACTCAGTATTATCTCCTGGTGTTCAAATTGGTAAAGGTGCTATCGTTAGAAACTCTGTAATCCTAAACGATGTAGTAATCGGTAAGGATTGTAAGATTGAAGATACAATCATCGATAAGAACACAATCGTTGGTGATAACTCAGTTATCGGTATCGGTAGCAAAAAGACACCTAATAAAGAAAAACCAAAAGTATTATCTTCTGGTCTTAACGTTATCGGTAAAAAGCTTAACTTACCTAAGGGCTTAGTAGTTGAAAGAAATGTTAGAATCCTTTCTTCTGCTATCCAAAGAGATGTAGATATCGCTGATAAGGTAGTTAAAGCTGGCGAAACAATAAAATAATCAAGACAAACTAAAAGCCCTTCACAAAGGGCTTTTTCTTATGCTTATTTATCATATTCACCATATTCACAGCCAACATTTTTACATTCGATTTCATCGATTAACTTGCCGTGATGATATAGCTTAACAGTTCCTTCACCTGTACCACCATTCCATAGATGGTTGTGAAGTTTCTTTCCATTTGGTGCTTCATAATTTACAAGAAGCATTTCCTTCTTCTTGCATTTTATATCAGTAACCATTTTATTTGTCCATGTTCTTTGAACAACATGCCAAATAACCTCATCTTCTGTTTCAGTTGATTTAAATCTAGTACGTGTAAATGTCCAGAACTTAGAGAAATTGAATTCATAACATTTACCTTCATAATAAAATGCTGATAAAAGCTTTCCTCTTAGCTTCAAGAAGCCAATTTTTGGTTTTCCACCGCCAATATCAAATACACTATTTTCTAGTCTTTGACCAGTCTTTTTACTAACTAGATTATTAGATGATAGCCATAACCAAGGAGATGTAAAATCCTTGCCCCAGTTCTTATCAGCATATCCATAACAGTTATCCTTACTTACGATATATTTTTCACCGTTAAAGATTACTTCACCTTGATAATATGTCTTCATGCCCTCAGCATGCCAAAACATTTCAAAAGCTTTCATCTTTCTAAATAACTTTGATGCACCATATCCTACATTGAAGGCTATATCCTTTTCGATTTTTAAATCGAATCTCATAGTACCAAAGTCACACATGTATTCAGGGTGTTGTTGGCTTACTTCCTTACTGATGTTGACACTTCCACTTATCTTCTTTTCACTTAGATAACATTCATCGGCAGCTACACTAAATGGGATTAGTTTACTTACTGCGACCTTTCTTAAGCCAAAGAAACGATGTAGCTGTCTAGGCTCATTACCCCAAGCACCAGCCTTAATCATTAAATATGATGGAGTTTCACCTAGCTGACCAAATGTTGGCTTTTCATCTGCATAGTCAGGATTACAGATAAAAAACTCGATGAAGAATGTCTTTGCTTCACCTGTTTTCGCGTTATAGCCTGTAAAATTGTGCCACCACCAGTCATATCCACATTTAGCAAATTTACCATCTAGCATAAATGTGTCTCTGGTTAAATCATGTTTATTAAACAATGAAATCACCCCTCTTATCTATTTGATGCTGCGGCAATGATTGCGAAAATAATAGTCCAAATAATACAGCTTGTGATTGATAATACTGAAGCTAAAATATTTAGTGTTAAACCAGTAGTAGCTTCTTGATCAGCTGTCTTATCTACTGATTTCTTACCAAGTGCAGATGCTACAATACCATGAATACTAAATGATAATGTAAAGCAATATGGAATCCAGCAAGTTGCTATTGCAACAATACCTACGATTCTACCTGCTTTAGCAAACATCTTCCAGCATTTAGCTTCCTCTTGTGGTTTATCTGCTGGAATATCATCTACTACCTCAGCATCAACCACTTCAACTTTTTCTAATCTTTCTCCACAATTTAAGCAAAATAATGCATCATTTGGATTTTCTTTACCACATTTTGGACAAAACATTTTAATACCTCTAAATCTTCTTTTTATTTTTAAATGTGCACTCATATACAAAGTGCTCACAATTGTTATTATTTATATTATACTTCTTTTCGCCTAATCTTGACATAGCTAAGCTAATAATTTTATCAGGACTTCTTTTAGTTAATCTTTCAACTAAAGAATAATTCCTTACCTCGATAAACTTACCACCCGCGAAATCCTCTATAGAAGTAATCAGTACCTCTACATCCTTCGCATCCTTCTTTAGCATATCATCATATTTACCATATTGGATTACAGTATTATCATCTGCGTATATTCCATAATGGTAATATTTCTTAGTTAGGCTTATTCTAATTATATCGCCCTTTTTAGGCGTTCTTAGACTCCATTTTTCCACCGAACTTTGCTTCCATTCCCTTTATATTATTATAAATCTTTTCATTTAATAATTTTATTTTTTCATTTCTATTTAAATTCTCATCTAGATCATTTGGATCAACCAAGTCACCATAATGAACTATAAAACGGAAATATCCACGAGATCTATATTCAATATATAAAGGTAGCACCCTAGTATTAGTCTTTAATGATAGGTAGGCTGCCCCCATTTTGAATTCAGATAATCCCTCACGAGATATATGACCCTCAGGAAATAATGATACAACTCCCTTACCATTTAATATATCTTCGCATTTTTCCATCGCTTTGGCATCAAAATTATATCTATCAATTCTGATACATCCTAAATCATTTAAAGCTCTACTTCTTATCTTATGGCCATCATAGACAACCTCACTAACAAGCATGTGCTGACGTCTTCTTAAATAAGTACCCATAATGATTAAAGGATCAGAAAATGAGACGTGATTAGAAACAATAATTAAATTGTCATTAATCTTTTGTTTATATTTCTTTTCTCCTAAATTAGCTCTTTTAAATCTTAAGACAATTAAATCAATAAAGAATACATGAAGTCTTCCAAAATCCTGTAAGAAATGTCTAAAAGAAAAGAATCTGTGATATTTCTCTTCTAACATTTTTTTCTTACAGAATGCTTCAAGCTCTAATACTTTCTTTCTAATTTTAATATTAGCTTCATTTAATTCTTCCTTAGTTGGATTATCAGTCTTTATATAATCTTTTATATAGATTGGCTCTCCAACTACCATTCTAGCCCTTTTAAATATTCCGTATCTACCTGGAGTATATAAAGGGATAATAGGCTTACCAGATTTTAAAGCTATCATAATATAGCTTGGATAGAATGCCCCCATCTGAGTAGATGTAGGAAGCTTTCCTTCTGGGAATACCATTAATAATTTATTTTTATTTAAAAGCTCTACAGATTTCTCAATAAAGCCAAAGTTATAATCTCTTCTATCTACTAAGATTCCACCCATAACCATAGATAAGAAAGATACCATCTTATTAATGCCAAATACCTTTTCACTCATAAGACAATATATCTTTCTAAATGGGAAGGCAAAGATATAAACCATAAAATCCTTAAATGATTTATGGTTAGATATCAAGATTGCTCCACCCTTAATCCATCTAGATTGGGCTTTTTTATTTACATAATATGTTTTTCTTTTAAAGAAAATAAGCTGAATAGGCCATGCTAAAATAATGCCTATAACATAAAGTAACCAAACAATCATATTCTTTCCTCAATTATAGAACTTATTTTAACTGGATTAACCATATTCGCATTATCATCAAATTCTAAGCTAATATCATATTTATTATTTAATTCATTAATTAATGTAAAATAATCAAGTGATGATGCACCTAGATCATAAAAGAAATTATCATTATCATTAATATCACTAACATTCTTACCTAGAATTTCAGCCATAATTTCTTTTATTTCATTTACTAATTTAGAATTAATTTCTTCTGTGTCTACCTTTAAATTATCAAAGCTTAATAATTTAATATCACCATTTGAAATATGATATTCTACATATTTTCTAGATACCTTGATGGCAGTTGATGCCATTAAATCATCATAAGTGAAATAATATTTTGAAATAGTATAATTTAGTGGTAGCTTAGCTAGCTCATCACTAATACGCTTATTGATATTATCAAGTGTAGCTTTAGAATTATATTCTTTAATTTGGGCAATTAAAACAAGCTTACCTTCGTAAGTAGTTACTGTTGAGTTAACTAAGAAATCTAAATTTAATAGTTTTTCAACTAAATCAGGATTGATGTTTTCTCCTGTTTCATTAATATAGATATCATCTACTCTACCATCTATATAATATCTTCCATCATTATCTTGATGCATAATATCATTAGTTTTGAAATAATCTTCAACTACTGTAAGCTTATTATCTATTAATGCTTTATGAGAAATTGATTCTCCTTTTACATATAATTCATTATTTTCAATCTTATATTCAACTGAAGAGAATGGATAACCAATTGAATTCTTTAATCTATCATTAACATTTTTTGATAATTCAACTGATGTAATACCAATTTCAGTCATTCCGTATCCATTATATAGTGGATAGCCTAATGCGTTAATTATACGCATTGTAGAATCCTTAACGGCACCACCACCAGAAATACAAAATCTAACTGATTTACCAAATAAGTTATTTGTAACCTCACGTAATAATCTATTAGATATCTTTAAGCCTAGATGTGGCATTATAGTTTGAAGTTTCAAAGCTAAATTAATACCTCTATTAAATTTAGCTTTAGTCTTCTCTCCCTTCTCTTCTACACCTTTATTGATTTCACGCTCAATAGATGACCAGAAAATAGGTACAGCGAAGATATGAGTAACCTCATGCTTACGGATAGTCTTTAGAATTGTATCTGGTGAATAATCATTTAAAAATACAAATGTTCTACCAAAGAATGAGAACCATAAATAAACAGCCATTAAACCAAAGATATGGTATAAAGGTAGGAATACTAATTGTTTTAAATAGCCATGATAGAATTTCTTAATTTGCTTATTTTGTTTTAGGATGGCCTTACAATTAAATATTTGGGCAGATATCTCTTCACCACTATAAAATATTATCTTTTCCTTCATAGTAGTTGCGGAAGTTGATAAAGCTATCTCATTTTCAAAATGAGGTTCATATCCACTAGGGGCATCATAATATAGCTCGTCATATTTAATTAACTTTGCCTCATATCCAAAATCAAAGCCTAAAACATATCTAACATTTAAGCTTTTTAAGATGTTATTAGATAAAGGCTTAGGATGTCTCATATTGATTAAATATGGCTTATTTCCACTAGCAAGTATACCCCAGAATATAATTATCCATTCAACTGATGATTCACAAGATATACCTACATATTCATTTTTTAAATCAGGATATGATTTATTAATTGAATATGCTACATCATATATCCTATGGTAAGCCTCATTATAGGTAGTCTTAAAAATACGATATCCATCGTTTCTTTCAGCTAATATATTATCTTTATCAATAAACATTATTTCAAAAATATCTTTAAATTGTTTATCACTATTTGTTAGTCTATTACATCTATCTCTGACAATTTTATTAGCGTTTACCATAAATACTCCTAACTAATTCCTATAATAAGTTCAAAATTATCTTGGTTACCTTCTACTTCACCAATTTCTAAATCTCCATAATTATCATAAATAAAGCTATTGATTTCTTCTTTTAATTCATCAGATAGCTCTGATCCATAAAATACAGCCATTATTTCTTTATCTTCTAAATCAATTCTATCTATACCTTCCTTTAAGGCATCTAAAATAGATTCTTCAGAAGATAATGGGTTATTATTACAAAATGCGATATATTCACCCTTTTTAAAATCAATACCATTGATTTGGTTATTTTTGATAGCTTTAGTTATTTCAATACTATCTACATTTGAAATTCCTTTTTTAGCATTTGATAATTGAAGTTCAAAATTATCACTAGTTAAATCAATCATTGATAAGGCGAAATAACCAGATATCAATGATTCACTATCTAGAATGTATACATTCTTTGCCTTAGTAATTTCTACTGCTTGTCTACAAGCTAAGAAATTATTTTTATTATTTGGAAGCATAATAATGTAGTCACTATTAGTTGAATTAATTGTTTCAATAAAATCATTAGTTGCTACATTCATACTTCTATCAGCCTCAATTATAAAGTCAGCACCTAGCTCCTCAAATAAGCTTTTAATGCCATCTCCATTTGAGACTACGATATATGAAATTAATTTATGTTCTGTAGCTTTCTTATATTTTAATTTCTTTTTATTCTTACTATCTAGAGTAATGAAGTTATCTTCACCAAAGTATGCTAGCATTCCTTCAAAGATGGAATATAAGCCAGCACCACCTGAATCTATAACATTTGCTTCCTTTAAAATAGGTAGCATATTAGGAGTATCATCTAATACTTCCTTCATAGATTTACAAAGTGTTTTAAAGAAGTCTTCTAATGTATCAAATTTTTGATTTTTTACATTTTCTATTCCTACTCTACATACAGTTAGAATAGATCCTTCTACTGGGTTCTTGACAGCCTTATAAGCTGTTTGATAACCTAGTATTAAAGAATTAATAAAATCATAAACACTAGCTTCTGGTAAATTCTTTAATCCTTTAGAGATTCCTCTAAATATTTGTGATAGAATTACACCACTATTACCTCTAGCACCTATTAACATTTGTAAGGATAAGTTTTTAGCATAATCTCCTACAAATTCTTCATCATTAGCGTGAAGTAATCCATATTCTAATGTTAATCTCATATTAGTTCCTGTATCTCCATCAGGTACTGGAAATACATTTAAATCATTTAAAATCTTTTCATTCTTCTTTAAATTTTTTAGCGAAAATAAAAGAAGAGATTTTAATTTTAAGCCATTAATGCTCTCCATAAGTCTCATTCTCCATTAAAAAACTATTCATATAATTTTGATTTTCTTAACACAAAGAAGTTCAAAATTAAATCTAATACTAAAATAATAAATAAACTAATTACCTTATCAACAAGTAGGTTGCCTAAGAATAATTTAAATAAATATACAATTAAAACATTTAAGCCTACATATAATACCAAACCAGATATTAGTGGTAGCTTCTTATGGCTTAATATATTACCATCACCATAAAGTATTGAAGCTATATTCATTACTAAATAAGCACCAACTGATAATACAGCTGATATATATGAAGCATGAATATAAGCATATTCTCCCAAATTAGCTAATGCCTTTGAAAATACAAAGAATAATACAAAGTCAAGCACTAATGTTAGTAAGAATGTTATTTTATATTTACAAATTGAATTTGATATCTTTAAGAAGTCTCTTACTGGTCTAAAGTGAGATCCTTTATTTTCATCAATATAAATTGTTTCTATCTTAAGCTCTCTAATACGAATATTATTTCTTACTGCTTCTGATAGCATATTCATCTCATATTCAAATTTAGAGCCTTTTACGTTTAGCATGAAATCTAATAAATTTGAATCGAAAGCTCTTAAACCTGTTTGTGTATCATTAAGATGCTTATGAAGACACATTCTCATAAGCCCTCTTGATACATCATTACCAAATCTAGATCTAGCAGGAACTTCGTTTTCAAACTTTCTACTTCCTAATACTAGACCACCATTATGAGCTAAATAAAATTCATAAATTCTTTTTATATCAAGTGGCTTATGTTGCCCATCACTATCAGCTGTAACTATAACAGATTCCATCTTGTTGTCTTTAATGTATCTAAATGCTGTCTTAAGTGCTTCACCTTTGCCTTTGTTTACTTCATGATTTAAAACTAAGACATTCTTTTTTTGCTTTACATCATTAAATATTTCATCACAGTTTTTAGATCCATCATTAACAACTATAATGTTGAAATCATTAAAAAAATTATTTAAATTGTCAATCAATTCTGGCAGATGAGAATCAGGCTCATATGCAGGAATTACAATAGTCAATTTTTTATCCATAATACTACCTATTTATCAATTTTTATTTATAAGTAAATAAAACTATTTTATTTTACCATAAAGATTATGTATATTCAATTATATGGGCGAAAAATCTTATTATTTTTAATAATAAAAATCCTTGAAATCATTTACTTTTTACGACCAATAAATTATAATAAATTAACGCGTTTTTGGAGGAATTATGAAAAAATTTATTATTATTACTGATGTTCAATCAGATTTATCAAAAGATTTAAGAGAAAGATTTGATATCGAATACATTAAGGGCCATCTTACTACACCAGATGGTAAGGAACATGAAGGCCTTCTTGAATGGGATGGATTCGAAAAAAAGGAATTCTTCTCAGGCTTAAAAAATAAGTCAAATACTTATACTACTTCTCCAGCATCTCCTGAAGAATATAAAGAAAAATTCTTAGAATATACTAAGCAAGGATTTGATGTATTATCAATTTCTATTTCATCTAAATTATCTGGTTCATATGATTTCGCATGCCAAGGTAGAGACCTAGCTCTAGCTGAAGCAAAAGATAGTAAAATCATTTGTATCGATAGTAAGAAATATTCAAATGGTATCGCCTTAATGGCAATCAATGCATCCATTCTAAGAAGTGAAGGAAAATCAATTGATGAGGTTGCAAAATGGTTAGAGGATCATTCTCGTAACATTCACCAAACTGGTTGGTTAGATGACTTATCATTCGTTGCTTCAAAGGGTAGAATTTCTCATCCAGCTGCCTTCTTCGGCCAACTAATCGGTATTAAGCCACTTGCTGATTTCAACCCAGATGGACTTGTTACAGTAATTGGTAAGGCAAAGGGTGAAAAACAAGCTTACAAGGTAATCATTGATTACATCAAGGCTGAAATTGAAAACCCACAAGATCAAATCATCTTAATTGCTGAAACTAATAGATATGAAAAAGCATTAAAGCTTAAAGAATTAATTGAAACAGAAATCAAACCTAAGGAAGTTGTATTAACTGAAGTATTCCCTTCAAGTGCTATCAACGTAGGACCTGGTCTTAATGCAGCTTACTTCTTAGGCAAATACACATCTGATGATTTGGTTGAAGAAACTAAATTGTTAACTTCATTACTTGAAAAATAATAAATAAAAATCGGCTAGCTAGCCGATTTTTTTATTTACCACTTAATCCATAATTTGATAAAACTCTAGCTGATGGATCATTAACATTACATCCATCCCACTCTTTATTAGGCATCCAAAAATCCTTTACCATATCAGCTTGACCTGGATAATATTTTTCAAATATTTCTCTATAAAGTAGTGATTCTTTGGTAAATGGTTTAGCAAAATCATATTTTTTAATCAATTCTTCATATTCCTTATCTGTATAAAAATCTTCAGCATATTCCTTTAAATCATCAACCATAGAGTGGCCTACAGCATCTGAAAATGCTGCCTTCTCACGGTATAATATATCATGAGGTAAATAATCACCTTCAAAGGCTTTGCGAAGTAAAAATTTGCCTTTACCATAGGTATTCATTTTTAATGCTGGATCTATTTCCATTACATATTTAACAAAATCCAAATCTCCAAATGGAACTCTTGCTTCTAAAGAATTTGATGAGATACATCTATCCGCTCTTAAAACATCATACATATGAATTTCATCAATTCTTTTCTTAGCTTCCTTTTGAAATTCTTCCTTTGTTGGGGCGAAATCTGTATATTTATATCCAAACAATTCATCAGATATTTCACCAGTTAATAAGACTCTAATATCGGTTTGCCTATGTATTGCCTTGCAAATCAAATACATTCCCATAGATGCACGAATAGTTGTAATATCATAAGTTCCAAGTATCTTAATTACTTCTTCAAGTGATGATAAAACATCATCTTTAGTTATAATTATTTCATGATGATTTGTATGCAGATAATTTGCAACTTCTTTTGCATATTTTAAGTCTATCGCATCCTTTTTCATTCCAATTGCGAAAGTCTCAATTGGCTTATCTAGATGTTTTTGAGCAATTGAACAAACCAAGCTTGAATCAAGACCGCCAGATAATAAAAAACCAACTTTAGCATCTGCATCTAATCTCTTTAAAACACCTTTTTCTAGCTTATCATGGATGTTAACTAATACTTCATCCATATCTTTGTGGATTGGCAAGACATCTGTTAAATTAGCATATCTTATAAATTTACCATTTTTAAAATAATGGCCTGGTGGAAATGGATAAACATGATGAACGAACTCTAAAATTATTTTTGGCTCAGAACCAAATACATATTTACCAGTTTCTTTTGATATTCCATAATATAAAGGTCTAATACCAATCGGATCTCTTGCTGCAATAATTTCATCATTTTTCTTATCATAAATAATTAATGCAAATTCAGCATCTAGCAAATCAAACATTTCAAGTCCATATTCCTTGTAAAGTGGTAACAATATTTCACAATCAGATTCGCTTTTAAATTTATAGCCTTTAGAAATTAATTCAGCTTTCAACTTACGGAATGCATAGATTTCTCCATTACATACTACCACATTACCATCATGATAAAATGGCTGCATACCTTCAATAGTTAGCCCCATAATAGCTAATCTTTTGAAGCCAAGTAGTACTTCATCACCTTCATAAAATCTTGTCCCATCTGGACCCCTGGAATCACTTTTGGCAAATTCAGCGGCAACCTTGTTTAGGTTTGTTTCTTTCTTTTCAAAACCAATAATTGAACACATTTTTCCTCCAATAAAAAACAGCTATTCTCCTAATATTTTAGGACGAATAGCTGTAATCCGCGGTGCCACCTAATTTACTGGTTATCCCAGTCTCTTTTCATCTTCCATCAAAGATATAAGCTATAACGGGCTGCCCGGCTCTCCCTACTTTATATAATTTCAGGATGCAACTCAGAAGTGTTCTTCATTTGACTTATATATCGCTACCTTTCATCATCTATAGCTCGCTTATTGATTTTACATCAAATTACTTTTCTTCGTCTTCGTTTTTATTTCTTTTTATTATAAATCAACATTTTTAATTGTCAATAATCCTAAATCATTTTTTTCATAAACTCTAATATTTCTTCTTTAGTTTCTTCTTTTGAGGTCATAAACCCTGTTGTATGGCCTCCTATTTCATTTAATATTAGAAGCTTAGGATTATTTGCTTTTTCGTATAATATTTCTGCAGATTGATAAGGTATTTCCTTATCTAATTTTGAATGAATAAAAATTATTGGAACATTTATTTTACCTACATTATCATAAGGCTGATTCCTAATAATACTAAACCCTGCAAGTCTTGTGCATAATCTTAATGGCTGCATTACAAAATTTGGATGATACCCATTATTTTTAAATGCTTCTTTTATAGCATCATAAGCCCTTAAAAATCCACAATCCTCTATTACTCCCTTTAAATAATCATGGTGATAATTACCAGCCGTATTAACTACTGTAGCTGCCCCCATAGATGTACCATATAGGATAATATTTACCTGATATTTTTCATGGATAAATTCTACCCATTTATTAATATCATGCATCTCCTTATAGCCAAATGTAATAAACCTACCATCACACTTGTCATGTGCTCTTTGATATGGAAAAAATATATTATAGCCATGATTTAAAAAATAATTAGCTTGATATGAAAAATTACTATAAGGCACTGCACGATATCCATGAACCATTATAATTGTTGTTTTAGAATTGTTATTAAAATATCTACCATATAACCTTATTTTACCATTATTTATATATACTTCTTCATATTGTCTTGAAAACATCTCATTCATGTTTTTATATAAAACATCTATATATGGAGCATAATGTGTTTTTGTTAAATCAACCTCAGTTAAAGGCTTATTACTTCCACGCTTAAAAACAGTGCGAAAAGAGAACCACAAAGTCACTAAATAAATTATTAAAATTATTCCTAAAATAATTAATAAAATATAATACCAAGCCATACCTATCTCTCATTAAACATTTTTATAATTTCATCCATTAATTCTTTATTAACTTCACTATATTCGTTGTGGTCAACCTTATCTACATATTCTTTAATTTCATCATCCATTAGCTTTCTTTTCTTATTAAAGCCTAAAAGTTTCAATCCACTATCTACTTCTTTTCTATACAAAAATGATTCTTTAGAATATAAGATATCAGTATGATATCCATTTACACCAAGACCATAATAATATCTAACATTAGGATTAGTAAATTCATCCTTATGAGCTATGATGGCTTGGTAATTATAGCTTATTACCTTGTCTTCTACACCATGGGCTATTAATACCTTTGTATTACTTGAATTAATACCAAGTGTAGCATTACAGTTTACGTAATCCTTAAATAAATATTTTTGATAATAATTTAAAAAAGGCTTTGGTAAATCTGCAAGCTTACCTGCATATTCTTCTCCCTTTTCAAGTATCATTGTATATCCATCATTTAGTCCTGATACCTCAGCTACTGCCTTAATATCCTTATGTAAGCATAACGCAGAACATACAGCATATCCACCCCAAGAATGGCCAAATAAATAGATAGGCTGATGATCAAATAGTGGATCAGTCTTTACATAGTTGATTGCTGCATCCAAATCGACAATTGATTCACACATACCAACAGTTGAATCACCTTCACTATCGTAAGTACCTTTATAATTGAATAAAAGTACTGAAAAATGGTGCTTAAAAAAATATAAGGCAAAAGGTAATAAATCATCTCCACCAGCGTGGATACCATGAGCGCATATTACTACCCCCTTAGAGAATGATGATTTAAAATATCTTCCTCTTAATTTAACTCCACCAGAATAGAATTCAACATCATCATATTTAATTTTAGAATCAATTCTTTTAATGTTATTAATACCAGGCTTTAAATCATAATTAGGTCTTTCATATCTTTTAAAGAATGAATCATAGGTTTTTACATATCCTGCAACAACTGTACCACTTAAACCTAAGGCTGGAGCTAGTAATAACATTATATTGTCTCTAACATTTCTTTTCATAATAACACCTATTAATTAATTATAATTCACATAAGCCGATATTTCTAGTAATTCTTATAGAATATCACCACTATTTTTGATATAATTATATGAAATTGGTGGTGATATTATGTTAATGTCCGCAGTTGGCATTACATTTTTAATAATAGGAATTGTACTTCTTGTGATAATTTTATTTGGAATTCTTCCTCCATTCATTATCGCAAATAAGGTATTTAATGCCCAGCTAGTAAGAAATGATAAAAATAAATGGCTAAGAGAATGCAGCGCCCCTGATAATGTTGAACAGATGGCAATGTACAATATTGGTCTTGAATGGGCAGCAGGCTTTAAAGACAAAATTGAGGAAGTTGAAATTGAAAATGATGGACTACATTTAGTAGGTGAATATTTCAATTTCGGTTCTGATAAATGTGTAATCATCTTACAAGGTAGAACCGAATCTTTATGGTATTCATATTATTATGCTAAACCATATTCAGATATGGGCTACAACATCTTAGTAGTTGATTCACGTGCACATGGATTATCTGAAGGCAAATATAATACAGTAGGCTTAAAGGAATATAAGGATATCCAAGCCTGGGCTAAATTAATTCATACAAAATATAATATTAATAAATTCGTTCTACATGGTATTTGTATAGGTTCCGCAACAGCACTATACGCTATTACTTCTACTGATAAGGACTACTTCAAGGCTATTATCACAGATGGAATGTACACAACATTTTATGAGACATTCAAAACTCATATGATTTATGAAAAAAGACCAGTTCATCCATTCATTGAATTTGTTAGATTAATAATGAAGATTAAAACTGGTGTTGATATGAAATCATATGGTCCAGAAAAAGCATTATTAAAGCTAGATAAACCTATCTTATTCTTATATAGTAAAGAAGATAAATTCTCTTTACCTCATAAATCTGAATATTTATATAACATTACTCCCGGTGAAAAACAAATCGTATGGTTCGATCATGGAGCTCATTCCCACATTAGAATCAACAACCTAGAAAAATATGATAAGGCAGTAAAGGATTTTTGTAATGAACACCTTAACTAAATATGCCTTCTTCACCATGGATATAGAATCTTTTTATGACACAAGCTGTGTAAGAAAAAGAAATCCAAAAAGGATAGGCAATAATTGTTATGACGGAGTAGAAAATTATTTAAATATTTTAGATAAATACAATATTAAATCAACATTATTTACAGTTGATTCATCACTAGATGATAATGTTGATACATTAAAAAATGCCATAGAAAATGGCCATAAGGTATCTCTTCATGGCTATCTTCATGATTCAATATTAAATATTGATAATGAAGAATTTGAAGATAAATTAGTTAAAGCTAAAAATAGATTTAAAGATATACTTAATATTGATGTAGAAGGCTTTAGAGCCCCAATGTTTAAAATAAATAATTATAAATTAAATATAATTAAAAAACATTTTAAATATGATTCTTCTGCCTTGTATAATACTAATAAATTAGATGAATTAAAATCATATAAAGAATTAAATGATAACATTTATACAGATAATTTATTTTATGAAATACCACCTACTTCTTTTAAAGGCAGTAACATAGGTGGTGGCGCTTTTATGCGTCTTACACCATGGGTAATTATGAAGCATAAGATAATGAAATATCTTAAGAATCATAATAGCTATGTATTCTATATTCATCCATTTGAATTATCTAAATCTAAAAAGCCTAATATTAAGATATTCAATCCTTTAGATATAATCTATTTAAAAGCTAATTTTAAATCATATCCTAAGAAGATTGAATGGCTAATAAATTATCTAAAAGATAATAGATTTGAATTTATCACAATTGAAGATTACATCAAAAAAGCTACAGCATAAAACTGTAGCTTTTTAATTATATCAACTTGCTTGTGTAGTAGTTGTACCATAAAGATATTCTCTAGTTTCTAATCTCAAATTGTATAATTCATCTGATAATGACAAATAAAGTTTACCATACTTTACTTCAATTGGATATATAAGCCTAACATTTGTAATTTTGCTTGTTAATGATATTTTTTCTTTATTTTCTTGTAATATATCATTAAAATATACTTCTTTTGGTTCTTCTCTATAACTTCCAAGAGGACTATGTGCTATTGCACTTTTAATAAATAAATCATTATCATTTTTCTTTGTTATCTTTAGTTCAACTATAGTATCTTCCTGATAATCAATTGAATTATATTCTATTGTATAATTATTTCTTTCAATTTTGGCGCCTTCAACATAAAAAACTTGATGGACATAATGGCAAGATGATAGTGCAAATAGATTACACAAAAAAACAAAAATGAATAAGAATAAATGTTTTCTTCTCATATGTTGCCTCCTAATGACTAATATTTACTAGTGCAGCAAAGCCTGTATAAGCACTAAAATCAAAATAGCGAGGATTTTCAACCCATCCATCCCTTATTTCAGCAAGGTTCTTGTATTTTTTTTCTTTAAAAATCCACCAACCCTCTTCTTTGGAGTAAATTCTATATCCTGCAACAGCCATTGTATGGGCCCCATATGTGTTAGTTGATGTACTCCACATTAATGGCCAACCGTTGTCTATTTCATTTTTATACACATTTACATATACACCCCCAATCAACATTTTCATTAGCATCAACAGTTATATAGTAATGATTCATTACTTTTTCTAAGACAGCAGAAGATTGAAATATAGTTAAATATTCAGTTTTGCCAAATTCTTGATAAGCAGTACGCCTTATTCTTCTATATAATTCACACCATCGTCTATTACTCTCAGGTTCTAGATAATTTCCAGCACCTTCATCGACTATATTTTTAGATAAAAAATAATCCCTTTCTTCTGATCTTGGATCATAAAGCTCCACATTAGCATAAGCATAATTTGTATAAGAATATAATTTCCTTAAAATATATCTTGCAACTGTAAAAGGTGCAACAACACAACAGTTTCCTTCGAAAACTTGATTTCCAGCTCTGTCATCCCAATAATAACAATTATAATTATTTTGTTCAAATCCTTCCATTCTCTTATATGGTTCATAAGAATTTGTTCTATATGTTAGTGTGTTTTCTGAATCCAAAATCCACCCATCACCATATCTAGTTTTTATATATAAATCCGGATTTTCTATTCCTCCTGCTCCTGACATATTAGTAGCCTGTCCCTCATAATGATCATTGCCACATAAATATTCACAATTAGAATCATATCCATTTAATGATACAATACTATCTCCGTCTCTATAAAAATAGCCTGTGATTACATTAAAAATTAATTGTCCATTTTTGGCATATTTGTACATCAAATCTGAGGCATAAAATCCATAATCATACAGAATTAAGCCTTCACCAATTGTAAAATAAAATTCTTTGCTATTGATAAACAATATTTTTCCATCGAAATTTCCATCGACAGAATCAATTGTAATATCGTAATTTTCGATATTATTAACGACTAAATCATATCCATTTAATTTTAAAATTGAATTAAAATCATCAATATGATTATCAATATATTCACAAATGTTATCAAGTGATTCGTTAATCAATTTGTCTCCTTCTTCCAAATAAGGCGAAAGTATACCAATTATTCCTAATATAATTGCACTAATTATCTTCATTTTACACTCTTTTTTTTATTAAATTCCCACCAATTGCTATTCTAACACTTTTAGATAGCGTTTTCAATAAATGTTATGTTAATTTAAAAAACGATTGCTTAAGTAATAATAAAAAGGGCTGTGAAACCCTAATTTTTAAAAGTTAGTTTTTTTCACAGCCCCTTTTTTAATTACCATATTACGACTCTCTTTTTAGGTTCTATGTACATCTTATCAGTCTTTTTAACATTAAATGTTTCATACCATTCATCGAAGTTACGAGGAGGCATATTAGTTCTTAATAGAACTGGTCCGTGTACATCTACCTTTAATAGTAATGCTTGATATTCTGGTTTTGCCTTTTGGCACCATACCTTAGCCCAATTGATGAAGTATTCTTCATAATTAGCATCCTTCATATCCTTCATAATATGAAGAGTAACTGCCATACCACCGTTATCAGCAATATTTTCACTAACGATTAGTTTAGAATTAACTTCACCCCAAGGTAATGTAATTCCATCAAATTCTCTAATCATTTCTTTAGTTTTCTTTTCAAACTTCTTATAGTCTTCTTTTGTCCACCAGTTATTGATGTTGCCATTCTCATCCATTTGAGCACCGTTATTATCGAAGGCATGAGAAATCTCGTGACCAATTACAGCACCAATACCACCTAGATTTTGTGATCTAGTTTGATTGATTGAATAGAATGGTGGTTGTAAGATTGCGGCAGGGAATGTAATGTCATTGCATGATGGGTCATAACAAGCATTTACCATATGACCTGGCATTTGCCATTTAGTCTTATCAACAGGCTTGTTTAATCTATCAACCTCATCAAAGAATTTAACCTTACGAATATTAGATAAAGTTTTGAATAAAGAATCTTTCTTATTTACTTCAAACTTATCAAATATTTCTTCTGCCTTATCAGGATAGCCCATCTTAATCTTCATTGTATCAAGCTTTAAGATAGCCTTAGCCTTAGTGGCATCACATAAGATATCACTATTAGCTATTCTTTCCTTATATGCAGCTATAATTTGCTTAACCATATCAACAACATCTTTTTTAGCTTCTTCACCAAAATATTTCTTTCCATAATATAGGCCTATTGGCTTATCAAATACAGATGATGCTAATTGATATGCAAATTTAACTGGTTCAGTTGGCTTAGCAATACCAGATAATGTTCTTCTGAATGCACCACATAAATCTCTTAATTCTTCTGATAGATATGCACCATTAGAGAATAAGAACCACATATATGACCAGTGAATATATTTTTCATAAGTTTCTTCATTGAATAATGTATTAAATCCTTTTAAGAATCTTGGGTCTGCAACAATGATTTCTTCTGGTACATAGCCAAAAATCTTCTTTAAGCAATTTTTGAATTTGAATGGCTTTAATAATCTATTTACTTTATTAGTAGTATATGGATTATAGCACTTAGTGTATTCACTCCATTCCTCACTTGATTTAACAAGTGTAGCAATGATAGCATCAAATTCTAAAGTATCATTTAGATATTGTTGTCTTTCTTCTTCAGTTAAGTCAGTGTGGCTTAATACTTGAGAAGCTATGCCACTCCAGATATCTAGAAGCTTCTTCTTTTGGTTTTCATCCTTATACATTGTTGTATCAGGTAAGATTGTTCTAGGACCTGATAACATAATACAATGCTTATTAGAATCCTTCATATCTACATCTACACCAAAATTAAATGGTAGTGGATATGAATTTAATACGAATGTATATAATCTTCTATTTAATAAAGTCATATCAGCTGTAGATCTAATTACAGTTAAATCCTTCATAATTGGCTTAATACCTTGGCTATTTCTCTTCTTTACGTTTCTAGCAATAGAATATAGGTCAACTGCTTTTCTTAGATTTTCATCCTTGATATCCTCTTCTTTTTCTAATGTCTTAAATTCATTCATCATTAGTTTTTCTACATTCTCATGAAGTTCAGCAAAACCACCAGCAGTTGGTCTATCTTCAGGAATAACTAATTGTTCTAATTTTTCTTGATTTACATATAAAAATAAGTCATCTTGAATTCTTACATTTTCCATTTTTTCTACCCTCTCTTATTTACATTTTGAATAATTATATATTAAAAAATCCCTTTATACAAGGAAAAATTATGCCATTTTCTGGCATAATTCATCAAAAGCTTTTGTTAAATTAAAATCTAGTTTACTAAACCTGTAATCATCTACATTTTTACAATAATTTTTCTTATCTTCATAAGATAATTTAGATAAATCATTTAATACTTCTTTTTGGTATTTTATAGCTTCATCTGTATAAAATACATCACTATGTCCACGATTATCTATAGACAAGTATGATACATTAGGATTAGTAATATCATCTTTTCTTTTCATAATAGATTCTACATCAGGTGATACAGTTGGATCATCATTTGAATGTACCACCAGTGTAGGTAAGTTAGAATGGTTGATACCACCTACAGCCGTATATTCTAGGTAATTACCAAACTTATATCTTTCTATCTCATTTAAGGCAGGTATACCAAAATAAGCAATCGGTCCTGTATAAAATTTACCTTTTTCTTGGAGTACAGTTTTAGAATTATTAAATCCACATATTGTGATACAACCACAGATATTCTTATGATCTAAGTTACCTATAGCCCCTACCGCAAATGCTCCACAAGAAAATCCTACTAATAATTTTTTATAATCTTTAAATCTATTATCAGATTCCATAAAGGTTAAGGTATGGTCTAAATCAACAAAGGCCTCAGTGAAGCCTTGGGCTCTTCCTTCTGATTCTCCACAGCCTGAATTGTTGAAGGCAAATACATTATAGCCCTTATCAACAAAATACATATGAAGTGGCAATAATGAATCTGATACATCATTAATACCATGAGAAAATACCACTAGCATATTAGTCTCATTTTGATTGTAATAATATCCTTGTAGCTTAACACCATTAGAGATATAAGATACCTTTTCTCTTGGATAATTATCTTTTACCTTATCATATGATACTAATCCTGGAGTAACCTCATAATCAGGATATTCATATCTATAAAATAATTTCTCATAAACTACTGAACCAATTACAGTATTTAAAATCAAAACTACAATTAAAGATAAAACTATATATATTAAGATTTTACTAATTCTATAAAATATCTTTTTCATAATTATACCTTATATATATTATAATTATTTTTCATGAAAAAAGAACTAACTTTTTCGTTAGTTCTTTTTAATTAAATTCATATAAAAGCATTCATTATTATCGATTGTCTTTACTGTATCAAAATATTTATTAAATAACGAAGCTTCATCTTTTACATCAGTTAAATATCTTGATACACCCATAGCTTTGGCCTTATGATGAGAATTTAATAATTCTTTAGGGCAATCATGCATAATAACAAGATGACCATTCTTATTTAATAGATCATACGCTCTTTTAGCAAGTCCTTCTACATCCATAAAATGTGGGTAGGCATTAAAGATAATTATATAGTCAAATGATTTATCAAAATCATAATTATAAAAATCACCACAGATGAATTTATATTTATTGAAATCTTGATAATTTTCAAGTGCTCCTTCTATCATCTTTTCTGATACATCTATCGCGTAAACCTGTTTATTTGAGTATTCATATAATCTATTAGTTACAACACCTTTACCACAGCCTAAGTCTAGGACATCAGCATCTTTTTTTATATTAACTAATTTAATTAATTTATCAATTACATCGTAATTGTTATCTGAATTATCCCAGTTTTGAGCTATAGTATTAAAAAATTCTTTAACACTAGTCATTAGGCAAAAATTGTTTCCCTATTAACTTTTCCATATCCACCAAAGCTCATTGGATATGCGTTGATTTGTGTAGCTAATTCTACACCTAAGAATGCTTTTGTAATTTGATTTAGTTTAGTATTCATATCGATATCAGTAAATAGGCTTGGATATACAACCTTAGCATTAAACCATGTATTAGCTAGGGCAATTTCTAGATTTGTGAAATATGCATTATAAGCCATTTGTAGATATACTTGATCATTTTGCCATGCCTTAGTTGATTTAATTAGATTTAAATCAGCTTCATCTAGTTTCTTAATATTTTTAATAGCGGCAGCATCAATAATCATAATATCCATATCAGGTGATAAAGAAATGAATTTTTCTTTTTCAATTCCTTGAATACCATTAGTAGCTAAATCATTAACTACGTTATTGATTTTAGCAACATTGAATGGTGCATAATTTTGAGCTGTTTGTAGGTGGTTTGTTGTACCCCAGTTACCTAAACCACAAATATAAGCCTTTGCTTGTTCAGCTACGTTAATATTAGCTACTCTTCTTTCAATTTCAGCCTTTTCTGAATCAATAAATGAGCATAATGATTCTGCTTTAGCATCTTCAGCAAATATTTTTCCAAGTAATTTAATTGAATTTTTAACATTTGTATCAAAAACACCTGAATAACCATATTTTACAACGATAACTGGTACTTGAATTTGAGTTTGAAGTGCATTTGCTTTTTCAACATCTTCATATTCAGATATAACGATATCAGGATTACATGATAAAATCTTTTCAGGCTCTGCAGCTTGGGCTTGTGGGCCACCCTTACCTGCTGATGATAATGTCTTAAATACATTCTTACCTACAATAAAGTAAGGTCTAGCAACAGAATCGAACATTACAGGTCTACCTGTAGCTGTTTCATTATCGATATCTTCAACTCCACCAAGATTACCTAAATCACCAATATAAGTATATAATCTTAATGCACCTGCACCAATACATACAACAGATGTATAGCTACCTGGCTTAACTGTTACAGTTCTACCAACCATATCTGTTACTTCCACTTCAGCTACTGTAGTTGTAGGTGCTACTGTTGTAGTAGTCGTAGTAGTTGGAGTTTCACCTTTACTACATGAAACACATACAAACATAAACATAAATACCATTAAAAATAAACTGATTTTCTTTTTCATTTTTTTTACCTCCTAAATTTAATGTACTTTGTTCCATCAATATCTATTATTGAACATTCTTTATTAAATGTTTTATAAACATTTTCTTCATTAAATATATCCTTATTACCTTCAGCAACTATTCTACCTTCTTTAATAAAGACGAATTTATCTGCAAGATCATATGCTAAATTTAATTCATGAAGTGATATTAAAACCATTAAATTCTTCTCTTTAGCAATCTTTGAGATTACATCTTGAAGTAACATCTCATTTACAATATCTAAATTAGATGTTGGCTCATCAAAGATTAGCATCTTAGGCTCTTGAGCTATTGCCCTAGCTATGGCCACTCTTTGACGTTCACCACCAGATAGCTCTAAAACATTTTTATATTTCACTTCTTCTAGGTTTAAATCCTTAATTACCTCATCCACTACATCTTTATCATGCTTAGTTGGTGATATGATGAAATAAGGAAGTCTACCCATTAATACTGTCTCATAAACAGTAAGTGGTGGCATCTCAACATTTTGAGATACATATGCTATATTTTTGGCTCTTTCATTTAGCGAAATGTTAGTTAAATCAAGTCCATCAATTTCAATAGATCCACTTTTAGGTTTTAAAAATCCTAAGATTGTTTTAAATATTGTGGTCTTTCCGCTACCATTTTCACCTATAAGTACGCAGATGTTTCCATTATCTAATGTGAAATTAATATCATTAATGATTATTTCATTTTTAGAATATCCAGATGATAAATTACTTACCTTAAGCATTATTACCACCCCTTTTTCTTCTAAATATTATATATAAGAAGAATGGCGCACCAACAAGTGAAGTAATAATACCTACTGGTATTGCTGAACCATTACCGACTGTTCTAGCTAATGTATCAGATATTAATAAAAGAATTGCCCCAAGTAATACTGATCCGATTATTGTATATTTATGATTATGTCCAAATATACGCTTAGCTATATGAGGACAAATTATGCCAACAAATCCGATAATACCGATATTAGCAATACATACCGCAGTGATTAGGGATGCGATAAGTAGGGATATAAATCTAAATCTTTCTACATTAACACCCATACTTTTAGCCATATCATCTCCTGCAAGCATCGCATTATATCTATTAGATAAGATAGTAAAGAATGATACAGAAAGTAAAACAACTACTAAAATAATTAAATCTATTTGATATGTAGCACGTGATAGATCACCAAAGCTCCAGATTATGGCTGCTGAAAGTGATACATCAGTTGCGTAAAACTGGATTAATGATGTTAAGGCAGTCCAAATAGCCGCCATTGCTACACCACATAAGATTACAGTTTCCTTAGAAAAAGATTTAATTTTACATAAGCCTAATGTTATTAACATAGATGCCAAAGCAAATAAAAAGGCTACAAGTGATGTTGAAAATACATTTGAATCATTAAAGAAGTTTTGAATGTTATTTCCTGTATTTAAAAATCCACCAGCTAAGACTATGATAGAGATGTTCGCGCCAAGTGTTGCCGCATTAGATACACCCAAAGTTGAAGGTGATGCCATTTCATTACCAAGTGTAGTCTGCATAATCAAGCCAGCTACTGCTAGACCACAGCCTACTACTACTGCCGCAATTGCCCTAGGAACTCTAATATTTTGCATAATTAAAATATGACTATTTTTACCTTGGCCAAATAACGCTAAAAAAGCCTCACTAAATCCAATATTTGAAACACCAACAAATAGGGATATTCCAAATAATAAAATGAGGGCTATAGAAAGTGATATTAAGATAATAACATTTCTTTTCTTTTGTTTCATAGTTTCACCAAGATGTGGATATTTTATCATTATGTGTCCAACTTTTCAAATAATTTATCGGATAAATATTGCATATTTGTTCAATAAATAGTACAATTTATACGATATAATACAAGGTGTTCAATAACTTTATTATATTGAAGCATTTACGAAACAAGGTGTTTTATATGGACAAGAGAACTCAAAAGACATTAGATAACATTTATGAAGCTTTTTCTAAGCTTGTTAATACTAAAGATTATGATGATATAACTATTCAAGATATCTTAGATGAATCAGGTGTTGGTAGATCTACATTCTACACTCACTTTAAGACAAAAGATGAGCTACTTCTACGTATCAGTAAAACTATCTTCGATCATGTATTTTCTCATTCCCTACAGGAAGAAAAATCACATGACTTCTCAAAAGATAATTTTTATGATTACAAGCATCTAGTTACTCACATTCTTTATCATATAAGAGATGAAAAAGAGTTAATTAGTGGTGTCTTATCTTCTAAAGGAAATGACATCTTCTTAGATGAATTTAGATCACACCTACAAAAGTTTGCAGATTCTTATTATAATAATTATCCTTATAATAAAGAAAATGTAATGCCACTTGGACTAAAAAAATCTACAATGATTGAATCATTTATAACAATCATTAAATATTGGATTAGTGATGGGTTCCAAGAAACCCCAGAAAAGCTAACAGATATGTTTATATCACTTCTATAAAAAAAATCAGCGATTGCTGATTTTTTTTGTTACTTATTAGCTCTTAAGCCAACCTTTCTATATACCTTGTTTAATTTCTTAGAAGCTAGATAACTTGCCTTAGCTGCACCATCAGCTAGAATCTTATCGATAGCACCTGAAGATTGGATTTCACGTACCTTATCTTGTAATCCCTTTAGATGTTCACATACTGTATCAGCTACATCACGCTTGAATTCTCCGTATCCCATTCCTTCATATTTCTTCTCTAGATCAGAAATAGCGATACCTGATAAGCTTGATTTTATAACAAGTAGGTTTGATACACCTGGTTTATTTTCTGGATCATAAATGATTTCATGTCCTAAGTCAGTTACAGCTGACATAATCTTCTTTCTAATTACATTTAAATCCTCAAGTAGATAAATAGTACCCTTATCAGATTCAGATTTACTCATCTTCTTCTCAGGAGCTGAAAGGGATGCAATCTTAGCACCTTGCTTATTAATTACTGGTTCAGGTACTTTAAATGTATCTGAATAATGAGAATTAAATCTAATTGCTAAATCACGAGTTAATTCAACATGTTGTTTTTGGTCAATTCCAACTGGAACATAATCAGCATCATATAGTAGGATGTCGGCAGCCATTAGGGCAGGATAAATAAATATTCCTGTAGGAATAGATTCTTTATTACTGATTTTTTGTGTCTTATCCTTATATTGTGTCATTCTAGATAATTCACCCATATTAGAGTTACATGCCATAATATAGCCAAGCTCTGCATGCTCATGAACATCACTTTGCTTAAATAATACTACCTTCTCAGGATCTAAGCCACACGCAAGATAAACAGAAATTAAATCCTTTGTGTTTTGTCTTAATTCCTTTGGATCAATAGGTAATGTCAAGGCATGTAAATCAGCAATAAATACTAATAGCTCATAATCATCTTGATATTTTATAAATTGTTTAATGGCACCAATATAATTACCAAGTGTCAAATGACCAGTTGGCTTGATACCACTTATCATTCTCTTTTTAGTTTCTTCCATAATAAAACCTCCTAAAAATAAAAAAATGCCTGGAATTTAAGGACGAATTACCGCGGTACCACCTTAATTCTAGACAACACTAGCACTTTATACTCTTAACGCGAGCTACGGATGTTATTGGCATCACTAGAAAGTCCATTCAATATACTTATTATATAGATCTCTCACCTTCATCTACTCGCTTAAATACTTCAGTATATTTACTATTCTTTCTTTCGTTTGAAGATATTATAATCAAAAATTGCAATTTTGTAAAGCAAAATAAAAGCCCTCTAGCGAGGGCATCTATTATTATTCTTCAACGATTGCGTCTACTGGGCAAACACCTTGACAAGCACCACAATCAATGCAAGCGTTAGCATCGATTACAGAAACATCTTCAACAGTGATTGCGTTAACTGGACATTCACCAGCGCATGCGCCACAACCAATACAAGCATCAGTTACTTTTCTAGGCATAGTCATTTCCTCCTTCACCTTTATGGCCTTATTATATCATTAAAAAATATGGTTAGTCTATTGTAACTTTAATTTTTATATTTTATATTGATAAATAAGGAAAAAAAGTATAAAATACCTACTAGTAAGGAGTGAATAATATGCAAATCGAAATTTGGCAATTTATCTTAATTATAGTAGGAGTTATTATCATTTCAGCTATCGCTACTTTCTTTGTAACTAGAAAGCTATTCCAAAAACAATTAGAAAAGAATCCACCAATCAATGAACAAATGATTCGTGCGATGTTTGCTCAAATGGGTAGAACACCATCTGAAAAGCAAGTTAGAGCTGTAATGAATTCAATGAAACAAAATAAATAATCAAAAGGTGCCAAGTGGCACCTTTTATTTTTTATATTTTAATTCGTCACTTCTTTTTAGGCATGCTTGGTAACATGCTCTAATAGAATCATCAAAGCCATTCTTATACATCTCATTTAAGCCAGCTATTGTAATACCACCCTTTGAACATACGTCTATGATAAGATCATTAATCTTCTTATCACTTTCTTTATAATATTCAACTGATGATACTATAGTATCTAAAATAAGATTCTTACTAGTTTCATAATCTAAGCCATTCTTTACAGATACATCTATAAAATCTTTTATAAACATATAGATGAAGGCAGGCATAGAGCCATTAAGTGGAACTGATTTATCAAGTGTGTATTCATTTACCTCTACTACACTACCGATAGTTTCAAATACCTTCTTGGCAGTTTCAAATAATTCATCTTTTTCTGTATAACATAAGGTTGTAACACTCTTACCTAGGGCGGCCCCAATATTAGGCATTACACGATAGATTGATCCATTTTTGAAATCACCTTGAATTGTTTCTAAATCAATTCCTGCAATTGTAGATATTATACATTTATTTTTAAAATCAATATTTCTAGAATAAGAAATAATTGTATCATAATTTTGAGGCTTAACTGATAATACAATTACATTACATTTTAAAAATAATGTATTTAAATCTAGGGTAGTTAGATACCCTTTTTCTTCATATTCTTTTTTAGCTTCTATTCTTCTAAGTCCTAATAAAACATCATCTTTTGAATAAAGATTCTTATCTATTATTCCACTAAGTACATAATTACCAATTTTACCTAAACCAACTATACCAATCATTTTTAGTTCTCCAATTTATCGATAATATTTTTAATTCTAGTTAACTTCCTATAATAATTACCAAATACATATTCATATCCTTCATTAGTTACTACCTTAAGATCATCTTCTGTGTTTATTTCACTCATGATCATCTTAATCTTTTTATCACTAGTAATTAATGATAAATATTCTGAATTATCTTTATTTATTAAATGATAATCAAAGAATAAATAGCTTATCTTATCTCTATATATTTCAAGCAGATTATCACTTGCTAGATTAAAGCCTAATGAATATAGATATCCAACATATTTATTATTAGTATCATTTACATTTAATATAATGTTTTTAGTATCTATTTTATAGAAATTAAGCTTATCAGTTATAAAGCTCATCATATCATCATTTAGCATATTAACATCTAAATCAATAAAGACATTTAGCTTATAATGAGTTGAATCATATAACATCTTCATTTCCTTAAATAATGTATATATTAAATATTTAGTAATCTTTTCTTTTAGATTTCTTCTTTCAATTACTTCCTTAAAGTAGCTTAAGTCAACCTCATAATTATCTAAATTAATATCTACCTTATAGCCAAGTACTTCTTTTTTCTTAATATTAACTATCTGTTTATAGGTTAGGCCAATATTATTCATATCAATAGATTCACTGATATGAGTAATTAAGCTATTTTCTTTAAATCTAGCTTCAGATTCTAAAGAATCATAATGGGCAAATCTAATGCTACCATCTAAAGAGTAGGCTGATTGAAGTCCATCTAGAGCATTGTTGATTACCCTATTAGGATCTAAATTAGATACTGTAGCTGGCTTGAAGCATCCACAGGCGAATGTGATATTGATTCTAGTATTAAGCTCATGAAGCGCCTTTGCTACTTTTGTAAGCCACTTTCTAACCTTACCCTCAATGGTTCTCTTATCATTTACATTACTTAAAAGTAAGGCATATTCACTTCCAGAGAAATGATATACATTAGTTGAAAAATCATCGATACACTCTTTTAATTTATCGCCTAGGGCATAAATTAATTGACGCTCAAAATTATATCCATATAGTTCTTTATATATATCAAAATCAACAACCTTTAATATACATAAGGCAAATCTATGATCATATAAGGCATCCTTTAAATCTACCATTAGCTTAACTTCACTATCTATTTTAGAATTAGGATTACGATAAGCTAGTGATATTAAAGATTTCTTTTCTTCTTCTAAATCTGTGATATCAGTAAATATAGATATAATATTTACAATACCATCAATTAATAAAGAATACATTTTTTCTTTAATCTTTAATATTTTATCAGGTAATTTATAATCATATGTTATTTCTTCAAATGTAGTTCTTAAATCAAGTAATCTTTCTCTAGCATTTTTATATCTAGTGATATCTTGGTTATTCATATGAATAAAATAATCTTCAAGTGATAAATTCTTAAATGTATGAAGCATATTCATACCATAATCAGATAATGTAATATTACCTAAAGCTTCTTCCTTATAGCCAGCATCTATATGCTCAGCTAAATATAGAAGCTTTTCTTTTTTATTATCATCTATCTTTTTATATAATCCATATACAAATCTAGAATTTAGGATTGATGAGGCAATCTTTAATCCTTCATAAGCCATATCTACATTTAAAAATGGCTCATGACTAATATAAGATATAGAGCCTCTAGTCTCTATTTCAGTTATGATAGGAAGTGATAATACATAAATATTATCTTCATAATATGTATCATCAATAATATTTTTTAAATATTCTCTACTATCATCATTGATGATTATTTCAGATCCTAATGTATATGACATATACATAGCACTATCAGCTAGTACCTCCTCAGCTGGAGTCTTATCATATACTCTTTCCATCTTATAATGATAACCTACAAATTTATCATTATCATAAGATAAGAAATAAGCTTCCTCAAATTTAAAGCTTTTAGCTAATATCATCATCATTTGACGATAAAATTCTCTAAATTTTAAGTCGTATGGTATTTGATTTAATAGTCCTAATAAATCATTAAGCTTTAAATAATATTCAGATACTTCAACATCATTATATTTAACTGTCTTATATACATTATCATATTCTAGTGATAATTTAGGTTCAGTCTCAGTTAATAATTGATTATTAACCTCTATCTCCTCTTCAATTAATTCATCTTCTATAACTGGGATATCATAAATGTCATCACTAGTCTTTTTTCTTTTCTTCTTAGGCTTAACCTCAGGCTCATCCTCCTTTAGGGCATCAAGTCTTGCTTGATATCCTCTAACAGAGACCAAAGAATGCAATTTAGTATATAAATCTATCGCGTTATTAATAAATGATTTTTGATTATCAACACTAGCAGAATCCAGTTTATCTTCATAACAAGATTCTACAACGGATGCATATTTGAAATCTTCTTTAACGATATATGATTTCATTAACATAGATGCGGTAATGATAATCTTATCGGGATCTGTAAGATTTTCTAGTATTCTATTCGCATTTTTAATAATTTCATCATATTCTTCTTTTAATAAATTTATCTTTAATAAATTAATTTCTACATCCTCAATTTTAGATAGTTCTAGATTGTTTTGATAATTAGAAATTAATAAGCTAGATAATTCAATATATTTATCATATTCCTTAGTTTCATAATATAGATTAGCCAAAGTCTCTTTAGCGAAGAATATTTCATCTTTAGATAAATCATCCTTTAGATAATCTAAGATTAGCTTAATTGCCTCAGACTTCTTATTTTCTAAAAGATACAAATGAATCATATCTTTTATGTATAAGGTATGTGAAGAAATTGGTAAGAAATTTTTCTTAAGATTTATATATTTTAAGGACTGATCAAATTTACTAATATCTTCTGTGATATAAATTATTGAATCGCAAATAGCTATAATACCCTTAGGTCTAAGCTTTTTTAGTTCTGCAATATAAGAAAATAATAGCTTTAAGGCTTCTGTTGTATCATCTAAGATATGTAACATCTTACCTTTAAAAGCTATTACTTCCATAAAATTATCACTATATTTACTTTCACCAGACAAAAAAATATCTATTTTCTTAATAGATTGTTTAGAATTATCTAAATTTAAGACCTCATTTAAAGATAATTTAGCCATTTTTACCTACCAAAATAAATATTTTTACTTAAAAATTATTATACATAATTTTTTAGTTTTTTACAATTAAGATAAACAAAAAAGACTAAGATTATTCTTAGTCTCTTAGATAACATAGTTGAATACAATAAGTATCGCGAAATTTATAACAAAGCCAATAATGGCGAATATTAAATACCATCTAGATGCCTTAGGCATAAAGCTTCTAATTACCATTGATGTTAAGAATCCATAAAGTGGAATTAAAAGGGAAATAATGATATTGAAGATTGATGGCTTATCAACAATCTTAACATCACCAAAGTTAGTCCTTAAAATTTGTTCAGGATTCTCATTTGGAATAGGTCCATCAATGATTTCAGGCTTTACCTCTTCTACATGCTCAGTCTCAGTATACCAATGCTCCTTATGCTCAGGATCTAAAACATTATGAATGATTTCATTAGTTCTTCTAATATCCTTAAGCTCAGCATAGTGGCTTTCCATAATTTTATATTCAGCCTCATCCTTTTCTTCAAGCTCAGACTTGAAAGATAGATAAGTATATTCTAATTCTCTACTACTTAATTCTTTTACCTCAAAGCCAAAATAATTTAGGGCTTCAAGTACTCTTTTTTCTTCAGAAGTCATATTAGTTTCCTCCTTTTGAGTAATATATTACTCTAAGATTATGGTATAAAAATGTGATTTTGAAATTATTTTTTGTGAAATTAGTCCAACTACTTACTTTTTTTTATTTTTTTTGATACAATTAGAGATGTAGTTTAAGGAAGTGGTAGTATGAAGATCGCAATTTGCGAAGAAAACAAAGATTATTTGGACAAATTATCTTCATATGTTAAAGAGTTTATTGATGAAAAAGGTGTCGATGCAAAGCTAGATATATTTCAAGAATCTGATACCTTATTAAATCGTATGTTGATTTTTAAAATTGAATCAACAAATTATGATTTAATTATATTAGGAATGGACAATAAAATCAATGGAATTAACTTTGTTAAGAGAATCCGTGAGGATGGATATCATTCAATGATTATCTTCTTATCTGATAATCTAGACAATGTAATCAATTCATTCAAAGTTGAACCATTAGACTTTATTCTTCTTCCAACAGATAAAAACACTGTTTTCCAATCTTTGGAAAGAGCCTACAATAAGCTTAACATAAAAGATAATATTACATTGTTAATTAGATTAAAGGACTACGAACAAGTATCAATCACTATTTCTGATATCAACTATATCGAGAATAAGGATAGACGTATGGTATACCACATGATTGATGGTACAACCTATACAACAGTAGCCCTAAGAATTAAGTTTTTGGATTCAATCCCATTTGACTACACAATTCATAAATTTGTTGTAGCGGGAAATAATAATCTTGTTAATATGAAACAGATTCAATCATTTAAGGACAATATGATTGTCTTAAAAAACGCAGAGGAGATTAAGGTTCCTAAAAAGAACTTCTCATCTGTTAAAAATACATATCAGGATTATTTATTTGAAATCAATAATAACTAAAACAAAAACGCCAGTGATTGGCGTTTTTATTTCGAACCGAAATATTGATATTTATACATCATATTAAAGATGTTAATTTTTTTAATTAATTCAAGCTCATTTAAATAAAAATCAGTCATATATGCTTCATCAGCTGAATCTGATTTATATTTAGTATTTTTATAATCAATATCAAATACCTTATCAGAAATAACTGATTTTAATTCACATGAATAGAATACATTATCTAAGTCCTTAGAATTAAATAAAGATTTAGATACATAATAATTTTGATTATGATCAATTCCAAGTAAATCTATAATAGTTGGGACAATAATATATGGTGAAGTAAGGATATCAACATTACTGTTTCCATTTTTAGTTTTATATAGGGCATTAAGTGTAGGGTTAGAGATAGTTAAGAATGTCTCATATTGAAGTGGGAATTCTTCTTTATCCATACAGCTATATAGATAATATTTAAGTGGTCTTAAACCACATGATGCATAATATGAATCATGATCACCATATAGTACGATAATTGTATTATCATATTGACCATTAGACTTTAATTTATCAATTAGCATTCCAAGTGCTTCATCGAAATTCATCATTTCAACCTGGTAATGCTCAAGCTGCTTTTTGAGGCTTGTCATTTCCTCTTCTTTGATGTTTATCCATTCATATCTAGGGAAGTCTCTATCAAATGGGTTAGTCCAAAGTCCAGCTTGTTTTGCCGCATTTAATCTCTCATAATAGCCTGCCTCTTCATATTTTTTAACAGAATCGGCATTAGAGTAATATGGACCATGAGAAGCGATGGTAGTCCAGTAAGTGTAGAATTTTTTATCCTTAGGAACCATCTTATCGCCAACTGCCTCTACAAATGTAGTGTCGTATGACATATTACCTTTAAATTCTATTTTAGAATTTGAATATGAATCATGGAAATAAATATCTTTAAATCCAATTTCCTTCATAACGTTATCTCTATCATAAAATCCACCAACATTATCATGGAAATAAGCTGTTTGATAACCTTCCTTTGATAGCACAGCTGGAAGTGAGAAATCAACCTTATATCCTGATGAAATAGTATGTTCATATGTAGATCCTAACATACCGATAATTTCAGATATATTAGTTTTATTTTTACTTAGGTTATTATTAAACTTTAACCCTTCAGATTGAAGCTTATACATGTTTGGAGTCAATGTCTCATTTATCGCATATGATTGAGCTGATTCAACCATAATTGTTAAGACATTATAATCCTTTAAAATACCTGTATAATCATTCTTTTCAGCTGTAGGATTAGTATTTAGATAATCATCAATCATCTTACGCTTAGTATCAGTATTCCAGCTTAGCATATCTGTTAATTCATTGAAATAATAGCTTACTAAGCCATATTTCTCAAAGGCACTCTTCTTATATCTGTTGGCAGCGAAATTAATAATTTCAGGTGCCTTCATATCTTGATATAATTCATTACCTTGATTATCACGCTCAATATCATGGTATACTGCATATTTAAGTGGCATACCAATTGAGATTATAAATATAAACATCGCAAGCACAAATGAATAACATGTTGGCTTTCTTTTATATCTATTTTTTCTAGATAATAATATGAAATAAATAAGTGAAATAAGATAGCTTATGATAAAGAATATCAAGAATAATATATAAAATATATTAAAAAATGATGGAGTCGATACCTGTAATAATTCTTTGGCTAGATTGATATATTTAAGTGAGAATATATCACCAGTATTATAATCTAGCATCATTGATATTACATAAGCTATACAAAAATATGTAAATATAATTAATGAATAAATTATTGAAAAGAGATTCTTTTTAAATAAAAAGACTGGAGATGCAATTAGACAGATAGTTACAATCTCTAGTACTACATAATCTGAAAATACTTTATGAAATACGATATTTGATAAAGACATACTCATAAAAAATATTATCAGAGCTAAATGTAAAAATAAGAATATCTTTTCCTTAAAGAGCGTTCCCATTTAACTAATTATTCTCCTTATGTCTATAGTCCAATGTAGATAAATCTATGTCCTCAATAAAACGACTGCCCTTAAATGATTCTGGCTCATCATGGAATAATTCTTCATCTTCTATTCCATTTGAAGCTAGATACAAGGCAATCGCTGCGGTATTTGATAGGTTTAGGCTTCTAATTTTATCAGTAATTGGAACTCTATAACAATCCTCTAGATTGTCCTTTAAGATATCATAAGCGATACCCTTAGATTCACTACCAAATACTAGATATAATTTTTTATCCTTTGGTAAATCCTTATATGGATAATCACTAGGAGTCTTATGACCATATCTAGTGAAATACATAAATTCGCCTTCATTTTTAGATAAGAAGTCAGCCCAGTCATCATAGACCTCATATTCTAGATAATCAAAATAATCTAGGGCACTTCTTCTTAAGCTTTTTTCATCCAAAACAAAGCCTAGTGGTCTGATTAGGTGTAGCTTAGCATTAAAGCCTACACAGCTACGCATAATATTACCAGTGTTTTGGGGTATTTCTGGATGGTATAATACAACATTAATTCTCTTCATTATAATCCTTCTATTTACTTTGATTCCTCACCTGTTAGGGTGTAGGCATCACAATCTAATACTTTAATTTTAATTCTATCACCAATTTGGTGTTCATCCTTTGCTGCTACATAGATACAGCCATCAATATCATCAGGTGCATAGCCCGCACTTCTGGCTATGAATAGATATGATTCTTCATCATAACCTGTGATAAATCCGTCGATAGTCTTGCCTAATAATTCTTGATTAAGTTTAAGTGAAATACCTTCTTGTAAAGCCATTAATTTCTCATAACGGCGTTGCTTTTCATCCTCTGAAATTACATTAGGGTACTCACATGCCTTAGTACCTTCCTCAAGTGAGAATGTGAAAGCACCTAAACGATCAAATTTGATTTCATCTACAAATTTAAGTAGATTTTCAAATTCAGCCTCACGTTCAAATGGGAAGCCAACAATGAAAGTAGTTCTAATTATAGAGCCTGGAATTTCACGTCTAATCTTTTTAAATAGGTTAACAAGATATTCTCTATTTCCACGTCTATACATGGCTTTTAAAACAACATCCTCTGAATGTTGAATAGGAATATCAAAATAAGGCATAACCTTAGGGTTATTTTTAATAAAATCAATTAATTCATCAGTTACGATATCTGGATATAGATATAAAAGCCTAATCTTGAAGTCGCCTTCAATTTGACATAACTTATCCAAAAGCTCTACAAGTGAATTCTTCTTATAGATATCAAATCCATATCTAGTAGTATCTTGAGAAATTAAATTAATTTCATATACGCCTTCACTAACTGCCTGTTTAACTTCTTCATAAATATCTTCAATAGTACGGCTTTTTAACTTACCTCTAATAAGTGGAATCGCACAAAAAGCACAATGGTTTAGACAACCATCAGATATTCTAATATAGCGCATATAATCAGGAGTTGTGATATAACGATTCATAAAAGATAAATCATTTTCTTTAATATAAGATGATTTCATAACATCTTTAATTATCTTAGAAAATTCATTATATTCTTCTATTGTTATAAATCTATCAACTTCTGGAAGTAAGCCAATTAGTTCTGGTTTATATCTTTTAGGAAGACAGCCACATACTACTAGTTTTGAGTTTGGCTTTTTATAATCAGCCAGCATCAAAATAGTGTCTATAGCTTCCTTCTTAGCAGAATCGATAAACGCACATGTGTTTACTAATATTAAGTCAGCATCATCTGGCTTGTTTGTAAGATCAATACTATCTCTTAAGGCACCAACAATCATTTCTGTGTCGACTTGATTCTTAGCACAGCCTAGAGATTCAACATACATTTTCATATTATAGTGGTATATAAGCAAGACAAACGAATGTAGAAGCCAAAACTAGTAAATCTAATAATAAGATATACCATCTACTCTTCTTACGTTTGAATAACAACAATAAAACTGTTAAAACAGAACCAGAGAATAATCCAATCAAGAATAAAATCATGCTTGGATTTGTGTTTAAATTAATAGGTAATTGAACGAAATTAGGAAGTAATAAACAAATCATTAATCCTAAAATAGAAACAGATACTGCGTGGAAGAATCCTAAGATAATACCTAATAAATGATATTTCTTACGAACACATTTCTTGTATTCATCAAGATGCTCAGCAACTCTATCCTTTGCTTCTTGTTGTCTCTTACCAAGCTCTGTTTCAGGGTTAGAGTTCATATAGATTTGTAATTCCATTAATTTCTTTTCATTCTTCTTAGATAAAGACTTTAAGATAATTGCTAAAACAAGGTTAAGAACGAATAATCCACCTGAAATAATTGCATAATATAAGAAATTAGTTGGGATTTGAGTAGCATCTCCGTTATAAACTAATTTAGTAATTATATCTCTAATTTGTTGTGGAAGGCCTGTGTTATTAACGAATGCCTTAGGTAGGAATGCAACTAAAGAAATAATAATTGTATTAAATACAGAAATAAAGATTACATAACCACCAAATGAACGGTTCTTATGATTAATCTTCTTAGTCTTATTAATAGCCTTTAAGTCTAGGTTCTTTTGTGACTTATTTTCAGGCTTAGTTTCTACAAGCTTTACTTCATCAGCTGGTGTTTCCAGAGCAGGAGTTTCTTCCTTAGGCTCTTCTTGAGTTTCTTCAGACTTCTCTTCAACTGGTTCTGTAGGTTCATCAGTAGCTTCAGCTGGTACAGCCTCTTGACCATCTTGGGCTTCTCCATCAATAGGTGCAGCTTCTTCTGGATTTTCAGGAGCAGTTTCACCCTCTGGAGTAACCTCGGCTTGTTCACCTTCTTGTGTTTGTTCAGTAGGTTCTGCAACTTCTACTGGAGCTTCGCCTTCAGCTACTACCTCGCCTTCAGCAGGTGCTTCAGTAACTGGAGCTTGTTGTTCAGCCTCTAAAGTAGCCTCAGCAGCAACAACAGGAGCAATCACAGGCATAATATTAGTAGCTCTTGATTCTTCAACTTCCTCATCAGGAATTTCAAGCATATAATTTGAAGATACTAATGTTCCAGCATATTCAATCTTAAGCATTAAATCTTCTTGTTTTTTCTTTACAACAATAGCACCATCTGAAAAGTATGTAGCGAATAATGAATATTCATCAAATAATTCATTATGAAGCATTGCCTTCTTAGTGAATTCATCTACAACTACAGGGTTTTTCTTATTTGGTTTAACTTTCTTTTGACTGTTTAAAACAGTATTATTAATCTTTTTAAATAATTCTTTAGCTTGAGATGTTTTAGGCTTATAAGATTTTAAATGATCTACTAACCACATTTCAGGTGTGTTAGTTAATACCTTTAATAATTCATCAGCCTTAGTATTATCAATTCTATAAAGTATAGTAAGTACTTCAAATGTAGGAGATTGGTCATGAAGTGCTTCATATACAGATGTAAATTCATAATGAGCTAAATTCATCATAAAGTCATATTCTTTGATTTTCTTTAAAAATTTATCATGAACTCTTGGGCTATCTAGGATTTCAGAATTAATTTGAACGAATGGATCTCTCTTTTCGTAATTATTGTAATTTGTTAAATACTCAAATACGAAAGGATCATCGATATTTCTTTCGATAAATTTAGCATCACGTTCAAGATTAACGATATCAAATCTAGCATATGTTTTAGATAAACCACCATCTTCTAGGAAGACATAAAGAAGGTTATTGTTTGGATCTGGATTATCTTTTAGTTTAGCTAAGAACTCATCAAAAGATAATTCAACGCCATTGAAATAAACCTTTTTCTCATCAAGTAGTTCAAAAATAATAAATGTTAAAGCATCATTTTTATATTTAGATTTAGATAAGTAATCTACGACTAAGCTTACCTTATCCTTTGCTAGAGATTTAACAAACTTAACAAATTTCTTATAATTTGTGAAGACATCCTCTACACCTAATTTAAAATTAGCTGCATAAGCTTGTGCGAGGCTATTTAAATCCCCATACTTCTCATTATTAAAAACATATGACTTCATAAAAACACCTCCTACAATGTTTCAGAATCTAACCAAATGGTAACAGGACCATCATTAATTAAATTAATTTTCATATCTGCACCAAATACGCCTAGCTTAACATCATATCCATCTTTAGATAGACGATTTGTAAAATCCAAATAATAATCATTTGCTAGATTATAATCCATAGCTTCAGTAAATGATGGTCTTAAGCCTTCTCTCATATCACCATAAAGTGTGAATTGTGATATTACTAAAAAGCTACCACCAACATCTTTAATACTTAGATTCATCTTTCCGTTAGAATCTTCAAATATTCTTACACCGATAAGCTTTTTATATAATTTATCAATCTTCTTTGGATCTTCATTATTTTTAAAGCCTACAAAAACTAATAATCCTTTATCAATTTTTGATACTTCTTTTCCATCTACAACACAGCTAGCGTTTTTAACTCTTTGAATTAGTGCTCTCATAGATTGTCTCTTTCAATATTGTAAATATATTTAATCTTCTTTAGGTTAATAATCATCTTTTCAAGTTCTAAAAGGTTACTAGTCATAACCTTTAGCTTGATTACAGTCTCAAAGTCTTGATTACTTGAGGCATTAATAGCTGAAATAGACATACCAGATGCATTTACGGTATTCATAATATCAACAAGTAATTCAACATTACTTTGAGCATCAATTTTAATACTAACTTGATATTTTCTATCAATATCAGTAGCCCAAGAAAGTGGTAATAATCTTTCTTGTTGGAATGTCTTTAGGTTTTTGCATAGCTTATGGTGTACAGCAATACCATTACCCTTAGTTACATAACCAACAATCTCATCACCAGGAATTGGGTTACAGCATGAGCTTAGCTTAATTTGTGGATTAGGTAATCCATCAATTACTACGCCAGTCTCACTGTGACTAGTTAATATCTTTTGGTTTCTTTCAATCTGACGGTTAATAGCTTCTTCAGTTTTTTCCTCGTTAGGTTGAACATTACCAATATATTTTTGTAATACAGTCTTAGGAGATAGGTTAGCTTTACCTACATCTAAGTACATATCTTCAAGTGAATAGATGTTGTTTTTTGAGAAATTAGTCTTAACAAAGTCATCTGTTAATTCATAAGTTACAACCTTGTTAAGCTTAAATTCATCATCTATCATTTGCTTACCATGTTGAATTAATACATCACGGTTTTGTTTATTTAAGAAATTCTTAATCTTATGCTTAGCATGCGTAGTTTTAGCTATCTTTAACCAGTTTTCACTTGGACCAAATGAGTTTTTGTTTGTCTTAATAGAGATTAAGTCACCATTTTGAAGCTCATAATCAAGTGGAACAATGTGGTTATTAACAATAGCACCAACTGTCTTATTACCGATATTTGTATGAATCTTATACGCAAAGTCAATTGGAGTTGCACCCTTAGGTAGATCTACTACCTCACCTGTAGGTGTATAAACATATACGTTAGAGCCTAGGATATCATCCTTAACAGCATCAACATATTCCTTTGCAGATTCATCCTTTTCATCCTCAGAAAACTTTAAAAGCTCGCCATACCATTTAAGCTTAGAAGCAATTTCAAATTGTTCTTTTTCCTTAGAATATTCTTTGTTTTCCTTATATGCCCAGTGAGCAGCGACACCGAGTTCGGCTACCTTATCCATCTCGTATGTACGGATTTGGGCTTCGAATGTAAATCCATCCTCACTGATTACAGTAGTATGCAAAGATTGATACATGTTTGGCTTTGGAACCGCAATGTAGTCTTTAAATCTCTTTGGTACTGGTGTATAAGCAGCATGGATTATACCTAAGATCTGGTAACATTCACTGACAGTATTAACAATAATTCTGATAGCAAGGATATCATAGATATCTTTGAAATCCTTGTTTTGTGTTTGCATCTTCTTATAGATACTGTAGATATTTTTGATTCTACCCTTTATCTCATAATTAGTGATATTTTCTTTATCTAGTTTAGCTTTAATTTCTTCAATTGTATGCTCAACATTGTTCATACGAACAGCATTATCATTCTTAATTAAAGATGCAATCTTATTGTAAGATTCCTTATCAACATACTTTAAAGCAGTATCTTCAAGCTCGGCTTTGATTTTGAACATACCGAGTTTGTGAGCAAGAGGGGCATAAATATCAAGTGTCTCTCTAGCGATACGTTCTTGTTGTTCAGAATTTAATGAGGATAGAGTTCTTATATTGTGTAATCTATCAGCAAGCTTAACAATAATAACTCTAATATCCTTGGCCATTGCCAGTAATAAATGTTGGTTATTTTGGTTTTGCTTATCCATTTTATCAGTTGCGGAAATGAACTTAAGCTGATTAACCTTAGTGGCACCATCAACAAGTTCAGCAACATCCTCACCAAACTTTTCGGCTAATTCTTCTTTTGTAGTTGATGTATCTTCTATAACATCATGAAGTAAACCAGCACAAACAGTGGCAGGGCCAGTATTAAGCTGAGCCAAAATACAGGCAACATTTAAAGGGTGAATCATATATGGCTCACCACTTTTACGGAATTGGCCTTCGTGCATAGAATTTGCATAATCGTAGGCGTCTTTTATTAATTTTAAGGATTTTTCATTGTGAATATACTTAGAGACTATCTCTAGTAATTCTTCATACTTTGTAAATCCCATAAAAAATTACTCTCCTTCGTACTCCATTAAAGCAAAGACGTTATATTTGTTTAAAACTTCTTTTCCTTTTAAATCAACTAAGTCGATTAAGAAACCAAAGCCTGCAACCTCTGCACCACTTCTTTCAACTAATCTAGCTGAAGCAACAGCAGTGCCCCCTGTAGCAAGTAGGTCATCGACAATTAAAACCTTGTCACCTTTTTTAAATGAATCTTCATGTACACAAAGTGTATTTGTACCATATTCAAGTGCGTAATCCTCACTGATTGTCTTTCTAGGTAGCTTACCTGGCTTACGAATTAATACGAAGCCTAAGCCTAGCTTATAAGCAATGGCAGCACCTAAAACAAAGCCACGTGCTTCTGGACCAGCAATCTTAGTTGCTCCAACCTTTTTAGCAAAATCA
Organism: Acholeplasmatales bacterium; assembly: GCA_017454375.1. Taxonomy (GTDB): domain Bacteria; phylum Bacillota_I; class Bacilli_A; order Acholeplasmatales; family Anaeroplasmataceae; genus Anaeroplasma. The sequence goes on along the minus strand of JAFTDB010000031.1, from coordinate 77,864 downwards.
GCTAATTGATCTATTGCATATTGTAAAGATTCACCATTTTCAATAACAGGTGTTACATCTCTAAACATTATACCTTTCTTAGGAAAATCAGGTATTGTAGTTACATAATCTTTTAAATTCATAGTTAATCACCCCGAATTAAAATATAGAATTATTATAGCACATCCTTTTACTTTGTAAAAGTAAAAAAGCCCTTATATAAGCATTTTCTCAATTTTTTTCATAAATATGACTACATATTTATCGTTTTTTAGATAAATTTGTGCTAAAATACTTCAAGAAGGAGGAGATATTGTGAAACCATTAGCTTATAGAGTAAGACCAAAGGATTTCAAAGATATCGTAGGTCAAGACCACCTAGTTGGTGAAAAAGGTGTCATTACTAAAATGCTTAATAACAACACCTTATTCTCAATGATTTTATATGGTCAGGCAGGATGTGGAAAGACATCTATTGCTGAAATAATCGCGTCACATTTTCCTCTATCAAGCTTTTCATTCAATGCTTCTGTTGATAATAAAGCCAAGCTTATTGAAATATCAGAAAGCACTAAATATCATGAAAACACAGTAGTAATCATCGATGAAATACATAGAATGAAAAAAGATATTCAAGATTTTCTTCTTCCATATCTTGAAAATGGCTCATTAATCTTAATTGGACTTACAACAGAAAACCCATATAGGGCAATCAATCCAGCTATTCGTTCTAGATGTCATATCTACAGAATGAATGAAATTAGTGAAGCTGATGTAATTAAGCTATTAAGGAATACAATCCAAAATGAAGGATTAAAACAAATAGATGATGAAATATTAAAATACATTGCCAACGTTTCTTCTTGTGAAATCAGAAGTGCACTTAACATCCTAGAGATTGTTAACATGCTTGATCAAGAAGATATTAAGATGGAAAATGTAGTTGAGCTAGTAGGTAAAAAATCTATCCTAATTGATGAAAAAGGTGAGAACTTCTACGACACAACAAGTGCTATGATTAAATCAATTAGAGGTAGTGACCCAGATGCCGCACTTCATTATCTAGCAAGGCTTTTAAAAACCGAGGATTTATTATTCATCGGTAGACGTCTTATGTGCCTTGCATATGAAGACATCGGTCTTGGCAATCCAAGCATCGGCCCAAGAGTTTATGCAGCAGTTCATTCTGCACTAGAGTTAGGGCTTCCAGAAGCTAGATTACCACTATCATATGCGGTAATTGATCTTGCTACTTCTCCTAAATCTAATTCAGCATATTTGGCTATCGATAAGGCTTTAGCTGATTTAGAGAATTTGAAGAGTATGAAGATTCCACCTCATATAGTTAATAAAGAACTAAAGAGTGGTAAATATGAATATAAATATCCGCATGATTATCCAAATGATTATGTAGAACAACAATATATGCCTGATGAATTACTAGGTAAAGTATATTATGAGCCTAAGGATACAGGCAATTATGAAAGAGCAATAAAAAAATATTTAGAATTCTTAAAAAGTCAAAATAAGTAGTGAAATAAAAAAGCGAGTTCCTATCGAACTCGCATTTTTTTATTCTTCTTCATCAGTAGTTAAGCTGCCGTCAAATTCTGTACCATCTTTATAAACTAACTTTGGTTTATCTTTTTGATAAGCTGCTTTTAAATATGGAATTTGATTATCACTAACTTCACCAATGTAAGCAATAACTTCTTGTTTAACTTTCTTGCCATCTCTTACACATCTAACTACTGCTGCATACTTCTTTTCATTCTTTTTCCATACTCTTACGTACATTATTTCACCACCTCTGTAGAGATTAATACTGGTATTATAATCGGATTTCTTTTCATTTCTTTGTAGATATAATGAGAAATCTCATTTCTGATAGCTGTTTTAAATTCGTTCCAATTTACGAACTTTGCAGCCAAGAAATCGTTAGAGACCAAATAAAATAACTCTTTTATTTTATTGATTACTCCTAAATTATCTTTAATAAATATAAATCCTTTCATGACAACATCAGGTCCAGCCACAATTGTCTTTGTTCTAGGATTAATATTTGCTGTAATAATGATTAAACCATCATCAGCTAGTAGGTCACGGTCCTTCATAACAACGTCTCCTACCTCATCAAATGCTTTACCATCAATTAGCATTTCACCACATTCAACTTCGCTTACCTTATATCCTAAGACACCGTCATCAAATGTAACTACATCACCATTATCACAAATAAGGATCTTATCATCAGTGTATCCAACGCAGTTAGCGACAATACGTAAGGCATACTGATGTCTATATTCTCCTATTACTGGGATAATGTATTTTGGTTTAAGTATATTAATCATTTGCTTAATTTCTTCTCTATTCGCATCCTTTGTAGGAAGTAATGAAGAATTAAACAATTTAATATTACTTGTTTTATGATAAATAATATCCAAAGTCTTAGATGCCATCTTTTCAGTACCTAATGTTGGATTAGTTAGGATGATGATTGTGTCATCTTCTTCTAGATGAATCAATCTGTCGGCATCTCTAGCCATTCTTTGTAACATATAGAATGGTTCATGTCTTTCACCTGTAACTAAGACAACTAGGTTAGGATCATTGTTGAAATTATTATTCTTTTCATCAATGAACCTTAAGTTGGCAAAGCTCTCCTCTGGGATATTAATGTATCCAAGGTTGATTGCCTCATTAACAATCTTTTGAGTTTTTCTACCGATTACGGCTATTTTCTTATTATGCTCTAAAGCAATATTACATATATGCTGAATTCTCAAAATATCAGATGAGAATACAGAGAATATGATTCTACCCTTAGAACTTGTTATTATATTATGAATTCTAATAGTCAATTCTTGAATTGTACCTCTAGATTCATATGAATTAGCACCAAGTGAATCAGTAAGTAGGGCAAGTACACCTTCCTTTGAGAATACAGCTAAAGAACGATATAAATAATCATAGTTAATTTTTGAATTTTGATCGAAGTTATAACAGCTTGTATAGATGATATAGCCATCATTAGTTTTTAATGCTATACCATAGCTATCAGGTATATCACTTGGAACCTCAAAGAATCTAACTACTACATTAGGGAAATTAACTACTGTTTTACAGTTAATTTCAACAAATTCATTCTTATCTGCAGGAATATCATTTTCTTTTAATGTATCCTTTAATACAGCAAGCGTAAGCTTACTACCAAATACTCTATAATTATGATTTTTTAAAAGATATGATATACCACCAATATAATTTGAATTGGCATTAGACAGGAATACACCAGCGACTCTAGATGAATTCTTTTCTATATAGGATATATCATTAACAATTAAGTCTACACCGTATAGCTGAGATGTTGGATACTTAAGACCACAATCGAAAATAAAAAGCTTATCGTCAACATCTACAACATACATGTTTTTACCAATCTCTTGTAGACCACCTAAAGCAAAGAATTTAATCTTACTCATGGTAATTCTCCTTTCCTTAATTATTTGAAACGCGAATTTTTTATAATTATATAATAGTGTGAAAAAATATTCAAGATATACATAAAAATTTTTTTGGATTTTTTACAAAAAAATATAAAAAACGGCTAAAATTAGCCGTTTTATGAAAATTAATGAAAACAAGAAGTTAATTTTTCCTACAAAAAAAGGAAGTGAATAAAACTTCCTTAATTTGTCATTGCTTTATTAATTTGCAAAGTTGAATACATCAACCTTAACTTCTAAACCTTTTGCAGCAACAAATGTGTGGTTTTCTAATTCTTCACCCCAAGTGCCTTTTTCAACTGAATCATAAGTTTTAGCTTTTAAAACTTTGAATTCAACAGTTGTGCCTTCTGCAAATTGCTTAGTAGTTGTGAACATGCCACATCCTTCACAGAATTCTAGTTTAACTGCATCTTTTGGATCCCAGTTACCTAGATTTGCTGTTGAGCCTACTAAATAAAGTTTATCAGTTCCTTGAGCAGCAACTTTAATTGTAACTTTTACGTTTGCCATTTTTATACCCTCCCCTTTTTCTTTTATATTATATATATAACTTATCAATAATTCTACTATAAATTTTTATGAATACGTTTACTACACGGCTTTTTTATTATAAAATATATGAAAATGGAGTAAGAATATGAATTTTGCTATTAAAAGATCAAAGCCAAACAAAGTTATAAATAAAGCTAATTTAGGTATGGATTTAGAGGAAGTCATTAACCAAAGTAATGAATATTACTTGAATAATGATATCGCTGTAATCCATAAAAAGCCTACGCCTATTCAGATTGTAAAGGTAGATTATCCTATGCGTAGTAAGGCAGTAATCACTGAAGCCTACTATAAGGTCCCATCCACTACTGACTATAATGGTATATATAAAGGTAAATATATTGACTTTGAAGCTAAAGAATCTCATTCTACTACTTCATTTCCTTTAGCCAATATTCATCCTCACCAGATAGAGCATCTTAAAAAGATAATTGCTCATGGTGGAATTGGATTTTTAATCGTATATTGGTCTAAGTTCAATGAATATTACCTAGCACCATTTGATGTAGTATATGAATTTTGGAAAAATAAAGAGACTGACCGTAAGTCAATCCCTTATTCTACTTTTAAAGATAAATGTTATTTAATTAAAGAAGGTTATATACCTAGGTTAAGCTATCTTAAGGTTGTCGATGAAGTATATTTTAAAGACTAACCAATTAAAATATCTTTACCGAATACTTTGTAGAAATCTTTATGAAGGCTTTCATTAGCTTCTAGTAAAGATTTTTCTTTTTCTTTTAAAAGTTTTCTTTCTTTTTCAATAGAATTAGCATCCTTAAGTGTTGCTTCCTTATTGAATGGATAACGAGTAGGTGCTTGGTTAATTACAGAATTGAATTTCTTTCTAGTATTGTAATAAACACGAGAGAATTCTACATATCTAGAAGGATCTACTTCCTTATCAATTAAGAATACTTCACTATTTGTATTATATAAAGCTTTGAAGTTTTCAATATTATTTTCTCTATATAATCTAGTTAGCATTTCATATACAGATTGAGTTTCTTTGTTTTGATTTAGTCTAACAATTGGATTGTTTTCTAAAACAAATTCATGGAAATATTCTTCAAATGCTTTTAAGTCTTCTTCCTTTAATTCTTTATTCTTTTCAAGTAAAGCTTTAACATTTGCATGCTTTCTAAAGCTTACATCACATTCATTTGCATAATCTTGACGTGTTTTATCGATGAATTTACTTACATCTAAATTAGATTCATTATGCATTTTGATTGCATCAAATAGCATTTTATTTTCTAAATCAAGCTTACGATTAGTCATTAGCTCATCAAAGAAAACATTGTTGTAGCTGAAGTCAGCATATAATTCTCTTTTCAAAAAGAATTCAAAATTGTAAACATCTTGAGCAAATTCTCTTTGTAATTCTAAAAATTCTTCTTTATTCATAGTTCTCTCCTAAAATACAATATTAAATAAAATTGCTGCTAAGCCATAATATATTAGCATAGCTGTAATATCGTTGATTGTTGTGATAAATGGACCTGAAGCAACTGCTGGGTCTATTTTTAGCTTTAAGAATATCATTGGAACAACTGTACCAATAAATGATGAAACTGTCATGGCAGTAATTAATGCTGCAGCTACTATAGATGAACCCTTTACCGCATCTACAATTTCAAAATTATTAAGTCCAGCACCAACACCCTTGTTAGCTAAGAATAAATATAATAATACTACACCAAAGGCAATTGTTCCAAGTAATATACCATTAAAGAAGCCTACTCTAACTTCCTTAAATATAGTCTTTAATACTTCCTTCTTCGTAACCTCGTTTGTAGAAATCATACGAATTGTTACGGCTAGTGACTGTGTACCTGTGTTACCAGCCATGTCTAATACTAATGTTTGGAAGAATACAATGATAGGTAGGGTTGCTACTACAGCCTCAAATCCACTCATTGAAATAGATTGTACTAAGCCAAGAACTAATAAGATAATTAGCCAAGGAATTCTCTTTTTAACAGATTGGAATACTGATTCATCCAAATCCTCTTCCTCAGTTAAACCGGCTAACTTAGCATAGTCATCTCCACTTTCCAAATCCAAAGCTTCGATGATATCATCAGATGTGATAACACCAACTAGTTTTTTATTTTCATCTAAGATAGGGTATGAATCCATACCATATTCCTTTAATTTAGGCAAGCAATCCTCAACTGATTCAGTTGCCTCAAAAGATGGGTAATTAGTTTTGAACAATTTCGATAGGTCGTCACCATCTCTTGCTATAATTAATGCACGAAGCTCTAAAACACCAACAAGCACATCTTCTTTATCTAGTACATAGATATTAGTAACATTATCATTTTCAGCAGCTTCTTTTACTACCTTACGCATTGCTGATTTAACTGTATCAGTATTTAATATAGTAATATAGTTGTTAGTCATTCGACTACCAATCATATCCTCATCATATTTTGTAATGGCTTGGATATCTTCCTTAGCTTCCTTTTCCATCAAGGAAACAATCTCATCTCTAGATTCTTCATCTAGCTCTTGTAGAACGTCGATCGCATCATCGGCATCCATTGTTTCAATGATATCGGCTGCTTTCTCAGGAGGTAAGTCATCAACTACATCACCAATGTCATCAGCATACAGCAATACTTCACCTAGTGCTTCATTACCTAGAATTTCAAATAATTCTTTTCTTTTATCAGCATCAAGCTCATCCATAACGTCAGCAATATCATTTTCATGGTATTGTAAAATCTTTTCACGTTTTTCAGCGCTAGATAGGTTGGAATCAAGTATCGCCATTATCTCATCAAAATACTTTTTATCCATTGTGACATCTCCTTTCAAAATTTTTCATACATTTAAATATTTTTTACTTGCATATAAAAATCATTTGTTATATAATATTCGGGCGTGGATGTTTCGGTAGCTCAGCTGGATAGAGCAACGGCCTTCTAAGCCGTGGGTCGCAGGTTCGAATCCTGTCCGAAACGCCATTTTTTTATACCCTGAATTCCAAAGCCTTGAAAAAGGCTTTTTTTATTCTTCATTTCCTTTATATTCAGTCTTATATCCATGATTTTCTTTTGGTCTTAAATCATTAGGATACATTGTATCTGAATATACATCAGTACCTGTTCTATTTATTAACTTATATACCTTCATATAATCTTCTATATCAATTATATTGATACCAAGCTCTTTAACTCCACCATTAGATGTTGTAGTATGTCCTGTGATAATGAACACATCACCTACATCATAATGCTTATCAATAATACCTTGATGAACAGATACATTAGTTATCTCTTGGAATGTTTTACGATCACATTTAGTTTGAAATACTCCAGTCTTTGAGTATACAGCTCTATCTGTAACCATATATTCTGTGTTATTCCAACTAGCTACACTAAATATAACTCTACCAATATAAATCCATACTGGCATCATATGAAGTAAAAAGAATGGAACTAACATAAATTGCATAGGTCCCATAGCTTCGAAGGCACCTGTACCAAACAAGCCACCAAAGATGATACCTAAATCAATAATCATCCAAATTAAGGCAAATAAGGCAAGTGGAGTAAAGATTCTTTCTTTAATATATACTCCCTTATTAGGTTTACCCTTCCATAATATTACTTCATCATTATTTTTATAATCTTCAATTCTCATTATTTTTTACCCTTCATGCCTCTATCATAAAATAAGAATACAACAACGTAGATTATTGTTATACCTAGCATTGTAAGCACAGGTATAAATTCATAATCTTTATTTAATAAAAAGAAACTCCAAATTCCTACACCAATATAGCCTAAAGCTACAATATATGTAATTATTATAAAGCTTATTTTATTTTTCTTGGTGATACAAAAGCTACCAAAGATTAGTAGGAATGCACCAAGTATTAAGCTAACTATAGAATAAAACATTTCATCACCTTAATAATTTAGTTTTATGTTTAAATAATTTTTGATTTTTCATATAAGCATCCATACTACAAACCGCGCAAATTGGCTTATTATTATCAAAGCCCTTCAAGATATCAATTGTCTTATTAAAGTCTTCTAAAGTGGCATTAACAAGCTTGTAGCGATTATTTAATCTCTCTTCTGGTGTTATACCTTTTAGATAATACATAATATTTGATACCATTCTATCTTTAGCATGTACTGGCTTTTCAGTAGATGCGAATACACTAAATTTCAAATCATTTAATTCGTCTTTATCTAGCTTAATAGATTTAATGTTTTTATAAATATCATTAAATACTTTATTAGTTAATCCTAAATTAGGATCACGGTAGCTAGATAATATTACATATTCATTATTAATATCAGCATATGCTCCATAAGCACCACCCTGGACTCTTACCTGATTCCATAAATAGGCTGTTTCAGCAAATGAAGATAATAAATAATAATGAGCATCAAATGGTTTATTATATTTATTCATCTTAACTAGGAAGTTAACATTAGAATCCATAATCAATGCTTCCTGCTTCAAATTAGGCTTAAAGTTTGATTTAGGATAATTAAGTTCATCCTCTAAAGAGTCGTAAAATAAATCAACCTTCGATATTATATCACTATAATAATCATTAGAACACATAAGAGATAAAAAGAAATTCTTTTTTGAAAATAATTTTTTAATAAATTCAAAATCTTTTATTATCTTATCATAATATTTATCAAGATTATTACTGATATCCTTTAAATAATTAACCATAGATAAGCCATATGATAATTCATCATATTTACCAAGCTCATCTACATAAGATGCACATCTTATCTTAGCTAGAGAATAAGCATTACCAACTATAAATGAATTTAAATCAGAATAATATAACGCGATAAATTCTTTTATATTCTTCTTAGAAAAATCAGTTTCGAATAATGCTTCCTTGATAAATGCTAAGGCAGTATCAAAATTTTCTCTTAGGGTAGACGCACTAACAACTAAATATGATTTAGTTTCATTATCATTTGTCTTAACCTTTTCATAAGATAAATATACCTGTCCAAAATAAGTTCTAATAAATCTACTTACTTCATTTCTATCTTTATATTTAGTTGCTAAACTAAATACATATTCAGTAAATAAAGATATGTTTTTAACATATTTAAAGCCTATTTTAGTTATATCAAAATGCAAATCAAAATAAACAATACCATTAACATCTGTATTAGAATATAAGACATCATATTTTTCTTTTCTTACACCAAAATCAAATGGTACTAGCTCTAGTGGTATTTGTTTTAAATCAAGCTTAGGAAGCTTAGCCAAATCCTCTGGCTTATCTTCTTCATTTTGATAATCAAGTAGTGCTTGATTCATCTTAATGATATCTAATAGTTCTTCTTTAGATTTAGATTTCTTAATCTCTTTTAATCTTAAGGCTACTCTTTCATCAGATTTATGTTTGAAATCTAGCTTAGGTACACATTTTAAGATTAATCTATTTTTATTCTTAACAAGATATTCTTCTATTATTTCTTCAAAATAATTAGAATCAATTAAGACCTTTATATCATCATAATAGATGTTATAAAAATAATTATCGATTGGATCTATTCCACATAACATCTTAGATATAAATGAATTACCAATCTTTAATCCCTTAGGATAGCTTTTAGAAAAATATTCTTCACGCTCTGAAAACTCAATTGGAATAATTAAATTTTTCAAAACTTCCTTATCAACGCCTTCTTTAACAAGACGCTTAAGCTCTGAATCAATTAGATTAACAAATGCTTCTTCATTTTCAGGATTAGATCCTGGTAAGACTATTGATACATTTGGATAATCATAATTTAAATCTAAATCAGAATAAATATCATTACCGATATTTAATTCTAATAATTTATTTTTAAAATGAGAATCATTTGAATTAAATAAATATCTAAATAGTAGCTTTAAAGCTCCTGATAATAATGGCTGATATTCCATATCAAAAAGGAAGCTATAGGTTAGATATGTAGAATCACGAAGTTCATTTGATTGATAATATGTAGTTACATGTTTAGTTTTATCAAATGATACATGCTTAATATCATATTTATATTCTTTATAATCAAACATAGATAAATATTTATCTAATCTATTAAGCTCATCTTCTATATCTAAATCACCATAGATTAGGATACATGCATTAGATGGATGATAACATCTTTTATATGTATCTAAGAATTTTTCATAGCTTAGATTTGGAATACTCTCTGGATTACCACCAGAATCATATGAATAATAAGTATCTGGGAATAGATTCTTATTTATTTCTTTTCCAAGTAATGTCTCATAATCATTATAGGCACCAACCATCTCATTGTAGACAATACCATTATATTTTAGTTCACCATCTAGATTATCTAGCTCATAGTGCCAACCCTCTTGTAGGAATATTTCTTTATTCTTAAAGAAGTTAGGATGGAATACTGAATCTAGATAAACATCAACTAGGTTATGGTAATCATCTAAATTAGTGGAAGCAACTGGAAATGAGGTATAGCTTTTAGTTGTAGCCGCATTTAGATAGCTTGCCAAGGATGATTGACTCATTTTGATAAAAGGGTCTTTTACTGGATATTTTTCACTTCCACAGAAAATGGAATGTTCTAAAATATGGAAAACACCACTATCATCAAATGGTAATGTTTTAAATGATATATTAAAGGCTCTGTTGTAATCTTTATTCTTTATAAAACAGATCTGTGCCTTTGTTTTTTGGTGCTCATAAATATATACATCAGATTCGATTTCTTCTATATATTTATTATTTTTTAGAACAAAATTCAAAATAATCCCCCAAAATTATAAATCAAATTCTTTAACTAATTGATTTTCTAAATTATCAAATAACGCAAGCTTTTCTTGGTTTAGCTTAACGTCCTTCTTGCCGATTAATAGCTCCTTAAGAATTACAGTTCTTAAGTAATTAATCATATCTAAGAAGATATTTAAATCTTCATTAAATGCTTTTTCAGCTGCTTTAGTTCTAGCCTTAGTTATTAATAAGGCATAAACAGAAAGTACATTTGTTAAATCATCATAACTAATATCCATAATATGATCCTTATCCTTTGGAACTAGCTTAACACTATCAATTAAGCCAAGACCAAATAATAGACCATAGACAATCATATTAGCTTTCTTATTAGTTTGGAAATCATCCAAATCAGATTCTAGATACTTTTTATTATCTGTGTTGAAGTATACTAATGCATTCTTACATACTTCCTTATATACGGCTCTCCATTCAGGATTAACCTTGCCTAGCCATCTAGAAGCCACAGATGAATAGAATTTATTCATTCTATCTAGATTCTCTTTCATAGTAGATTCATTACCATATAACATTTTTGATAATTCTTCTACTGCCTCATCATCAAATTCATAAGAATAATCATCTTCTAGAAGAACATAAACAGAAAATAAAGTTTTGATTAAATCATATTTATCAACCTTGAATAGTTGATTAAAGATCTTATCTAATTTCTTATCGTCGTATGCTTTGTAATAATAATCAGCATTCTCGCGTTCGAATTTAGCAATTGCCTTTTCAAGCTCCAACTTCTTTTCAGTAAATTTGTTAGCTTTACTATCCTTCATCTTATTAGAAGCTTTACCGATAATATTCCATTTCGACTTAACCTCTGTAGTTTGATTGTTTTGGATAACTCCTTCAATCAAGCGTAGATCGTTCATCAAACGAAAATAAGTAATACTCTTTTCTAGACTGTCAAATAATTTTACTGTTTCCTTCTTATCCATTTTATTATTCTCCTTTGTATTTTAAATTATCTCCAAAGATATGTGTCTCCATATATTCTAATTCTTCATAAGTATCACCGATATTAGACAATATTCTTGATACAACATAAATTGAATAAGCTTTTGCTAGATCAAAATGAATAATGATTCTTTTAGCAAAATCCATAGGCTCATCATTATTATCAGAATCCAAGAAATTGAAGGCCATAAAGCCTGTCGCAAAATTATAAAAAGATTCTAAGTCAAACATAATAGTGATATCCCTTTGTTTTGCAAAATCTAATATTTCATCCTTATAACGAAGATAGAATTCAAATAATGTATCAACATCTTCATTAAATGGATAGAAATAAAATACCGCATCATCATTCTCATTAACCATATATTTTTCTTTAATATTTAATTGTCTTTGATATTCCTCTTCAATCTTTTTAATATTTTCAGAAATATCATTCATTGCGTTTTTATAGATTTCGTAATCTTCTAAAACATATCTTAATTGATAATGATTGTTAACGCCGATTATATTTAGCTTTCTTTCCTCTAAAAAGCCAATAAATTCTTCAACAAATTCTTTATCAATAGATGCTTTAATTACGAAATCACCTCTACATCCAAGTGGTGGTACGATAAAGCCATATTCCTTAGCGTGTTCCCAGATAGATGCATAGTGACGCTTTAAATTCTTTTTATTATAAAGCCTAGCGTTCTTTTCAAATAGTTCAACATTGATTTCCTTTTCCATGTTTACTCCTATTTGTAGCCAAACTTCTTGAAAAATTCTTCTTTAAAATCTAAAAGTCTATCTTCTTTAATTGCTTCTCTTATTTGATGCATTAAATTACGTAAGAAATATAGGTTATGATAACTAATTAATCTCATACCTAAGATTTCTTCAGCCTTAACTAGATGGTTTAAATAGCCTCGTGTATATCTTTGACATACAAAGCATTTACATTCCTTATCTAGTGGATCCTTTGATAGCTTTAGGTTTTGATTCTTAACTTGAATCTTACCTTCACTTGTGAATGCTGTACCATGACGAGCATTACGAGTAGGTAGTACACAGTCAAACATATCTACACCATTAATAGAACCAATGATTAAATCATCAGGCGAACCAACACCCATTAAATAACGTGGCTTATTATATGGCATAATATCTTTTAGATATTCAAGCATTTCATACATTTCTTCTTTTGATTCGCCAACTGATAGACCACCAATTGAATAGCCTTCAAAGCCAATCTTTTCAAGCTCATCAATTGAATGCTTACGAATATCTTTATATCCTCCACCTTGAACAATACCAAATAGTGATTGAGTTTCAGGATTCTTATGTGCTTCCTTACCTCTTTTTGCCCAGCGGATAGTTCTATCTACTGAGTCAATCATATATTCACGTGAAGAATTGAATGGTGGACATTCATCAAATGACATGATGATATCAGCACCTAAGTTATTTTGAATAGAGATTGATTTTTCAGGAGTGATAAATAATTTTTCACCGCTCTTATGATGTCTGAATTCAACACCCTCTTCAGTTATTTTTCTAATCTTTGATAAAGAGAAAACCTGGAAGCCACCACTATCTGTAAGTAAGGCTCCATCCCAATTCATAAATCCTCTTACTCCACCAAATTCTTTTACTACCTCATCACCTGGTTGTAGCCATAAATGATAAGTGTTTGCCAAAATTAAACCATCAGATACTTCTTTGATTTCTTCAGGAATTAAAGTTTTAACATTTGCTTTAGTTCCTACAGGCATAAATATAGGTGTTTCAAAGTCACCATGAGGTGTATGTAAGATACCATAACGGGCACCACTTTGTTTACATACATGTAATACTTCATGCCAAACTGTTGCCATACTAAATCACTCTTACACTTTCTATTACAACATCTTCAATTGGACGGTCATAATAATCTGTTCTAGTAGTTGCAATCTTATCTACTACTTCAATGCCACTTACAACCTCACCAAATGCAGCGTATCCACCATCTAGATGTGGTGCATCCTTATGCATGATAAAGAATTGTGATGAAGCACTATTAGGATCATTGGTTCTAGCCATAGAGATTACACCACGCTTATGCTTAAGTGGATTATTGAAACCATTTAAGGCAAATTCACCTTTGATTTCTTGCTTGCTGCCACCTGAACCAGTGCCAGTAGGATCTCCACCTTGAATCATAAAGCCTTTGATTACTCTATGAAAGATTAGACCATCATAAAATTTATCATTAACTAGCTTTAAGAAGTTCTTAGCAGTGATAGGTGCTACTTCTGGGAAGATGGCAATTGTAATATCACCAAATCCTTTAACCTTCATTAAAACCTTTTGACTATCTTCTTTTAAAAATTCACTCATTATTTCTTTACCTCACTTATAAACATTGCATCGCCAAATGAGAAAAATCTATATTTCTCTTCTACTGCTTTCTTATAGGCGTTTAAGATATTATCTCTTCCAGCAAGTGCTGAAACTAACATAATTAGTGTTGACTTAGGTAGATGGAAGTTTGTGATTAAAGCATCAATTGCTTTAAACTTAAATCCTGGATAAATAAAAATATCAGTATCCTTACATTCAGGATAGAATAATCCATCCTCATGAATTGCGGACTCTAGTGTTCTTACTGAGGTAGTACCTACAGCGACAATTCTCTTACCAGCCTTCTTAGCCTCATTTAGACGTTCTGCTGAAGATGTAGATATTTCATAATATTCACTATGCATCTTATGATTTGCAGTATCTTCTACATTTACAGGTCTAAATGTACCAAGACCAACATGTAATGTAACTGGAATTATCTCAATTCCCTTTTCTTTTATTTTCTCTAAAAGTTCCTTAGTAAAATGCAGTCCTGCTGTAGGGGCAGCTGCACTACCAGGATGCTTTGCATATACTGTTTGATATCTATTTTTATCTTCTAGTTTTTCATGGATATAAGGTGGTAGTGGCATTGAACCAAGTTCATCTAATATCTCTACTAGGATACCATCATAAATTAACTTAAATGTGGTAATACCTTCATCCTCAAGGCCGATACATTCAGCCTTTAGCTTACCATCACCAAAGCTAATTACAGAGCCAATCTTTACTCTTTTTTGTGGCTTAGATAGACATTCCCATGTATTGTCACCTTTGTCCTTTAAAAGTAGCACCTCAATAACGGCACCTGTATCAATTTTTTCACCAATTAGTCTAGCAGGAATAACCTTTGTGTCATTCAATACTAAAACATCATTAGGTGTTAAATAATCTAAAATGTCTGAAAAATGCTTATGCCAAACCTCACCAGTATTCTTATCTAGAACCATTAATCTAGATGAGGTACGATCCTTAAGTGGTGTTTGAGCAATTAATTCTTCTGGTAAATAATAATCAAAATCACTTGTTTTCATCTTTTACACCTTCAATTACATCTAATTTTAATACGCTTAAGAATGCATCTAAATCATAATTAGGAATTAAAAAATTATATTCCTTATCACCAATTTTATATTCTACGGAATATGTATATTTAATTGTTAATCCATAATTACCATTTTTAACAAATTCTTTATACTCTTTACTATTAAACGCTTCTTCTTTATTCCAATTTAAAAGAAAATGTGTTCCTTTTATTTTAACAATTTTAATAAATGAATTTACGGGAATAGCTACAACCTCAGAAGGTAATGCTAAACATAAATTATCATTTTCAATAAAAAAATATCTTTCTTGATTGAAATATATTCTATCATAATTTTTAGTTTTCCCATTTGAAAGATTCTTTTTTTCAAACATTAAAACATCTATTTTTTTAGAATTTTCTGGAACATCAAGTTCATATAGTCCTTCTTTGATTAGCGCATCTACATTCTTAGAAAGTTTTAAAACATCAGGCTGATTATCATTCTTTTTTCCTTTTAGATAAGAATATAAATATAATGCAGCACTAATAACTAATAAAGCAATACCTACATATAATAAATATCCACGTTCAGCATATTTTTCTTCAAAAGGTTTTTTGCCAGCAAGCATTATAATCAAACAAATTAATCCACCATAAAAAAAAGTAGCTTTTAGCATTTTAAACCATAAATGCTCATCATATTTTTTATGTAATTCATTTGCCGTATCACTTAGTTTTTCAAATTGTTTTATTTTTTCTTCATCTAATTTTCTTATTATAAAACTGTCAGAGGAACAAACATCATCCTCTACAGAAAATATATTTTCCATTATTCAAAAATTCCTTTATAAAAATTCACATTAAGCTTTTTATATGCTTTTTCTGTGGCCATTCTACCACGGTTAGATCTTTTAATATAACCCTCTTGAAGTAGATATGGCTCATATACATCCTCTAAAGTGGATACCTCTTCACTCATTGTTGCTGATAAAGCTTCAACTCCAACTGGGCCACCCTTGAATGTTTCAACTAAAGCTCTTAAATATTTATAATCTGTGTAATCAAGTCCGTCATCATCTATACCAAGCTTTTGTAATGCTTCTTTTGTAATATCTAGAGTGATATTACCATCATTTTTAACATCAGCAAAATCTCTAACTCTTCTAAATAGACGATTAACAATTCTTGGTGTACCACGGCTACGTTTAGCTAGCTCTAGTACTGCCTCATCTGACATTGGAGTTTTATGAACTCTTGCTGTACGAGATGCGATATTTTTTAAGTCCTCAACTGAATAATAATCAAGTCTCAATACAACACCGAAACGATCTCTAAGTGGGGCAGATAAATCACCAAAACGAGTTGTTGCGCCAACTAGTGTGAATGGGGGAATATCAACTCTAATGCTTCTAGCTTGAGAATCTTTGCCAACTAAAATATCGATAACATAATCCTCCATAGCACTATAAAGCACTTCTTCAACAAATCTAGGTAAACGATGAATCTCATCAATGAATAAGACATCGCCTTCTTCAAGTGTTGAAAGGATTGCTGCTAAATCACCACTTCTTTCAATGGCTGGGCCAGACACAATCTTGATATTAACACCAAGCTCATTTGCGATAATCTGAGCTAAGGTAGTCTTACCAAGTCCTGGAGGGCCATATAAAAGTGTATGGTCTAAAGACTCATCTCTTTTCTTGGCTGCCTTTATATAAACATCAAGCATTTCCTTAGCTTCCTTTTGGCCTATGTATTCACTAAGCTTTTGAGGTCTAAGTGAAAGCTCATTGTCTTCATCTTGTAAATTTGGATCAACTATTCTTTCATCTTTCATATTACTTCACCAATAATCTTAAAGCATCCTTAACAAGCTCGCCTACCTCTTTTGTGGCATCAAGCTTAGCTAACACTTTAGTTAATTCCTTCTTATTGTAGCCTAAAGCAACTAAGGCATCTGATACATCATCAAGCTTAGAATTAGGTGCCATAGAATTAACACCATCAAAGTTAAGCTTACCCTTTAAATCCAAAATGATTTGTTGAGAAGCCTTACTACCAATTCCAGGGAACTTCTTTAAATATGCATCATTACCATTATCTATAGCTTTAGCAATATCAGATACTGAGGCTGAGGCTAGAATACTAAGTGCACTCTTAGGACCAATGCCACTAACTGATATAAGCTTTAAAAACATTTCTTTTTCTTCATCTTCTTTAAATCCGTATAAGTCTAGTACATCTTCCTTTACGTACTGATGAACATAGATTTTATAATCCTGATTTAAAATGAAATTATAAGGGTTAGGAACTATGATTAAATAGCCTATTCCGTTATTGTCACAAATTATATATTTAGGTGTAATTTTTACAACCTTACCGCATATATATCCATACATAATAATCACCTGCTTTATGATACCATAAAAGGCTCTTAAATTAAAGATAAAAAACATAGTTTTTTTCTTTAAAATATTGGATTTATTGAATATAATATTGGTGTATGATATAATATTCAAGATTATAACGAAGGAGGTAATAATATGTCATTTTCTAAATCAATTGACAACATGCAAAAGTCATTTAAAAAATACATAGACAGCTATTTAGAACTTAATGATCCTACAATTACTCCTTCTTTTTTAACTGACATAAACGAGGCATTAGCATCACTTAATAACGAATCTAGAAGATTAAATGCTGACCTTGATAAGATAAACAAAAATCTAGATTTGTTATTTGATAAGGATGTCTTAGAATATAGTGAAAAATCAAATCAAAATTTAATTGAATCTGAAGCTAAAAAGGTAGAGATTAAAAACCTACATGAAACCAAGATTAAAAACATTAATTTGGAGGTTGAAAAGGCAGAAATTCAAAACGAAAAGGATATCAATAATGCTGAAATGGAAATTGATTTATATTATTCTGTTTCCAACCAAAATGTTCAAATGTTTGAAGATGAATTTGAAGATTCAAAGACTAGATTAGAATATCAATATTCTAAGGCTAAGGAATCATATAATAATAGCATTGTCACCAATAATGATATTATGGAAAAGAATTTAGCCGTTATTAAACATGATTACCTACATAAGCTAGATACTTATGATGAGGATACTAATAATGTCTTAAAGATATATGATGCTGACATTGAAGAAACTAAAAAACAAATAGCTTTAAAGGAAGCTGAATACAATAAAAAGATTGAAGACATCAAGGAACAAAAGCGTGATGAGAGTACTAAGCTTAATACAATAATTCGTAGCTACTTTATTGAGCGTGGTGATGAGATTGAAAAATCACGTGAGAAAAGTAGTGAGTCACATAACGAGGCTGACCAAGAAAGAGAAAAGAGAAAACAAAGCTATAATCACGAGTCTCAACGTATTAGTAAGGAATTCGTTTCTAAGATTAATGTCTTAGATGAGGATGAGGATAAGCTTAAAAATAATTTCGATGATGAGATGCTTGAGCATAATCAAATGAGAAATTATGATATGCTAAAGATTCATAAGCGTCATGAAAATGAATTAGTATCTATTTATAATTCTAATTTAAGTAATTTCCAATCTAGACTTCGTGTTAAGAGAACTAATAACTTCTATCATCATGTTAAGGCTCAATCTAATCGTAGTCACGACAAACTAATGAACGAAATTAAAAAACAGTATTCATCTGATATTGAAAAGAATAGTTATCAAAAGCGTCTATTGGATATTAACCGTTCTACTTCTTTCAAACGTCTTACTGAACAAGAGATTAGAGATAATAAATATTTCCAAGAGATTGAAAATCTATATGAAGCAACTCTAAACTTTGAAATCTTTAAAGCTAATCAGGAATGTAACAAGCGTAGTAATGACGCTAAACTTGAAAGTAGTATTCGTAACGTCTACTTTGAAGGACAAACAGATGAGATAGATGCCATCTATCAAAAGGAAATTGAAAAGCTAAATGCTGAAATTAAAAAGAAAAATCTAGAAATAGGTATCACTAAGGAATTAAATAAAATAGTTCATGATTTTGAAAATGAAAAATATAATCGTGGAGTATCTTATCATACTGTTTCTAACCTACTAACTATTGAAAGATATAAATTGTTAGATCAATATAACAAGAATCAATTTGATCTTAACTTAGAATCTGCTTCTACTTCTTTAGAATATTCTAAAGAAAAAATGAATATCAAAAATAAGAAGTTTGAGGATGTTACACATAAGGATGTAGTTATAGCTAAAAAGAAGTTAGAGAACTTCAAAGAATATTCTAGATATATGTCAATCGTTCAAGGTATCAATACTGATAAGGAAATCAGTATTGTTAATCGTAATTATATCCATAATAACGATATTTATGCATACCATATCTTTATTAAAAGATATAATCTTGAGGTTAAAAAGATTGAAAATATCTTATCTACATTCATAATTATATCTAGAAAAATTGAAGATACTTCTTTTAAGGTTGTACATAAGCTAATTGATGATATTGATAATGCATCAGATTTAAAGTTATATATCAAATTCATGAATGGCTTAATTGGTGAATTCTTTAAATTCTATAGAAGTATAATTGAGAACTTCAAGGAATTAATCATTAATCTAATTGATGAAAGATTATCATTTGAAGAGGAATTCAAATATAAAAAGCTATTTGATGAATATAAAAGTGATTATACAAAGAAAATCAATCTACAAAAATCTGAGAAACAACAGACTGAAAAGCGTATTATCAAATTAGAAAACGAGATTGATGATTACAATAAAGAAATCTACAATCTTGAGTACGCAATTGAATATAAAAAGCGTGGTGGTGCTAGTAGAAAAGAAATAATGGCTTTACAAGCTACCAACCAACAAAAGATTAATTCTATCAAGGTTGAAATGAATAAGACTAATGAGGAATTAAAGATTCTTAACGATAGCTTATATTTAATTGACCAAGAGATTTCTTCTATTGAAGCAAATTACAATGAGGCATTAACAGGCACTAAACAAACACAATTAAATAGTGCCTACCCATTCCATAAATTTAAGCTAGACTTTTCTAAGCTTATGAATAAGTTTATTGTTTCATTTGGACAAAATCTTGGTGGTAAAACTACTGAGGATAAACAAACAATCAAGCTAATGAATTATAAGATTGAAAAGCTAGTAGCTTACTATATAGACCAAACTAATACTGAAATATATAATGCCATTAATAAATTTAAGGATTCAAGCAAAAAGAATAATGAAGCTTCATATAATAGATTAGTCAATATCTATGAAAAGGATATTGATAAAATCAACACTTCTACTTTGAATCTACTTATGAGTGAAAAAGACAAATATGATAAAATTTGCCTAAAGATAAATAGAGAGCTTGATCTTTTAAATGATGAAAGGAAGAATTTAGAAAATCATTATGAAGTTGTTAATAAAAACAATGAAGAAAAATTCCAAAAGAATAACAATGCTATATTAACAAAGAAAAAAGAAATCATGGAAGATTTCTATAAAGGATTATATGCGTTAAACGCAAATAAAGAAGATATTGAAAATGATTATCAAAACTTCATAACTACTTCTTTTGAGCAATTCCAAAATGATAAACGTAACACCATTGAAAGAAACGTTGAGGAATCTAAAAAGATTGATGCAGATTTAGAATTATTTATTAATTCAAGAAATGAAGTTCTAAAGCATTTACCTATAGCTATAAGAGAACAAATTAGAGAATTACAAGAAGAGAATAAATTAAGAAATCTTAATTTAGATGAAAGTGTTGCTAAACAAAAGAATCAATTCAATGTAAAAACTCGTGATATCAAGCGTCAGATTTTATCAATTGATGCCATCTACGATGCTAATATCGTAAAGATTGATATTGAGGAAAAAACTCTTAAGAATAAAGAGCGTAAGAATTTAGTTCAAACATTAGCTAAAATATAATAAAAGGGCTTAACAAAGCCCTTTTTTCTTATAACCAATCTGGTAAGTTTGGATTAGATTTCTTAGTATCTTCCTTTTGTTCTTCTTCTTTTTTACGATGTTTTTCTTCTTTTAGACGACGCTTTTCTTCACGTTTTTCTTTTCTTGTTTTCTTACGATCGTCTTTCTTGTTGCTTTCGAAGATTTCATCAGTTTTTAATACTTCAGGAGTATCTTCTTCAGCTTCATCTTGAAGGTTTGTAATAATATCGTCATCTTCAGTATATAGGTTACGATTAATTAATTCTTGGATTTCATCGTAAGATGTATCATTTTCACGTAGCTTATAACCTGTGGCAATGATAGTAACAACGAATTCATCACCTAGGTCATTGTTGAATGCAACACCATGGTAAATGTTAAGGTTGTTATCACTATTACTTCTTAATTCTTCCATAGCCATCTTAATTTCATTAGCTGTAACATTTTGTGATGCAGTAATTTGTAGGATAGCATCAGTAGCACCATCAATAGTTAATTCCAAAATTGGAGAGTGAATAGCTTGTCTTACTGCCTCTACTGCTCTATTTGGACCTTTAGCAACACCGATACCTAGTAATGCTGTACCCTTATCACGCATTGTGTTTTGGATATCAGCGAAGTCGATATTGATATAACCATTAACAGTGATAATTTCAGAAATACCTTGAACAGATTTTCTTAATACGTTATCTGCCTCTCTATATGCAGCAAGCATTGGAGTACCTTGAGGAAGTGCAGTAAATAATCTTTGGTTAGGAATTACAATTAATGTATCTACATATTTTTTTATTTCAGCTAAACCATCTTTAGCGTAATCAGCTCTAACTGGACCTTCAGATAAGAATGGCTTAGTGCATACGGCTAGTGTTAAACAGCCATGCTCCTTAGCAACTCTAGCGATTACTGGGGCAGCACCTGTACCAGTACCACCACCCATACCACAAGTGATGATAACCATTTGAGCATCGCCAATCATTTCATGGATTAAATCTTCTGATTCGATAGCGGCACTTCTACCAACCTCTGGTTTACCACCAGCACCTTGGCCACCTGTTGTATGCTTACCAATTAAAACTCTTTTATCTGCTTCAACGTGTGTATTCTTTAAATCCTGTGCATCAGTATTAACTGCATAGAATTGAACACCGCGAACCTCATTTTCAATTAAGTGATTGATTGTATTTTTACCTTCACCACCAACACCGATAACCTTAATTACGGTTCTGGCAGCGTCAAGTTCATCAAGTTCATCAAATATCATAAATACTACCTCCAACGCAATATTTTAAATCAAATTAGACTATTTTTTATTTTACCTTAAAGAATTATTTTTTTCAATAATTCCCACTAAAATATTTAGAAAATATTTTAAAAATAAAAGAGCTTTTCAGCTCTTTTTATTCTAAAGTTTTTTTGTATTCCTCAATTTCCTCTTCAGTTGCGTCATAAACTTCAACTTTGGCAAGAGTAATTGCACGATTTTCTACCTCATAGATTGCGATATTAATACGTTTATTATAGTTTTCATATTCATCAGTTTCTTCGTTTTCCTTAGTATATGAAGCATAATAATCGAAATTATATCCAACCTCAGGTAAGCTTTCACACTTTTCAAAAATCCAACCAGATAATTTTGATGGTACATCATCAGGAATATCACCGATTCCTAATTTGTCAAACATATCATCAACGAACATTTCAGTATCAATAATATAAGTATGATCATCAAGCTGATCAAATCTTAAATCATTAAAGCCAGCAACGTCATGCTCATCATAGATTTCACCAACAAGCTCCTCTAAAGCATCCTCCATTGTGACGATACCAAGAACCTCACCATATTCACCACTTACAACCGCAAGATGTGTTTTAGATAATTGAAGTTCTTTAATTAAATCATCTGTTTTCATTGCTTTTGAAACAAATTTTACGGGTCTAATTAGTTTTCTCCAGCTAGCCTTTGGATTCTTAACGATAGCTGGGAAGAAATCTCTTTCGTATAATATACCAACAACATGATCCTTATCATTTTTATAAACTGGAATACGTGAGAAGTTATTAGATAACATGAATGTTTTAACTTCTTCAAGTGTAGATTCATAATCTATGGCAGACATTTTGATTCTTGGAACCATAATATCCTCAACACTACGATTTCTTAAATCTAGTACATTATGTAAAACATCTGCTTCATTATCTTCAATTTCGCCATTGTTTTCTAGCTCATCAATGATAACTTCAAGTTCTTCTTTTTCAACGCTTTGTTCATCACTTCGTTTAGTAAATAATTTTTGTAGCCAATCAAATATCATAACAAGTGGATAAAATATTAATGAAATAATATAAACTACCCAGCTTACTGTACAGCAAATAGATTCTGAATGCTGCTTAGCAATAGTCTTTGGAATAATCTCACCAAAGATAAGTAAGACAACAGTCACAACTAATGTAGATATTAAGCTTACCCAGTTAGCATCTATTGCTAGCTGAATAAAGAAAGTTACAGCGATAGTTGATAAGGCAACATTAACTAAATTGTTACCAACAAGTAATGTAGTTAGGGTTCTATCAAACTTTTCATATAAGCTTAAAGCCTTAATAGCGCCCTTACGTTTGTTTTCAATTAATAGTTTTAATTTTGTTTCGCTGGCATTAGTATAGGCAGTTTCGCTCATAGAGAAAAAAGCTGACATTATAACTAAGCCAATCATTGCGATAAATAGTGGTATATTAAAACTAGATTGTAAAAATATTAAAAAGCTAACCGATCCTTCGTCCATCCTTTAAAATTCCTCCTAAATTAGGCTCTACTTACATACTTACCAGTTAAAGTAGAAACGATAATTTTTTCGTTCTTTTCAATGAACATAGGAACTTTAATGAAGAAGCCTGTCTCTAAAGTTGCATCCTTTTGTGCATTAGTTTTTGTATCACCCTTTACAGCAGGTTCAGTTTCAGTAACTTCTAGTTCAACTTTATCAGGTAAAATTACACCTAAGATTTCATTTTCATACATAGTTACAGAAACATTCATACCTTCTAATAAGAAGTTCTTTTCCCATTCTAATCTTTCAGCAGGGATGTCTAATTGTTCATAAGTTTCCATATCCATGAATGAATACATATCACCAGAGTTGTAGATGTATTGCATATCACGCTTATCGATGAAGCAACGCTTGAATGCAGAATCAGAACCCTTTAATGCAGTTTCAGTAACTGCGCCAGTTCTTAAATCTTTCATCTTAACTCTTACGTATGCTACTTTATTTTGAAGTACGTGCATAAATTCAAGAATTTGCATTAATTTGCCATCGTACTCAATAACAACACCATTTTTTAAATCATTAACATTAATCATTATTTATACCTCTTTCTATTTGACAATTCGTGATTATAACATATTATTTAGTGTTTTTCAAATATTTTATCGCTTCTATATAACTCATTTCATACATACCCATAAATGTCTTATCACAGACATCAGTTATATAGTTGATTTTTCTAAAATCATCTCTTTCATTTACCTTAGATAAATGAACCTCTACTTTCTTTCCTGGGAATATTTCTAAAGCATCTCTTATGGCTACACTAGTATGAGTGTATCCACCAGGATTTATCACTATCGCATCCCATACTCCAATTGATGCTTGAATCTCATCAATGATGTCACCTTCATGATTTGATTGAAAGAAAGAAACCTCACATCCTTCAGCCTCTTTTTTAATCATTTCATTGATTTCATCTAGAGTCTTAGTGCCATAATGTTCTTTAGGTCTTTTGCCTAACATATTAAGATTTGGACCATTAATTATTTTTATTTTCATTTACAATCTCCAATATCTTATTAATAGTATTATCAAGATTATCATTTAACACTTCATAATCTTTAAAATAATCATATAAATCTTTTCTTTCAGCATAAATTATATCGATACTTTTAGTTCTTAGAAGTGGTCTTTCTATATCAGAAGATATAATTCTATTACTAAGCTCACTTAAATTAACATTAAGATAGATACAAGGACCATCCATTAATTCCTTGTTGTTCTTATTAACAACAATTCCTCCACCAGTGGCTACTACGATATTATCTTGATTCTTTATTTCTTTTAAAGCTTCCTCTTCTAATTTTCTAAAATGCTTTTCTCCATAATTTTGGAAAATCTCATCAACAAACATAAATGCTTGTTTTTCAATATAATTATCTAAATCAATAAATTCATATCCAATTTTTGATGCTAGCTTTTTACCAACGCTACTCTTACCAGAGCCTGGCATACCAATTAAATATATTCTCATTTTAACCACCTATCTAAATCAGATATGATTTCATTAGTTGTTTTATTCTTATTATCAGGATCAACCTCATAAAAATGAGTTTCCATTTGATTTTTAAACCAAGTCTCTTGTCTTTTAGCTAGATGGCGACTATTCTTTTTAATCTCTTCTATAGCCTCTTCAAGACTACATTCACCATCAAAATAAGATTTTAATTCCTGATATCCAATTGCGTGAGGATAGATACCCTTATCATATAGTCCCTTTACTTCATCAATTAAGCCATCTTTAATCATTATATCTACACGTTTATTAATACGTTCATATAATTTCTCTCTTGGCATTGATAAATAACAAATATAATAATCATAAACATTATTAGATTTATTATTAAAGGAATGTATAGAACGATTAGTATTTTCATATACCTCAATCGCTCTTAAGACTCTCTTACGATTATTCATATGAATCTTAGTAGTATCTATATCCTTATCTAATTTTAATAAATAATCATATAATTCTTCATTAGTATAAGAATCAAACTTCTTAGAAAAATCATTATCTCTTTTAGGAGATGAGAATTCATAATCAAATAATACGCTTTGAATATATAATCCTGTTCCACCAGATATAATCTTTATATCATTAGATGAATCAATTATCTTTCTAGCCTCAGCTTGGAAATCTGATACGCTATATTCAGTTCCTGCTTCTCTAACATCTATTAGATAATGTTTAATGCCTTGCATCTCTTCTTTAGTTGGCTTAGCACTACCAATATCTAAATCCTTATAGATTGCTACACTATCTCCACTGATAATTTCTAATCCATAATGCTTAGCAAGCTCAATTGATATAGCAGTCTTTCCAACAGCGGTAGGTCCTAATATAACAATTACCTTTTTCATTTTTGGATTCTCTCAAACATACGCTCAAGCTCACTTACAGTAATCTTGATTATTGTAGGTCTACCATGTGGACAGGTAAATGGATTATCACATTCCTTAAGATGCTCAATTAGATAATCTATTTCATTTTTAGATATTGCATGATTAGCTTTAATTGATGCCTTACAGCTGATCTGCTTAGCTATATGATTTCTAAAGTAGATTACATCAACTTTCTTATTTTCAATCATCTTAGCTAATATATCATAGATAATAGATTCTAAATTATCTATCTTAGCCCATAGAGGAACCATTCTAAGTAGATATGAATTATCACCAATAGAATCAAGCTCAAAGCCTATATCAGAAAATGCTTCATTATTTTCTTCTACATATAAAGCCTCTTCTTTGGTAAAATCAATTCTAATAGGGACTAAAAGCTCAGTTTTAGGCTGATTAGCGTCACCTAAAATTTTATAATATTTTTCATAATTAATTCTTTCAGCTGCCGCATGCTGATCAACTAGATACATTCCTTCACTATTTTGGAATATTAGATATGTACCAAAGATTTGACCAACATATTCAAACATTGGAAATTCTTGACGATGCTCAACTGTAAGTTCTACATTATCTTCAACAATTTCTTTTGTTGTCTTAATTTCTTCTTTTACTTCAGGCTCTGTAGTTTTATTAGAGCCAAATAAATCTACATATTCATCTTTATTATATATAGGAGTAAAGTCTTCATTTAATGCTTTTGGCTTAGTATCTATTTCATTAAATATAGTTGTCTTTACATATCCTTGATTTTGATTGATATTTCTAGATGGTATATGAACTAATGAACGAAGCTTTAGATTAACTTCATTCTTTAGCTTAGTAGCGATTTGATCTTCATTAGAAATCTTTATTTCTGTTTTAGCTGGATGGATATTAACATCAATTAATAATGGATCAATATCAATATCTATAATACCAATTGGGTATTTACCGATAGGTAGATATGTATCAAATGCTTCAACAAACGCATTTGTCAAATTATAATTTTTTACCCATCTACCATTACAGATAATTGTAATTTCTAACTTATTAGATCTATATACCTCAGGTTTAACAAATACTATATGAGCTTTATATCCATCACCTAGATATTCAAAGTCAATAGTCTTTCTAGCCGCATCTACTGAATATAATTCACCAATTAGAGTTTGATAATTAGATGAGCCACTAGTTTGGAATATTTGTTTATCATCATTATAAACTCTGAATTTAATATCAGAATGTGCCATAGAAATACGATCTATGAAGAATAATATTGAAGCGAGCTCACTTTTAGCACTCTTCATATATTTTAATCTAGCTGGTGTATTAACAAATAGATTCTCAACAGTTACGCTAGTACCCTTATTTGATGATTCTACACCGCTCTTTTCATAGTTAGCATATTTATATGTAGCACTATATCCTTCACCACCAGTTGTTGATGATGTGATAGTCATTCTTGATACTGATGAAATGGAATAGATTGCTTCTCCTCTAAAGCCTAATGTCTTTATACGAAGTAAATCATATCCATTCTTTATTTTAGATGTAGCGTGAGGCTGGAAGGCATTCATAACATCGTCCTTATCCATACCTTCTCCATCATCGACTATCTTGATATAAGAAAGTCCACCATCACGTAAGTATACATCTATACTTTTAGCTTTAGCATCAATTGAGTTTTCTACAAGTTCCTTTACAACACTAACAGGTCTTTCAACAACCTCTCCTGCCGCAATCATACCATATAGCTCAGGAGACATCTTAATAATCTTTCCCATTATTTAATCTCCTTTAGCTCATAAATTAGATTTAATGCTTCAATTGGTGTTAATCTATTTTCATCTACTTCATCTAATCTCTTTTTTATTTCAAGAAGTGATTTATCCTTCTTATCCTCTTCAGCTTCTTCATATGAATCAAAATTGAATAAATCTAGAGTCATATTTTTCTTCTTAGATGAATCAGCCTCAAGTGATTCAAGAATTTGTTTACTGCGCTCAATTAGTGACTTAGGTAGATTAGCAAGAGATGCTACATTAATACCGTAGCTCTTATCAGTTGCGCCATCCTTAACCTTATGTAAGAATGTGATACCGCCTGCTTGTTCCTTAGCCTCAACATGAACATTCTTAAGTCTCTTTAGTTTTCCTTCTAGAACAGTTAATTCATGATAATGGGTAGAGAATAATGTAATTGCCCCAATCTTTTCATGAATGTATTCTAAGATTGCACGAGCAAGTGCCATACCATCATAGGTTGCTGTACCTCTACCAATTTCATCAAATAAAATTAAGCTATCCTTAGTTGCATTTGATAATGCATAATTAGTTTCAATCATTTCAACCATGAATGTTGATTGGAATGATGTTAAGTCATCAGATGCACCAATACGAGTGAATATTGAATCAAAGATTGTTAAATTAGCTACCTTAGCAGGTACAAATGAACCTATTTGAGCAAGTATAACAATGGATGCTAACATTCTCATATAAGTAGATTTACCACTCATATTTGGACCTGTAATTAACATCATGTTATATTTATTGATTACTACATCATTAACGATGTAATCACTTTTGATTAAATTCTCAAGCACTGGGTGTCTACCATCAACAATGTTGATTTCACGGTTATGATTAAATGTAGGTCTTACATAATTGAATTTAGTTGCCACTTCAGAAAGTGATACATATGAATCGATTGTTGATATGATATCAGCAAGCTCTTGAATTGTATCAATTGATTTAGAAGCTTCATTTCTAATTTGACAAAATAATTCATATTCTAATCCTTCAATTTGTTCTTTAGCTCCTATAACCATCTCTTCAAATCTTTTTAATTCTGGAGAGATGAATCTTTCACTATTAACAAGTGTAGCTCTTCTTTCATAATTACAATCAGGAGGTAAATCTTTAATTGCACCCTTAGATATTTCAATGAAATAACCAACAATCTTGTTGTAGCCAACCTTTAATGTCTTAATACCAGTCTTTTCTTTTTGCTCACGCTCATAATCAACAATGAAATTCTTACCATTGTTGGCAATGTTTTTAATTTCATCAAGCTGACTATTATATCCTTCCTTGATTAATCCACCTTCTTTTACAGATAGTGGCGGATCCTCAACTAGTGAACGATTTAATAGTTCTCTTAATTCTTCATGAGGATTAATATCCTCTACAAGCTTATTAACGCTTGGATTATCAAGACAAGATAATGCGTTAACAATATTAGGGATTTCATTTAAGCTTCTTCTTAGCCATACTAAATCTTTAGCATTAGCTGAATTAGAAGCGATACGACCTATGATTCTTTCTAGGTCATATACATTTTTAAAAGAAGATTTCAAATCTTCTCTTACAATATAATTTGTATTCAATATCTCAACGAAATCTAATCTTTCGTTAATCTTATCTTCTTCAACTAGTGGTTTTTCAAGCCAGTGGCGTAACATTCTTGAGCCCATGGCTGTATTAGTTTTATCAATTAAGTTTAATAAAGATCCTACTCTACTTTTTAATCTTAATGTTTCAGTTAATTCCAAATTCTTCTTTGTGAAGGCATCTAGCTTTAAATATTTATCTGAATCATAAATGATAAATGGTTTAAAGTGAGTTGGAATAACCTTTTGTGTGTCGATATAGTAATTGATATATCTACTTACAACAAGCTTATAATCATCTTCAAGTGTTGCGATATATTTATTCATAGATGTAGGTAGCTCTACCTTATCTTCATAAGATACAACTATCTCATTCATCTTTAGATAATCAAATACTATCTTATTATTGAATTCAGATGATACGATTACTTCCTTAACATTAAGTGATGTTAATTCCATATTTAATTCATTAACATTTTTAAATACTGTTAAATAATTATCACCTGTAGATATATCACCATAGGCTAGGAAATAATTACGTCTGTTTTGATGAACTGATGCAATATAGTTATTGCTTTTCTCATCAAGGCCAGAATCAATAGTACCAGGAGTAACAATTTTTACTACTCCTCTTTTTACTATACCAACTGCTTCCTTTGGGTCTTCAATTTGTTCAACAATTGCAACCTTATAGCCTTTAGAAACCATCTTTTCAATATATGTGTCTGCAGCATGAAAAGGCACCCCACACATAGGTACCCTCTCTTCTTGACCAGCATCTTTTCCAGTTAAGGCTAATTCTAATTCCTTCGATCCTATTTTAGCATCATCAAAGAATAATTCATAAAAGTCGCCTAAGCGGAAAAAGACGATAAAGTCTTTATATGCATTTTTTATTTCTAAATATTGCTCAATCATTGGAGAATATTTAACATCACCCAAAACAATCACCTTATTTACTACAATATACCAAGTATCATTAATACAACTAATGTTGCGCCGGCAGCTACTAATACACCACCGATTGATAAGCCTATTACAAGTGGCTTTTTACTCTTTTTTAATTTATTTAACTTCTTAGAATCATATAAATCATTCTCAGCTAAATCATTTATTTCTATATTCTTTTCTTCATCTTCAGATTCTTCTGCCTCTTCAGGAGTTTCAGAAGCTGGTTCTTCAGCCTTCTCTGGTTCCTCTGGTTTTTCTTCTTGAGGCTCTTCAACCTTTGGCTCTTCAGCATTTTCTTCAACTTGAGTTTCAGGGACAGGTTCTTCAGTTGGTTCTTCAACTGGAGCTTCTTCAACAGGTTGTTCTGGAGCTGGCTCTTCCTCAACAGGTTCTTCTTCAGATTCTTCTTCAAGAGCTTCCTCTTCCTCAGTTTCTAAATCCTCAAGGCCTTCATCATCTTCATCTTCGACCTCTACTGCTTCAGCAATTTCGTCTTCTTCACCAAGCTTATCTAAGTCTTCATCATCACCATCAAGAAGTGATGTATCTTGTGACTTATTGAATTCATCCCAATCGAATGTATCAATATTGAAATATGAATCATCAACGAAGAATAGAGGCATCATTGGAATTATTTCTTCACGGTAAGTGTCTAAGTCTTCACCATTGTAATGAATTACTTTAACTCCTTCGCCCTTACCAAATGGATCAACACTGTCCAAATCAACAGTGAAATCAAGTGGTATGAATTCCTTTGAAATATATATTTCTTTAATTTGAGATTTGTTAACATCATTTCTTAATAAGAAGAATAGATAATTAACTATTTCAGTCTTTGTTAAAGCCGCACTAACATTAATATTATGAGCTTCACAGAATTCATCAAGATCCTTTAATGTCATTTCATTAAATGGTTTATCAATCTTAAAATTCTTTGGACTATTCTTGATAAATTCTTCAATATATGAAATTAATTGGTCTTTATTTAATCTAGATGGAATAACTACTCCATGCTTTCTAGCAATTTGACGAATCTCAGTTGCTGGAGCACTTTCAGGAATAACTACTTTGAATGTATCCTTATCGATACCATCAAAGCTACCTTCTTGATCAACTAACTCACTAGAAACTAAAGAATAATATTTTGCAAAGTCTTCAATTTCTTCAGTCTTATGATTTCTTGCATAAACAAACTCATCTAAAGTTATCTTTAGGCTGATGTTATTTAAGATAATCAACTTGAAGAAATTATATCTATATGCAAAGAATGATTCAGGATCCTTACAAATCTTTGTAAATAGATTGAAGCATTGTTCTTCTGAGAAGTTTTTATAATATTGAAGTCTAATGAAATAGTCATTTGATAATTGATTAGACTTAACAAATTTAATTCTTTCATTTAATACGCTATATAGTGCATATAGGTTAATTCTTCTAGGAATCTTAATCTCACGCATCTCCAGCATTTCTTTTACTTGCTTACCGCTAAGGGAAGCAAAACCACGAATTAAATCATCAACGATTGGATCATTTTCAAGTTCGAAGCCTAGTCCATCGTAGCTAATTACACATTCACGTTCAGGCTCAGCAGTCTTCTTAGTCTCTTCTGCGTTAAAGTTGAATCTTTCTATATCCTCCTCAGCATCA
This sequence comes from Acholeplasmatales bacterium, assembly GCA_017454375.1. Taxonomy (GTDB): domain Bacteria; phylum Bacillota_I; class Bacilli_A; order Acholeplasmatales; family Anaeroplasmataceae; genus Anaeroplasma. Next base: position 45,518 of record JAFTDB010000031.1, on the reverse strand, counting down.
TCACCAGCATAATAGATAACCTTCTTAACAGGTCCTCTACCAAATGGATTAACTGCCTTCATATCAACCTTGAAGTCTAGTGGTGGAACATCAGATTCTAATTTGCCAACTGTACTTCTTTCAAATACTAGGCCATCAGCTAAATAGAATAAATAATCAGCTGCTTCACTCTTACGCATATTTGACGAAATTGATATGCCTTGTCTACTTGCATATTTTTCAATTTCAGATGTAGTCATTGAAGATAATTCTCTTAATGATGCTGTATAGCCTTTACCACGCTTTGTAAGTTTATATACAACGAACTTAGCCATATCTTCGCTTTCAAGCTTCTCTGGCATATCTAGACGATATTTTCTAGCAATTTGTCTAATTTCCTTAAGAGTTGCTATAGAGTCTAGATTAGCATGTAATGTTTCAGTATCCATACCATCAAATGTATTATCTTGATCTGCTAATGTTCTAGAAATGTATTTGTAATATTTTTCAAATGGTTCTGTTGGACTCTTTGGTAATTCTCTAATGTGATTTAAATCAGCATCAGAAAATCCTAGGGCAGCATAATTGTCCAGCATGATTTTGAATAAATTATAACGATATTCATTGAAGCATTCTTTTGTATTCGCAATCTTCAAAAATAGATTGTATAAAAGCTCTTCAGAAAAATATTTATAGTTTTGTAATCTAACAAAATAATCACTAGAAAGTGAATTAGAATTCAAATACTTAATTTGAGTATTCAATACACTTCTTAGTGCGAGTACATTAATGTATTTTGGAACTAATACTCCTCTTATTTTCAAAAAGTAATATACTTGTTCACCACTAAGCTGAGCGAACTTATTTATGATAGTATCAAGCTTAGTAGATTTACCAAATATTGTTACAGTTCCTTTTTCAAAATTGACATCCATAGTTATGCCCCCTTATAACAAAAATGTATATATTATATAATAATATATCTTAAGTCAAAAAACAATTTTTATTTAGTAAATAAATAAAAAAATGCTGAAAAAAGATTATCAAAAAAGCATTAAGGTAGATTTCATACTAATATAGGTAGAAATAATTATCTTAATTCACAAAAAGTATTATTAATTTTTATTTAATAAGTCGTGCATTATTATTTTTGTGCTATAATATTTTTATAGAATTATAATGATGGAGAGTAACTATGAAAGATAAAGCAAAATTTTTTATACTAATATTAATATTCACATGCCTATTAACGCAGTTGTTTGCCTGCAATTCAACTAAAGAGCCAGCTACATCAATAATTGAGCCAACTACTCAAACTACAACTACTGAACAAATAAATCAAGATTTAGTATTTACATTACTTGAAGACGACACTTATGAAGTCAAGTCAAACGAACAATCAACCTCAAAAGAGATAATAATTCCTTCAAGTTATAATAGTAAGGTTGTATCTAGAATTGCTAATAGTGCCTTTTTTAGAGATTCTTCATTATCTAGCATTTTGATACCAGAAACTATCACAAGCATAGGGGAGAGTGCTTTTACCTCTTGCACTGAATTAAAAAGTATTTACTATAATGGAACAATTGAAAGCTGGTGCAATATCTCACTTGTTGAGTCACTTTTTAGAGATAAAAAAACATTGTTTATATTAGATGAAAACTCAGCACTAATATTTAATAATAAACATTATAAGCCACTAATAGACCTTGTCATTCCAAATACTGTTAAAAGCATTGGAGCATTCCAATTTAATTCTCTAGAGAGATTAGAAAGTGTATTTCTTCCAAGTAGTGTAAAGACTATTTGTGAATGTGCTTTTCAAGGAGCACAAAATTTAAAAACTATTAACATATCAAATGGAGTTCAAAACATAATGGCTAACGCCTTTTACGGTTGTACAAAGCTAGACAATGTCACTTTACCGGATTCATTAACTGAAATTGGTTCGTACGCATTTTGCGATTGCTTTTCATTAAAAAATATTACTATTCCAAACAGTGTAAAAAGTATAGGAAGCCATGCTTTTTCAAGATGTCAATCTCTTTCTAATTTTTCAATACCAAGTTCAATGACATCAATTTCTGATTCACTATTTGAACTAACAGCATTAGAATCAATAACAATTCCTAATACAATCGAAAAGATTGGTAAATCTGCTTTTTCTAGCTGCTATAATCTTGTAACAGTTGAAATTCCTAACTCTGTTAAAACAATCGAATCTGGTGTGTTTGGAAGTTGCATAGCGCTAAAACATGTAACATTGCCAAACAGATTAGAAAACATACCAGATTCAATGTTTCAACATTGTACAGCAATTACAAATATAGATATCCCAAGCAGTGTCACAAAAATCGGAAGTGAAGCGTTTTATGGATGCACATCGTTAGCTGATTTCAACATTTCAAATAGCATAACCTTTATTGGCGATTATGCATTTGCTAGATGTACTTCACTCAAGAATATTGTTATACCAGATAATATTCTTTCAATAGCTAGTCTTTTTTCTGATTGTACTTCCCTTGAGAGTATTACTATTCCAAAATCTATATACGAAATTACTTGGGAAAGTTTTGCAAATTGTACATCTTTGAAAAATGTATATTATAATGGTAATTTGAATGATTGGTGTAATATTGTTTTTTATTCTCCAACTTCAAACCCAATGTTTTTTGCAAATAATTACTATATATTAGATAAAAATGGCACAGTGTCTAAAAATGAAAACACATATAATTTATTAGATGAAATAGTTATTTCAAATACAACTACTTCTATTGGAGATTATGCATTTATTGGGTTTGAATCAATTAAAAAGATTGAAATTCAAGATGGTGTTAGTTCGATTGGCATTGCAGCCTTTAGTAACTGTAAAAAATTAGAAAAGATTGTGTTACCAAACAGTGTTACTTCAGTAGGTAAGCAAGCGTTCCAAAACTGTATTGAATTAATAGAAGTCACATTGCCAGATACCATAACTGAATTAGCAGACTTCTTATTTATGGAATGCTATTCACTTAAAAAAATAGCTATGCCAAAGAATTTAACTAGCATAGGTGCAAGAACATTTATGAATTGTAAATCATTATTAGACATTACCCTTGCAGATTCTATTACAAAAATTGGAGAAAGTGCATTTAACAATTGTATCAAATTAAAAGATATAAAACTTCCTAATAGTTTAACAGAATTGGAAAGTTGGGCATTTTATGGGTGTAAAGGCATTGAAAATTTAACAATAAACAATTCACTATCAAAAATACAAGCTAATATATTCTCAAGTTGTGAATCAGTTAAAAATCTTACTTACGAAGGCACAAAAGGACAGTGGGAATCCATTGAAAAGTGGTTTGGTTGGAATAGTTCATTTATTACTAATGTTATACATTGTGATAATGGAGATGTTGAATTATAGACAAAATAAAATGGGGCAATTTGAACTGTCCCATTTTTATTTTTAATCAGTTTCTAGCATTGAAAGCCCCATCTTATGTCTATCATAATCAATATCGATTACTCTAACATGAACACTATCACCTACACCTACCAAGTCAGATGGGTGATTAATTCTATTTTTAGACATCTTAGAGATATGTACAAGGCCATCATATTTAACACCACAGTCAACGAATACACCGAAGTCTATTACATTACGAACTGTACCATCAAATTCATCTCCTACCTTAACATCTTCAAAGTGCATTATATCACTACGAAGCTTCAATCCCTCATAAGAGTCTCGTATATCACGTTTAGGGGCCTTAAAAGCTTCTAATATGTCATCTAGGGTATATTTATCTATACCTAGCTTTTCAAGGGCTATATTCTTATCAAATTTTTCAACTGCTTCTACCATTTCTGGTGAACCTAGTTCAAAATCATTAGCTCCCATCAAGCCTAAAATGTTATAAGCATAGCCGTAGCTTTCTGGGTGGATTGATGTTGCGTCAAACTTATTATCGCCATCGATGATACGTAAGAAACCAACACATTGTTCATATGTCTTAGGTCCCATTTTGGCAACATCCTTCAATTCATCACGAGATTTAAACTTGTGGTTTTTCTCACGATAAGCAATGATGTTTTTAGATACTGTCTTATTTAAGCCTGATACATATGATAATAGTGATACAGATGCAGTATTTAGGTTAACACCTACATGGTTAACTGCGTCAGTTACAACATCATCAAGCGATTTAGATAATTTTGATTCTGTAACGTCATGTTGATATTGACCAACACCAATTGATTTAGGATCAATCTTAACAAGCTCAGCAAGTGGATCTTGGATACGTCTAGCAATTGAAATAGCACTTCTCTTTTCAACTGTTAAATCAGGGAATTCCTCAATTGCAATTTCAGATGCACTATAAACTGATGCACCAGCCTCACTTACAATTACATATTTAGTGTCTAATTTATTTTCTTGGATTACTTCAGCAATAAATGCTTCAGTCTCTCTACTTGCTGTACCATTACCAATAGCAATGATATCAACATTATATTTCTTAATTAAATTAACAATTGTCTTTTTAGAGATTTCAACCAGCTTAGGGTCTACATCACTATCTTTTCTCTTTTCATTAGGGTAGATTACACTAATTTCAAGTACGTTAGATGATGGTGATATAACTGCTAGCTTACAACCTGTTCTAAAGGCAGGGTCAACACCCAATACTACCTTACCCTTTATTGGTGGTTGCATTAGAAGATTCTTTAGGTTCATAGCAAATATTTTAATAGCTTGAGTCTCTGCCTCTTCATTTTTAATTGCTCTAATTTCACGAGCAATTGATGGAGCAATTAATCTCTTATATGAATCCTCAATAGCCTCAATTATTTCAGGTTTAAATAATGATTCACGGTTATGTGTAACACGATATTTTAAATAATCTATATCACGCTCTGGCTGTAATTCTAATTTAACACTAATAACATCCTCATTTTCTGCTCTATTTATGGCAAGAAGTCTATGAGGTTTAATTCTTGAAATATTTTCAGATGATTCATAATAATTTTTATATTTTTCTTCAGGGTCATTATCGTTATTCTTTTTCTTACAGCTAATAGTACCATAGATCAAAGCTTTATCTCTAATATATTCTCTATATGATGCTTCATCACTAATTCGTTCAGCAATAATGTATTTAGCAAGCTCTAATGCTTTTTCTTTTGTAGGTACTTTATCATTTAAAAATGGATTAATAAAGAAATCGCGGTCGCCCTTTTGATAATTCTTCATCATTATATCAGCAAGTCCATCTAAGCCTAAGACAATAGCTTCAGTAGCTTTTGTCTTTTTCTTTTCCTTATATGGACGATATAAATCCTCTACCTCAATTAATTTAGAGGCAGCCATAATCTTTTCTTTTAATTCATCATTCATTAATCCTTTTTCTTCAATTAGACGGATTACATCTTCTTTTCTTTTTAAAAGGTTTAATGAGTATTCATACTCATCAGAAATAGTACGAATTACTTCCTCATCAAGACCACCAGTTGCTTCCTTACGATATCTAGCGATAAAGGCTACAGTTTTATCCTCAGCAAGCATTGATAGTACGGCATTAATGCTATCAACCTTGATATTTAGCTTAGTAGCTAAATCATTAATGACACTTTCGTTTAATACATTTTCCATTTTTTTACTCCCTTTTTAAACAAAAGAAGGCCTAAGCCTTCTATTAATTGTTTTCTTTATATTCTTCTTTATTACCAGTTACATATTCATTGATGTAATTGATAACATTATCTACTGCAGTTCTTAATGTTGAATCATAAGTATTTGAATATAAGTTGTTAGAAACTGTTGCAGATTCCTTGAAGTTCTTCTTTAAGCCATCAGCTGTATACATGAAGAATAATACATCAGAACCATTTTCAGATCCACCAAATTTAGTATTTGTTAAAATACCAACATTTTCGCTACCAGTAGCACTCTTAGTATCTACGATATATAATGCAACTTTCTTATCACCAGTTTCATTATATTTATTAACTGTATATTGAAGTTGAATTAAGTCATTGAAAGCTTCTTGATGGTTTGTATTAGCATCTTGTGATTCACCATTCGCATCAGTGTATTTCTTTGGATGGAATGCTGAAAGGTCTGTAGCAAATACAATTACATAATCCTTAAACATCTTAGGATCTTCATAAGTACCATCATTAGCATTTGTATGCTCTAGAACACCTGAGTAATTAATCTTTGTGAATTTAACTTCATTATCTTTGTCGCCAACCTTATAAGTTTGAGTTTCACCAAAGTAATCAGGTAACTTATATTCAGTCTTGCTGTTTGATATTACAATTGGAAGTACTATTGCTAGTGTAATACCTGCAACTAATACGATACCACCACAAATTAAAAAGATTTTATTGTGAAGTAGTCTTATAAACCAGTTATCCTTCTTTTGGTTTTTAGTGGCTACATTTGATACTCTTTTTTTCTTTATCTTTGCCATATTTATCTCCTTTAATTTAATCCTATGGATTAATTTATAAACGCTTTGTTATTTTAGCACAAAAAATCAATGTAATCAATTATTTGTTTGATTTTATTTCTAAGATTTCTTGCGCTAATGTTTTAATTTTTCTAAAACGATGATTTAGTCTAGATTTTGTCAAATATGGATCACTATTATCATGCACTACATCCAAAAGCTCTGAAAGAGAATATTCAGGATATAGCTTTCTTAAATTCATCGTTTCAATAATATGCTCATCTAAATCTGCTAGCTTATAATTTTCTTCAACAATTTGAATATATCTAAGCTGTTCATGCGCAGTATTATTAGTCTTAGTTTGGTTAGCAATATCCAAGTTAACACTACGTTTAGCTGTCGCAATTATTTCCTTTTGAATAATGGTATTTTCATAATATTCCATTATTGAGGTAGCACCTATAAGATATAGGAAGCTTCCTATTTCACTAATTGATTTTAGATATAAAACTAAATAATTATTACGCTTAGATATTCTAGCATTTAAATCATAATCAACAAGTAATCCTTGGATAAAGATTATATCTCCACTTTCACTACTTGCAATCTCTAAATGGCTATTCTTTCCTGCTGGATCATTTACACTACCTTTAGCTAGGAATGCTCCACGAATAAATTGTTTATAATGCTCAGGATTATCATTTTCATTTTTAATCTTATCATCTATTAGATGGAATGTATCAATAATCTCTTTAGCACCCTTAGTAATAGATATAGTATAAGATTCTTTCTTATTGAATCTATTAACTATTTTAGATATTAATTCATATTCAATATCAAAATATTTTTTCAAAAGTGATAATACTAATCTAACTAAAGATTTACTGTTTAAAGTAATTTCTAATTTCAAAGGAAGTAAGAATACTTCACTTGATAAACGAATAATGCCTTCAAGCTCAAATAAATCTTCTTCTTTTGAATTATTTTTTAAAGTTATTAATTCTTCTTTTAAATCAGTTGTAAAGCTCATTTTATTCTTCAACCATCTTAATTAATTCAGATAATCTATTAATAACATTATCTGGTTTAGCTTCTAGCATAACCTCAGGATGCTTAATGTATAAAACACCTACAGCATATGCACCGGCAGCCTTGGCAGCTAAGATGTCATTTAGGGTGTCACCAACATAAATGACATTCTTACATTCCATTTCCTCTTTAGCTTTTAAAATTGAATCTGGTGCTGGTTTTGGATTTAATCCTTCCTCATAACCAACTATAGAATCAAATAAATCAGCTACATCACAAATCTCTAATCCTCTTTTAACTAAATCAGTCTTCTTAGATGATGCAACACCTAGCTTAAATCCCATCTTTTTAAGTTTAGTTAAAGTTAACTTAACTTCAGGGAATGGCTTTACATATTCATCATGGTTAGGAATATTAAATTCACGATAACAAGCAATCATATCATTGATTTCTTGTTCATCCTTAGCATATTTAGAAAAAGATTGATATAAAGTTGGTCCAAAGAATGAATCAATTTCATCTTCAGTTAATTCATATTCTGGTCTAAACTTCTTAAATACATAAATTACACTCTCATCAATTAATGCTTTAGAGTCTAGAATTGTTCCATCTAAATCAAAGATGATACCATCAAATTTATGTTCTTTAGTTCCACTAATAATATCTAAATAATAATCTTGTGGAATGTTTTTCATCTCATATTTTAATCTGTTAGTTGTAACAATATAACATTTCTTTAAATTGAATAAGAATTTATTACCTTCTGTATATGTAGGCACTTCTTTTTTATATTGTTTAAAGTCGATAAGTGGTAATACTCTTTTTAGGATAAAGAATAATATACCAGCCACTATAAATATAACACTTGTTAAAATAGATACTGGAACAGGTCCTATCATAAGTGGTTCACTAACACCACTTTGAAGTCTTAATGATTCAGTGAAGATTCTAACTGAACCATACCATACAAGATATCCTGCCATCAAGTCACCAGTTCTAAGCTTCTTGAATTTTCTTCTTAAAACTAACATTATGGCAAAGCCAATTAAATTCAATACTGATTCATATAAGAAAGTTGGCTGACGATATTCGCCATCAATAAACATCATATCACCAATAACTGGAATTGATTTTACAAAGCCACTTCCATCAATTGGTCCATATAATTCATGATTAAAGAAATTACCCCATCTACCAAATACTTGGGCAATTAACATACCAGGAGCCATTAAATCAATCATCTTAAGTAAGCTAATACGCTTAATACGACAATATATTACAACAAAGATAAAGGCTAAGATAAATCCACCTTGAATACCAAGGCCAGATAAGCCTTCAAATTTACCGTTTCTAAAGCCTAGTATAGATGCAAAATCAGGGAATAATGATGTATTAAATAATACGAACCATAATCTAGCACCGATAATACCTAAAGGAAGACCAATAATCATTGCTAGATAGATATCATCTGATTTAACACCAATCTTCTTTCCTTCCTGTACCATTAATATAACCGCAATAACAACACCAATTAATATCATTACTGCATACATAGTAAGACCACCTAAAATCTTAGTTGGTTCACCTGTATAATATAAGAAATTATTCATCCTCTAAATCTCCTTTTCTAGATGCGTGGGCATCTATCTTATCAATAAATTCCATAGATGTATCATGTCCTAGTAGCTTTAGTTTTTCATTCATTGCGGCAGATTCAACAAGTAGTGCCACGTTTCTACCAGGTAATACTGGAATTACCTTTCTAGGTATTTCAGTATTGAAATATTTAGAAGTATAATTTTCAAGCCCTAAACGATCATAGTTCTTCCTATCATCCCATGTTTCAAGCTCGATTACTACCTTTACACTCTTTCTAGGTCTATAGGCAGCCGCACCAAACATCGCAACTACATCAACTATACCGATACCACGAATCTCAATATATCTTTTTAATACCTTTGGAGCTTCACCAAGTAGGTTACCAGGTTCATGCTCAAATACTTCTACTAGATCATCGGCTATTAATTGGTGACCTCTTTTAATTAAGTCTAGGGCAGTCTCAGATTTACCGATACCACTCTTACCTATAATTAATGTACCCATACCATTAATATCCATAAGTGTACCATGTACACTAATTCTTTCAGCTAGGTTATCTTGTAAGTAAGTATATAGCTTAGATGATGTTTGAGTAGTTCTTAATCCTGATCTAAATATAGCCACACCATATTTTTCAGCCATTTCAGAGAATATTGGATTAATTATAACATTCTTAGAAAAAACAATAATTGGAGGCTTTCTTTTAAATATTTCTTCTACATTCTTTGAAATAGTATCTTTATCTAAAGTATCCAAAAATGCAGCATCCTTAGAACCGATTAATACTAATCTATTTGGATCAAAATATTTAAAGAATCCAGTGAATTCCAAACCAGGTCTTGAGATTTCTTCAATGCTTACTGTAGCATTAAGCCCAGCCTCACCTGCAAGTAATTCTAAACCATTTTCTTTAGCGATTTTACTAACTAATATTTTTTTCATAAAATGCTCCTTTAAAAAAATCAATTAATTATACCACATTTTTCCGTGTTTTCAAAACAAATAAAACACAAAATAAAAAATCCTATTACTAGGATTTTCTATTTTAATCACTGTTGCTAGATTTTAAAAATCATATTTTCTTCTTAACTGTTCAACCATATTTTTAGTTATTTCATAAAAAACATTTATGAAAAATACCTGTTGATTTTAGTTTGTAAGTCCTTAAATGGCTTACAAAGTATAATATTAACATTGTCACATCTTGATAGTATTACAAGTAATTCATCATTTTGTCCCAAAGTTATTATAATATTTTTTTTAAACGTTGAAACTATTTCGCGTGAGCTCTTTGAATCAGAAATAATTGGAGTCTCTTTCAATAAAATAAAAACGTTTCTAGTAAAGACTATTGTTTTAATATCACTAACAACAATTTTCTTTGTTTTAAAGAATAGCTTTTGAACAACAATATCATTTGAATAATAAGTGGTAAAAAAACCACATTTTACGGTTACAAAAAGCATAATAAAGTCCAAAGCCAATAACGTTAAAACTGGAACAATTTTATCAACTATATTTGTTGTCTCACTTACAAATATAATAAGCAATGAAACGGCCAAAGAAACAATCACAAAGAATAAAACTGTTGTTTTAAATAAAACAATTATATTTTCATATTTTTTCATGCTTTTACCCCATTTTTTTCTTTTTGATTATACTATTTCTTACCTGGTCATATCCCCAAGCGAATTCACTTCCAATAAGTGGATTTATAAAACCATCAATAAATCTACTTATTGGATTGCAAAAGTTCAGTAACCCACCACTAAAGGATATAACAACACCAATAATCGTAATTTCATCAATTGATCCATTTATTGCATTTTGCGACAAATAGTTACATATGCTTAAAACGCCATCAACTCCAACCATAACACCTCTATAAATCATCGATTCTGCTGTCAGCCCTGTAGTCATACTCAATGTTGCTCCAGACATACCAGAAACTGCCCCGAATATTGAGCCAAACATAAACCCTGTGGAAGCCTTATCAATGTCATAATTAAAGCCACTATCATTAAATGAAAATCCACTAAACATGCCTGCTGCTCCACCAGCAGTTGCTCCTAGTGCTACAGGAACAAAAACTGAGGAACCACCACCAGTAAATGGAATGGCAATAATTGACGCAACAATGACTATTCCACCAATTGTGAATTTTAGCCATGTTGGCATTTCTCCACTAGGATCCACATACATCACAGGATTATTATTACAATATGCATATAGATTTACACAGCCAACATTTCTTTCATCAATGTTTTCTATATCATCGTTATTTATCCATCTACGGAATAACGGATTATAGAATCTTGATTTACAATAATATAATTCTGCATCACTATCATAATAATATCCTTTATATTTAAATGGATTATAGATATAGCTACCATAAGATCTAACATCATATCCATACGCATCATAATCATATCTAACTACTAGGTTACCACTTGAATTAACTATTCCAATGATATTATTTAGTATATCTTTTATGTAATAGTATAAGTTATTGTTACTTATAAATCCATATAGATTACCATTTGAATCATATAAATATTCTATAAATAAGTACCCTTTATCTTCTATTACTAATTTATCGTCTTCGTAATAATAATATGTTACTTCTGTATGTGGTTCAGTATCATCAGTATATGTATAGTCAATTGTTTTTTTAACAATTAATCCTTCATCATTATATTGATAATAAATATCTTTATATTCTCCGTTATTATATTTTTGAAGATGTACTAATTGTTTCCCTTCAAATGTATAACCATTATTATAATAATATGTTGGGTTACCAGGCGATGTTGATGAATATGAAATATTATTTCCATCAAATGTTACTAATCTATCTTTATATGTTTGATCATACACTAGGTTAATGGTTGTATTTGTTCTACTATCATGAATTGTTTTTATATTTCCATTATCATCATATGTATAAGTTAGTGTATAACCAAGAGATGTTTCTGATGTTAAAAAACCTCGATAATCATATTCATATGAATGGTTACCAAACAAACTATCACTTATGGCAGTTATTCTATTCAATAAATCATATGTATATGTTCTTGTAGTAGAATTATTATTTGTCGAAATAATTTCTGATGAAACAATATTAGATGTACCTAGTCCATCTGTGTTATTTAAATAATTATATCCTTGTGTAAATACTACAGATGAGCCATGCTTAATCTTTTTAACATTAAGTCTATCTAGCTTATCTTGGCTAAGAGACATACTCTTTATATCTAAGTCTGTATCAACTGAAGATAATGTTGAATCAGATGTGTATGCTTCTCTTATTGCTAGATTTCTAGCATAGCCATTTAATTTATAATTGCCACCACTTGATCTACCAATATAGGTTGTCATAGCTGAAAAGCTTGATGAGATTTGCACATTCTTTTCATATGTACTACCGTTAACATATACTCTTATGTATTTATTTCTAGTAGTCATACTTGAATTAGTTGTTATACTTTCATCAAATGATAAGGCAATTGTGTTTAATCCTGTTGATACATATAATCCTGTACTATATGTATTATTATTAACGGTTAAATATACACTACTTCCAGATAATTCAACAATTATCTTATTAGATGATGTGTAATTATCATAATTGGCGAAAACATATGCTGAGCCAAGTGATACTAAATCTAGCTTTATCATCATTGTACCAGTTGCTGAAAAACCAAACTGGTATGCCAAATTAGTGTTATAACATCTAAAGGCATTACTGTTAAAATTATCTCTAAATTCATATGTTTTATAGCCATTTTCAGTTTCAAACTTATATGGTCTATAATTACCATTTAATGATATTAAATCACTATTTAAAGGGAATATATTAAATGTATCTAATCTTTTGTTATATAAGCTTGTACTTGTAGTTTCAAATGTCTTATCAAATGATAAATATTTTAAACTAAATTGTTCAATCTTCTTTACTGTTATATCATCATAAGTATTATATCTATATTCTAAATTTGCTGAAGTGTTTGTTTTAACTCTACCATCTTCATCATACGTGTATGTTGCATATGTAATTGTTGAATTATTAGTATCTAAATAATCTTTTTGTATTAAATTACCTAAGTTATCATATGTGAAGTTATATTGTTGTTTCAAAACATTACTTGTATCATAATGCTTAATATTACTAATTTTGGAATTAGAATTATATGTAATAGTTGTCTTATCACTATTAGTTCCATATTTTATTTCACTAATTTGATTTTTATTATTGTATGTATATTTATTAATAGTTAAGCCAAAAAAATCAACTTCACTTAAGTTTGCACTATTATCAAATGATTTATCAATGTTTGTAGTTCCACTTGTCTTTATCTTGTTTAAGACTAAATCACTGTTGTATTCATATTCAACCATTCCAGCTCCCTTTATTATTTTTGAAAGCTGATAATTATTATTATAATACATATTCTCAGTTATTACATATGGGTATGTGATTGTTTGTAACAAATGATTATTATATGAATAACTAATTGTATGTCCTAATTCATCTGATGTGGTTGCTAGATCATATGCTGCATTATATGTTCTAGAAGTCTTTACCCACCTAGTAGCCAAGCTTGATTTTTTAGTTTTAGTTAAAATATTATGATTTGATGAATCATATGTATAATCAATTTCTCTATTTGTATTATCTTCTATTTTAGATATTTTATCTTTTAATGTATTATCATATGTTAATGTAACAGTCTTACCAATTGGATATGTAATTGTTGAAACCTGATTATATGAATTATATGTATATGTAGTTGTTCCATTAGCCGACAAAGTTGATGTTAAATTGTTGTTTGAATCATAGTTATAATATGTACCAAACTTCTTCTTAACAAGTCTAATTGTACTAACATCTACATTGGCATTTGTTGTAATAATCTTGATTGTTAATACACTAACTGATGTTGTAAGATGAAGCCCTATTGTAATAAGCTCAAATTCACTATCAGAAGTTGTCTTTCTAATGGATTGTTCTGCAAGTACAGTGTTTGAATTTAATAGCTGTACATTAAAGCTTCCAACACTATTTACTCTTACAAACATAGATAATTGGTAATTATCATCCATAACACCATTGATAGTCTTGTTGTAAGCCAAATATCCACTACCAGATATGACATATGGTTCTTCTAAAAATTGTGCATAATACGAAAATATCCAACCCCACCATGAATAACTAGATATAGATACTCCTGATGTAGAAAACGAATTTAAGGATATCGTATCAGTAGTCTTTACTTTGAAATAGTCACTTTCATATGTTAGTAATTCAGTAGTTGGATTAATGTAATAATTCTTTGCACATTTTGTTAATGTACTAAACTCATATAGTGATATGCCATTATTAAAATAATAATATGTCTTATTACTAAAATTATCCGTTACAGTAGTTTTATAATCTCCATAATCAATTGTTGTAACATCTAATGTACCACCTAATGTATTATTTATAAAACTTTTTTCAGTTACAACTATTTGATCACCATTAATACTAATATCAATAGCCTTTTCAGCATTTCTATCTTCAATCACTATAAGACTATCTTGAAATGAAAAGAAAACATTGTTTGGCTTAACTGAACAAGGTTGATAAGTTAATTGAGTTAGCTTATTGCTATTATAATAAAAGTTAACTAAACTACTAACTCCTATATCTTGAAGGGATAGACTAGCATTAGTAACATTCGATAAGGAAAATGTATAACTAACTGTTCTATTACTCGCCCCTAAATTAAAACCATTAATTGCTGTTGATGTAACAGATGGTAAAATCTCTCTTCCATCAAAATGTGTAATTTTAGTCGGATAATCAGTAGATGATTTATTAAATTCGAATACATTTCCATATTTATCATAAAGATATTGCTTATTATTGTTAATTTCTATATATGATTTATCCGTGTTACAAATATATCTTCCATTTGAATAATTGTATTCCCAAATGCTTTGATCTGGCATTTCAACATAAATAAAATGATAAGTGTCTATATATCTTAATTTCGGAATCTTATAATCCACACCATATCCAAAATTTGAATTATTTATATTTCTATTCTGATAATTGTATACAATACCAAAGTCATAATCAAATGGATATTTGGTACTAAAAAATGGAATATCAATAATTATATTCTTATCTGCTTTACATAGATTAATATAAATATCTACATTTCCAACCTTATACCTCATTTGTTTTGAATTTGATTTTAAACCTACATTTGACATATTACACCATCCCCTACTTCTAAAATATTATTTTTATGTCTTTTGTCTCATTTAAAAATTCATCTGATAAATATTGTCCTATTTCTCTTATATCAACAAAACGATTAAATATATTTGTATAATAATCTTTTAATTCTTTTACGATATTTAATCTATCATTATAAAGTAAATCTTCATCTAGCTTAACTAATAAATCAATATCAGAATCATGTCTATTTAATCCTTTAGCATAAGAGCCATACAATATAATATTTTTAACAAAATATTTAGTTTTAAGCATTTCTTCATCTTGTTTAATTATGTTATAAATATCTTTTATTGATATATCTTTTAAATTATCAAAATATTCTTTTGTATATGCTTCATCATACTCAATTAATTCAGATATAAATAAAGCTAATTCATTTTTACCATATAAAGATTCATATTTATTAATATTAACCATACTTAATTTAAATGAAGGTATATCATATTTTACAAGTACATAATTTAAAAACATTAAAGGTATTATCATCTTATCTAAATTATCATAATTAACAAGTAATTCTTTTATTTCTTGATGAAATAATATTGCCTTTTCAAGTGGTGGGTATTCTGATAAATAAAAATATGAATTAATTATTTTATTATTTAATTGTTCGTCTATTATTTCTTCTTTTAATACATAATAAAAGGTATTAGTTATTCTTCTATCTAATACACTTTTAGAATTATTTAAAAGATACATATACGCATCATAATATCTTTTGATTTTTATTTCTTCATTATTTAATGGCTCACGTTCATTATATACTACTTTTTTATATTCATCGTGATTGAATACATATCCATTATATCTAAACATTTTTTCAATAAATTGTGATACAGTTTTTCTTACAATTAATTCAACATTTGACATAATTATACCTACTCTTTACCTTATTATGATTATACATCAAGAAAAAAGAATGTTGAAGTATAAAAAAGAAAAATACCCCGTCAATTTAATTTGATGGAGTATTCCATATTTATATTTCCAATTTTCAAAAAGCAATTAAGCAGAATATTGCACCAAACATAAAACCAGTAGATGCTTTATACATTAAGCCACATCTTACTGTTTATTAATTTCTTCTTCTAAATGTAAGGTCATTATTACACGATCTAAATACATAAGTAATGCAATATCCTTATCCTGCCAAATACGTTCAATTTGTGATTCAGCAAGAAAAATATAACCATATGTCTTTTTATAATATGCAACCTTAGATACAGAAAATGTAGTTAATTTTCTTTCATTTAAGAAAGCATCCACCTTAGGATTTCTCTTCCTTAAATATTCTAAATTAACTGGAGTATACACCTCATCAGTTGAAACAAATTTATCAAGCAATTCTATACAATCATCATAAATTTTATGTATCTCCTGGTTTCCACTTGTTATAGACTCCTTATTTCTCATTATATAGGTTACTCTATCAAGGCCTATAACTTCACATACATAAGACATAATCATTTCTATCTTTTTATTAAAAGATTCAAATTGATTATTAATTATTATCTTATTTATTTTTTTAAACATAGTAGATAGCTGTTCGCCATCTTTTTCATAAACATTGATATTTTTATGCTTTTCTTCAACATAAATGATGAAGCAATTACGTCCTTTAGATTTACCACGATATAATGCTTTATCTACCTCTGTAAATAATTCATCATAGGTTTCAGAATCCTCAGGGAATGTTGCACAGCCTAGGGTCGCTGTTAAGAATACACTTTGATTATCAAATTTGATTTTCTTTCTAACAATTTTTCCACACATAAACATTTCAAAAATATATTTATATATAGAATCATAATCATGCTTTCCAAAATAGATAATAACAAATTCATCGCCACCAAAGCGTCCAACTAAGCCATCCTCACCAACATATTTCATCAAGGACTCACCAAGCATATTTAGACATTCATCACCACATTTATGACCAAAGTTATCATTAATAGATTTAAAATTGTCAACATCCATAATACACATAGTAAATGGAGTTTTCTTATCAATTAAATCTTTAGCAAATCCTAAAATATTTCTTCTTGTTAAAGTACCTGTTAATGAATCAAGGGCATAATTTAAATCAATTCCTTTAAAATATTCATATTTTTCTAAGTCTTTTAGTTTATACATGAATATCACCTACTATATATCTATTTTAATAAATCTTTTAAATATTTTCCAGTATAAGATTTTTCGCAATCAATTATTCCTTCGACTCTACCTGAATATAATACCTCTCCTCCGGCATTTCCTCCATCAGGTCCCATATCAATTATATAGTCAGCAAGCTTAATAACATTTAAATTATGCTCGATAATAATTACTGTAGCACCAGCATCCGCAATCTTATTAATTACATTCATTAATTTTTTAATATCATCTGTATGTAAACCCGTAGTAGGCTCATCCATTATATATAATGTTTTAGGTGATATCTTAGAATGTAGCTCATAAGCAAGCTTAATTCTTTGAGCCTCACCACCAGATAAGGTAGTTGATGATTGACCAAGCTTAATATAGCCAAGGCCTACATCAAAAATTGTTTGTAAATTATTTTTAATCTTAGGGAAAGCATCAAAAAAATCTAACGCTTCTTCAACTCTCATATCTAATACATCAGCTATATTTTTATCTTTAAATTTAATATCTAATACTTCTGATGTATATCTTTTTCCTTTACATACCTCACAAGGAACATAAACATCAGGTAAGAACTGCATAGAGATACGCTTTACACCATCTCCACCACAGGCCTCACATCTACCGCCTTTTACATTGAATGAGAATTTTGACTTATCATATCCTCTTATCTTAGCTTCATTAGTTTTAGAAAATACATCTCTAATATCATCAAATACGCCTGTATAGGTTGCAGGATTACTACGAGGCGTTCTACCAATTGGCTGTTGAGATATATGAATAATACGATCTATATTTTCAAGACCTTCAAGCTTATCAATCTTACCTGGAACAATCTTTTTAGTTCCATATATCTTCATATAGGCATTTTTATATAAACACTCATTAATAAGTGATGATTTACCAGAGCCTGATACACCAGTAACACATGTAATAACACCTAAAGGAATTTTTACAGTTACATTTTTTAAATTATTCTCCTTAGCTCCCTTTATAGTTAGCCATTTACCAGATAATTTTCTTCTTTCATCAGGAAGTGGTATAAATTTTCTTCCTGATAAATAATCACCTGTAATTGATCCTTTTGTATTCATAACCTCTTGTGGGGTACCTTGGGCAACTACCTCACCACCATGTACACCAGCACCAGGTCCAATATCAACTAAATGATCACATTCCATCATTGTCTCTTCATCATGCTCAACAACAATTAATGTATTACCTAAATCACGCATTTGCTTTAAGGTGTTAATCAATCTTTGATTATCCTTTTGATGTAGACCAATTGATGGCTCATCAAGTACGTATAAAACACCTGTAAGCTGAGAGCCTATTTGAGTTGCAAGTCTAATACGCTGTGCCTCACCACCAGATAAGGTTTCAGCAGATCTTGCAAGTGTTAGATATTCAAGCCCAACATTTATTAAAAATCTTAATCTATCCTTTACTTCCTTAATTGCAAGCTTTGCAATCATCATCTTTTCTTCTGATAATTTCAAATTATCAAACCATTTATAACAATCCTCAATTGACATTGAACAGATATCATTAATGTTTTTATCATTAATAAAGATATTTAAAACACCTGGATTTAATCTCTTACCTTCACATGTAGGACATGTGTTTTCAACCATGAAGTTCTCAATCCAATCTCTAATCCATTCAGATGTAGTTTCTTCATATCTACGTTGAAATGATGTAACTATACCTTCAAATCTTGCCTTCTTTTCATGATATCTACCAGT
Source organism: Acholeplasmatales bacterium (assembly GCA_017454375.1). GTDB lineage: Bacteria > Bacillota_I > Bacilli_A > Acholeplasmatales > Anaeroplasmataceae > Anaeroplasma. The sequence continues at coordinate 26,289 of JAFTDB010000031.1, read as the reverse complement.
ATTAGATTTTAATTTATATTCTAAAATATCTGGTGAGCCATATAAAATAATATCTTGACTCTTAGCAGATAATTTTTTAAATGGCACATCCATATCGATACCATAATGCTTACAAGTTATAGCTAATTCAGCTGCACTTAAATTGCCTTCTTCTTGATTACGATATGGAATTACTGCACCATCATTAATTGAGCGCTCATAATCGATAATAAGGGAAGGTGAAACTCTAAAATTCTTACCAAGTCCATTACAATCAGGACAAGCACCAAGAGGTGAATTGAAAGAAAATAATCTAGGCTCAAGTGTAGCAAGTGAATATCCACAATATGGACAGGCATGAACAGTTGAATAGAAATCCTCTTTATCATCCTCTAAAACAACTACATAGCCATCTGATTCCTTTATTGAGATATCACAAGCCTCAAAAACACGGCTTCTGACATCATCCTTCATCTTTAATCTTTCTATAACAATATAGATATTATGCTTTTTATTTTTTTCTAAATGTATTTCCTCATCAAGCTCACGAAGCTCTCCATCTACTAAAGCACGAACATATCCTTTTTTAAGATATTTTTCAAATACACCCTTGTGTTCTCCCTTTTCACGAAAAACTACTGGAGATGTAATCATCAATTTTGCACCTTCAGGCTTTAACATAATCTTATCTACTATCTCATCTATTGATGATGTAGAAATAGGAATGTTGTGATTAGGACAATATGGTGTACCTACGCGTGAAAAAATAACACGAAGATAATCATATATCTCAGTTACTGTACCAACAGTAGAACGTGGATTATGTGATGTTGATTTTTGATCGATTGATATCGCAGGTGATAGACCATCAATTGAATCTACATCTGGCTTCTCATTTGAACCAATAAATTGTCTTGCAAATGATGATAATGATTCAATAAATCTACGCTGTCCTTCCTGATAAATCGTATCAAATGCTAATGATGATTTTCCAGAACCAGATACACCTGTCATAACTATTAATTTGTTTTTAGGTAATTCTAAAGAAATATTCTTTAAATTATTTTCTCTAGCTCCTGTAATCTTTATTTTATCCATTTTATTCCTCAATTCTTTTTAAGAATTCTTCTTCATTCATTATATAAATACCTAATTCTTTAGCTTTATCATATTTTGAACCAGGATTCTCACCAAGTATCAAAATATCTGTTTTCTTGCTTACTGAATCAGATAAATTACCGCCAAATGATTCAATAATCTTTTTAGCTTCAGTTCTACCCATACTTTCTAAAGTACCAGTAAGAACACATTTTTTACCAGTGAAATAATTTTCTTTTATAGTTACTCCTTCATATTCCATATTTAGACCTAATTCTTTTAATTCATTAATTAAATCTAAATTCTCTTGAACACTAAAATAATTAACTATTTCACGTGCTATTACTTCTCCAATATCTGGAATATTAGATAATTCTTCAAATGTAGCATGCTCCAAATTATCCATATTCTTATATCTTTGACAAATAATTTTAGATACCTTAGCACCAACATGTCTAATACCAAGACCAAATACTAATCTATCTAAATTATTATTCTTACTCTTATTTATTGCTTCTACTAGATTATCAATTGATTTAGCACCAAAGCCAGGTAAATTAATTAAATCGTTATAATGATTTTCTAATCTAAAAATATCAGGGATAGTACGTAAATAGCCCCTATTATAAAATTCTTCAACTAATTTATCACCAAGTGAGATAATATCATAAGCAGGCTTAGATGCGAAATGGATAAGCTTGTTGACAATCTTATCCTCACAATTAGGATTCAAGCAATAATAATCAGCTTCGCCATCTAGTCTTTGAAGTGGAGATCCACAGCATGGACAATTTTTAATCATCCTAAATGGAATGAAATCATCTCCACGCTCTTCAACAATTGGTTTTACAACCTCAGGTATAACATCACCAGCCTTGTGGATGATTACTATATCATTAATGTTAATATCCTTCATTTTAATATAGTCCTCATTATGTAGTGTCGCTTTAGATATTAAAGATCCTTGAACAAATACAGGTTTGAAATTAGCAACAGGTGTTATTACACCAGTTCTACCAACCTGATATGTGATATCAAGTAATTTAGTAGAAACCTCCTCTGGTGGGAATTTATAAGCAATAGCCCACTTAGGATATTTTACAGTTTCACCAATTTTATCATATAGATTTTTTTCATTAACCTTTATTACAATACCATCAATATCATATTCTAAATCTGGTCTTTTCTCGCCCATTTCTTTAATGTATTCAAATACCTCTTCCATATTCTTACAATGGCGATATAAAGGATTAATTTTAAAGCCCATATTTTTTAAATCAACAAGTGATTCTTCTTGAGTCTTTAAACCTTCCTTTAAATTGTAATATAAAAATACATCCAAATTACGTTTAGCAGCTATCTTACTATCAAGCTGACGAACAGAACCTGCAGCAGCATTACGGCAATTGGCAAAAAGCTCCTCTTCATTCTCCTCACGCTCTAGATTTAAGGCAATAAAGCTCTTTTTAGGCATAAATATTTCGCCTCTAACCTCAATATCGCCCATTTCCTTTATAGCAAGTGGTACACTCTTTATTGTTTTTACATTTTGAGTGATATTTTCACCAACAATACCATTACCACGTGTAGCACCTAATACTAATTTTCCATCATGATATTTTAAGCATACAGATAAACCATCTATTTTAAGCTCACACAAATATGAAAAATCACTAACTACACTTCTAACTCTCTTATCAAAATCGATAAGCTCATCAAAGCTAAACGCATCTGCTAAGGATGCCATTTTAGATGTATGAGTAACTTTTTCAAATTTAGTTAATGCTTCACTACCAACTCTTTGAGTAGGTGAATCTGGAGTTTTATATTCTGGGAATGCTTCCTCTAGCTTAATTAATTCAGCCATTAATCTATCATATTCATAATCCTCCATAATAGGATTATCATTAGCATAATATTCAATTCCAGCTTTTGTTAATATTTCTTTTAATTCATTAATACGTGTTAAAGTATCCATTTTATACCTCAAATGTCTTACTTACTTCTTCAAGTAATTCTCTAATCTTTAAATGTTGTGGACAAATGCGCTCGCATTTACCACATTTTATACAGTCACTAGCTTTGCTATCTCTAGTGGAATATTTATAATAATCATCGACTGTCCAATCATGCGAACGCTTATGCTGATTCAAACATTTGAATAAATTAGGAATCAGTATATGCTTAGGGCATCCCTCTAAACAATACTCACAACCTGTACAGCCTATTAATTTTTCTCCAGTTATAATTTTTCTAATCTTAGCTAATGCTTCAAATTCTTTATCGTTTAATGGCACAAAATCTTTCATATATGAAACATTATCTTCCATTTGCTCCATATTACTCATACCACTAAGTACCATAAATACTCCCTCAAATGAGGCAGCAAATCTAATTGCATAAGATGCATTAGAACCACCATTTAATTCTTTTATTATATCATCAGCATCCTTTGGCAAATTAACAAGTTTTCCACCCTTAACAGGCTCCATAATTAAAATTTGCTTATTATGACGTCTACAAACATCATAACATTTCTTACTTTCAATAGTATCACTATCGTAATCTAGATAATTGAATTGGATTTGCACAAATTCAATTTCAGGATGCTCAGTTAATATCATATCTAAAATATCTGATGTATCATGAAATGAAATACCAAGATGCTTAATATAGCCTTCTTCTTTTAATTTGTTACATATTTCATATGCATTACATCTTTTGAATTTTAAATAATTATCTCTATTTTGGGCATGCATCAAATAATAATCAAAATAACTTACACCACAAAGCTCTAATTGTGATTTAAAAAAAGGAATGATATCATCGCTAGAATTAAAATATGAATCAGTTAATTTATTAGTCAATGTATAAAGATTTCTATCATATTTTGATGTTAGGCAATCTTTAATTGCTTTTTCGCTTAGCCCTCTTATATAACCATGGGCAGTATCAAAATAATTAAATCCATTATCCAAATAATATTTAATCATTTTAGAAAATTCTTCATAATTTACTTCTTCACCATTCATTGGTAATCTCATACAGCCAAATCCAAGTTTTTTCATAAATTTTCCACCATTTCCTTTTAGATATTATTTTAACTTATTTAAGAAAAAAAGTATATATCAAAACTATACTTTTTTCTTTTAAAAAAGAAAAAGCCAAATTAAATTGGCTTAATTTCTTATCTTCTTAATCCGTGACAGAATTTAAATTTTTTACCAGATCCACATGGACATGCATCATTTGGCTTAACGTTAGCAAATGGGTTGTTCTTTGCGTTAACAACTGGCTCATTAGCCTTAGTTGTTGATAGATCTTGGTTAGTATTAAGCTTCTTAACTTCTGCTTCATTATTATCTTCTTGAACTCTTCTTTCAAAGCGGATAACAACATGCATTGCAGTTAATAATACTTCTTCATTAATTCTTTGGTTCATAGCCTCAAACTTTTGATAACCTTCACGTTGATATAATTCAAGTGGGTTAGTTTGAGCATATTGTTGTAGATAAATACCTTGACGGAAACCATCCATATCATCGATATGATCTCTCCAGTTCTTATCAAGTACTGGTAGGATGATACGCTTAATGAAGATATTTTGTTGTTCAGTTACAAAATCTTCAACCTTAACATCTTCAGGTACTGGAACATTATTCTTGATGAAGTCAGCTAAACTATCAAGCTTAGTATCAAAGAATTTCTTACATTCTTCATAGATGTATTTGATGATATCTTCATCATCATCGTATGAAGCAATAACATTTTCATCAATGATAGGTGTACCAATATAGCTTTCATTGAATTTCTTAGTTAATTCCTTATCGTTGAATTCATCAGATGTTTCAATATATTCAAATACTTTATTTTCAATTGCTTGATGAATAATCTTATAGATTACTTCATCTAGAGCTTCAGCCTTAACAACCTTTTGTCTTTGAGCGTAGAATGTTTCACGTTGACGACGAATAACATCATCATATTTTAAGACATTCTTACGTGAATCGAAGTTAATACCTTCAATCTTTACTTGAGCCATAGTAACCATTCTAGCAATCATCTTAGATTCAATTGGCTTATCAGCATCATCATTATTCATCATACGAATAATTTGAGCTAAACGAGCCTTGAATGAATCTCCACCAAAACGGTTCATTAAATCATCTTCTGCTGATAGGAAGAAGCGTGAATAACCAGGGTCACCTTGACGACCAGCACGACCACGAAGTTGATTATCGATACGACGAGCTTCAAATCTTTCAGTACCTAGTACAGCAAGACCACCAAGCTCTCTTACACCCTCACCAAGCTTAATATCGGTACCACGGCCAGCCATGTTTGTTGAAATTGTAATGGCTCCCATTTCACCAGCATGAGAAATAATTTCGGCTTCACGAGCGTGATTTTTAGCATTTAATACTTCATGTGGTAAATGGATTTCTTCAAGCATATTGTGAAGTAATTCTGAAGTTGCGACATTGGCAGTACCAACTAGGATTGGTTGACCTTTTTCATGGCGTTCCTTGATTTCTTCAACGATTGCTTTAAATTTAAATTGTGGAGTTAAGAAGATCAAATCTGGAGCATCTACACGGATAACAGGTACGTTTGTTGGAACTTCAACAACATACATGTTATAGATATCTCTAAATTCTTCTTCCTCTGTTTTAGCTGTACCTGTCATACCAGATAGCTTCTTATACATTCTGAAGAAGTTTTGGTATGTGATAGTTGCTACTGTAATTGTTTCTTTCTTGATTACTACGCCTTCTTTAGCTTCTAGTGCTTGGTGTAAGCCTTCACTAAATTGACGTCCTTTTAGAATACGACCTGTTGATTGGTCTACAATCAATACTTCTCCTTCATGAGTTTCAGGATTTTCTTGAACTACATATTCAACACCATTTTTAAAGATGTAATTAGCTTTTAAGGCATTGTTAATTCTATGTACTAAAGTAACGTTTTGAGGTTGAGCATCATATAGGTTTTCAAGCTTGAATTGTCTTTCAGCCTTTGCTACACCTTCTGGTGTTAAGACAATTGATCTACTTTCAACATCAATGTCATAATCATCCTCTGTTAAGCTCTTAACAAACTTATCAGCAATTTCATAAGTACCATTATCTTCCTTGGCAGGACCAGAAATGATAAGTGGTGTTCTCGCATCATCAATTAAAATTGAGTCGGCCTCATCGATGATGGCATAATTTAAGCCCTTAACTTGTGTTACTTGTTCATAATTAGATACCATATTATCTCTTAAATAATCGAAGCCAAGCTCGCTATTTGTAGAATATACGATATCACATGAATATACTTCTTTCTTTTGTTCAGAAGTTAATTCTCTTAGGTTTAGACCTACTGTTAATCCTAAGAAACGGTAGATTTGACCAATGATACCTGCAGTTTCACGTTCTGCTAGATATTCGTTTACTGTAACGATATGTACACCATTACCAGTTAAGGCATTTAAATAAGCAGGGAATACACCTGTTAATGTTTTACCTTCACCTGTTTTCATTTCAGCGATATTACCGCCATGAATAGCGATAGCGCCGACGATTTGTACATAGAATGCCTTCATACCAGAAACACGGTATGCAGCCTCACGACATACAGCGAATGCTTCTACTAGAATATCATCTAGAGTTTCACCATTTTTTACTCTTTCTTTAAATTCTTCTGTCTTAGCCTTTAATTCATCATCACTAAGACTTTTAAATTGGCTTTCTGCTTCTAAAACTTTTTTAGCAATTTTAGAGCATCTTTTAAATTCCCTATATCCGGAATCAAATAATTTCTTTAGACCCATTTCTCTCTCCCTGTTGGGCACCTTTCTATAACATTATTCAATAGAGTTTAGCTTATCTGCTAGAATCTCTATTTCTTTTAATGATTCAGCATTTAATGCTGACTTTAATGTAACCTTCTCATCTAGAATTGTTACTTCTACATTTTCAAATTTAGAAACAATTTGTTTTCTTGCCATAGGTCCCCAAGAACCATTTTCAATTATCGCAATTGTTCTATTCTTATAGCCACGCTCTAATAGTAGATTAATGAATTCCTCTACCTTAGGGAAGATACCAGAATTATAAGTGATTGATGAAATTACAATCTTAGAATATTCGAATGCTGATTCTACACATTCATAGATATCTTCATCAAGTAGATCCATTAATTCCTTTGTACCTTCAAGGCGGTCAAATAATTCTTCACATGCTTTGTGTGTATGTCCATACACTGAAGCACTAAATATTACTGTACCTTTCTTTTCAGGCTCATATTTACTCCAAGTATCATATAGTCCTAGATAATATGATAAATCATCATCTAGTACTGGACCATGAAGTGGATAAATAGCCTTGATATCCAATGTAGATAATTTTTGTAAAGCTTTTTGAACAAAAGCTCCAAATTTTCCGACGATACCAAAATAATATCTTCTAGCTTCACATGCCCAGCCCTCAGGATCATCAAAATCCAAAGCACCGAACTTACCGAATGCATCAGCACTAAATAATACCTTCTCATTTTCTAAATAAGTCATCATTACTTCTGGCCAATGTACCATAGGTGTCATAACAAATTGTAATTTGTCATGTCCAAGTTCAAGTGTGTCCCCATCATTAACTACAAGTGATTTGTACTGAAGCTCTGGGAAGAATAGCTTTAGCATATTGAATGTTTTATTATTTCCAACTAATGTAGCATTTGGATATTTTAAAACAAACTTATCTAATGAAGCAGAATGATCTGGTTCCATATGGTCAATCACCAAATAATCTACATCTCTGCCCTCTAATGCAGATTCCAAATTTGCTAACCATTCATCAGCAAACTTAACATCTACGCTATCCATAACTACTACCTTATCATCTAAAATAACGTATGAGTTATAAGATATTCCTTCAGGGATAATAAACTGTCCTTCAAATAATTTAGTAATACGATCATTTACGCCAACATATTTAATCATTTTGTATCATCCTTTCTTGCATAATAGCACATTATAAATATTATAAAATATTTATCCATTAAAGTAAAAGAAAAAATGAAGTAAAAATCAATTATTTTCGAAATTTACTTCATTTTTATCTAAATTGGAATTATTTTTTGTATTATTATGCTTGATTGTTGATTAAGAAGATAACAATTGCGCCCATCTGAGTGTTTCCATACATTCTAGTTGACCACCAATCAAATCTTGGAGAACATCCATAGAATATATTATCATATGCATCCGCATTTGATTCATAATCATCAAAGAATATTTGAATTGCATATGTTCTATTAGTAGAAATATATGCCTCATCATCATATTGATATATGTAAGTATCAAGGTTAGTTAATAATGTAGTTAATTCTTGAGTTGATGTTACATATAAATCCATTGTAACATTTCCAACCTTCATCTTGAAATCCTCAGCCCAATTATGAGATGTTGTTCCAATTTGTTCTGTGTGAGCAGCATGGAAACCATCTTCTATTGTTCCACTATATACTTGATGCCAATCATTATATGCTTTCATTGCGGCAAAGTTTCTAGGTAATCCAACTAAACATCCTGCAATGCTTAGGCTTGAAGCCTCATTAAATGTTGAGTCACAAACATAATATTTATTATCATTTCTATCTAATACATAGCTATATCCATGTGATGAATATGTACCAGATCCAGTTACTGTTTCAGAATAACATACACTATTTAATGTACGTTTGCCATCCTTTAATGCATCATCGTAAATTGTAGATACCTTATAAGCCTTTATGCCTTCAATAGTCATTAAGATATTCAATGCCTTTGCATAGCCTTGGCATACTGATTTACCATATAAAAGTGGTCCTTCTGCATAGAATGATGTGAATCCAGAAGCCATCATATCAGGATAATTTGGAAGTTCTGCGCTCTTATAAGATGCATAATCATCTCCAGTATAATCATATGATACAGTTGAGAATATATATGATTCCATAGCTAAAATCTTATCATATTCAGTCATATCATCATAAATTATTTTTCTTAATACATCAGTAGCTTTATTATATAAAGTCTCTGCTGGTGAATCAGGTAAGATATTTGGCACATATCCAAATTCTAAGGCATACATTAATTGTTCAGAATTATAAACATCAAGTGTTCCTTTTGTATTAGCAGTTTTATATGGAAAATTATCAAATGTAGTACTTCTCTTCTCACCTGTAGAATAGAATGTGTAAGGAATTGTTGAAGGTTTTGTATCTTCATAGTTTGAAACTAAATTGTTAGTTTGGTGATTAAAATACATTTTTAATGTTACATAGCTATTATTTTTAGAATAAGCTACACCAACACTTGATGGGCATAAATATGAGCTCCAGAAGGCATCAACGATTTCTTGCCATACATCTGTTACAGTGTAAGAGAACTCAAATTCCCAACGCTCTACTCCATAGAAGGCCATAAAGTCTAATACTTGGATTAAATCATCTCTACTTTCAAGTCTAACCTTTGGTTCAGCAAGACGATTAGTATAATATTCAACACTTTTATAATGTGGTATAGTAACATCAAAGCGAGTATGGAAATCTCTTGCCATACTAGTATATTCTATAGCATTAGAATAATCTTCATATGCAGAATATTCATAATTACTCATCTCTAACATTGATACTTCTGGCATTGCTTGAGTTGTAGTAGTTGTTGTAGTTGTAGCGCCAGGAGTTGTTGTGGCAGGGGATGGTGTAGTTGTTGTCGCTGGACTAGTTGTCGTAGTCGTAGTAGGTGCTACAGTTGTGGTTGTTGTAGTTCCGGCTGGTGTTGTAGTAGTTGTTGGAACTGCAGTTGTTGTTGCTACTGGAGTTATCATCCCACAACCAACTAAAGCGAACACAGAGAGTAATGGTAAAACAATCTTTTTCATATCTAGATCTCCTCCTTTTGATATGTTACTAAATATTTTTTATAGCTTAGCCAAGTATATCCAATTGAATAGCTTGCCATTGCTTCCTTTGGAATATAAATCTTAATATCTGGTGATGCACCATTTAATATACCATTTCCAACAATAGATGGTGCCACCTTATTTTGAATATATAATCTGGTTACATTTGGTGAATTTAAGAATATATCATTATTTATTTGATCAATTGTATCAGGTAGAATTACAACCTCCAAGTTAGGCATATTAGCAAATGCCCCACCAAAGATACCGTCAACTACATATCCATCAATTGAAGATGGTACTACTACCTTTTCTAAATTCTTATAATCATCCTTAACGCCTGTTATAACATAGCTTTGACCATATTTTCTAACATTAAAAAAAGTGCTAGAATCAACATCTTCTGATATTTCATATTTAGGTGCTGGCTTTGCAGGAACCTCGATATTTATTTCCTTTTTCAAGTCTAATTTTTGATTAATATCAGTAGCTAAATTCTTAGTATGTAGCACACTACCAGTGTAATTTAAATGATAGTTTGTATCATAAAAATAATCTTGATGATACGTATAATTTAGCACACTACCTAAAATATCAAAATTTAATTTATTTTTTAATGTGGTTTCAAACTCATTTAAATCATCATCAACTAAGCTTAATTTGTTAGTTGGAGAATAAGAAAAATAAATTTTCGCATTCTTCTTTTTAACATTATTTGCATAACTATTAAGCATATCAATAAAATCATTATTTAATAGCTTTTTATTAGGCATTACAAGCTGTGAATCATCATAATATGAATACAAGATATTATTCTTTACTACATCTGATTCAATGTCTCCATATTCATTAAATGAAGCTAAATCATATGGGGCAACAGGATTAGGGTTTGTTGATATCTTTTCGATGTAATATGGATATTTATTAATTAATGTTTTCACTTGATCATCTAGTGATAATCTTCTAATTAGAGTTTTACAATTTTCTAAACATTTATTTAATACACCATAATTGATACTTGTAGAATATGTTTCATTATTAATTTCTGGAGCTATTATAACAACGTCTCCACTATTAATACTAGGATATGCCAAATCCATCATAACCTTAGTACCTAATGACGCATATAGACCGTAATTAATAACTTTATAGCCTAGTGCTTCTTCTAGCTTATCGCTTCTAAGACCAAATGCTAGTGAAGAGCCACCTATAAATATTATTTTATTTTCTTTTGTATTATCTAATCTTTCTGTTTTATATTTCAATTCAGCATAATAGCTTTCGCCATATTTATCACCCTGCATTGCATTACATATGATAGGGAAGCTTATAATAGGAGTAAGCACTATCACAAACAAGATGATAAATTTAATAATAAATTTCTTCATCGTGCCACCTCCTAGAATTGGAAATAGATAAACTGAGAGCCCTGTCCCAGATATTCTAAATATATAAATGCTATAACAACAAGCCAAGCCATTAACACATATCCTACCTTTGATAATGCGTTATGGTTAATATCATCTACTGTCATCTTATTAACTATTAATATCATAATAATAGGGCAAATTATTAAAAGAGATTTTATATAACTTAATCCTAAATAATTAATAGAATAATTAAAGTATGTTAAATCAAAGCTCCAACCTGTAAATAATAATTTATAAGCATGTAGCATTTCATCAAATGAATTAGATCTAAATGCTATCCAAGCAAGGCATACTAGCATATAAGTAATACATACCCTAAAGACATCAATTACCCTAGGTGAAATATGCATCTTATTCCATAGCTTATCTCTAATTCCAATTGTGAGTCTACCAATGATTTGATAGATGGCATGCATCAAGCCCCAGATAATAAATGTTACTGCCGCTCCATGCCAGATACCAGATATAATGAATACAACTAATATATTTAAAATCCATCTCCATAGAGGTACTCTAGATCCACCCATAGGGAAATAGATATAATCTCTTAACCATTTAGATAATGATATATGCCATCTATTCCAAAACTCTTTAATAGTTTTGGCTTTATAAGGATTATCAAAGTTCTTCATCAAATCAATATTGAACAATTTAGCAACACCAATTGCGATATCACTATATCCTGCAAAATCACCTAAGATTTGAATGGAGAATAATATGGCACCAGACATCACAAGCATTCCATTCGCATCATAAATATTATTAAATATTTTATTAACGTAGATACCTAGTAAATCCGCTACAAAGATCTTTTCAATATAACCTTTTAATATATATTGTAATCCTATAACTAGGTTATCTTTTTTAATTCCTTCTTTATTCTTGAATTGAGGTAATAAGTTTTCACTTCTCTCAATTGGACCTGCCACTAGCTGTGGGAAAAAGCTAACATATAATGCATAATAAAAAGGATTATATTCAACTTCTGTTTTATTATTATATACATCTATTACATATGATAATGTTTGGAAGGTATAGAATGATATACCTACAGGCAAAATTATATTTAAAGCCACAAAATCATATTTTTGAGTAGAGAACATATTAATAATATTAACGACAGACTCTACCATAAAATTGAAATATTTAAAGAATATTAATACGCCTAAACAAGATATTAATGATATTATTAGTAAAAGCCTTTGAATACCTCTTCTTTGGCTCTTTTTAATTAGTATTGCCCCTACATAGGATATAACGGTTGTGAATAGAATTAGAAATACTAATTCCCAATTCCAAAACATATAAAAAAAATAACTCGCAACAAGTAAGAATATATGTCTTACTTTTTTAGGCAATAAAAAATAAGTTATAAAAACTATTGGTAAATAGATTAGAAATTGCCAGGAGTTAAATAACATTTTATCGCCACCGTGGAGTTATTTTTTTAAAATAAAAGTTTTTATTATTATATTATAATTTTTCTTTATATAAAAGTATTTTATATAATCTGATTAAGTTTTTTTCTTAATATATCAACCATTTTTTGATTCTTAATATATTTTTCTACTTCTGCCATGTTATAAATTTTATTTTCATTTAATACAGCTTGTAAGATTACTTCAGTATATAAAACATCCTTAAAATTTTTTAAAGCATCCTCAAAATCCATATTCATCATTTTATTGATACCTTCTACCATACCTTTATAAAATAAGCTTTCTTCTCCGAAGCATTTTTTTACATTTTCAATGGCCTCAAAACCATCAATAATATCTTTTACATTAATCATTTTTCTTTTGTCATTTAAATAAGTTCCACCATTAAGTATTAAATCTACACTTGTGTTTAATATATCAGCTAAATCAAGCAAAATCGCAGTATCAGGTAATGTTTCACCATTTTCCCACTTAGATACAGCTTGGAAGCTTATATTAAGTTTCAATGCTAGTTCCTTTTGAGTTAAATTATTTTTATTTCTTAATTCTTTAATGTAATTACCAATTTTCAAATTATCCATATTGTTTCTCCTCCAATAATTATTCAAATAAGCTTATTTGGTTTTATTATAATTAAAAATCAAGAATTAAACAATAACTAGAAAATTTAATAAATTCTAGTTTCGCTTGAATTATTAGTAAAAAATAAGTCACACAATTGCTTGTGTGACTTAATTTCTAATTATTACTTCTTTTCAGGGAATCTAACTCTATTCTTGTTGTAATGAGTATGTAATAATTCATGTGCAAGATGAGAATTTGGTTCGCCTAAATATTTATCATAAAGTTCTTTAACTTGAGGGTTATTGTGTGATTGACGAAGTACTTGTCTTTCATCTTCAGAATATAATGCTTGAGCTCTCTTTTCACGATATGTTTCGTAAATGTCATCAGCTTCATTTGGCATTAGCATTGGCTTAATGCATGGTTGACCACCACCATTAATACATCCACCAGGACAGCCCATGATTTCAATGAATGTATATGGACTTGTACCAGCCTTGATTTGGTCAAGTAATACCTTAGCATTTCTCATACCAGATGCAACTGCAACCTTAATCTTAGTTACACCTAAGTCGATTTCAGCTTCTTTAATTCCTTGTTGACCTCTTACTTCAGCGAATTCAATTTTTTCTCTTTCTTTACCATTTAATACCTTATAAGCAGTACGAAGAGCAGCTTCCATTACACCACCAGTTGTACCGAAAATAACACCGGCACCAGTGTAATCGCCAAGTAAGTCTTGATCATAATCTTCATCAGGAAGCTTAGTGAAGTTAATACCACTTCTCTTAATTAATCTAGCAAGTTCTCTTGTAGTTAATACAGCATCTACATCACGTAGACCATTAACTTCCATTTCAGGTCTATCCTTTTCAAATTTCTTAGCTGTACAAGGCATAATTGATACAACGAAAATATCTTTTGGATCGATGCCTTTTTCTTTAGCGAAATATGATTTGATAATAGCACCTTGCATTTGGTGAGGTGACTTACAGCTTGATAGATGATCTAATGCTTCTGGATAGAAATATTCAGCATAGTTAATCCAGCCTGGTGAGCATGATGTAATCATAGGAAGTACACCATTGTTTTTAATTCTACCAAGAAGTTCAGTAGCTTCTTCCATAATTGTTAAGTCAGCACCGAAGTTAGTGTCATAAACACGGTTGAATCCTAAACGACGAAGAGCAGCAACCATCTTACCAGTAACAGCTGTACCAACTGGCATACCGAATTCTTCACCTAAAGCAGCACGTACAGCTGGAGCAGTTTGTACAACTACAAACTTACCTTGAGCCATAGCAGCATCTACTTTGTCGATTTCTGATTTTTCCATTAATGCGCCTGTAGGACATACGTTAACGCATTGTCCACAAAGGATACATGGAGATTCATCAAATCCACGGTTTCCTGCAGGAGCAATGAAAGTCTTGAAGCCTCTCTTTTCGAAACCTAAGATACCAGTTCCGTGAGCTTCGAAGCAACGTTTAACACATCTACCGCAAAGTACGCACTTAGATGTATCACGTACGATTGATGAATTGTGATCATCAAAATATGTTTCTGATTTTTCACCGAAGAATTTACCTTCTCTAGCACCAACCATTTGAGCTACATGTAATAATTCACAATGACCGTTCTTATCACATTGTTGGCAATGGAATGAGTGGTTAGATAAGATTAATTCTACTGATACACGTCTAGCTTGTGTAGCCTTTGGTGAAGAAATCTTAATTTCCATACCTTCAGCAACAGGGTATACGCATGAAGCTACTAAGCCTCTAGCACCAGTTGCTTCTACTAGACATACACGGCAAGATGCTAAAGAGCATTCGCCTTTGTTGAAGCTACATAATGTAGGGATTTCATAACCACATTTTTTAGCTGCTTCTAAAATTGTCAAGCCTTCTTCAACTTGATAAGGTTGACCTTCAATTTTAATATTAACTAAAGCCATGTTCTTCTCCCTCCACTAATGTTTTGATACTGCGCCAAACTTACATACAGATTGGCACATACCACACTTAACACATTTTGAACTATCGATAGCCATAGATGCTAGCTTATGACCAGGTGCAACATAATCTGTTCTAGCAATTGTATTTACTGGACAGTTCTTAGCACATAGACCACAGCCGATACATTTATCTTTATCGATAACATATTCCATTAAATTCTTACATACATGAGCTGGACACTTCTTATCTACAACGTGAGCAAGATATTCATCTTTGAACTTCTTCATAGTTGAGATAATTGGGTTAGCTGCAGTTTGACCAAGACCGCAAAGTGAATTTGCTTTAACTGCTTGAGTTAATTCTTCTAGGTCAGCTAAATCTTGCATTGTACCTTTACCATTAGTAATCTTAGTTAAGATTTCTAACATTCTCTTAGTACCGATACGGCATGGAGAACACTTACCACAAGATTCATCACAAATAAATTCCATGTAGAATTTAGCAACGTCAACCATACAGTTGTCTTCATCCATTACGATAGCACCACCAGAACCCATCATTGAGCCTCTAGCAATTAGGTTATCATAATCGATAGCTGCATCAAGGTCATCAACTGTTAAACAGCCGCCTGATGGACCACCAGTTTGAATTGCTTTGAATTTCTTTCCATTAGGGATGCCACCACCGATATCGTAAATTAATTCACGAAGAGTAGTTCCCATTGGTACTTCTACTAGACCAACGTTGTTAACCTTACCACCAAGTGCGAATACCTTAGTACCTTTAGATTTTTCAGTACCATAAGATGCGAACTTAGCTGCACCTTCTCTTAAAATATAAGGAACAGTAGCAAGAGTTTCTACGTTATTGATAATTGTTGGCTTACCCCATAAACCCTTAACAGCTGGGAATGGTGGACGAGGTCTAGGCATACCTCTTTGACCTTCAATTGAGTTTAGTAAAGCTGTTTCCTCACCACAAACGAATGCACCTGCACCTAAACGTAGATGTACTCTGAATGAGAAATCAGTACCCATAATATTATCACCAATTAAACCAAGCTCTTCAGCTTGCTTAATTGCTATTTTTAATCTTTCAACAGCGATTGGGTATTCAGCACGTACATAGAAATAACCATTCTTTGCACCGATAGCATAACCAGCAATCATCATACCTTCGATAACTGCGATTGGGTTACCTTCAAGGATTGATCTATCCATGAATGCACCTGGGTCACCCTCGTCACCATTACATACAACATATTTTTCATCATTTTGTTGAGCATAAGCAAATTGCCATTTTCTACCAGTAGGGAAGCCACCGCCACCTCTACCTCTTAAGCCAGATGCTAATATTTCATTGATAACTTCTTGACGATCCATCTTTAAAGCTTTTGCTAAGCCTTGGAATGAACCAGCACCTAAAGTCTCTTCAATTTGTTCAGGGTTGATAGAACCACAACCATGTAGGGCAATACGAACTTGCTTCTTGTAGAATGTGATATCATCTTGCTTAGAAATCTTTTCCTTAGTTTGTGGATCTACATAAAGTAATCTTTCAACTACTTCTCCACCAATGATATCACGTTCGATGATTTCATTAACATCATCAACCTTAACCATACGATATAATGTATCTTCTGGCATAACCTTAACGAAAGGTCCTTGAGAACAGAAACCGAAGCAGCCTACTTTGTTAACAGTAGCTTTATCTTCTAGCTTATGTTCTTTAATTAATTCTTCAATTTTTTTGATGATTTCAGCTGAATTAGATGATAAACAGCCTGTACCACCACAGACAAGTAGATGACGCTTGCCATCTTCGCCAGAGAACTTTTTGCTTAAGCAATCAACGCACTTTTGTGAAGTTTGCTCAAATGATTCAAAACTATTAATCATTAGTTGTTAGCCTCCTGTCTGTAAGAATCGATAATACCTTGTACTTGGTTTACGCTAACCTTAGAATAAACCTTACCATTGATTGAAACAGCTGGTGCAATACCACATGCACCGATGCAGCGTAGTGCATCAAGAGTGAATAAACCATCTTCACTTGTTTCACCTGGTTTAATATTTAATAATTCTGAGAATTTGTCTATTACATTTTGAGAACCCTTAACATAACAAGCAGTTCCTAGACAAACACCAATAACATATTTTCCCTTTGGTGTTAAAGAGAAATATGAATAGAAGCTTACAACGCCATAGATTTCAGCAACAGGAATGCCTGTTTTTTCTGAAACTAGCTCTTGTACTTCTAGAGGAATATAACCATATTCCTTTTGAATGTCGCTTAAAATCAACATCAAAGGAGTCTCTTCATCTTTGTATCTGTCGATGATTCCATTGATTTGTTTTACAGCAGCACCGTTCAAACGACCCATAAATAACCTCCCATAATTATAAAACTAATAGTTTTATTACCGTGAAGTATTATATCACTTAAACGTTTAGTTAGTCTATTAAAACTTGCGTAAAAAAGTAAAACATTTTCATAAATTTATCAAACATTAAAAGTGTAATATTTATTACATTTTTATAACTCACTACAAATAAACAAAAAAAGCTTAGTTTCCTAAGCCTTTAAAGTTGAGTAGAAACTTCGCTATATGGGAGGGCAGCTACTTCCATGTTTCCGTTTCTAACTCTTATTTCATCTAACATTTCTTTTACTTCTTTTACATCCTTCATCTTAACCTTTATATCTAGCTTATATAAAGATCCCATATCAGATGTTTTAACTTTTAGATATTCGTATTCACTACTATAACGTTTAAGAATTTCTTCAAATTCCTCTTCGTAATTTAGGTCCTCTGGAATAGTTATTTTCACTAGTTTATAAGAGGCTTGATCCTTGTGTGAGAAGATAGGTAAATGCGTTAAAATGATATAAATTAATGTCACTAGAATTGAGAATAATACACCATATGCGATATAGCCCATACCGAATGCTATGCCAGATGCTACACTTATAAACAACGCACCTATTTCTTCTGATGTACCTTGAGCAGAACGGAATCTCACAAGTCCAAATGCACCACCAACCGCTACTGCTACACCGATGTTACCATTCGCAAAGCAGATTACCATCGCAACTATAGATGGCATTATGGCATTAGAGATAAAGAATCTCTTGCTAGAATGCATTTTAAATGACATTAAAAATGATATTACAAGTCCTGTTAATATAGTAGATGTTATCATTATGAAGAATGCTTTAACATCCATTGTTTCGCTAAATATTGAACTGAATAAGTTTTCCATATGCTGCTTCTCCTTTTCTTAGTGCTGGGCTTGTATGTCCCTTTACTCTTTTATATGCTTCACCATATTTAGATATTGATCCACGCTTAACCTTTGTTTTAGTTATTATTTCTGTTAACCATAAAGGCATATTATTTAATACCTTTATTTCCATATATATTTCATCATTTTCATTTAAAGGAATTCCTTCAAGTGATGTATGTAGATTTAAATCATATGTTCTATATCTAGGATTAAAATCAAATGTTACTCTTACTTCACTATTTTCTTTATAAAATGATTCACGTTCATAAATGATTAACATTGAAGGCTCTAGATTTTTATAATAATTTCTAAAATATTTTAATTCTCTTTCTATTTGTGAATCATTAATATCGACTTTATAATTCATAAAATTTAAGGCATCTTCTTCTTTAAGTGATATTCTTCTTTTATATACTAATCCTTCTGCCTTTCTTTTTATTTCTAAGTAACAAGGACTATCTTCTGTAGCTAAGCCATAGCTACGTAATCTAATCTTTTCTTTAAATACAGGCTTATCAATAGATTTAGTAATTAATTTATAATCAGGTGTATCAAAATAAACAGATTGAATTGTAGATATACCATATTTATCTACCTTCATATGATTTAATAATTCTTTTTTGAATTCTTCATATTCAGTTTTTGTTAAGATATATTTAAGTTCATATCTTTCAAATACTTGATTAGACTTAATCATATTAGACACCTTCTTTTTATCCTTGTGCCTATATAATATATAAAGATAATGAAATAAATATAAAATAAAAAAGGTAAATTATGAAAATTTACAAATAAGTTTTCACATAATTTACCTTAATTTATTATTTGTGAAGATATTTATTAATTGCTGATATTATTTTTTCCCTTCTATCTAAGTTTATTCTATCCCCATTTAACAAATGTAACGTTATTGTTGGATTTTTCATCCAATTCGAATATTCTATCCTTTTTACATCTTTCCACTTTATTTCTTTTATAATATGGTTCATGAAAAATATTTTTATCCCTGACTCATCAAAAGAAACAAATTGGAATATCCAAAAGCAGCCAAAAATAATAGTTAATACGGGTAGTCCAATCATACCTGATAAAATAAGCGCATATGCTATTTTAATTTCTTGTTGACTTCGTTCAACTTGACTCATCGGAATAAAAGGGATCAATAAAAGAACTTCCACTAGTGCATAAGAAACAGCGATTGATAATATTTGATACAAATTTTTTATATATTTTTTCACAATAAATTCACATTATGAGGCTAATTAGGAAACTAATAGCATCAAAAACTCCTTCTGTCATTGATGAAATACCACCAGCAACAAGCCTAGATGCAATCATAACATTTGCATTTGAATACTTGCCTATGTTTGCAATGTGTATCATGCTTGATGCAGCCCTCTTTCCGTATTCTGCGATAATAGAGCTTGCGCCTGAAGCAATACCCGCTAATATATTTAATCCACCAACTGCCGAAGAAACTTTTAGTGTTTTTATCCAATCTATGTTAGATAAATTTTTGTCAAAAAAAGCTGATGCTGTAGTGCCGAACATATTTCCAAAAAAGCCACCTGCAAATGAGCTTATGCAACCTGCCGTTAAGTACCCTATACAGGCAATATTTGTTGCTTTGCTAGCTGCAACAAAAGCTAAACCGCCAATGCCAGCACCTACACCACAAAGTGCTCCTGATATAGCTCCACCCCAATATCCAGCAGTGAATGAACCGCCATTTGCTTCATTAACATATCCATTAACTATCGAACCAGCTCCTGCACCGATAAGCACTCCACCTAATACACCACCAATGCCTGTAGCAGATAATGCAACTCCGGCGACTACTGCAGCTCCGCTTAATAGCCATTGCCACCATTCTGGAGAGCGCCCATCTGGATCCGAATACATCACAGGATTATTATTACAATATGCATACAGATTTACACATCCCACATTTGTAATATCTAGATAATTTATATTATCTGGAGTTATAAATCTTCTTAATTCTGGATTATAGAATCTAGATTTTAAATAATACATATAAGAATCTTCATCATAATAATATCCTTTGTATACAAATGGATTATAAGCACTAAATGATGAATAATTAGTTACATTATGTATATAACCAAAGGCATCATAATCATATTTTCTTAATAAAGAGCCTGTAATACTTACTATACCTAATATATTACCTAATATATCTCTTACATAGAAATATTTATCATAATTATTTACTATAAATCCATATAGATTTCCATTTGTATCATATAGATAATCATTGCGTGTATTATCTTTTATTTCAGTAACTAGATTACCATTTTCATAAAAATATAATGTATCTTCATCATATCCTTCTGTATCATCATCGTACCATACAGATTTACTCTTTTTGACAAGTAATCCTTCATCATCATATGTATATTTTATTTGGGTATGCTCATTCCCTGATGATCTATTTATTTCTACTAATCTTTTACCTTCATAAGTATATTCTTGATTTCCAAAAACTGCAATATTTCCTGGAGATGAATTTGAATAATATACTTGGTTATTTCCACAATATGCTAATCTATCTTTAATAGTATTATCATATGTGAAAATTAATGGATTATTTTGGTAATCACTTCTAGTAACTTTCTTGATATTACCGTTAAAATCATATTCATATGAAATTGTTATACTACCAAATGTTTCAGATGCTAACATTCCACAGTTATCATATGTATAAGTATGACTGCCAAAGGTTGAATCTGATATAGCAGTTACTCTATTAAGCTTATCATATGTATATGTTCTATTGGCTGTAAACCATGGAGAAGAAATTAACTCACTAGATACAATATTTGATGTATATATAGAACTTCCAACCATATTTTTGTAAAAATATGAATTCTTTACTATATTATTATTACTTAAGATTTGTTTTTCTGATACTCTATATAAAAAGTCAGTTTTATATGTAATTACATAATCAATTAGTTCAGTTGAAAGATAAGATAGAGTTGACAATTCAGAATATGCACTTCTAAATGCGATATTAGAAAAATATCCAGAGAATCTATATGAATTGTTATGTCTTTTTCCTATATGAACGTATTCAGCATAGAAACTATTATTCATTAAAAATGAATTCTCATATGTATTACCATTACAATATACTCTTACATCTAGATATGTTTGGAAATTTGATGTACCAACTATTCTTTTTGTGTAAGATATACCTACTCTACTCCAAACAGATGATGAGATAATTAAATTCGTACTATAATTAGCGCCAAAAACACTTAAATATAAATGTCCAGATTGTACAAATAAATCTACATAATTACTTCCATCATATAATGAATATATCATTTGCTTACTTGATACATCAGTTGGCTTTAATCTAGCTATTACACTACCAGACTCATTGAATCCAAAATTGTAAGCTAAATTACCATATGTAGGATAGAACACCATTCTACCTACACTTTCATCATACACAAATGGATTACCAGAAAATTTATTAAATATATATGGCTTTACGCCTTTATTTGATACTACATTATCATTTAATGTAACAATATCATATAAATTTAATAAATTTTGATCAATTGTATTAAGTGTTGTTGATGAGTGATTCTTATCGCTATCATATGTCATATATTTTTTATTGCCATTGATATTATGCTTAACTATTTTTACTACACCATTGTTATCATAAGTATAATCAAATGTATAGTTTAAATATGCTGAAGATATACTACTAACTCTATCATCATTATCATATGTATATTCTTTTAATAACACTTGTGAAGAATTATTATATGGATAAAAATATATTTGTTTTAACATGCCATGATAATCATATTCATAATCAAATCTATTCTTTAAAATCCCTAAATATGTAACATATTTAATATTTGTTAACCTATAATTATTATTCCCATCATATATAAATCTATATCCGTCACTATTTGTACCATATTTTATTGTTTCAGGTAAATATTTATCAGATGTGTAATCAATTTCAGATATTTTACTATTATTTAATGCTAAGCCTGAATAATCATCATAAGAATTGTAGCTATAACTATATAAAGAACCATTAAAATTATTAACAGTTTCTATTTTATCAGCATTGGTATAAGTATAATACACATTCCTTATATGTGCATTTGAATACATTTTTATTCTATCAAACAAGGTATTGTTTGAGCTTTCATAATAATATTCAAGATATACAGTGTCAGGAGAAGTTTCCAATGGAGAATGAACTCTATATAATAATCCACTATTATAATAATTATATGATGTAGTGTTGTCTAGTTCATCCCTTTCTTGTGATAAAGTACCATTTGAATTATATACATTATGTATTGAAATATATTGACCATAATTATTTCTTTTTAGATTATAAAATTCAATATTTCCATTATGCTCATATGTATATTCTTTTTTAACTCCATTTTCATCAACTACACTAGAAATCTTGTATTCATTATTGATAAAAGAATATGTATATGCTTCTGATGTATTATCTGGATATAAGATATTGGATACTAAATTATTTGAATTATATGTATAATTTGTTGTGCCGTTACTAGTTTCAGCAGAAGCAAGATTGTTGGATGAATCATATGTATAGTTTACTCCAAAATCTTTCCTCATAAGCATTACTCCACCTATTACCATAGATGAATTACTTAAGCCGATTGTTATCTTAATGTTAGTAATGGTGGATTCTAAGTGAATACCCATTGTTACTAATTCATATTCCGAATTATTATTCTTCTTTCGTAAATATGTTCTTTTATTTATGCCACCATATAATAATTCCAAGTAGAAACAATTAGCATTATAATTACTAGTTAATTTAACAAGCATTGAAATTAAAAAATTATCTCCAGTATTTCCTGTTAGATATACAGTTTTAGATAATGTACCGGTACCTGAAACATAATCTGCTATATCACCTAGTGCAGGCCTATAAAAGGGTGAATTTGTAATAACATCATAATTTGTTAATGAAAGCTGATTATTTGTAAATATATTCACTCTCTTACTACTAAGAAGATTGGTATTATCAGGATTATATTTTATAATAGATGATTGATGTTTTAATAATCCATTTGAATCATATTCAAAATTATTAAGACTAAAGGCTTGTTTTGTTACACCATTTTGAACATATTTATTATCATTAATTATATACATTAATCGTCCTGTTGCATAATTTTCATCATCTTCAAACAAATAATACGAAACATTATTATAAAAATCGGTAACTTTTGTATCATGGCTAAAATAATCTATGAGTGTTGTTAAAGTCTTCGGATTTGCAGCTGATGAAAATGATTCACAAAAATGTGTTATTAAATGTGTATTAACATCAATAACGTATGAGAAATTATGTTTCTCTGTTGCATCAATAAAATAAATTGCACCAGCATTAAAACTAAAAATTAACTCTCTAGAAACAGTATTATTTAATTTATATGTAATTGATGAAATGTATTCATTTGTATATTCTATTACGTATTCAGTCGAAACGGGTAATCCACTACATATTATTTTATTTATTCTTGTATATGATGAAAAAGTATTATCAACTTCAAATGTTATTGTATAATTTGCAGCATTAGATACAGTTGTCTCTATCTTTTTAGTACTGCCATATAAATCTACTGTAGTACGATCAGCACTACCAATGCCTATACTTACTGGATAATTGGCTGACAGTGATGGATTATATTTAAAAATATAACCATTTTTAGTTGTTATATTATAATATGTAGTTCCACCTTCAGAAGCAATCGTTAAAGTGTTTTGTGTCTCACTATTTTTATATGTATTAGTGGTTTGATATACATATTCATCACTACTTCCATCTGAATTAGTAACTATATAGTTATTCCCAGATTGAGTGATATTGACATATAAATTTAATTTGAAACCTTTACCAAAAAAGCCTGTTTCATTCCTGTTTTGGAAATTATATATTAGACTCAAATTCAATTCTTTCGGCATTTTAAGATTATAAAGCGGTACTACAAACATTAAATTAGCATCATAATAATTTAAATTAATATATCCAGTTGCTGAATCTAATTTATTTTCTAATAAACCTTGGTATCCTTTTAATCCCCTATTCATATTTTTCCACCATTCCCCTAAAATATTATTTTTTTATTTACCTCTTTTAATAATTCATCACTTATTTTAATAAATAGATTCTATATCTTAGATTTAATTTTTTAATAGTTCTATATACCCTTTTAAATCATTCTATTTATTTCTTTTATAATGCAAAAATCCATATAACAATACCAAAAATATAAGTGACAATCCAAAAAGCAAATCAAACCTAATGTTTCCATTAATAATTGAATATATTAATATGCTTAATGCTAAAACTACACTTATAACCAAAACTAAAATTATAAATATTCCATTATAGTCTCTACTTTCAATTTTATATACTATTTCTGCTATGTCATCACATATGTTATTTTTCATAAGAGACGTTTTGTTTATTGTAATTGCATCCATTTTTTCCGTAATTTTTTGCAAATCCGTACTAGTTATATTTATCACAAATAAATAATACTTATTTTTACTGCTAGTTTCTTCAAGATATCCTATTTTTTGTAATTCAAAATTACAATTTGTTATTTCATTAACCTTTTCCTTGATGTGATTTGGAGATACTGTAAATCTTAAAAAATCATAATTTTCATCATAGTTTTTTATTAAAACATATTCATTTAAATGTTTCAAAATAATTATAACATGAGCTACAATGTTTTCTTCATCAATATTATAATTGTTTAACCTTAAATCAGAGTATTTTTTTCCCATGTCTATAATAACCATCTTATAATTGCTACAATTAAGCTATACAATGTTTTCACAGTATGTTCTCCTAATATGGACTGAGCAGCAAAAGTAATGAATCTAGCGGATGTCATATTAACACTTGAGTAAAATACATTAGAAATAGTTTTATCAAAGCCATTCATTATTCCTATTTTTCCACCTAAATATCCAAATCCAAAGGAGATCGCACCATTACGCAAACCTTCAGTAGCCGCTATAAATGCATCGTTGATATTCCAATCATTTGTTCCTATTTGTTCGATTGAATAAGCACCAGTATATGCTAAACTAGATGTTCCCATTGAAATTGCAGCAGCTGAAACAAAAGATAAATTATATCCACTAACAGTTATTCCAATTGATGAAAGACCTGCAACTCCACCTAATGTCAAAGCAAATCCATTTGCAGCCCCAATTAATAAACCGCTACCGATTTTTCTCCAATCCCAATCTTTCGGATTCAAACCAGATTCTTTTATTTGCAACCCTGTTGCTAATCCACCACCAATAAGCATCCCAATTGCTGTACCAATTAACAACGTTCCTACTATTCCAAATCTACCATCAGGATCAGAATACATCACAGGATTATTATTACAATATGCATATAAATTTACACATCCAACATTTGTAATATCTAGATAATTTATATTATCTGGAGTCATAAATCTTCTTATTTCTGGATTATAGAATCTAGACTTCAAATAATACATATATGATACATCATCATAATAATACCCTCTATATATCAT
>JAFTDB010000030.1 GCA_017454375.1 Acholeplasmatales bacterium | reverse complement strand
TATGTGATAAATGTGGATTAGTAATAAATAGAGATTATAATGCAGCAATAAACATAAAAAAATATGCCCTAGAGCACTAGGACATATTAATATAAATACGTATACGTTCGTACGGAATTAAAGCCTTGGAGAGTTAAGAAAGCTTTTGATATATAATTATTATATAGTTATATAATTGAAAGAAACTCAATGAAAAAGGAAGCAAACAGAAATATATAATTTAGCATTATATAGTTTTATAGGTTTTGCAGAACGGTGAGCATTCTAATTTGGCAACCATTGGGCTTGCTGTTGGATTTGTTTTAATGATGATTTTAGATATAAGCTTAGGATAGCGGATTGATTCCGCAATTTTTTGTTGACACCATATATGACACCACTATATAATTGACTTGGAGGTATTGTAATATGGAATTGAAAGATTACATGAAAATTAAATATCCAT
The DNA here is from genome assembly GCA_017454375.1 of Acholeplasmatales bacterium. Classification (GTDB taxonomy): domain Bacteria; phylum Bacillota_I; class Bacilli_A; order Acholeplasmatales; family Anaeroplasmataceae; genus Anaeroplasma. The sequence goes on along the minus strand of JAFTDB010000030.1, from coordinate 34,099 downwards.
TTGAAATAATTCCTGATGATTATGAAAGTGGTTATGCAATCGCTTATCCTGATTTGCCAGGTTGTCTTTCATGCGGTGATACCATTGAAGAAACCATTAAGAATGGTGAAGATGCTAGGCTTGCATGGATTAGTGCTGCGCTTGAAGATGGCCATGAAATACCATTGCCTGATTCAATGACTAAATATTCAGGTCAATTTAAGTTAAGAATTCCAAAAGAATTACATAGAGAATTAGCTAGAAAAGCCAAAAGAGAAGGCGTCTCTATGAATCAATACTGCTTATATCTTTTGAGTAGGAACAGTGCATAGAATAATGCACCTTTCTTATACGGCACCCGTTGAGACGGTATGTTGTCTTGTCAAAACTGATAAGAGCCTTCGGAAATAAACTACTTTATTACAAAGTAATAAAGAAAAGATTTATAACGTAACAGAAAAAGAATAGTTCAAATTTATGAAGCCTAAAGAACAAAATTTTAGGCTTTTTTAATGCATAAGTATTCAATTTGAGTATAAAGAATTTCGCAATAAGTATTTTAATTCTTTCTATTGCAGTTGAATAAAATTAACACAACCGAAAAAAACATAGAATTCTATGAAAAAAGGCATTACATAAATTGACAATATACATTAAAAATGTTAAACTATAATCGAAAAAAACATAGAATTCTATGAAAAAGGAGAAAGCACATGATTGAAAGAAATGTTTATTTATCTAAATTGATTTCATCAAAAGGAAACGGTTTTCCAAAAATAATAACAGGTGTACGAAGATGTGGAAAATCATACTTGTTAAAAGAAATATTTAAAAAGCATTTGCTAGGTGAGGGTGTATCAGAAGACAATATTATAATTGTTGAGCTTGATGATTTAAAGAATGTAAAATATAGAAATCCAATAGAACTAGACAAATATATAAGGAATAAATGTAATGTTAATACAATTAATTATGTGTTTATAGATGAGGTACAACTAGTAACAACAATTGTTAATCCAATTTTTACAAATGGAGAATATGTTATTGCTAAAGAAGACGATAAAGATGTTATTTCTTTTGTAGAAGTAGTATTAGGATTATCTAGAGAAAAATATATTGATTTATATGCTACTGGCTCTAACTCTAAGATGTTATCATCTGATGTAATTACAGAATTTAGGGATAAAGCAACAAATATTTCTTTATATCCACTCTCTTTTGAAGAATTTTCAAATTATAAAAATAGTAGATCTTCTGATACTGTATTTGAATATATGAGATATGGTGGTATGCCTCTTGCAGTATTAAAAGATATTAATGATAAAAAAGATTACTTAAAGGGATTATTTGAAACAACATATTTTAAAGACATTTTAGAGCATAATAAATTAGAAAAAACAGAAGCTCTTGATTCACTATGTAATATTATAAGTGAAGGTACAGGACAACTCTTTAATTCGCAAAAAATAGCTGATACATATAAGAGTGTGACAAAAGACAGCATAGATAAAGACACTGTAAAAAAATATATTGATTATTTTATTGATGCATTTATTTTAAGAGAAGCAACACGTTATGATGTAAAAGGAAATAATGAAATTGGAGCTCTAAGAAAGTATTTCTTTGTTGATAATGGTTTGAGAAACGCAAGACTTAATTTTGCTTATGATGATGAAGGACAAATGCTTGAAAATATGGTATATAATGAATTGCTTTACAAAGGTTATACTGTTAATGTAGGAACATTTGAAAAATATGAAAAAAATAAAAATGGCGAAAGCGTTAGAAAAACATATGAAATTGATTTTGTGGCACAACGTGGAATAAAAAAATACTACATACAAGTTGCTAGCGATATCTCAAATGCAGAAACAAAAGCAAGAGAACTTAAACCTTTCTTTGCGTTAAAAGATTCAATTCAAAAAATAATCGTAATTAATAAGCCACTAGAAGAGTCATTAGACTTAAATGGTTTTACTGTGATAGGAATAGCAGACTTTTTATTGAGGTTTATTAAATAGATAACATAATATATCTTATCATATTAAATTAGAAAGTGATAAGATAAATGATAAGATAAAACGAGGAACAAAAATGATTTATTGGATTAATGGAAGTTATGGTGTTGGTAAAACAACTATAGCCGAAGCTTTAGTTAAAAAATTAAAGAAAGCATATATATTTGATCCTGAAGCAGTAGGTAATGCTGTAAGGGATAATCATCCAGAAGAATTAATATTCAGTTATATATTTGAAGACTATGAATTATGGAGAAAATTTAATTATGAATTATTAAAAGATATTTCTAGCAAATATGATGGTGATATAGTAGTATCAATGACATTAGTTAGAAAAGAATCTTATAATGATATTATTAAGAAATTAAAAGATGATAATATCAAAGTTGGCTATTTCTTTTTAGATGGAGACTATCAAACTATTCATGATAGAATTATAAAAAGAGGAGAAAGTGAAGAATCCTGGTGTATGAAAAATGTTAAAATGTGTATTGAAGCACAAAATAATGATTTAAATGCAATACACATTAATACTGTAAATAGAACACCAGAAGAAATAGTTGAAGAAATAATTGCAAAAAGCTTGTAATAAAGGGCTTAAAACTGCAAACTTATTCCCTAGACTGCCCATCCATGAGCATATCGTTGAATCGGTTTGCGCGTTATCCTTGTCTTCAAAATAAAAAAATATAACACATTTAGATTAGTACTTATAAGTGCTAAACTTTTTTCTCTACAAATTGTCCCTAAAATTATATAATAAAAGGGACAAAGATGGTGATGATATGATATCTAAAGCATATAATCTTATAGACAGAATGTCTGAAGATATTGATATTGTGTTGAATAGTAAAATAATTGATTTTACTTTTTTTAAGCAATTTTCAGGCATATTTTTAATATTTTTATAAAACGTAAATAATAGCGGATTGATTCCGCTATTTTTTCTTTTTTTACAGTTTTTATTAAATATGATATAATTTAATAAATAGGAAAATAAAGGTGGTGAGATAATGAAGATTCATGGTTTTCTACTAAAATCTGTATTTTTGTTATTGCCACTTTTTTCTTTAGCCCCACAGCCTAGCAAAATAGATGTCGATAAATTAAATGATTATTCAATTCTAGGCTTTGATAACTACAATGAATATGTAGAGCTTAACAACATTGATAATAAGGATGTCTATATCGCAGTACTTGATAGTGGTATAGATACAGATAATAAATATTTAGAAGATAGAGTGTCTCTAATCTATGGTAAAGGATTCTTATATTCAAAGGAATATACAAATGGTAATTCTAAATATTTATTTGAAGATGATAATGGTAGAGGTACTATGATTAGTGGTATCATCAAAGACTCTACTGATTCTAATGTTAAAATCATTCCAATTAAAATAAGCAATGATCATAATGAAACATCATCATATTATTTAACTGATGCCCTAAATTATATTTCATCAGTTAAAACAGATTATCATATCAATGTAGCATCAGTAATTATGCCATATGTATCTGATGATATTAGTGATGCGGTTTTAAAATTATGCAATAATGATATTTTACCAATCATGTATACAACTGATAAAAGTGATAATATTGCCTATGATGGTAATGCATTATTAATTAATTCAATAACTGAAAATAGTATGTATGATAATTATCATTATTTATCATCATATTCTGATTATGGTAGTGGTATATCTTATTCACTTATTGGTGATAACCTACTTACTACCATACCTGACTTTTACAAGTCAGAAGACATCCTGGAAGTTGGTAATGCTAAATTCACTCATACAAGTGGTAGCTTCTTATCGGCAGCCCTAATGGCGTCTATCACATCAAGATACAATGTGGTTGGTATAGATAATGTATGGGCATTAAAAGAAGCACTTATGAATAATTCATATGATTTAGGTGATAAAGGTAAAGATAGTCTATATGGATATGGTATGCCATCACTTAACCTAGGAATTAATAATATAACTATAAGTGAGCCAACCCTATCATTTGGTAATATTGATACTGATAATGATTTTAGTGATTCTTTTGATTTAGAAATTGATATTCCAAATCAAAGAAGTGGATATGATTATAAAATATATTATTCAACTGATGGATCATATCCATATTATGGTGTATCAAGCTTATATGAAAATAATATAAGTATTACAAATTCAACACTATTAAAATTTATCATTTATGCAATTGATGGTAATGATATTATTGCCTCACATTCTAAGATGTACGAGACAGCTTACTTTGTAAATGGTGATGTTAATAAGGATGGTAGCGGCTTAATCTTAGATTCATCATCATACATCACTAAATATGTTGGTGGTATAAAGGATATTGAAATACCATCAACTATTAACGGTAGAGCCGTAAGAGGTATCGCTGCGGATGCCTTTATGGGCCTCAATCTAAATAGTGTTAAGGCATCATTTAATATTGCCTTAGGTAAATATCCATTTAATTCTACAAATATTAAAAAGATAGAATTAGAAAATATTAATTATAATGAGGTAGTAAAGGATTCTAAAACACTTGAAGAGCTCTCTTTATCTAAATTAAGGACAATACTACCAGGTGATGATGGTCCATCACTAACATTTGCTAATACACCAGAGCTTAAGAAATTGAATTTATCATCAATTACTCAAGTACCTAATTATGCATTTAAGAATCTAACTAATCTAGATACATTAGTTATTACAAATGTTAGCCAGATAGGTGATGAAGCATTTTATAATACTACATCACTTCATCAGGCATTAGATTTATATAATGTTACTAGAGTTGGTAGTAACGCATTTGATGGCTGTGGCTACACTAAAATTAAAACTACTAGCACTACACTATATAAGGAATATCTTAATGTTGAGGTGCTATCACCAACAATTTTAAAAGAAAATAATAAATATTATATTACTGGCTATGATTTAACATTAATGATCTATATGTCAGATGATGATAAATTTGATGCGAGTGATAAATTAATTTATCAAAATAGATATAGTGGCTTAAATGATAATAAGCTACTTGATTATGATAGATACTCTTCGGGTAATAAATATTATTTCTTTAGATTATTAGATAAAAGCTATAATACAGTAATTGAATCATTTGTTGATAGTAGTACTAATGAATTATTATTTATTACAGCGTCTTCAACAAGTAGTGGAACATATAATCTTAATAAGGATTCATATTATAGTGGTGAAGAAGCAAGTATTGATATTTATAACAAAACTGGTAGTAGAATAAAAAAAGTAATGCTAGGGGATGTAGACATTACTAGCTTGATTACCAATAATAATTATAAATTCAATATTGATAAATCATATGTATTAGATATTGAATATGAACGTATTTTATATAATATCACCTTAAATATAGAAGGACATGGTGATATTAAAATTAAATATAATAATGAAGAAATAATTAGCTCATATTATTCAAATTATATTACTATTCTACCAACCCCAGATAGTGGTTATATTCTAACAGAATTAACGTACGGTAATTCATCATTTAAAAATTCAATCTTATCAAGCTCTAGTATTGGCTTTTATATGCCATCTTACGATATTGAAATAAAGGCAGTATTTGCGTTAAAAAGTGAAGTGATTAGTGATTATCAAATCACTTATCAAAGTGATCTTACATATATCTTGTATGGATATGATGGTAATGATAAATATTTATCAGTTCCACTATATATCTATAAGGATGATAAAACATATAGGCTATGTAAAATAAATAATAGCTGTTTTTATAATAAACAAGATATTGTTAAGATTGAGCTTGATAATAAATCATTTGATATAGAAATAGGGGATTCTGCATTTCAAAACTGTAGTAGCCTAATGGAAGTAGATATCAGCATATCGTATATTGGAGATTATGCATTCTATGGATGTATGATGTTAAATAAGATTACATTATCAGATAATCTTAGATATATAGGCAAGGATGCGTTTATAAATTGCATTAAGCTACAAAATGTATATTATGATTCTAATATTAACAATTGGTTAAATATTCAATTTGTAAATGAATATTCTAATCCAATGAGCATGGCTCAATCTATTTATGCTAAAAATGATAATAATATTTATTATGAGGTTACTAGCTTAGAAATACCTGAGGCTAATAAAATAGGCGATTATCAATTTTATGGCTTTAAGACATTAAATAGTATTACATTTACATCTAATTTATTATCAATTGGTGAAAAAGCATTCTTTAATTGTAATCATGTTAGAAATTTAGTCTTACCAGGTAATGTTACAACAATTAAAAAATATGCGTTTGCTAATATGACGTATCTAAAGAGTATCAAGATTAATGATGCTGCCTTAATAGAGGAAGGTATATTAGTAGGGGCAGTATCACTTGAAGAGCTAGAGCTACCATTTGTTGGTAGAATGTCACCAACAGGTGATAGTATTAGATATCCAATTGGATATTTATTTGGAACTAATTCTTATTCAAACTCTATTCAAACTAAACAAATTATTTATAGTCCAACTATAAATAAAGAAGAATATAAATCATATTATATTCCTAGATCATTAAAGAAGATTAGTATAACTAAAACTGATATTATTGGTTATGCTGCATTATATAATATAAATGTTGAAACTATTATCTTGCCAGATAATTTAAAAGAGATAGAAGCTTATGCATTCTATAAAAATGAAAAGCTAGAAGAAATAAATATTGGTGGGTCTGAGATTATTGGTGACTATGCATTTTATAATAACATTAATTTAACTGGCGTTTCTGGTGATGATATCAAATCTGTTGGTTATCATTCATTTGATGGTGATGTTAAGCTTGATAATATAAATTTAGCTAATACAACTATTATTAGTGATTATGCATTCTGTAATAACGCTAAGCTTGCTCGCGTATATTTAGATAATTTAGTTTATGTATTTAGCTATGCGTTTTATAATTGTGGTATTAATGTATTAAATCTTAAGAAGATTAAATATATTGGCTTAAAGGCATTTGAATCTAATAAAGCATTAGAAGATATTTATTTATCTAATACCTTAGAAAGAATAGATGCGGATGCATTTTATTTATCAAATAGTATTAAAAATATCTATTATAATAGTGATACATTAGAGTGGTGTAATATCACATTCCAAAATGAATATGCTAATCCAATGTTTTATGCTGATGAATTTTATACTTTAAATAATAATAGCTATGAAAAGCTAGATACTATACGTATTCCTAATAACTTTAAATTAAAGGCTTATATCTTTGTTAACTTTGATTTAATAGAAAATATATTTATTCCTAAGGGACTAAAGGAAATAGAGGCTGGTGCCTTCTATAGCCTAAGTGGAATAAAGAATGTATTTTATGAGGGTACTATCGAGGATTGGGCTAACATTAAATTTAATAATCGATATTCTAATCCAATGTGCTATGCAACTAATTTATATTTTGAATCTAGTAAGGAAGTAACTGAGCTTACCTTATCTAATTTAATTACTAAGATAGGTGCGTACCAGTTTATGAATATTAAATCTTTAAAAAAGATTAATATTTCTAAAGATATTAAGAGTGTTGGTGATTATGCATTCTATGGCTGTGATAATATAGAATCTATCATTTATGCTGGTAATAAGGATGAATGGAACTTAATTGAGTTTGGAGAGTTTAAGGCTAACCCACTAAATATAACAACTAATATAACTTATAATGAGGTAACTCCTAAAGAAGAAAAGAAGGAAGAAGAGAAGAAACAGGAAGAACAAAAACAAGAAAAGATAGAAAAGAATAATAAAATAATATTATTCGTAGCTATTGGTATAACCCTACTTGGTATTTTAGTTATATTGATTGTTATAAGCATTTATTTAAAGAGAAGGGATTGATGATATGGTTAATTATGTAAATCTATATGAGTTGGTTCAACTTCATAAGGATGAAAAGCTAAGTGAAAAATATGTAAGATATTTAGCTAATTTCACTGATGAGAAGATGTATCATCATCATGAAATAACTGCCATAAATAATTTATTATCATTTATAAAGCTTGATTCATCTTATTATGATGATTTCTTATATAGCTATTCACTTCCTCAATTATCTAAAGAATTTGATTTAATGTGTATAACTGATAGATATGTTTTAAACATTGAATTAAAGAGTATTAATACTGGTGATAAGATATATAGGCAATTAAAACAGAATGCATACTTTTTAAAGATGCTGAATAAAAAGATATTAGAATATTGTTATGTAGATGAAGATAAAATGGTCTATAAATATTCAAATGGAGAATTAATAGAAGCTTCATTTGAAGAAATCCAAATGTTTTTATCCTTAAATAAAGAGCATATCCAAATTGATCTGGATCATATTTATGATGTAGGCTCTGTCTTGATATCTCCACTTAAAGATCCACTACGCTTTATTGAGGATAATTATATTCTTACAGAAAACCAGGAATCTACTAAACGTAATATTTTATGTGAGCTTTCAGGTAATAACCATTATGTGGCAGTAACTGGTAATGCTGGTACTGGTAAAACCTTACTACTATATGATTTAGCTAAGGAGCTTGCCTTAACATCTAAGGTGCTAATAATAAGCTGTGGTGATGTGTGGAATGAGCATAAGATACTTGCTAAGCTTGTTAAGAATTTAGAAATTGAGGCAATCAAGAATATCAATTATGATACTATGGAAATGCCTGACTATATTTTAGTTGATGAAACTCACCGTATAAGAGGCGGTGAGCTTGAGAAACTAGAAAAATATGTTGGAACAAATAAATTAAAATGCGTATTCTCATTTGATGAGCGTCAGGCTGCCAAAAAGGAATCTGTAAAATTAATTATGGATGAAATAAATAGATTATCTAGAGGCAATATCTATAAGCTAACCCATCGTATCAGAGCTAACAAGGATATTTCAGCATTCATTAATAATCTACTAGATCTTACTAAACGTAGTAAGGAAAGAATGGATTATAGTAATATTAAGATAATTTATGAAGATAGTGATATGAATGCCGATGAAAAGATCAAAGAATATGAATTAAAGGGCTATAAATATATTACATATAAATATATGGTATATGACCAGGAATTCGATTATGTAGTTATGAAGATCGGTGATGAATTTTATTATGAAGGTAATAAATTAAAATCATATGATAAGAAAAATAGTACCTATAGCTATGTTCAGCTTTTATATCAAGGTATGAATAGAGTAAGAAGAGGATTATTGCTTGTCGTAACAAATAAGGAAGTATTAGATCATATTCTAACAATAATAAAACGTAATAAATAGAAAGGAAGAAAAGTATGGCAACAACAAAAGTAATTAAGAAGGCTCCAGCTTCTAAGAAGGAAGCACCTAAGAAGGAGGCGCCTAAAAAAGAAGTGAAGAAGGCTACTCCACAGAAAGTTGAAAAAGCAAAGCCAACAGTTTATCATGTATCTAAAAGAGATAATGAGGGTAGAGAATGGAAGGTGTTTATTGAAACATCTGATAAGGTAATTAAGCTATTCAAAACCCAACAGGAGGCTTTAAGCTATGCTCAAAGCTTGGCTAAAAACAAGAATGACGGTAGCTCTGTAAGACTACATGGCCTTGATGGTAAAATGAGAAGGTACTAAAAAAGTGATAGGTATTTCCAAAAAGATATCAGGAAATACCTATTTTTTCTATATGCTTTATATTACATATAAAAGTGTAAACGTTTTCTATCAAAAACAGTAAAAATAGGGCTTATTTTAGCCATTTTTTACGTTGTAAACGCTATTTTGCATATTTTTTATATTTTATATAACCCTAAAAATAAATTTTATTTAGCAAAAACCCTAAATTAACGAACAAAATTCGAATAAAATGTGTTTTTTTACAATAAATTTTGTTAAAAAATGAAAAAAAGTCAAAAAAATTCATAAAAAAGTATTGCAATTATTTTTTCTTGCATTATAATAATGATAACAATTTTTTCAAAGAGGGGGAAAAGATTATGAAATTGAAAAGATTTGTAATTGCAGGCTTAGCCGGAGTTGCAGCTTTATCTCTAGTTTCTTGTGGTGGTGGCGCTGATACATCTCCACTTGATCCAACTGGTACAGATACACAAGTATATAATAAGGTATTAGGTGCCTTCAATACTAAGTACCAAGATGCATTAGGCCAAACAACAGACCTAAATAAGAGATATGCACTTCAAGCTCAAGCTGAAGCAAAATTAATGGAATCAGGTACTATGCTACCTACAACAACACAAGGTGGTAACTATGCAGTTACAAGAGTTGCACCTAGAACAGTAAACTCAACTCTATGGGGTAATGATGAAGCTCGTTTATATTCAACTGTAGTTTCTAAGACTCCAATTAAGAAAGCTGATAGAGCAGCTATGATCGCTAACTGGAATGCTCACAGAGCAGAAGCAGATTATGATCATACAGCTTATGTTAAGCAATATTTAACATCTCATGGCTATGAACAAAAGACTACATATGATGCAGCTTACACTTCAGATCCAGATACTTATGACGTATTAGCTACTTCAAAAGCAGCAGACTCTGAAGTATTAGTTAACCTATATGATGGTTTATTAGTTTATAACCAAAATAATGTACAAGTAGGAGCTATAGCTACAGCACTTCCTACAATCACTAAACGTGGTGATAACCAAGTATTTACATTCACACTACGTCAAGGCGTTAAGTGGGTTACAAATACTGGTGCTGATTCTGGTTACACAGTTAAAGCAGCAGACTTCGTTACTGGTTTCCAACACATGCTAGATGCTGAAGGTGGTTTGGAATCATTAACTTATGGCGTTGTTAAAGGCGCATCTGACTATGCTAAGAACAAAGATGCTTCTAAGCTAGGCGTAAAAGCAGTAGATGATTATACTGTTGAATATGAACTTGAAGGAACAGTTCCTTATTTCCAATCAATGTTCGCTTATTCATTATTTGCACCTCTACAAAAAGCATTCTATGAATCTAAGGGTGGTAAATTCGGTGCTGAGTTCGACTCAACAGCTGAAACTTACAAATATGGTGATTCTGCAGCTAATATCCTTTACAATGGACCATTCAGATTAACAGCTACAGATAAAGAAACTCAAATCGTATTTGAACAAAATGCTGATTACTATAACAAAAATGCTGTCAATGTAACTAAGATTACTTGGAAATACAATGATGGTAAAGATGCTAAGAAGGCATACAATGACTTCAAGGCTGGTACAGTTGATGGTGCTGGTTTATCAAGCGCAGTATTACCAGATGCTAAACAAGATAAACTTGGAACAGATACTGATACAATCTTCAATACTTATTCTTATGAGACTGATACAAACGCTACAACTTTCGTTAACTTCTTTAACGTAAACCGTACAACATTCACTACTGATGGTATCGCTCCTACAACTAAGACTAAGAACCAAAAATTAACTTATCAATTAGCATCTCTAAACCAAAACATTCGTTTAGGTATCCAATATGCTGTTGATAGAAAAGCTACAAATGCAATTTCTGTTGGTGATGAATTAGCAGAAAAATCATTAAGAAACAGCTATACTCCATATAACTTCGTATCATTAACTGCTCCAACAACAGTTTCTGTAAATGGTACTAACAAGACTTATCCAGCTGGTACATTATATGGTCAAATTATGCAAGATCAAATTACTGCTGATGGTTTCGAAATGAAAGTTTATGATGCAACTAAGGCATCTGGTGATGGCTATGATGGTTGGTACAATGCAGCAAATGCTAAAGCTAGATTCGAAAAAGGTTTAGCAGAAGTTAATGCTGAATTAAAAGCAGCTAATTTACCAGAAATTTCTAGCGGCAACAAGCTAGTTGTTGAATATGCAACTCAAAGCTCTTCAACTATTTACATGGGTAAAGCTCAAGCTTTAAAGAAATCTGTTGAAGCTGCATTAGGTGAATGGGTTGAAATCAGAATCGTTGGTCTTGAACAAAGAGCTGACTGGTTAAAGGTTTGCTACAGCTATTCTGATGGTGCACATGCTAACTTCGATATCAATGACCTTTCTGGTTGGGGCCCTGACTATGGTGATCCTCAAACTTATCTAGACACTATGTTACCTGATGGTGATGGTTACATGGTTAAGGCACTAGGTTTATTCTAGAATTTAGCTCCTAAATCTAATATAAATTTGTAATGAAAAAAATAAGGGGGATGGAGGTTTTCTCTGTCCCCTCTATTTTTGCTTTTTTTTAGGCTTGATTTTTATACAATTTATTGTATAATATAAAACCAAAAACCGAAATAATAATGGTTTATACTCGAATAATGCAAAATTTTAAAATTTTATTCGAAGAAAATTCACATTTTTTGTGAAAAAAACACGTCACAAGGAGGTATTAAAATGCTTAAATATTTATTAAGAAGAATACTTCATGGTTTAGTGTCAATAGTATTAGTTGTTGCCATAATTATGATTATTGTTTATGGCTTATTAAGTAGAGACTTCATTTTCCAAAATGATGCTACTTATACTAAGACATCTGCCAATGCTAAAGAGGTTTATAAAAACAGAAGATGGGCTGACTATGGCTACATTGTGTATGTAAACTATAACGACTATCTATCTGAACTTGTTTTGAAGGGTGACCTTACTCAAGAAAAGCAATCTGAACTTTCTAAATTAAGTATGACAGATGACATAGTTAAAAGAGATTTTACAGTAGAGTCAGATACTGATGAAGTAAAGACATATGTTCGTAAATTCGTAGCTGAATATCAATCAAAGGGTTTCGAAATCGTTCGTCTTCGTACTCGTATTAACTCAAGAGGAGAAGTACAAAGTGGTGGTAACCCATATTTATATGCAGTTAAGGATAGAAATGTCTTTGTTCGTATTTGGGAATTCTTTACTGGTCTTTTGACTTTTGACAATATTCATTACGCACAAGGAAAGGTTGAAAATAGAGGACTTACATTCACTTTCTTTGATCCTGCCTATGGTGGACATACATTTGCGCCTGCAATAATGGGTAATGGTACTAAACATAAGTATTTGTTGTATTTTGATGGAAAATTCCCATATATTCATCAAAATTTAATTACTGTTTCACTTGGTACATCTTACTCAATTAGTAGAGGCGAAGATATTTTCAAGACAATGACTCAGTCTCAAGGTATCTTAAAATATCAAGAAACTACATTCCCTACTGGATATCAAGAAGTAGATGCTATCGATATTCACACATTAACTTATGCTGTTGGTTCAAACACATCTGAATATACAGCATTAAGATTCACAGATGACTACACTCAAGTAGAAAATACTAAGGTAGCTACATCTAGAATTGGTTTCTCTTTCATTATTGGTATTATATCTGTTATACTTGCATACCTAATTGCAGTTCCAGCAGGTATTTATATGGCTAGAAAGAAAGATAAGCTAATGGATAAGATTGGTACATTCTATATCGTATTTATTAGTGCTGTACCTTCACTAGCTTATATTCTAATGTTTAAATCAATTGGTCAAAATATGGGCTTACCAGGTACATTTGATGTTAACGCATCTACTTTCCCATATTTCGTATTACCTATTGTTTCTTCAACATTACCAGCTATTGCCGGCTTGATGAAGTGGTTACGTAGATATATGATTGACCAAATGAATTCTGATTATGTTAAGTTTGCTAGATCTGGTGGTCTATCTGAAGGAGAAATCTTCACAAAGCACATCTTCAAAAATGCTGCTATTCCACTAGTTCATGGTATCCCAGGAACAATCCTATTCTGTATGGTTGGTGGTATCATCACTGAATCAGTTTATGTAGTTCCAGGTACTGGTAAATTATTAACAAACGCAATTAACTTCTATGATAATAGTGTTATCGTCGGTGTAGCATTCTTCTATGCTATTATGTCAGTAACTTCTCTAATTTTAGGTGATATCTTAATGTCTATGATGGACCCTAGAATTTCATTCTCAACGAAAGGTAGGTAAAATTTATGGAATACGTAGATAAAACATTAGTAAATTTAGATGAATTTAACCTATCTAACGAGGAATTATTCTCAAGAGTAGATAATTCACTTGCTACAAGTGAGAAAATTACTGCTCCACGTTACTCTTACTGGAAGTCAGTAGCTAGAGTTTTCTTTAAAAAGAAAATCAATGTTATCTTACTATCTGCATTAGCAATTTTAGTAGTGTTTGCTTTCGGTTATTCATTAATTGCTGGTTTTGATCGTTTTGAAAACGTAAATGTTTCTGATGCTAAGATTTTATCAACTGGTGAAGCATTTGCTAAATTTGGCCCAGGCTTAAAGTATTTATTTGGTACTGGTAACCAAGGACAATCAATATTCAATGAATTATGGGAAAGTACTAGAATTTCTTTGTCTATCTCATTTATCTGTGCTGTTATCAATATGACTATTGGTATTGTTTTAGGTGCAGTTTGGGGATATTCAAAGAAAATGGATATGATTATGACAGAAGTATATAACGTACTTGGTAATATACCTTATGTATTATTAGTTTCTGTTGTAGTATTAGTAGTTGGTGCTGGTTTCTGGCCATTTGTATTTGCATTAACAGTTACAGGCTGGCTAGGTATCGCATATTTCATTAGAACTCAGGTTATTATCATTAGAGATAGAGAATACAACCTAGCTTCTCGTTGCTTAGGTACACCTATCATGAGAATAACAATGAAAAACATTTTGCCATTCATGACATCTATCATTGTTACTCTTGCTGCAACTGAGATTCCTTCATATATTTCATATGAAGTATTCCTATCTTATATTGGATTTGGTCTTGATGAGGCATCACTTGGTAAGATGATCGAAGTAGGTCAACAATATATGTCAACTGCTGGTAAGGAATTCTTATTCTGGATTCCAGTTGTTGTTGCTGGCTTTACTACAGTAGTATTATACGTTATCGGTCAAAATCTAGGTGACGCATCTGACCCTAGAACTCATATGTAGGAGGTATTAATATGCAAGAAAATAAAAAAGTATTATTATCTCTTAAGGACGTAGAAGTAAAATTCCATGTTCGTGGTAGAATCTTAACTGCCATTAGAGGCGTATCTTTAGATATTTATGAAAATGAATCAATCGCTATCGTTGGTGAATCTGGTTCAGGTAAATCAGTATTAACTAAAACATTTGCTGGTATGCTTGATTCAAATGGCTTCATCTCAAATGGTGAATTAATTCTTGAGGATGACGAATTACAAGATACAGTTGTTTTAAAAACAAAAGCTTCTAAGAGAACTTACGAAGATTTTAAAGATACTTTAAATAAATATTCAAAATTAGAATTTGGTTCTAAAACATATAACGAGATTCTAAAATTGGAAAATGAATATAAAGCAAGATTATCTTTATCTGAAAAGGAATCTGAAGAAATTGATGAAAACATCAATGAATTCAAGTTCCAAAAGACAGAATTATTTAACTTCAAGCAAACTCTTGATCCAAAACATGAAAAGGATAAGATTGAAGAAGTTAAAAAGCAAATGAAAGATTATGACGAAAAGATCAAAGCTCTTTCAGCTAGAAAGAAAGAACTATTAAAGGCTCACAAGGCTGATTTAATGGCTGATACTGCATTCTTAGAAAATTATAAGAATAAAATGCTTGAATTAAAGCAAAAATATATTGAAGAGATTCAAGCAGAGCCAACTATTGAGACTCAAAATAGAAATCGTCAAATAGCAAGAGAAGTATGTCTATCTATCGGTAGATATGGTAAATATACTCAATTAAAATATAAGCTTATCTTAAAGCATAACTTTAAGAAAGCTATGCGTCTAGGATTAGACTTAACTGACGAAGAAGTTTTAAATGGCATTTTTGATAAGGCTACATTTAGAGTTAAATATCTAGATGAAGATGATGAAAAATTCCATGGCTATTGTAACATTGACCTTGCTAAGGTTAAGTATACAAAGGACTGGCAAAAGATTCGTGGTACAAGAATTGCCACTATCTTCCAAGATCCGATGACATCTTTAAACCCAATTATTACAATTGGTAAACAAATTTCATCAATTATTATGAAGCATCAACATTGCTCAATTGATGAAGCTCGTATTAGAGCAATTCGTTTAATGCATAAAGTAGGTATTCCTAATGCTGAAAAGCGTTTCGATGACTATCCTTTCCAATATTCAGGTGGTATGAGACAACGTATCGTTATTGCGATTGCATTATCTTGCCAACCTAAGATTTTAATTTGTGATGAACCTACAACTGCCTTAGACGTTACAATTCAAGCACAAATCTTAAAATTAATTAAAGACTTACAAAAAGAATTTAAATACACTATCGTATTTATTACACATGACCTTGGTGTCGTTGCTAATATTGCTGATAGAGTTGCTGTATTATATGCTGGCCAAATCGTAGAATTAGGTAACTGCGAAGATATCTTCTATGATCCACGCCATCCATATACTTGGGCATTATTATCATCTATGCCACAGCTTGCTGAACGTGGTACAGAGCTTTATTCTATTAATGGTACACCTCCATCTTTATATAATAAGATTATCGGTGATCCATTCGCACCACGTAACCCATATGTATTAAAGATTGATACATTACAAGATTCACCAATGTTCAAGGTTAATGATCATCACTTTGCTAAGACATGGTTACTAGATCCTAGAGCTCCTAAGATTGAAAAACCAGAGATCATCCAAGACATTCATGAAAAACTAATTAAGGTATTCAACATTTAAGGAGGAGAGATATTATGGCTAAAACTAATAATGAAGTAAAAAAAGACTCTTTAAATGAAGAAGTTAAACTAAAAGAAGTAAAGGTTATCAGAAAACCTAAAACTACTTCAACTGCTAAAAAGGCCGCTCCTAAAGCTAAAAAAGAGGCAGAAGTAGAAGCTAAACCTAAAAAGACAACTACTACTGCTAAGAAAGCTACTCCTAAGGCTAAGAAGGCAGTAGAGGTTGTAAAACCAAAGGAAGAATTAAAGGAAACAGTAGAAGCTTTGGAAGTTAAAGTAGAAGAAAAACCAGCTGAAGTAGCAAAGACTCCAGAAGTAAAAGCTCCTGAGGTTGAAATCCCTGAAGCTAAGATTGAAGATGTAAAGGTAGAGGAACCTGTTTTTGAAGCTGCTCCTAAGGCTGAAACTGCTCCTGAAAAGGAAGAAAAGGTTGAACATTTACCTGAACATGGTCCAATCGCTGAAAACGGCAAGGAAATCTTGTTATCTTTAAAGAATGTAGATATTACATTTGGTAAGAAAGAAAGAGCTGTAGAAGCCGTTAAAAACGCTACATTTGATATCTATAAGGGCGAAACATTCTCACTTGTAGGTGAATCTGGTTCTGGTAAGACCACAATTGGTCGTGCTGTTATCAGAGTAAATCCACTTGCTGGTGGTGAAATCAGATATAAGGGTGTTAAGATTTCTGGTAAGATTCCAAGATCTCTTGATAGAGAAGTTATCAGAAATATTCAAATGGTATTCCAAGACCCAGCTGCATCACTAAATGAGCGTGCTACAGTTGAATATATCGTTTCTGAAGGCTTATATAATTTCCATTTATATGAAAATGAAGCTGATAGAATCCAAAAGGTTGAAAAAATAATCGAAGAAGTAGGCCTTCTTCCAGAACATTTAACTCGTTATCCACATGAATTCTCTGGTGGCCAACGTCAAAGAATTGGTATTGCTCGTGCAATCGTTATGGAACCAGAATTAATCGTTGCTGATGAACCTATTTCTGCCCTAGACGTGTCTATTCGTGCTCAAATCCTTAACTTATTAAATAAGTTCAAGGCTGAGCGTGGTTTAACATGCTTATTTATCGCTCACGATTTGTCAATCGTTAGATTTATTTCTGATAGAATTGGTGTTATTTATAAGGGTGATATTGTTGAAGTAGCTGACGCAGAAGAGCTATTTGAATTCCCTCTTCACCCATATACAAGATCACTAATCTCTGCAATTCCTATTCCAGATCCTCAACTTGAAAAGAATAAGGTATTATTTACATATGATCCAACTGTTCATGATTATAGCGTAAATAAACCATCTTTAGTTGATATCGGACATGGACACTTAGTATTTGGTAATGAACAAGAAATCGCTGAATACAAGAACGCAAGAGAATCAGGAAAAACATTAAAATCAATTACTATCCTTACAGATGAAGAAAAAGCTAAATATGATAAGGAACAAGAAGAAAATGCTGCACCAGAAATCGCTGCAGAAGAGATTTTAAATACTCCTCTACATGACACTGGCTCATTCGCATATTCTGTACTTGCTTTCCTATTCCCAATTATTGGCTTAATCTTATGGAAAGTATTTAAGAAAAAGAATTATATTCGTAATTATAAAGCCTTCAAGAGTGGCTCAATCACTGGCTTTATAGTTCTTGGTGCTATTTTAGCATTCTATTTATTAGCATTGCTATTCGCACTAGTTTAGAAATAAATAGGCTTAGATTTTTCTAAGCCTTATTTTCAATTAAAGGTGTATTAAAATGAAAAGAGATAAAACTGATAGAATTAAACCAGTAGAACAAATTGAATTAGAAGGAAGACATATCAAATTGCGTATTATTTTAGCAATTGTTTTTTTCCTTATCTTTGTGGGCAGTCTTGTCTTCATTTTAGTCACTGTAAATCATACTGATGCAGGCTGGAGTAGCATCCCTATTCAAGCAGGTACAATTAATGCGGATAAGGAAATTGCCGTCAATTATAATCTAGGTAAAAATGGTGATGCTGGCACTGAATCAAGAGCTATTAAGGCTCTAGCCTCAGATACGCTAGAAACATCATATAAAGCTTTAGATGCCTATAATTCATATGATGAAGTAAGAAATATCTATTATCTAAATAGAAACTACAATAAAGACCTTGTTGTAAGCGAGTTTTTATATAATTCATTATCTAAGGCGAAGGATTCTAATATAATATTTTTAGGACCACTTGTTACTTATTATGATTCATTAATGGGCGCATTAACTGATGCAGATAGTAAGGCTTATGATCCACTTTATAGCGAGACAATAAAGACTTTATTTGCTGAGGTTTTAGTCTATGCAAAGGATAGAAATCATATCCATCTAGAATTCAAAGCTGACAATACAATAAATCTAGTTATTTCAGCAGAATATTTAGAATTTGCTAAATCTGCAGGTATCACTGATTTTATTAATTTATCATGGCTTCGTAATGCCTTTATTGTTGATGCTATAGCTGATAGAATGGCTTCAAATAATTACCTAAATGGATATGTAACATCAGCTGATGGATTTACTCGTAATTTAGGCTCAGCAAATGAAAAATTTGGCATTAATTTAATTGATTATGATACTAAATTTATAACTGTAGGTAGAATCGAATATAGCGGTGCTTATTCAGTTGTAGTTATGAAGAATTTTATGACTTCTTCATATGATCAAAAATATATTAGATACATAGATAACAATAGAAGAACCTACTATATTGATCAAGCAGATGGTATATCTAAGGTAGCATCTAATTATTTTGTGTCTATTGCGAATAATAAGAGTGTTGTTGATTTAGCTATAAAATCTGCAGAAATCAACATAAATAAGGAATTAAACCTTACTGCAATTGATGATTCATCATATTACATTGTATCTGGTAAAAAGGTATTACATAATACTGATAAATTCACATTAGTATTATCTGAAGGCTATGAAGGAGAGACTATAAATGCTTAAAAAACAAAAATTTACAATATTCTTCATAACTGCATATTTACTTGTATCTGTTTTAACTGGATTAATTCTAGTTTTAACGGTTGGTAGAAATGATTTATTCCCAATTACAATGATTGTAGCAACAGTAGGATTGTTGTTATATTTCAATATTAGAGCTAGTTATTTTTCTAGGCTAAAATACACAATGATTAAGCATAAAGAGAAAATTAGTGAGGAAATGGTAGAAAATCACAAAACTGCTACCAAAATTCTCTTTATTTTCTTCCTTGTAATGTGTGTTATTTCCCTAGTTACAGCACTAACAATTCATTAAAAAAGCCTTTCGTAAGGCTTTTTTTGTTAGTTTCGAAAATGAAACAAAAAAAATATTTACAATAAAAGATTATTATTATATAATATAAGTCCGTAAGAAAACGCATACATTGACAAAAATTTGACAATAGTAAACTATATTTTCTTAAAAAGAATTGTCAACTTACTGAAACACTTGAAACTAATTAGCAAAAATAAATAGCTGAATTTAGCTGCTTTTATAAGTAATTGCACAATTCTCGGAAACTAAAAAATTATTCAGCGTTTTGTGGAGATTTAGCTCAGCTGGGAGAGCATCTGCCTTACAAGCAGAGGGTCGGCGGTTCGAGCCCGTCAATCTCCACCATATTTTTGCCGACTTAGCTCAATTGGTAGAGCAACTGACTTGTAATCAGTAGGTTGTGGGTTCGATTCCTATAGTCGGCACCATTTTTTTATGCAAAGACAAGTCACTTATATAATATTGCATATTATGATTTGCATCCGTAAACAAAAACGTGAATATAATATGCAATATTATATAAGTAAAAAAATGACTTGTATTATTATAATTTTTAAATTATAATCTATGTATAGAATATTTCTAAACGAGGTGCTCGTAACATGGAATTTAAGGGAATTAAAAGTAGAACTATTTAGTTGGTTTTGTTTTTAGTGCCCTTTTTTCTATTTTAAAATCAATGAAAGGAGTGATTGTATGGCCTTGATTAATTCACTTGGTGGTGTTGACATTGCATTTTTTATCATCTCTGGTGTAGCAATTTTATTATTAATCGGATTATATTTCTTAATTCCGCTTCTTAATTCAAAACAATATGCAGCTCAAAGAGAAAACCTAAAAAAGCGTGAGATCGAGTTCAATGCTAATCTACAAAAGAATAAAGAATTAAGAGAAGCTAAGATTCAAGCAGAAATCGCAAAGGATGCACAAGCTGAATCTGAAGTAAAAGAAGAGAAATAAAAATGAATCGTAAGTTGAAAATATTTTTAAAGGTATTGTATTACTTTTCAACTTTCTCTTTAGGTTTATTCCTAGCACTCTATTTACCAAATGTGCTTTATTATAGTGAAACGATGTCAACAATTCGTACATCACTTTCAAATGACCAATATGATAAAGCAATGATTTACATTGGTGGCTATTTTAATAGTGAAAACGTTTTTGTTCAAAAGTTTGATCAAGATTCAGGAATTGTACTATTTGAATCTGTAACAATTACTAAAAACCCAAATGCTACAGATGCATCTAAATACATTTTACAAGATAGCTATTCTGGTTTCTTGTACAACGTTAAAGGCAAATATGTTGTTGAAAAGCTAGACAACAACAAAACTGAATTAATCGCTGTTGATTCAAACGATGCAGAAGTTCATTTTACTATTTTGGATAGAGATAAAAATGCTGATGGTAAAATGGATTCACATAATACACTTGATGAATATGGATTTATCTTCATAGATTTACCAAAATCTAAGATAGCATCCATTAAAACATTAAAGTTTGTTGATTGTGGAGGGGCTTTATATAAGTCATTTGATCTAAGTACTAAAACACTTGATTACAATTCACAATTCTTCACAGATGTTCATGTATTCACGAATGTATTCAATGAAGATAATAAAGCTTCTAACATAACAACACTAGATCAAGAATTTAGAGCCAAAAATGCTCACTATACTTATAGCAATTACGGATCTGGAAATGCCAATGTAACTGCTAAAGCAATTTGGATTATAATCGCATATTTTGCAGTGGTATATTTAATTGCTGATTGTGGTCTTGGTAAACGTTATGTAATTCATGGAGTAAGATGGTTAATTTATAAAATATTCAAAATTAAACCAAAACCTAAAAAAGAGAAAACGACTACATATAGTAGTGACTACTATTCTCAGTTAACAATTGCCTTAGATTTAAGCAATTTAACTGAAGAAGAATTAAAAGACTTCCCAGAAGAAGTTGAAATTAAGTACAATAATGAGACTGAATTTATTGATTTTAAATTAACAAAAGAAGAAGAATATAAGCACACTGATAGAATAAAAGCTGGTGTTTACACAAATATGAAAACTAGCTTATCAAAAGATGATTATTATTTTTCAGGAGTTGCTTATAATTTAAAAGTATCAAGTTTTAAGACTAACGTCCTAATTATTGTTAGAAAGAAGAGGTGATTAAGCGGTGGAAATACTAAAACAAATATGGGAAAAGATTAAGTTTGTTTGGAACAAAGTTGTTGGTTTCAAAGGAACTAAGTACATTGTTGTATTAGGTATAACAGCTATTGTGTTCGCAATTGTAATAGTTAATTCTAACGCAGTATTTATTCTTGAGGGAACAAGTACACAACAAGAAAAGGTTGTATTCTTAGCATTCGAAAATACCGATAATTGTTATCACGGTGCACAGCTTGCAAAAGATAAGAGTGATGACTATTGTGAGCTTTGGTATATAGTTGAAGGATACACAAGCAGACAAAGTTTTGAAAAAGGTGAAGCAGCAGTTTACAATTCTGAAACATCTAAAGAAACATTCTATGATGGAACATCAAAAGTTGTTCCTTACCATTTCTCAAATGAAAATATAACTTCAAATAGAGCAATGGGCGTTGAACATAGAATTACAACAGTTGTAAGAAGAATTACTGAAACTAAAACAAGAGATGATGGTTCAACATATGAACGTAAAACATCTTATCGTCCAACAGTTTGGTATCAAGTAGATAAATCAAACATTAGTAAGCTTGAATCTTATACATTTGGAACTTTTATTGAACTTACAAAGTATAAGAATGATTACAATGCCAGCTATTTTAGATTAACATACAAGGTAGACGATGATGCATCTCACAATAGATATTTTAGAGATTTTGAAATTTAGGAGAAAGATATGAAAATTGTATTAGAACATTTAACTAAAGTATTTGAGAACAAAAAAACCAAATCACAAGTTATAGCTGTTAACGATTTAGATGTTGAAATTCCTTCTGGAAAGCTAATCGGTCTACTTGGACCTTCAGGCTGTGGTAAATCAACTACATTGTTCATGCTAAGTGGTTTGGAAAACCCAACATCAGGTAGAATTATCTTCGGTGAAGATGATGTTACAAAACTAGTACCTGAAAAACGTGGTATCGGTCTAGTTTTCCAAAACTATGCCTTATATCCACATATGACTGTTGAAAAGAACATTATGTTCCCACTAGAGAACATGAAGGTTCCTAAGGATGAAGCTAAGAAAAGAGCTTATGATACAGCAAAGCTAGTTCAAATTGAAAACTTATTACAACGTAAGCCAAGCGAATTATCAGGTGGTCAACAACAACGTGTTGCTATTGCACGTGCCCTAGTTAAGATGCCAAGCGTATTATTACTAGATGAACCACTATCTAACCTAGATGCTAGACTTCGTTTACAAACAAGAGAAGAAATTAAGAGAATCCAACAAGAAACAGGAATCACTACAATCTTCGTTACACATGACCAAGAAGAAGCAATGTCAATTTGTGATACTATCCTAGTTATGAAGCTTGGTGTAGTTCAACAAATGGGTCACCCACAAGCAATCTATGATGATCCAGATAACCTATTCGTTGCTAACTTCCTAGGTACACCTCCAATCAATATTTTTGAAGGTGAAGTTAAAGGCGGTAAGCTAATCGTTAATGGCGAAGAGCTAATGAAGGTTCCTTATGAGGATCAAGAAGTATATGTAGGTATTAGACCTGAAGGATTTATTTATAATCAAGAAGGTGGCGTTCTTACATTAATGAAGGATCACATTGAAGTAATGGGTAGAGATAAATCAATTGTTGCTACTCATGAAAAATCAACTAAACCTACAGTAAGATGTATTATCGATTCTGGAGTTCAATTATCTGACAAATATTCATTAAAATTTGATTTAAGACCTGAAAAGGTATTCGTATTCAACAAAGAGAGTGAAATGAGGTTAAGATAATGACTGATGAATTATTAAAAGAAGGAGCACAAACAAGACCGCCAGAGGAACCAAAAGGTGAGCCAACTTTTAAAGATCGTTTCAATGAAACATTGGAAAAAACTTGGGCATTCTTAAAGACTCAAAAAGGTTGGCTATGGATGATTCCTGCCCTAATCTGTTTGGCAATATTTACATTCTGGCCTATTATCAACACAGTCATTTCAGCATTTAGAAATGGCTATAACCCAATTGCTGCTGAGCAACAAGATGCTGGTATTGGTTTTGATAACTTTGTAACTGCTGTTAAAGATACATATTTCTTGAATTGCTTATTCAACACATTTATGTTTACTCTTATCGCAGTTCCTCTATCAACAATAATTGCCTTATTAGTATCAGTTGCCTTATCATCAATTAAGAAGTTACAAAGCTTCTATCAAAGCTTATTCTTCTTACCATATTTAACAAACGCAATGGCAATCGGTGCTGTATTCTATGCAATGTTCCAAGTAGTTGGACCTGTTAAGACAGACACTGGTGCATGGACTGCTGAATCATGGGGTTTATTAAACACTATCTTCGGTATGCAAGTTCAATGGGTTAACATCAACGCTGATGCGTGGGCAATGAGATTCGTAGTTATCTTCTACGAAGTATGGTCAGGCTTACCATTCAAGATTTTGATCTTATTTAGTGCATTACAAAATGTTAATAAACAATATTATGATGCAGCTAAGATCGATGGTGCTAAGAAAACTACAGTATTATGGAGAGTAACAGTACCACTAATCTCACCTATGATTTCATATCTATTAATCACAGGCTTCATTGGTGGCTTCAAGGCTTACTCAGCTGTAGTAGGTATCTTCGGTGCAAGCATGGGCCCAAATAATGACTATGAAATGGGTACAATCGTCGGTTTGATTTATCGTTACATTGAAACTAACCAAACAGGTGTTGCAGCCGCAGCTTCATTAATCTTATTTGGTATCATTATGATATTTACAGCAATCAACTTGTATGTCAGCAAGAAGAGAGTACATTACTAGAAGGAGGTCAACATGGAAGAAACAAAAGTAACTCAACCTGAAGAAGTTGTTGAAAAAGAAACAAAAACTGTAACTCCTGTTGAATCCCTAGGATTTGATATTGAAAAAGAAAAGAAGAAGGACACAATCCTAAAGGTTGTTAAATATATTGTAGTATTCATTTTCTTAACATTAATTGCAATATCATCTATCTTACCTTTCTACTGGATGATTATTACATCACTTAAGACTGACTTTGAATATCGTCAATCAATTCCAACTTTCTTCCCACAAACAATTAACTGGGTAAACTACAAGCTAGTTATTGAAAAGGCAAATAACCTATTCGGTACAGTTTTAGTTAATACATTGATTGTTGGTTTAGTTTCAACAATCTTAAGTGTATTGATGACAATTGTTACAGCATTTGCATTCGCAAAATTAAAATTCAAAGGTAAAACATTATTATTCTCATTATTACTAGCAACAATGATGATTCCAGGTGAATTATTCACAACTACTAACTACATCACAGTTTCTGGTAATGGATTTGGATGGTTCAATACTTATACAGTATTAATTGTTCCATTCATGATTAGTGTTTTCTATATTTACTTATTAAGAAATAATATGATGCAAATCCCAGATAGCTTATATCAAGCTGCAAAGGTTGATGGCGCTGGTGATTTACGTTTCTTAGTGAAGGTAATGGTTCCATTAACTTCACCTACAATCGTATCAATTACACTTCTTAAGTTCATTGGTACATGGAACTCATATATTTGGCCAAGACTTGTTAATAAGGATCAAGAATGGCAATTATTGAGTAACTGGGTTTCAGGAGGCTTCACTTATCCAGCGACAACTGAAGCATCACAAACTCTAAAAATGGCAGCCGCTTGTATGGTAACTTTACCATTGTTAATATTATTCATTTTATTTAGAAAGTATATTATGCGTGGTGTATCACGAAGCGGAACAAAAGGATAAAAAAGGAGAGAAAAACAAATAATGAAAACAACAAAATTTTTAGGTGTTGGTGCATTAGCATTAGCTAGCACATTAGCATTAGTAGCTTGTGGTGGTAATACAACTCCAACTGCAACTTCTGGTACTCAAACAACAACTGTAGCACCAGCTGGTGATAAAACAATCACTTTCTGGCATGCTGCTGGTGACAAGAATCAAAAGATTATTGACACTGCAATCGCTAAATTCAAAGACAAGTATGGTTGGGATGTAACTCAATCTTCTCAAGGTGGTTATGATGGTCTATACAAGGCTATTATTACTGGTTTAACAGCAAACGATGTTCCTGATATCGCTATGTGTTATTCAGACCACATCGCTACATATCTATCAAGCCAAAAGGTAGTAGATATCGCTCCATTCATCAATAGTACTGATAAGATCACTACTAAAGCTGGAGCAGAAGTAACTATCGGTTATAGCGCAACTGAAAAAGCTGACTTCGTTGAATCATTCTATGCAGAAGGTAAAGCAACTACATATGGTGATTATCAAAATTATGGTTATACAGCAGATTCAATGCTAACTATGCCACTTTCTAAATCAACAGAAGTAGTATATTATAACCAAGACGTATTAGATGAATTAAATATCGCAGTTCCTACAACTTGGGATGAAATCTGGGCAGCATGTGCTAAGATTAAGACTAAATATCCTCAATCTACACCATTCTGTTATGACTCAGAAGCTAACTGGTTCATCACTATGTGTGAACAAAATGGTTGGGGCTACACTTCAGCAACTGCTCCTCACTATCTATTCAATAAGACTGAACAACAAGGCTTCTTAGATCAAATCAAAGGTTATTATGATTTAGGTTATATCCATACTCAAACAACTTATAACGCATATACATCAGGCTTATTCACTAAGGGTGGAGAAACTGGTTGTACATTCTGTATTGGTTCATCTGGTGGTGCTACTTACCAAGATCCAAAGGGTGAATTCAACTGGGGTGTTTGCCAAGTTCCTGCATCAATGGTAAATGGTCAAAAAGTTAACAAGTCAATTTCTCAAGGTCCATCTGTATTCATGTTCAACAATGGTTCTTCTGAAAAAGTAAAGATGACTTGGTTATTCATGAAAGAATTATTAGAACCTGAATTCCAAGCTAAGTATTCTATGGAATCTGGTTATAACCCAGTTAGAAAATCAACTTATGAAATCGAAGATTTCGAAGACTTCCTAGCTAACGATGAAGATATCAAAGCAGCAGTAGTTAAAGTTGGTCAAACTCTAATTCAAAACAATTCATTCTATGTTTCTCCAGCATTCCCAGGTTCTGCTTCAGCTCGTATCAACGTTGGTTCTGCATTAGTTTATGCATTAACTAGCCAAAAGCCAGCTGCAAAAGCATTAAAGGATGCTATCGACGCAATCGTAGAATAATAAAAAAATAAGAAAAGCTTTAATATATAATATGACAAAGAAAAAAATAATAATTTCGGGGCTTAGTTTATTATTTTTAGTTGGTTTAAGTGGTTGTAATGGCGGTGGCACACCTGCCACTACCACACCAACTTCTCAAACTGCCACAACAGTTACTAAGCCTTCAGATACTTTAAAATTGACAAGAACTTATACTGATTCATCAAATTTCGTTGATAACGGTATAGGTAATGCTACTTTAGTCGCTGCAACTGATGGTGACACAGCTACATTTAAGATGTCTACTAAGTCTGCAGGCGGCGAAGAAAGTGTTAGAATAAGATTCCAAGATATCGATACACCAGAATCTACTGGTACAGTTGAAAAGTGGGGTAAACAAGCATCTAAGTTTACAGAAGAAAAATTAACTTCTGCAACAAGCATTGTTCTTGAATCACCTACAACTCCTGCAGGACATGACTCATATGGTGAAAGATATTTAGGATGGGTTTGGTATAAAACTGCAACAATGACAGAATACAAGAACCTTAATCTTGAAATTGTAGAAAATGGATTCTCTGAATCTAAAGCTACTGGTGGAAACAAATATGATTCTGAATTCATCGCAGCTCAAAGTTATGCTAGAACAAATGCTCTACATATTTGGAGTGATGAAGATGACCCATATTATAATGACAATCCAACAGAAGTAACAATCAAAGAATTAGCTGCTGATTTAAAGAAGGATAATCCAACATATTATGATAAAGAATCAGGCGTTGGTTCTAAGGTAGCCTTCGTTGGTTATGTTAAATCAATGACTAAATCAACTTCTGGTACATATTCATATGTAGCTGAAGCTCAAAATGAGGATGGTACATTCTCAACTATCAATCTATATGCTGGTTATTCATCAGATACAATCAATGATCAACTTCATGTAGGTTATCTATTCCACTTCGTTGGTTCAGTTCAATTACATTACAGTAATTTCCAAATAGCAGTTGGTGGTACATATGTAGCCATGACAACTGGTCCTAAGTACACTTATCGTTTACAAAAGGATTACTTAATGACTTTCAATTCAAACAATGAAAATCTACTTAAGAAGATGGAAACAAGTTTCAGATCAAATGCCACAGTTACTGCTGTAAGTGAGGCAAATGGTGTATTAACTGTTACTGCTAATGTATTAAAGAAATCAAATAATGCTGAAGAAACTGAAAAAGAATCATTTACATTCAAGATTCCAACACCAGAAAATGGTTATTCAAGAATGGTTGTTGGTGCTATATTTAGCACAAAAGGTTATCAAAAGACTAAAGATTCTAAAGTTATTGAAGTTTTATCTTATAGTGATATTTCTTTTAAATAATAAAGGGAGGAAAAATGAAAAAGAAATTCAAATTATTATTAGCACCTCTAGCATTAGGTCTAGGCGTTGCTCTAGTAGCGTGTGGTGGAAACACAACTCCAACAACTACACCTACTCCAACTACAGTTACTCCATCTGTTGATTACGATGCACTACTTCGTTCACTTGTAATCGATCAAAATGGTAAAACTGTTAGTGAAGATTTCGATGTACCTGCAAAAGTACAAGATACTGCAATTACATGGACATCTTCTGATGAAACAGTAGTAAAATTTGTTCCAGCAAATGATGGAAAAACTGTTAAAGCTGGTATTATCATTCCTACAGAAGCTAAGACTGTTACTTTAAAGGCTAAGGTTGCTGAAGGAAAAGAAAAAGAATTCAAAGTAAAAGTATTACCTATCGATGTTTACTCATTCATGGATGCTTATAAATTCCCAATGGCATCAGGCGTATTCGCTGAAGAAGATGTAAAATTCGATACTGAAGTTAAAATTACACATAAGAGTGTTGCATTATCTACACCACAAGAATTCACTGCAACAGTTGCATTTGAAACTCAAGGTGACAATGCTAATTTAGTTACAGTTGATTCAACTAACAAAAAATTCGTTGTTGGTTCATCTGATGATAGAAAATCTGTAGAATTCAAGGCTACATTCACTTATGGCCAAGAAACTGCATCAAAGGTTTACAAATCAACTGTATGGCATAAATTATCAGCTGAAGAAAGATTAACTGTATTCTATGATATGGTTGGTGAAGTAACTTATGATGTTTATGGTTATGTACTAGCTAAGGCTGGTTGGAATCCATCTTATAACAATGGTTATCTATTCATCCAAGATGAAACAACTCGTGGTGGTTTCTATATTTACCGTGCATGTATGTCAAAAGAAGTATGGGATTCATTAGAATTCGGTACTCGTGTTAAAGCATCTGGTATGAATTCAACTAACTACAATGGCTTAATCGAAACTAATGGTAATGTTCAAGTATCTGTTGTTACAGATGAAACTGAACTTCCAGAAGGCGTTACACTTCCAGCAATGGCTGATGCTGATAAGCCTCTAGTAAAAGCTGGTCAAGAAATTTCTAATTATATTCTTACTGATCTTGATCAAACTAAATATTATACTGGTTCAAGTGTTAGACTTGATGGTTGGAAAGTTAAAGAAAAGACTCCAGCTGCTACAACTGCAAAAGCTGGTGGTGATTTATTAACATTATCTAAGACTTATGGTACTGGTGATGATGCAAAAGAAATCACAATCAAAGTATTACTTAACAAGTATGCTGTTGACCTAGATTCTGATTTGGCAACTGGTATTGTTACAGCTTCAAGTGCAATCAAGGTTGGTGATATTGTTAACGTTCATGGTTTATTATCTAACTATAACGGATGGCAATTATATGCTTATACAACTGATTTTGTATCTGCTGCAGAAACTGAATCAGCAATTTCTGAAGGTGCACAAGCTATTTTAGCATTCGAAGAATCTTTAAATACAGCTGTTAAGCCTGCGTTTGCTGGTGATAAAGAAGTAACACTTCCTGCTGCTCCTAATGGTGCTGAAGTATCTTATGAATTAAAGAAGTCAACATACACTTCTGTTACTTTAGATAAAGAAAATAATAAATTAACAGTTACTCCTGGTGATAAAGAAGAATCTGTTATCTTAACTGCAACATTAACTTATAAGAATGATGGTAAGGTTGTTGGTTCTAAGACATACACTAAGGAATTCACAACTAGAAAGCTTAATGAAGAAGAACAAATTGCAGAAGATTTAAAAGAAATCTTCCCTACATCTTTCGATTATCCTACAACAAAAACATTACCTACAGAAGGCCCTAAATTTGGTTCTGCTTTCACTTGGACTTTAGTAGATGGCGCAGATATTGCTACATTAGAAAACAATGTATTAACTGTTAATCCAACTGCTACATCAAAAACTGTTAAGATTGGCTATACAGCTACAAATGGTAACTATACATCTGCTGAAGGTGCTAAGGTTGAAGTAGCTGCTCAATATGCTCCAACTGCAATTGCTACTGTATTATCTGAAAAGGATACAACTAAGACTTATACAATTGAAGCTGTAGTAACTACAATTAACAGACCTGGTTCATCTGGAAAATCTGTAGTTCTTGTTGATAAAGATGGCGGAATCATCTTCTCATATGATGGTTTTGCTCTTGCTGCAGAAGTTGAAATTGGCGATAAGGTAGTTGTGTTAGGTAAGTATTCTGAAAATAATGCTATGCCTCAATTATCTAAAGTAAATTCAACTGATAAGAATTTAACTTTAATTACAGTTATTTCTCACAATAACGATGTTGAAGCATTACTTGGTACACCTGTTGCATTAGATGCTGCTACTGAAGCTCCAAAGATTGCTCAATATGATTCATTCGAAGCTGCTGTTACTCCATATGCTGGAAAGTATGTTGTTATTACTGGTAATGTTGTTAAATCAGGATCTTATTACAACCTATATGGTGTTACTACACCTGCTAGCACAGATAAGTATTTCAATATCATGGCAAATGATGATATAGCATGGAGCTTATATGAAGGTAAACAAGTAAAGATGTATGGCGTTTGTAGAGGTACTTCTTCTAAACAAGAGGCTGATAAATCCTACTCATGGAATAAAGGATATATTACATTCCAAGCTATTAAAGTTGAATTAGTTACACCTGCCCCAAATGAAACTACTCATGTATCAGCTCAAACTGTTGAATTACAACTTGGTGAAACTGCTCCAACTAAGAAGATTACTATCGCTAAAACTCCTTGGACAACAGGCGATGTTACATGGACTGTAGCTTCAGCTGATCCTACAAAAGCAACTGTTACTACTGTTAATGATAAAGGTGAATTTACAATTACTGGTGTTGCTGCAACTGATTCAGTTAAGATTACTGTTACTCCATCTACTGGTGCTGCAGTTGAAATTACTGTAAAAGTAAAAGCAGCTCCTAGTGGCGGAACTCCTACTGTTCCAACAACTGCAGCATCATACACATTTGATGTTTCAACTAAAAATTATGAAAATGGAGCAGAAGTTTCAACTGTAACAGCTGCAACTGATCCTGCAACAATTACTTTTGGTAAAGGTTCTAATCCAAATCAATCAAAATACTATACATCAGGTGCTGCAATTAGATGTTATGGTGGAAATACTATTACTGTTTCAGCAACTGACTCAAGCAAAAAAGTAGTTGCAATCAAATTAACATTTGGTGGCAGCGACGGTTCAAATGAAATTACAGCATCTACTGGTTCATTCTTAACTAATGTTTATAATGGTGAAACTAATTCTGTTGTACTTACAATTGGTGGCACATCTGGAAACAGAAGAATTACTAAAATTGAAGTTTGGGTTGCATAATTCAAATACATATAGGCTAAAAAACAAAAAAGGATTGAAGGCAAATTTGCTTATCAATCCTTTTTTTTATTAATTCAAAATTATAAAAGTATTATTTAATTATTCAACTGAAATACTTGCAATGTATAAAGCAGCACCGCTGTTTCCTGCAAATACTAAATCTTTAGCTTCTGTTCCAGTTAAATCATATGTAACAACATAGTAATATGCATCTTTCTTGTTGTTTTGTACATTAGCAGCAACTCTTACAGCTTTAACATCACTTAAGACTTTTTCTTCATCAGTCATTTTTCTAGTTAAGAATTCTTTAACATATGTCTTAGATGCAACAACTTCATCGCCTTGCTTAACAACTACTTTAACATTTAAAACAACAGTTTCTTCTTTGTCACCAGGAGTGATAGCTAGTTTAGTATCATTTTCCACTTTATTTAAAGTGGAAGAAGAATATACAAAAAAATGTTCAAATAAAGGCAAAAAATGAACAGTTTTCCTAAACTCATCTTATTTTGGTAATTTTTGCATTATAAATATACAATAATTAATTATTATTGAGAAAATTGACTTTAAAAAAGATAAAAGGGCCACTTTTTGAAATTTTTGATTTCTTTATCTATATGTTATGATAATACGAATAATTATATTAGGAGCGAAGAATAGATTTATAATGCAATGTAAACTATTTGCAAAATATGTGCAAATGCCATATAATAGAGCTGAAGGAGGTGGAATATATGGCAAATGTGAATGTTACAATCAGAATGGATGCTGATTTAAGAAAAAAAGCAACTGCATTGTTTGATGATTTGGGAATGGGCTTTAATCAAGCATTAAACATATTTGTTAGACAAGCTGTTAGAGAACAAAGAATTCCTTTTGAAATAACTAGAAATGTACCTAACAAAGAAACATTAAAGGCTTTTGAAGAAGCTGAACTTATTAAATCAGGCAAGGCAAACTATAAAGAATATGCTGATGTTGATGAAATGTTTGAGGATGCTTTAAAATGAAATACAAAGTAATCATGTCAAATAGATTCTCAAAAGATTTAAAAACTATATCCAAAAGAGGATATGACTTGGATAAAATTAAATACGTTATTAAAGAATTATCAAATGGAAATTCTTTATCTGATAAATACAAGGATCATATGTTAAAGGGTGATTATGCTTCAAAAAGAGAATGTCACATAGAACCAGACTGGTTGCTTATTTATGAAATAGATGGCGAGAAACTAATATTAATTTTGTTAAGAACAGGAACTCATTCTGATTTGTTTAATTGATTTTTATTATTTGTATGATAAAATAGTATTCAATTTGAGGTATATTATGACTATCATACAAATAATTGCTAATATATTGTCTTTTATAGGTAATTCATTATTTACAATATCAGCAATATTAAAATCTAAAACTAAAATAGTATTATTCCAAACTGGTAATTATATATTTGCTATTGTAGCAGAAGCAATGGCTTCTGCTTGGGCTGGTCTAGCACAAGAAGCTGTAGCTCTATTAAGAAATATAATTTTATTATTTGTTAAAGATAATAATAAGATTGCTAAATTAGTAGTAAGTGTAACTTGTGTATTAATTGGACTGGTAGTTGGAGTTATCTTAAATATTACGCTTAATCATAATGCATGGTTTGGATATTTACCAATAGCAGGATCACTTATCTATTCTAGTGTGGTAATACTAGTATTCATGATTAGTATGAATCCAGTTAATGCAGAATTAACATTAAAATATGGATTATTAGTTAATTCAGTATTATGGGCTACATATGGATGGTTTTCTGGATTGTATCCTATTATGGGATTTAATATAGTAAATATTATATTATGTATAATCTCTATTGTGAGAGCATATAAAATAAAAAATACAGTAATTGAAGTTGACAATGCAT
>JAFTDB010000003.1 GCA_017454375.1 Acholeplasmatales bacterium | reverse complement strand
CAGACTTAAGCTGTAAATGGTTTTTACGAGATCACATATGCGTCTCAATGATTAAATAACTTTCCATCACTACTATTATACAATAATATTAGAAATAAAAAAACTAAGAGATTAAACTCCTAGTTTTAGTATACGAAAAAGCACTAATTAATAGTGCTTACTCTATTGCTTTTACAATATTTTCTTCTATATATTTTATTCTATCAAAAACTAGTGGCTTAAAATATCCAGTTACCGCTACAACAATGTTCTTTTTATAATTGACATAGATTACATTACCACCATCACCAATTGCGGCAATAACGTCAGATGTTCTATGTGGGAGCCACCATAGATAACCATAATCTTGATCTCCAAAATGGAAATCGAGTGATACATAAGATTTACCTATTAGATTTATCCAATCCTCACTTATTATCCTTTTATTATTATATATACCTTTATTTAATACCATTAATCCTATTTGAGCCATTTCATAGGCTGATAATGATAATCCCCAACCTGCAGTTGGCATATCAGTTGGATCTAAAAACCATACCTTACCATGATTAGTCTTACTCATAGTATATTCTAGCTGTTCTTTAGCATTTGTACAGCCTGCAGGTTTTCTACTCTCTATTCCAAGTGGATTAAATAAATACTTATTAGCGAAATCTAGCACATTCATCTTTGTACTATTCTTTATAATACCTAGTAGTATTTGAACTATTAATGTTCTATATTTAAACTCTCCAATTACCCCATTTCTTCCACCTAATATATCAAGTGTAGTATATGTCCAATCATTAGATGTACATACTTTTTTCCAAGGCTCGCTTTTACCTTTAGATGGGGCAGTCATAGTTAATAAGTCTTTGATTTTAATTTCATAGATTTTTGTTTCCCCTCTTTTAGGAGTGTAGTTCTTATAATAATCCATTACATAATCATCAACACTTTTAATATAGCCTTGATCTATTGCGATACCTATAAGAAGTGAAGTAATAGACTTAGTAACACTCATTACATGCATAGTATCTTCTTTTGAAAATCCATTATGATATTCTTCTATACATAATTCATTTCCCTTATAAGCTATTATTTGACAAATATTTACATCATTTTTACTTGAATAATTCTTTAAACTCTTCATACAAAATACCTCTATATTTTTATTGAATCTTAATTAAAAATTTATTTCAAGTATAATCTTAAAATTTTTTTAGATTAATCATTTTTATAGAAATAAACGACAAAAAAGCACTAAATTAATAGTGCTGTCTAATGCCATAGCAGGGTAGCACAAAAATGACGCGGTCGGCTAGCGGAAGGCCTAGCAAATTAATTACATAATATTATAATATTTTCTCAAACCAAACAAATTTACCATCTTCATGAGTTTCTTTAAATCCGTTTTTCTCAAAAACATGAATTGATTTAGTATTACTAGGCAATATAGATAAAATAATCTTCTTTAATTTTAAAAATGTTTTAGCATAATCCAAAGCTTTTATTATAGAATATGATCCTAAGCCTCTATTTTTATAATTATCGTTTTTTAATATTATGCCTAATTCTGCAGATTCTTCAGTAATATTTTTAAATCTGATTTCTCCAATAACTTCATCTTTATATATTATTGCAAGTAAAATATATCCTTTTTCTTTGTAAGTATCCGCATATAAATCCACTTTTTCTTTTTCATATTGATACTCTTTAAAATCTTCCTTATTATCAAAAAGTGAAATATCGTTTTTAAAATCTACAAAAAACTTATGAGCAAGTTCTTTAGTCATTGGAATTAATTTAACATATTGTTCATAGTGCTGATTCCTAATAATATTCATTATTTTTTTATTTTGAGATTCTTCATCTAATAGAATATTTTTTTCTTCCAATATTCTTTCTATAGCAAAAGCCGGATCAAATGTATGATACACATAATATCGCTCATTTAATTCATCAGGCTTAATCATTTTATACACTTGTTTTGAACTTAGGTTATATGTATATGAAAAATACCTATAAATATATCCAATCCAAAACAATGATTCGCTTCCATATTTTTTTGAACCATATTCACTTTTTCCAAATTCATCATCTATAATCTCATAAATCATTTCAAATGGTTTAGTATCATTTAAAATGTCCTTAGAATCAAAGGTTCTAGCAATATTAGAATTCATAAATCTACGAATAAATATACTTGAGCTTTGGTTTACATATTTTATAGAATTTTCAAATAATTCACCTTGTAATTTACATAATGTTAATCCATCTCTATCTATTTTAATCATTTTAACAATTCCTCTATATACTTTCCTTGACCCTTATATTGGATTCTAGCAAGCTTAGATTTATCTACGCCTTCTTTTTGATAATCTTCTTGTTTTTTAATGTAATATTTCTTTTCACTACTTGATATGTAACATTTCTCAAGAACTTTAAGATTACTTACTGCTTTTTCAGTCAAAAATACATACTGAAGTCCAAGATTTGTAGCTGCCAAACAATGTTTACATTGTTCATCCGTGATATATCCTTCAATAAATTGGTCAATTATTTCAAACATACGATTATCAGCAATAGGTGCAACAACATAATCTGAATCTTCAATGGATTTAATTATGTCAATTATTTTTTTATTGTTTTTATATTCTTCTAATCTTCCTCTATAATATGCTATTGCTAACATCCAATTTTCTTCAACATTGAACTCTATACGTTTCAAACCATCAGGATTAAAATCAATAAAATAAATAGATGCATCATCACTTCTACAAACAAACGATATGGATTTATCATATGATTCACCACAATAGAACCCTTGCCCAAAATCACTGTTTGTTCTACCTAGTTTTACATCTATATTTCCAACAATTCCTTTTTTAGAAGCATGAGTCAATAATATATGTCCATTCTTAACATCATCCTTATAAAACATTTCTTTTTGAATATTTAATCTAAGTCCTTTATTAAAACAATAATCATAAACTCTTTCTAGAAATTCTTTTCTTGGATAAGACTCACCTGTTTCAGTCCTTGTAATTCTTAATTTTTCAACTTTTAATTCTATAGCTATATCATCTTGTGATAAATTATAAAAGTCACGAATTAATGCTAAATCTTTTCCTACATTATAATCCATAGTCATCATCTTCTTTCAACTTTATTATATCAAATGATATCAACAAGTTCAATACTTATTAGTATCAAATGATACCAACAAGTTTCACGAGATATATAAAAGAAAAAGACCTATTGCTAGGTCTAATCATACGCTACTTATTGTGACATACTCTCTCACTTATAGAAGTTGAGAGCTTCTCGGGCAAGATACCTAGTGGTATCAGTAAGCGAGCTATCCCCATGTGTCCCATGGTTGTTAATTTAGGATTAAGAATTAAGAATTTTTAATCCTTCTTTTTTTAAGTTGATACTTGCGTTTACATCTCTATCATGTAATGTATGACATATTGGACATTCCCATTTTCTTACATCTATTGTAAGAAGTTGATTAATATGTCCACATACATTACATTTTTTAGATGATGGAAAATATTTATCTACCTTTATTAGCTTCTTTCCTTTGTTTTCTAATTTCGTTTTTAATAGGTTAGTAAACATTCCC
Organism: Acholeplasmatales bacterium; assembly: GCA_017454375.1. GTDB lineage: Bacteria > Bacillota_I > Bacilli_A > Acholeplasmatales > Anaeroplasmataceae > Anaeroplasma. The sequence goes on along the minus strand of JAFTDB010000003.1, from coordinate 58,191 downwards.
CATGCATTATCATATACTACTTTTCCATTTTCTTTATATTCTTTAGCCATTTCTTGCATATCTAAATCCTCTATTACTACAACATCATATCGATTGGCTATCTCGTTTGTGAACTTGTTGTAGTAATCTAGTCTTTTATTCTTTAGATATTCATGATATCTGGCTACTTTTATTCTTTGCTTTTCGTATCTTTTTGATCCTTTTATTTCCTTATTATAGTTAGGGCTTTGTCTTCTTGAAAGAGTTCGCTGTAATTTATGTAGCTTTTCTTCACCCTTTCTATATATTTTTAAAAATTCAGGATCAACAAACAAATTATCATCTGTTACAAATAATTCTTTATTAGAATAATCTAATCCTACTATATTATTCTTATCAATTATATAATTTGTTTCTTCCTCATTATATTCAAATAATATAGATACATAATATTTACCTGATGGCACCTTTGATACTGTTGCTGATTTCAGATTATATCCATCAGGTATATCTCTATGTATTTTTGCTTTTACAATTCCTATTTTAGGTAATTTAATATGCTTATCATCAATAATAGCTATATTATTATTTACATTTATAGTTGAATATGAATCATTATGATCATTTTTTCTTTTATAGTTAGGATATCCTACTTTAGGATTTCTAAAGAAGTTTGTAAATGATGTTTCTAAATGCTTTAAAGCTTGTTGTAATGATATTGAATCTGATTCCTTTAAAAATTCCTTTTCCATTTTTAGATTATTTAATTCTTTGGCATAATCTTTATATTTTAATGTTTTCTTATTTTCTTCATATTCTTTTTTACTCATATTTAAAAAATAATTAAAAACAAGGCGACAACATCCAAAATTCTTGCCCATCATTATTCTTTGTTCAAATGTTGGATAAATTCTGAATTTAAACGCCTTGTGCTTTAACATTATTTTTCCCCTTGAGTTTCAATATATCTTTTTATTACGTCTATTGTTACACCGCCTGTAGATATTAGACAGTATGATTTAGACCAAAATGTATCCTTCCACAATTTTTCTTTTATTTCAGGATATTCTATCTTTATAAGTCTAGATGATGCAGATTTATATGCATTCATAAATTTTGATATTTCAGTATTAGGACAGCCCTTAAATAAGACATGTACATGATCAATATCATGATTCCATTCTATTAAAGTTATATGATACGTTTTTCCTATATATTCAAACATTTCCTTTAATCTATTTGAAATAGTATCATTAATTACTTTTCTTCTATATTTAACAACCATAGTTAAATGATAATTAAGGCTGAACACTGAATGATTGTTTGTGTCAAAATTCATTGAAATTACCTCAAATATTGTATTTACCACCTACATATATTATACCATATTTTATGCTCGCTTACAATCAATTATTATATAAATTGTACGATTCATCTCCAACCTATAGAGGGTGGAGTATTCTCGATGATTAATGATAAACAAAAAAGACCATGTATCAAACATGGTCTTGTTTTTCAAGGATGGCAGGAATAGCTGGATTCGAACCAGCGCGTGAGGGAGTCAAAGTCCCTTGCCTTACCGCTTGGCTATATTCCTATATTTTACTAGGTGCAGTGTCGCACCTAGATAATATACTACAAATTATTACTCATTGCAAGCATTTTTTTTGTAATTATTTACGAGTTCATCAGCATCCTTAATAAAGTCAGCTAATTGTTCCCAATTTTTAAGCTTGCCACCAGCTGCCTTTGGATGTCCGCCACCTTCATATTTAGTAGCTAGATCATTGATAACTGGTCCACGGCTTCTTAGTCTAATTCTGATTTCTTCAGGATATTCTACGAAGATAGCCCATACTGGACAACCATCGATTGTAGAAATTGTTGATACTTGTGCAGCAGCATCCTCATCAGATACGCCGTATTCAGCAATTGTCTTTCTATCCATAACGATATAAGCGAATCCTGCTTCAGTCATGTGGAAATGAGTTAATACATAACCCTTTAGCTTTAATGATTCTAATGTTTCAACTGATAGATGGTTATCAACATAAGATAAATCTACGCCCTTATCAACTAGTACACCAGCAACATTGAATGTCTTTGATGTAACTGAATCAAATTTGAATCTGCCTGTATCTGTTGAAATACCAACATATAGGGCAGTTGCGGCTGTCTTTGATAATACAAGCTCATCTTGGAATTTTAAATAGAATTCAGTGATGATTTGTGCACAAGCAGGAGATAGGTCATCAACATAATTATAATCACCATATTGATCTACTGCTGGATGGTGGTCAATTTTAATTACATAGTCTGCTAAATCAATTCTAGTATCTGATAATCTATCCTTAGTTGCACAGTCAACACAAATTGATAATGCACCCTTGAATAGCTCCTCATCTACTCTAGTTGGTTCACCAACGAATGCAACATAATTACTAACCTCACCAGTAATATATACTTCCTTTTCTGGGAATGAATCCTTAATTATGTTATAAAGACCATATTGAGAGCCAATACAATCTCCATCTGGTCTATAATGACCATGAATTATGATTCTGTTATATTCCTTTATTTTTTGTAATATAAAATCCATAATATCCTCCTTTTTGATTATAGATTAATATAAGGCCGCGTTTAGGTAGCCTTACATTGAATATTTCGATTTAATTTTATCAAAATCTGTTCCATTAATAAATTCATTTATTAATTCATTTGTTTTCTCAAAGACGCTAGTAAGCTTCTCTAGCTCATCTTTTGTGTATTTCTTTAATACCCAATCGATTACGGATATGTTTTCTGATCTATCAATTCCTATTTTGACTCTCTTGTATTCATTAGATCCTAAATGAGCTGTGATGTTCTTGTGGCCATTATGTCCACCATCGCTTCCTTTAGATCTAACTCTTACACGGCCAAATGGACTATCAAGATCATCAGAAAATACTAATATATCATTAATATCTATTTTATAAAAGTTTACAACCTTAATAACTGATTCACCTGATAAGTTCATGTAGGTTACTGGCTTTAGTAATATGGCCTTTTCACCGTTAACCTTAATTTGGGCCATTAGGCCTTGAAATTTAGGTTCTAGATGCATTTCTATGCCATATTCCTTACAATAGCTGTCTATAGCCATCCAACCCATATTGTGTCTTGTGTTTTCGTAATCCTTGCCAGGATTACCAAGACCAACAATTAGCTTCATTAGATTTTTTCGTTCTTTTCTTTATTATAAGAATAAGTGAATAATCCTGATAATGGTTCATCAGATAAAATCTTTAGAATACCATGACCAAGTAGATTACCAACACTTAATACTTTAATCTTATCGATTTTCTTTTCTTCAGGTAATTTGATTGTATTAGTTATAATAACTTCCTTTAAGCAAGAATTTTGAATTCTTTCAACTGCAGCTCCTGATAATACGCCATGTGTACATGCAGCATATACTTCCTTAGCACCTGCATTCATTAATGCTTGTGCACCAGCAGTCATTGTACCTGCTGTATCAACCATATCGTCTACCATGATACAAGTCTTTCCAGCAACCTCACCGATGATGTTCATAACTTCGGCTTTGTTAGGCTCTGGTCTACGCTTATCAATGATAGCGATAGATGCGTTAAGAATTTTAGCATATTCACGAGCTCTTACTGCACCACCATGGTCTGGTGATACTACAACTACATCTTCTAGGTGCTTATCCATTAAATAGTTACATAGGATAGGTAAACCCATGAAGTTATCAACTGGGATATTGAAGAAGCCTTGAATTTGGGCTGCGTGAATATCCATAACGATAACACGTGTAGCACCGGCAACTGTTAATAGGTCAGCAACTAATTTAGCACTGATAGGTTGACGGCTTTTTGTTTTTCTATCTTGTCTAGAATATCCATAATAAGGGATAATTAGATTGATAGTTCTAGCTGAAGCACGTTTAAGTGCATCGCACATAATAAGTAGTTCCATTAAGTGATCGTTTACTGGTGTTGATGTTGGTTGAACAATAAATACATGATGTCCACGTACAGTTTCATTAATTTGGACATTGATTTCACCATCAGCAAAGTGATCAACTTCGCAATCAGAAAGTGGAATTCCGATTGAGTCAGCAATTTCCTGTGCTAGCTCTGGGTTAGCACCTAAAGCAAAAAGTTTAATTTTCTTACCTAATAAAATAGACATTGTTAATAATTTCCTCCAAAAAAATTTAAACTCCAGTTGTTATTATACCACACCTATATTAAAAATAAATCATATTTATTTTTTAAAGCGTTTTTCATAAGTAAAGAAAAAAAGGTAACCACAATTTGTGATTACCATTTTTTGTTACTATTCTTCAGTTGGTTCAGTAGTTTCTGCTTCAGCTTTTGCTTCTGTAGCTTCTACTGATACTTCACCCTCAGCCTTTACTTCGCCTTCGAATTCAGGCTCATCCTCTTCTTTATCAACTACAGCGATTGTAGCGATTGAATGAGTATCTTTTAATCTTACAAGGATAACACCTTGGGCAGCTCTACCTGTTTCAGAAATATCTGCAACATGCATTCTAATAACCATACCCTTATCAGTTGTGATAATTAAGTCATTATCCTCTGATACGCTTGTTAAGGCTACTAGCTTACCATTACGTTCAGTAGTATTTAAGGCTTTAACACCTTGACCACCTCTACCTTGGATACGATATTCATCAATTGTTGAACGTTTACCAAAGCCCTTAGATGTAACTACTAGAATTTCTTTTTGTTCTTCTGTTACGCAAGCGGCACCAACTAGATAATCATCATCTGCTAGTCTCATACCTCTAACACCGGCACCATTTCTACCAATTACTCTAACGTCTGATTCGTTGAAGTGGATTGCCTTACCATTAGATGCACCAAGAACAATCTCTCTTTGGCCATCAGTATGCATTACTGATAATAATTCATCACCCTCATCAAGTGAGATAGCGATGATACCTGTTTTTCTAATGTTTTTGAATTGAGATAATGATGTTCTCTTAACTACACCCTTCTTTGTTACGAAGAATAGGAATGAATCATCTTCTATATTCTTAATAGGTGTAATAGCTTTTAGATATTCACCATCTTGCATTTCAAGGATATTTACAAGTGGTGTACCCTTAGCTGTTCTTGTAGCCTCAGGAATTTCATAACCCTTAATAGAATATACTCTACCTAGGTTAGTAAAGAACATCATGTAGTCATGAGTCATTGTTGGAACAATCATCATGACATCATCATCTGAGTGTGTCTTGATACCACTGATACCAACACCTCCACGAGATTGTGAACGATATTCAGATTGCTTCATTCTCTTAACATAACCATTCTTTGTTACAGTAATGATTACATCCTCTCTTGGAATTAGATCTTCATTTTCAATTGAGATTTCACTTGAAAGTGAGATTTCACTCTTACGCTTATCATCATATTTTTGTTTAATTTCTAGAAGCTCATTTTCAATTAATTCTTTCTTATTATCTTCTGAAGATAGGATAGTTCTATATCTTTCACAATCAGCTTCTAGCATCTTATGTTCTTCTAAAATCTTTTGAGTATTTAAACCAGATAATCTCTTAAGTTGCATATCAAGAATAGCTTGTGCTTGATCATCATCAAGTGAGAATCTAGTCATTAATTTTTCTTTTTCAGTACCATCATTTGTGTTTCTAATAATGTGGATAACTTCATCAATATTGTCGTGAGCAATAATTAGACCATCTAGGATGTGTAGTCTAGCTAAAGCCTTAGCTAAATCGAATTCAGTTCTTCTAGTGATAACATCGATTTGATGCTTTAAATAAACGTCTAATGCTTGTTGTAAGGTAATAGAAACTGGCTTATTGTCTACTAGACAAACCATGTTCATACCATAGCTTGTTTGTAGTGGGGTATGTTTGTATAAATTGTTAAGCATAACTTCAGGATTTACATCCTTTCTTAACTCAACAACAATCTTAATACCATTCATGTTTGATTCATCACGAAGGTCTGTAATACCATCAACAATTTTGTCCTTTGCAACCTCGGCAATTCTTTGAACTAAACGTGATTTATTTAGGCCATATGGAATCTCTGTAACGATGATTTCTGACTTACCATTATCAAGTCTATCGATATGAGTTTGGCTACGAATTACGATGCTACCATTACCAGTTGTATAGGCATTTCTTAAGCCTTCTCTACCTAGGATAATACCACCTGTAGGGAAGTCTGGACCAGGAATATATTGCATTAATTCCTCTGATGTAATATCAGGGTTATGAATCATTGCGATAACACCATCGATTACCTCACCTAGATTATGTGGTGGAATATTAGTTGCCATACCTACAGCGATACCTGTTGTACCATTAACTAGTAGGTTAGGAATACGTGAAGGTAGGATAGTTGGTTCTGTTTCAGTTGCATCATAGTTATCAATGAAATCAACTGTGTTCTTATCGATATCACGAAGCATTTCCATTGATATCTTTGATAATCTTGCTTCTGTATAACGCATTGCGGCTGCACCATCTCCATCAAGGTTACCAAAGTTACCGTGACCATCAACTAGTGGATAACGATAAGAGAAATCTTGAGCCATTCTAACCATAGCTTCATAAATTGATGAGTCACCATGTGGGTGATACTTACCCATAACGTCACCGACGATTCTGGCGCTCTTTTTATGAGCTACATTTGAATAGATCTTAAGTTCACCCATACCGTATAGAATACGACGTTGTACGGGCTTTAAACCATCTCTAGCATCAGGAAGTGCACGAGCGATGATAACACTCATCGCATAGTTTAAGAAAGATGATTTTAATTTGTTATTAATATCTAATTGTTCGATATAATCATATTTATGAGCATCCTGTGCTGCAATAAAATCTAAGTCTTTTTCTTTATCAGCCATGATTACCCTCCTAAATATCTAAGTTGTTAGCGAAGTGTGCATTCTCTTGAATGAATTCCTTACGAGGTTCAACCTCTTCGCCCATTAGTTTTTCAAATGTTTGATCTGCAATCATCGCATCCTCAAGGTGAACCTGAACTAGAGTACGATTTGCTGGATCCATTGTTGTTTCCCAAAGTTGGATAGGGTCCATTTCACCAAGACCTTTATATCTTTGGATATCAAATTTCTTATCTGGATATTCGCCTTTGATTGCGGCTAATTCTTCATCAGAATAAGCATATTTAACCATCTTACCATAAGATGCCTTATATAGAGGAGGTTTAGCAACATAGATGTAACCTGCCTCAATTAATTGTGGCATGAAACGGTGGAAGAATGTTAATAACAAAATACAAATGTGCTCACCATCGACATCGGCATCGGTCATGATGATAATTTTATGATATCTAGCCTTTGTGATATCGAATTCATCACCAATACCAGTTCCAATTGCTTGAATCATAGATACGATTTCGTTATTTGATAATGCACGCTCAAGTCTAACCTTTTGAACATTTAATACCTTACCACGTAGAGGAAGAATTGCTTGGAATTCACTATTTCTACCTGACTTAGCAGAACCACCTGCTGAGTCACCCTCTACTAGATACATTTCGCTTCTTTCAGCATCCTTGCTACGGCAGTCAGCAAGCTTACTGTTAAGCATTAAACCATCAAGTGGAGATTTTCTTCTTGTTGCTTCTCTTGCTTTTCTTGCAGCGATTCTAGCACGAGATGCAAGTAATCCTTTTTCAATGATTGCTTTAGCATCCTTTGGATTTTCTAATAGATATCTATCTAATGCTTCACCAAATATTTGAGAAACAATAGCTCTAACCTCACTATTACCTAGCTTAGTTTTTGTTTGACCTTCAAATTGTGGATTAGGGTGTTTAACAGATACGATGGCTACTAAGCCTTCCTTGATATCTTCGTTTGTTAATTCCTCATCCTTCTTAAGAAGCTTATTCTCATCAGCGTATTTCTTTAAGCATCTTGTTAAGGCCATTCTAAAGCCTTCCTCATGAGTACCACCTTCATGAGTATTAATATTATTAGTAAATGAATGGACTACTGAGTTGTATTCAATGTTGTATTGGATGGCTACTTCAACTTCGATTCCATCCTTTGTTCCTTCAGCATAAATTACCTGGGCGTTAACAGGAGTTTTTCCTTGGTTTAGGAACTCTACATATTCTTTAATACCACCCTCATAATGGTATGAGTTTTCAATGATATTTTCAGGATCACGTGAATCTCTAACTGAAATTCTAATTCCTTTATTCAAGAATGCTAATTGTTGAATTCTAGAACGTAGCTTTTCATAATCATAAACTGTAGTTTCAGTAAATATTTCAGCATCTGCCTTAAATGTTACCTTACTACCTGTATGATTTGATTCACCATGCTCGATTAGATCAGAAACAACCTTACCACGTTCATAGCGTTGTGAGTATTCCTTGTTGTTTCTGTGAACTGTAACCTCTAGCCATTCAGATAAGGCATTAACTACTGAGGCACCTACACCGTGTAGACCACCAGACACCTTATATGATGAACCATCAAACTTACCACCAGCATGTAGGACAGTAAAAATGGTCTCTACCGCAGGTCTTCCTGTCTTAGGGTGAATGTCAACTGGCATACCTCTACCATTATCTGTAACACTTATGATGTTATCAGGTAAAATTTCAACCTCAATATGATCAGCATATCCTGCCAATGCTTCATCAATTGAGTTATCAACGATTTCCCATACCAAATGATGAAGGCCACGTTCTGATGTAGAACCAATGTACATACCAGGACGTTTTCTTACTGCCTCTAGACCCTCTAAGATTTGGATGTTCTCTGCATTATAATTATTTTGCATATTTACACCTTCCTATCCATTCTAATTACTATTGCTTTTTTTATTATTTCATCAGGTATTTCAAACACTGATGTCGTTGTTATAAATGCTTGATTGCTATCAACTATGTATTTAGTTAGTGATGCAATCCTTTCGCTATCAAGTGTAGCAAATACATCATCAAGAAGTAGGATAACCTCTTTATTTAGCTTATTTTTGATGTATTCCTTTAATGCTAGCTTAATAGCTATACATATAATTCTTTTTTGCCCCTCAGATGCATATACCATAGCGTTTAGATTATCTAGGTATATTTCAAAGTCGTCTCTATGGGCTCCTATGTTGGTAGTTTTAGAGAATATGTCTCTATCTAATTTCTCTTTAAAGCTCTTTTCTAAATCATCAGAATATGTCTTAACATACTTTAAATTAATTAATGGTACATTTAGCTTCTTTGAGATATCAACTAAATATCTATTGAGCTCATTTATAAAGCTAACACGGTAGTTATAAATGAATTCCAATCTCTTAATTAATTCATTTGTTACAACATCTAGATAGACCTTATCTAGATTAGGATTTTTCAAAAGCTCATTTCTTTCTGATAAATACTTCTTATATTCAGATAAGCTTTTCAAATATTGCTTATAAATTAATGATAATTCTAAATCTAAAAATTTTCTTCTAACTAGCTTAGCTCCATTTATAAGATCTAAGTCACTGGGTGAAAACATGACAACATTTAAATCACCAACAAACTCTTTATTCTTTTTTAAAGAGTTATTTATAGAAAATGATTTCTCTTCATTTGATATAACGATTTTATAATTGTTATCCGCAGCTACCTCTAGCTTTAGATATTTTTCACCGTTTTTTATCAAATTAGTTAAATCATTTTCTCTATGTGATTTAGATGTTGAGGCTAAATAAATAGCCTCTAATATAGTTGTCTTACCAGTAGCATTCTTACCGCTAAATATGACTAGTGAATTATCAAATTTAAATTCACCTTTAGAAAATAGTCTGAAATTTGTAAGCTTGAGACTTTTTATCACTTTATAGTGTATTCCTCGTCTTCAACCTTTACCACATCACCAGGGTAAAGCTTCTTACCTCTTCTATTTTCTAATTCTCCATTTACAAGAACTTCATTGTCTTGTAGATAATATTTAGCCTCACCGCCGCTAGATATTACATTCACCATTTTTAGAAGCTTTCCAAGCTCGATATAATCACCATTAATTTTTATTGTTTTCATAATATACCAACTTTCTATATGATTATATCATATAGAATAGTTGTATTCAATAAAAATGTATTTTTTAGGCAAAATTTTGTAAATGGTTTTTGCCTATAACGGCACAATAAATTGGCTAATTTACCTATAAATCCCTTGTATTATGCCGATATAGGCAGTATAATGGGGCTGTGGTGATAAAATGAACTATAAAAACGTTAGTTTTTTTGTCTCAAAATGGGCACTTAAGGAACGTCGAATCAGGGCTTTATGCGAAAGTGGTCGTGTCGATGGCGCTATGAAGGTAGGACACAGCTGGATGATCCCTGAAAATGCTAAAAAGCCTGTGGACAAAAGATACAAAGAAATCCAAATTAACAAAGAAATTATCAAGAATGAAACCTTTGAAAAGCTACCTAGAACTAAGGTGTTCAAGGATCCACTTTATGGATACATCAAGGTTGATTATAAGGTAATTAGTGACCTAATTGACTCTAAGGAAGTCCAAAGACTTCGTCGTATTAAGCAATTAAGCGGTGTTTTAATGGTTTTTCAAACAGCGGAGCATTCTAGATTTACCCACTCTCTTGGAGCTTATCAAATGGCAAATTTAGCGATTCAAGAGGTTGAAGGTCTAAGTGAGATAAGTGAATATGAAAAGCTTTTGTTTTTAGTATCCGCACTTCTTCATGATATTGGACATGGTCCATATTCTCATTCATTTGAAAATATTACCAAGGCTCCACATGAAGGGATGACTGTTAATATCATCTTATCTAAGACATCTGAGGTTAATAAAATTCTATGTAGCTATAGTGAATTTTTAGCTAGAGATGCGGCTGATGTAATTAATCATGGTGGAAGATATCCACTTATTGAATCATTAATCTCAAGCCAGCTTGATGTTGATAGAATGGATTACTTGTCAAGAGATGCATACTTCACTGGTGCAGTTTATGGTACTATCGATGTTAACCGTTTGTTTAGAAGTATGAAGATTGTTGATGGTAGAGTATTAATTAGGGCATCTGGTGTTAACTCTGTTGAATCATACATTATGAGTAGATACCATATGTACTTCCAGGTTTATTACCATCCTATTGCTAGATCATATGAATCAGTACTTGAAAACATACTAAGAAGAATCGTTGATATTAGAAATAAAATCGATACTTCTGGTGTTGAATATTTTTTAAATATCATTGATAATCCAAATGATGTCGCATCATATATTGAAATTGATGATGCTTATGTAAACGGATTTATAAAGAAATTTGAACGATGTGATGATATAATATTATCGAGATTATGCACATCATTTATGAATAGACATCTATATTCATTTGTTGATTTAGCTGATGAGCCTAATCTTGATAAGATAAATGAAATTAAACAAAAATACAGCAAAGAGGAATTGAAGTATTATTATCTAGAATCTCATATTGAGGGTGTTGCCTATTTGAAGTCTAGTAGAGGATCTTTAAATGATATTAAGGTATTACTTCCAAATGGTAATATCAAACCACTTGATGAATATTCTCTAATCGTTAAAGGGCTCACTACAACATCACGCAAGATGATAGATCGTATATACTACTTTGAAAAATAATGAAAAATGTAGTTGTTTGTGAAGGATATCACGACTTAGAAAAAATCAAAAAGGCAGTTCCAGGCATCGAATGCATCGTCACTGATGGATCAAAGGTAAAGCCAGAGACACTAGAGATGATAAAATCCCTTAGTAAATCGGCAAACATTATCATCATGACAGATCCAGATTATCCTGGTGAAAGGATTAGAACTATCGTATCAAGCGTAGTTCCTAATGCTAAACATGCCTTTATAAAAAAAGAAAATTGCATATCAAATAATCATAAAAAGGTTGGAATTGAGCACGCTTCTATTAGCGAAATAAAAGAAGCCCTAGATAATGTGCTTAGTCCCACTACTAAAAAGAATGTGATTACGAATAATGATTTATTCAATTTAGGACTTAACGGTGACATTAATTCTAGTCTTATTCGTGACGAAATATCAAAGAGATTAAACATCGGAAAGCCTAACGCTAAAACATTCTTAAATAGAATAAATATTATGGATTTATCATATTCAGAATTGGAGGAAATAGTATGCCAGATAAGAGAAAACATAGCGGTGAAGTAGTAGCCAAAAAGAGATTTGGACAAAACTTCCTACATGATGAAAGAGTACTTGATAGAATAGTAAATGAATCACAGGTTGATAAGGATACATTAGTTGTTGAAATAGGACCCGGTCTTGGTGCATTAACTAAGAGATTATGTCAGAAGGCTGGCTTTGTTTTAGCATATGAAATTGACTATACTTTAATAGAGCCTTTAAAGGATACATTACAATTTTATAACAATTATGAATTAATTAATAAGGATGTATTAACATGTGATGTTGAGGCTGATATTAAAAAATATAGAGGTAATTTATCTAAGGTATATTTAGTGGCTAATCTACCTTACTATATTACTACTCCTATTATCTTAGGATTATTATCCACAACTAAGCTTATTACAAGATACGTAGTAATGGTTCAAAAGGAAGTAGGTATGCGTATATGCAGTAAGCCTAAAACAAAGGATTATAACGCATTATCACTTGCGGTAATGTATAGAGCTAATGCTAAGGTATTATTTGATGTAGATAGACATGCATTCACCCCAGTACCTAATGTTACTTCTTCTGTAATATGTCTTGATTTATTAAAAGAAAATAAATATGAATTATTATCTGAAGGCTTATTCTTTAAATTAATTAAAGAAGCATTCTCAATGAGAAGAAAAACACTTGTTAATAATTTATCAGGTTATTATGATAAAGAATTAATTAATAAGATGTTGCGCGATTTAAAATATAAACCTGCAGTTAGAGCTGAAGAGCTTGGCATAGAAGATTTTATAAATATGTCTAATTATTTCTTAAAGGAAAAGGATATTTACAAGAAAGCTTATTCTAAGGTTAACCTAGCCCTAGAGGTAATGGATACTGAGGGTGGCTACCACAAGGTTAATAACCTTATGGCTCCAATTGATTTATATGATGAAATGTATTTTAAATATGATGATGAAATCATCTTAGAGGATAATCCATATGGTGATGATAATATCATCGTTAAAGCAGCCAAAGCATTCAAGGAAGCATTTGGTATTAAGGGTGGATGTAAAATCATTTGTAAGAAAAATATTCCAGCTGCGGCAGGTCTTGCAGGAGGCTCAACAGATGGCGCTACTACACTTCTAGGACTATGTGAGCTATATGATATCAATAAGAAGGATAAACGAATCTATGATATTGCTGCATCCTTAGGTAGTGATGTACCATTCTTCTTATATAATAAGATTGCACTATGTACTAATAGAGGTGAAGTTATAAATACCCTAGATTTTGATTTTAAGCCAATCAAGGTATTATTAGTAAAACCAGAATTAGGATTATCTACTGCAGCAGTATATAAAGAATATAAATATGATGGCAGTAGTAAATCTGATAAGATTAATAACATAATCGATGCTTTAAAAAATGATGATATTAAATCATTAAAGGAAAACATATTTAATGATTTAACTACTCCAGCTTTAAAGCTTAATGCTGATTTAAATAAAATGTATAATGATATAAATAAAACCACTACCATATTTTTAAGTGGCAGTGGTCCTACATTATTTATTGTTGATCCAAATAAGACAACAGTTAATAAGATTAAGAAAGAATATAAAGATATATTCATATATGAAGGATTGATAAAAGCTAAGAATTAAGAAAGAGTTGCAATTTTGCAACTCTTTTTTCTACTTTATTTTTTTAATTCGTTTTGATCGATTTCTAATTCTTGTTTATTGCTGAAGTCTTCCATTTCAATCATTTCTTCTTTATTTTCTTCAGCAAGAACATCTTTTAATTCCTCATGGAATGCATTTTTAAATATCTTTGATTCAGGGTTCTCATAAGCAAATAGCTTTTCATCCTCTTCAAAGCCAAATATATGCTTATCATATCTTTCATTCTTATAATCAAAGAATTCCTTTGGAATCTCTCCATGATGATAATCAATCTTTAATTGCTCCTTATAGCTTTTAATGCTTTCAGTTAGATAATTCTTTAATATATTATATTTTTCTTTCTTTTCTGGAAATTTATCTAAATCAACACCATTACTTAATTTAACCATTTCTTTTGTTGTATCAGTTAAAATGATATTGTTTTGTCTTTCTCTTTCTAAGATATTAGAATTAATTAATATTTGGCCCTTATCATTTTTGAATACCTTTGCATAATTTTTGTATTTACCAAATCTATATGTAGCGTTGTATTCATCAACCTTTTTAGCATCATCCTCGTATGCCTTTTTAGCTTCATTTATTTCGACATCTAAAGCCTTAGCTTGACCAATGAAGGCATCAATTTTGTTAACTACATTAACTCTACCTAAATCCTTGCCAGATAAATTCTTTATTGGCTTACCGTTATCATCGATAACTCCATCCTTTACCTTTTCCATCTTATATGTATTTACAAGGCTTTGTAAGTTATCAAGCTTTTTAGCTTTTTCTTCTAAATCGGCAGTCTTATTATAATCATCTAATCCCTTTAGGATATTACTATAACGCTTAGATGTACCAAATAGTGGAGAATTTCTTCTAGCTTCCTCTAGGAAGTTATCAGCATGGATTAGCTTATCCTTATAAGAATTATTTAAAATCTTATAATTTTCTTCTAAGCTCTTATCAACTTTCATTTCGCTTGTTAAAGTATTTTGTGCATCCACTACCTTAGCAAAGATATTATCATCCTTTGCTAAATCTTCTAATTTAAGCTTATCCCAAGCATTATCCTCAACTATCTTTAATTTGTCACCTAAAATCTTAGGATCCTTAATTACATCCTGCAAATATTCTACTCTTCTCCAGGCTTCATGAACCTCATCCTTATTCAAACCATATTGAACCATCATAGCTCTGAATTCTACTTCTTGGAAAGCTAAAATCTTACTAGCCATTTCACCATCAATGGCTTTGATGTCTTCTAATTCAGAATAATCCTCTTCACCAATGATTTGAGGCTTAATATTTGGAGTAAAGAAGCTCTTTTCATTATTGATACCTTGAATGCCAACTAATTTTTTAGTTTCTGGATCAAAATTAAATTTGATATTGTTAACATCTCTTTTGTTTCCACAAATATAATCAATAACTTGTAAATTAGCTAAAGCTTTTTTAGCTTCAACTGTATCCCAATCTTCAAGCTTTGATGTATGAATATCATCTTTAATACCAAATTCATTTATTGTCTTTCCCTTAGCATTTTCAATAAATGTACCTTGTGTATATACCTTTTCTCCATCTATATCCTTTTCAATAGATACTGATTTAGCATTTGCTACAACCTCAGGTGCATCAAACAATTTAGCAACACCAGTTACCGCAACATTACGAGTATCTAGGTTGATACCGTTTGTTGCTTTCAAATTAAAACTATAATCTTGGATTTCTTTTAATACAGGTCTTAGCTTTAAAATAAATTCAGCATTTGCATTTAAGAAATTAGATTGATTTTTAAATTCATTAAATGCTGCATCATCATTTACCTTTAATGCTTTACCTGCAAAGAAGTTATTAGCATTACCATTTTTATCAATCATCTCAGTATTAGGTATTGCCCCTAATTCATTGATTTTATTAATATCATTTAAGCCTTGGAAATATGTTTTATATTCTGGATATTTATAGCTAAATTCTTTAATTAAATTATCAATTTGCTTATCAGGATCATAATCAGTCTTGTAAATAAAAGTACCACTTATTTTTTCATTTCCATAATCAACAGTCATATTATCCTTTTGGAAAAAGCCATCAACATAGATCTTACTAGCACTGATATCGCCAACTCTGCTTTCTTTCTTTTCTTCTTCCTTATTTTCTACAGGATCATCATTTTTTACTTCTTCAACAGGCTCAACCTTATATTCTTTTGCCTTTTGCATTTCTTCATAAAATGATTTACCACTCTTTATATCAATCTTTTTAAAGTCAGCATAAAAATCTGTTAGGAATTCTTTATGTAGCTTATCGTTTACACTTTTCTTTAATTCTTTTGCGATTTCATTTTTCTCATCAGCAAATTCAGTAGCTGCATAAAATTCTGATTTTCCAATTGCATCCTTGAATAAACCATCTAGCTCGTTATATTCCTCCTCAGTGATATCCATGTATTCACCTTTATAATTAGGAGTATAATAATCAAGCAATCTTGATGCAAGTAAATCAAGTGAGTCAATATACTTTTTGTAATCGCCATTTGCATCCTTTATAGATTCTAAATAGCTTATAATGTTTTGTAACTGTTCTTTACGCATAATGATTCCTCCATATATTGATAATATTATATATTATTAATTATATGGCTATATTGTATCACGTCCACTGCAACAAACCTGCAACAAAAAATAAAAGGCCCTAAGGCCTTTAAAAATTTATTGATTATTTGTATGCTTTACTTGATATTCATTTAATAATTCAATAATGAATTTATGGAAGAAATACAATAATAAAGCAAATAAGATACCAGCAATGATATCTGTAAACCAGTGTTTACCTGATAACATTCTTGTTACTATTGCCACAACACCTAATACTCCACAGCCAATCTCATATCCGTAGATGGCTTTTTTATTTTTAATAATTCCTTCAAGTACGGTAATGCCTGTTAAAAATACCATCAAGATTACCATTGTATGAGTTGAAGGAAATGATGGAGAAGTTGAGATAGCTTCTGTAGTAGGTCTATAATTAACTACTAATACATAATCAAAAATTAGATAGATCCAACCAGTGATAACATAAACTAGGGCAAGCGCCTTGATTGGTGTATCAATAGCTTCTAGCTTTTTTCTTTTGATTACTTGAATCAAGCCTAATACTGCAAATCCTACTGCCATAGCAATCGCTAAGCCTAGGATTACAGTGCTGATTATATCCATTGCTTTATTAGAGCCTATTGAATTAAATATTGCAAGGTTAATACTAGATAAACCAATATAGTTACCACCATTAGTTGATACATTAACCTTCTTTAAGGCTACTATCATTAGAAGTATTACAAGAAGTAATGCTAGTGATAATACACCATATAATACCTTTTTATTATTTACAAACTTTGAAAACATATTATTACTTAGATAAAATCTCTAATCCTTCCTCAGTCATTAATAGTGTGTATTCCCATTGAGCTGATAAGCTACCATCTTGAGTGTAGATAGTCCAGTCATTTGATGCGTCGATGAATACGTGACGTCTACCAGCATTTACCATTGGTTCAATAGTGAATGTCATGCCTGGGAATAATACCATACCAGTACCCTTCTTACCAATGTGCTTAACAAAAGGATCCTCATGGAAGCCAACACCAACACCGTGGCCGCCAATCTCTTCTACTACTGAGAAATGATTAGCTCTACAATGCTTATCAATGATGTAGCCGATATCACCAAGACGCATATAAGGCTTGATTTGTTCAACACACATATCTAGTGCTTCCTTTGTTACCCTTACAAGCTTCTTAGCTTCCTCTGATACCTCACCAATCATAAACATTCTTGAGGCATCACCATAATAGCCCTTGTAGATTGTTGTACAGTCTACATTGATGATGTCACCATTTTTTAAAACATCATGATATGATGGAATACCATGGCATACGGCATCATTTACTGATGTACATACACTTTTTGGGAATCCTTCAAAATTAAGTGGTGCAGGAATACCACCTAAGGCAATTGTCTTATTGTGGACAATCGCGTTAATCTCCTCTGTTGTCATTCCAGCACGGATATGCTTTGCAACCTCATCAAGTACTAATGTATTAATTCTACCTGCTTCTCTGATACCCTCGATTTGTTCAGGAGTTTTAATCATATCTCTAGTTGGAACCTTGGCCCCTAGCTTTTTATATTTAGCGGCCATTTCATCATAATTAATCATTATCTTCGTCACCTCTAACTTTAGAAATGTATACTGCTTGCATTCCTAAATCTATTTTGTAAAGCTCATCTGAGTATTCCTTTAGCTTCTTTAGCTTTTCCTCAGGTAAGCTTCTACCTGCAGCTTTATATTTTAATTCATGCTCCAAAGAAGCCCACATATCCATTGCGATAGTTCTAAATTGAATTTCTACTGGAACCTTTATTTCTGTGAGCTCAATATATAATGAAATATAGAAGACGATATGAAGGCTTCTATATCCAGAATCCTTTGGCTTAGTGATATAATCCTTTTTTACATAGATTTCGATATCCTTTTGTATAGTTAATAATTCAACAATTTGATAAATATCATTGATGTAGTTACAAATAACTCTTAAACCGGCGATATCATAAATATATGTTTTAAGATTATCGATTGTTAATTCATGACCTCTACGTTTAATCTTCTCTAAGATACTGTTAGGGGTCTTTATTCTAGATTCGATATGATGAATTGGGTTATGCTTGAATGTTAATTCACAGTAGTCATCTAAGTTCTCTAGCTTAGCTGACATTTTTCTTAATGCATAACGATAATTTCTTTCAATCTTAGAATATTCATCTATTAATTCAATCTCTTCTTCAGTTAAAGCGCCTAATTCCATAACCTCTTTGTTTATAAATTTAGCGTTGTTATCTAAAATCATTATTATCACCAACTGTAATTTTATCATACATAGCCAAAAATTAAAATATAAAATATTTTAAAAAATAATTGTTGAATATAAAATAAAAAGGCGTATAATATGATTTGCAAATGATTTGCAAAATGGAGTGATAATATGAAAAAATCATATAAAACAAAGACTAAGGATTATATATTAGATTTCTTATCAAGCCATAAGAATAAAAGATTCAGTGCTAAAGAGATTTATGATTCTATTATCCAGGATAATAAAAATATAAATCTTGCTACAATCTATCGTAATCTTCAAGCATTACAGGATGAGGGCGTCTTATTAAAGCATCAAGCATCTGATAATGATTATGCGACATATCAATATATTGAAAATTCTAATTGTCTTGCTCATTTCCATTTTGAATGTAAAAAGTGTGGAAAGGTAGTTCACCTTGGAGCAAAGGAAACAAATGACTTTTTAAAGATGATAAAGACTAAGATGTTTTTTACAGTAGAGCCTCAAAACACATATATAACAGGAATTTGTAATGATTGTAAAGGAGTGTTTTTTGAAATTTAATATGAAAAAGATTTTAGTTTTATTTTTGATGTTGTTCTTAATTCCACTTGCATCATGTGCTGATACAAAATCTGATGTAGTTGCTACAAACTTTGTTGGATATGATGCTGCTAGAGCTGTAGTAGGTAGTGAGGATATAAAACTCAATATGCTACTTAAGCCAGGCCTTGATATCCATAGCTATGAGCCATCATCTACTGACATTAGAACAATCCTTAATGCTAAGGTATTTATCTATGTTGGTGGAGAATCTGATGAATGGGTTGAAACAGAAATCCTACCTCTAATTAAGGAAAAGAATGTTAAGGTTGTTAATATGTTTGAGGTATTAGAATCTGAGCTTCTGCTTGAAGATGGCGAAGAGGATGAATATGATGAGCATGTATGGACTAACCCACTTAATTATAAAAAGATAGTTGAGGCTGTTGGCACTGCCTTAAAGGGAGTATATTCTGATAAAGCTTCTAAGCTTGATGAAAATATGGTACTATATACAAATTTAATTACTAGAGTTGATAAAGAAATTGAAGACAGAATAACAGAGCTTGGAGTCACTTCAATTGTAGTTGCGGATAGATTTCCACTTCTGTATTTTGTCAAAAGATATAAGCTAAATTATCTAGGAGCTTTAAGTGGTTGTTCACAAGACACTAATGTTCCTTCTTCTAAGATAATTGAATTAAAAAATAAGGTTGAAAAGGACAAATTAAAATCAATTTATATTTTAGAATTATCTGAAGGTAGAATTGCGAATTCAGTTAAAACTGAAATAGATAATGATATAAAGGCAGGACGTTATATTGGTGATTCACCAACAATCAAAACGTTCTATAGTGTTCAAAATATTTCTAAACATGATTTTGAAGCTAATTATGATTATATATGGTTTATGCTTAAAAATAAGAACGCATTATAATATTTAATTTAGGAGTGATTTTTATGTCTTTAGTTGACATTAAAAATGTTAGTTTAGGCTATGAGAATGATGTTGTAATAAACAACATTTCATTTGATATTAATAGAAGAGATTTCATATTAGTAATCGGTTCAAATGGTGTTGGAAAATCAACACTTATTAAAGGAATCTTAGGGATTATTAAGCCATTATCTGGAAAAGTTGATTATCGTGAAATTGATAGAAAATTCATTGGCTATATGCCACAGGATTTGAAGATAGATCAAAACTTTCCAGCCACTGTTTTTGAGATTGTTTTATCTGGTCGTATTAATCAAATGGGGCGTCGCCCATTTTATAATAAGGAAGATAAAGAAAAGGCAATTCGTAATTTACAAATATTAGGAATTGAGGATTTAAAGGATAGAAGCTTTAATGAATTATCTGGAGGACAAAGACAAAAGGTATTACTTGCCAGATGCTTATGTGCTACATCATCATTAATAGTTTTAGATGAGCCATCTAATAATCTAGATCAAGAATCTAAGGTTGAATTCTATTCAACATTAATCCATTTAAATGAAGGACATGGAATCTCAATTTTAATGATTACTCATGATGTTGATAGAGACCGTGATTCATTAATTGGTAATAAGGTATTAGAGCTTAAAAAGAATGGATATTTCTTCGGCACTACTGAAGATTATTTAAAGGAGAATGGATATGATTCTTAGTATATTTGAAATGTTCTCCTACGAATTCATGGTTCGTGCTTTAGTTGTTGGTATATGTATATCACTATGCTCATCACTTCTTGGTGTTAACATGGTATTAAAGAATAAAGCTATGATAGGGGATGGCCTTTCACACGTTGCCTTTGGTGCATGTGCAATTGCCCTAACCCTTAACTGGGCTCCACTAGTATTCACAATTCCAATTGTGATGGTGGCATCATTCTTTATTTTAAAATTATCAGAAAAAAATAAGATTCATGGTGATGCCCTAATAGCGTTACTAGCATCTTCTTCACTAGCGATTGGATATATAATTATTCACGCTAATGGAGTAAATGTTGATATTGAATCTTATTTATATGGTAGTATCTATGGTATTTCTAATTTTGAATTAGTAATGAGTATCATTCTGGCAGTTGTTGTAGTGAGTGCATTTATATTGTTTTATCATAGAATATTTTCAGTTACATTTGATGAAGCATTCGCTAAATCAACAGGAATTAAAACTGAACTATATAATATTATAATATCCATATTATGTTCACTTACTATTGTAATAGGTATGAAGGTAATGGGTACATTATTAATCTCAAGCTTAATAATATTCCCAGTATTATCAGCAAGACAACTATTTAAAAGCTATCGCAGCGTAGTTATTGCGAGTGCTGTTATATCTGTGGCTTGCTTCTTTTTAGGACTCGTTATCAATTTCAATATTGATTGGCCTGTTGGGGCAACAATAGTAGTTGTAAACCTAGCTGTACTTATCATATTTATATTAATCAATCAATTTAAAAAATTATAAAAAAAATCCCGGTTCACTATTTTAATGAACTGGGATATTTTTTTATAATATTGTTTTTGAAACCTTAAGCTTTTGTTCTTTTATCATTGCTTCAAAGTCATCAAGCTTATATGGCTTACCAAATAGATAGCCTTGTAATCTACCACAGCCAATTGCTTCTAGGAAGTCTGCTTCTTCTTTAGTTTCAACACCTTCAGTTAAAGTCTTCATTCCAAGTCTATTAGCTAGTTGAATAATACAATCTAGGATATCTCTTGATTTATCATTGTTTTCAAAGTTTGATAAGAACTTCATATCAATCTTTATAACATCAAACATAAAATCCTTTAATACGTTAAGTGATGAATAACCTGAACCGAAGTCATCAAGCCATATTGCATATCCTTCTTGTTTAAGCTTACCGATTATCTTATTTAAGAAATCAGTATCATCAGATAATGCACTTTCAGTTATTTCAACGTGGATATAATGCCTATCGATATTATATTTAGTTAATGCTTCATTTAATACCTCATCAACATTCATTAGCTCGAAGTCTAATCTTGAGAAGTTAACTGATACTGGGACAACTGGTCTTCCTTCATCAATTGCCGTTCTCATATTTCTACAAACCTTATCAATAATACATTTATCAAGCTTATGAATCAATCTTGATTCCTCTAGGATTGGAACAAATTCTGCAGGAGCTAAGAATCCATAGACTGGGTCAATCCAACGAGCAAGTGCTTCTGCCCCACATAGCTCTCTATTCTTACTCCAAACAACTGGTTGATAGAATGGTTGAATGTAGTCATTTTCGATTGCTTCATCAAGGTGGTTGATGATGTATTGATTCTTAACTAGTGTATGTCTAACTTCATCATCATACATTAGGAAGTTAACACCATATTTATTGCTGATTAGGTTACATGCATATCTAGCTCTATCGATACAACGATTTGGATCATCATTATCCTTTGGTATATATCCACCAATTTTTAATTGGATGTATAAGCTACCAACACGTTTTTTGATTATCGCATCTAGCATATTAATCTTATCCTGATAATATTTAACATCAGTGTAGACAACAAAGTGATCATCTGCTTGTCTTGATACAATGTCTCCTTCAAATACAGCTTCGATATCTCTACCTAGCTGAATTATGAATTTATTACCTTCATCAAATCCCTTTTGGATATTGATTGCTTTAAAGTTTGTTAGGTTGATAAATAGATACATTTTATCTTTACAAGCTTCAGGGTTTACTCTTTGATTTTCAGTGATGTTAAATGTTAAATAATTAAGACTATGAACCTCTGTTAATAAGTCATAGGCTGCATCATGAATTAGCTTTTCATCCTTCTTAGCCTCATTAACACGCTGATGGTAAATAGAGATTGAAATCATTACTAAGGAAATCAAGAATGTATAATAATTGATTTCATCAGCCTCTAAGAATTCTCTATCAGGATAGCTTATTAATAGATATCTAAATATGATGAATATTGCTGTTAGTAAAGCAATTGAAAAATATGGCTTCCAAATTAATAGACAGGCAACGAAAATAATCATTGTTAAGAAGCATGTTATCATCTTTATCTTTTCGATATTGATTGTGCCATCAGTATTTAATTTAGGAGCGTGAGCAAAATCAGAATAGCCTACCTTAATACCAAATAATAAGCATACTAAGGCAAAGAATGATATACAAATTACTGATAATGCCGTATTATTCTTATTATACTTATACCTATATATTGTATACGCAATAATAGCCAGACCAAAGAAAGGCATTGAAACATATACTAAAATAAGTGTTGTCAAGCCAATTGGATCTGCTGGCTTAGATTCTTTAATTAGCAGTAATGTCCATAATACACAAAGCCCACCAACAATTAGGTTGGTTATTAGTGCTCTCTTGGACTGCTTTTTCTTCAGATAATTTATCGCAAATATCATCATCGCTACTGAACACATAATAAATAACCAGTATAGCGATGTATACATGAATATTAGCTCTAAATTATTTGTAACACCAAGCTTAGCAAACGTAGCTTCATTGCTCCAAGCAGGAAGTATGTACTTTCTAAATTGGCGGATAATCATCCATATTTCCAAGACTATAATAATGAATGCCATATAAACACTACTTCGTATGTTGGCATCGTTTAAATAGTCTCTTACCGATTTGGAATTTCTTTTGAATCCAAAGAAGTCTAAAATAAAGTCTAGACCTTTCTTTACTTTTACCATCCTATCCCATCCCATCTTTGTTAATTATTTTTCATAAAATAATCAAAAAATTTATAAGCTAGTTTAGCCCCATCTAAAGCGTTGTAGGCATCAGCTAATTTAAACCATTTATATTCTTGAACTTCGTAATTTGGTACTACCTCTTTATTCTTGGCTACAGCCACGAAGCATTCAAGTAATGTATTACTCTTCTCCCAATATGAGCTTGTTAGAGGTTTGTAGGATACTAAATCTAGTGATACCTCTTCCTTAACCTCTCTTATAAGAGTTTCTTCTAGAGATTCTCCTTTGTTTGTATATCCTGCTACAAGTCTATAAAAGCTAGTATCATATTGCTTAATAAGTAATACTTCACTCTGATCAGGTGATAATATTATTGCTAACATACCAACACTGAATTTAGGGAATCTATATTCCTTACAATTAGGACAATACGGAATCATCCCTTCATTTAGTAATTCCTTCTTTTCAAGCTTAGTACCACAAAATTCACAAAACATTTTTATTCTCCAAAGAAATTAATTATATCTTCAAATACCATATCATTATCATTTTCCATTAGGATTTCATGCTTCATGTTAGGGTATTCCTTAACACTAACATTTTGATATCCTACTTTGTTTAAAGTCTTAACAGTATCCTTTAAGCCCTTCTTACCACCAGTAGTTCTATCAAGCTCTCCTGAAATTGATAATATCTTTAAATCTTTATTCTTAGCATTATATGATTTTAAATCATGTAAATTCTTAGTCAAAGAGAATAAAGTAAAGTTAGATAAATTAGTGAACTCAAAGCCACATAGTGGATCAGCCTCATAATTCTTAACGTTCTCTTTATTTGTTGATAGCCAAGAGAAGTCTACCTTAGTAGAGAAATTATTAGACATTGCGAATAATAATTTAGAATAACCTTTTGGATTTTTATTCTTTCTTCTCTTAGCTAGGCTAACACCTAAGCCACAGCCTGGTTTATAGTTAACTGTACCTGATAAAATTACCTTTTTAACCTCATCATCATGAGTTTTTAAATATTCTCTACAAGTTAATGTACCCATTGAGTGAGCGAAGATATATAAATCCTTACCAGGATGCTTTTCCTTTAAGAATTTAGTTAGCTCGTATTGATCAGCAACTAATTGTTCTTTAGTTCCACAATGGCCAAGTGAGAATTCTTCATTAACACTTTCACCATGACCACGCATATCTGTAATTAATACAGCGTATCCTTCTTCATTTAATTTATCGATTAGCTTTTCATATCTTTCCTTATGCTCAGCCATACCGTGCATAATTTGGATTAATGCCTTTGGATCTTTATTATCAGCATATAATCCATGTAAAACTAATCCGTCAGAGGCAGTAATAGTTATTTTGTCCATTATTGATACTCCTTTGCTATCTTACTAACTAGGCCCATATCACATAAGCCATTGAAATTAGCTTTGAAATGCTTCATAACTGAAGGAATTTTCTTATCCTCTAGCTTTTCGATTTCAGCTCTGATTTCATCCTCACTCATCATCTTAGGAAGATATTTAGAAAGTAGATCTCTTTGCCATAAAAGCTCAGTAACCTTTTCTTCTCTATTAGCCTTCTTAAATGATTCTGCTTCCTCTTCAAGCTCTTTGATTGTCTTTTGAATAATTCTTAGAACATCTCCATCAGGAAGCTCAGTTCCATGTAAGCCTTTATCGATACTATCATTTTTTAATTTTCCAAATAATAATGATAATATTTCTCTTGCTTGCTTATCATGATCCTTTAAAGCTTGGATATTAGCATTTTTGATATCTTCAAATAACATATTTTTTTACCCCTTTTCAATATTATTAATCAAGTTTATCAATTAAATCTGCATATTCAGATTCAATAGCAAGTTTCTTTGGTGTTTCCTTTTGACTCATACCAACCATTGCCTTAGCCTTAGTTGCGGCAGCGATTGTACCAGCACCACTAACACAGCCCATTGGACAAGCCATACCCTCAAGTAGGAAACCATCATATTTACCTAGCTTAGCAAGATTTAGCATTGCACGGCAATTGTCTAAGCCTTGAGCAGCATAAACTGGGATTGGTCTATCAGGAGCAATCTTTGATGCTGAATTAACAACTGCTTGGGCAACACCACCCATTACAGCGAAGCCACGACCATCGGCTGTAGTTTCATTTTTAAGCTCACGTTCCTTAAGTGCATTAAGGTTAACCTCTTTAGCAAGGAACATACCATTTAATTCTTCAAATGTTAATACGAAATCAACATCACTTCTAACACTCTTACGAGATGCCTCAAGCTTCTTAGCTGAGCATGGTCCAATGAATACGACCTTAGCATCTGGATGTTGCTTCTTAACAAGTCTAGCTGTATAAACCATTGGTGTCATAGCCATTGAGATGTTTTCTCTAAATTCAGGGAATTCCATCTTAGCCATCTTTGACCAGGCTGGGCAACAGCTTGTTGCTAGGAATTTTAATTTCTCAGGAACATTCTCTAAGAAATCCTTTGCTTCACTGATTGTACAAATATCGGCACCAATTGATACCTCATATACTCCATCAAAGCCTAGCTTTTCCATCGCATCATCTAAAGTCTTTAGATTTACCTTTGGACCGAATTGTGATACGAAAGCAGGGGCTACGATAGCGTAAACCTTTGTATCAGCCTTTAGGGCTTGAATTACTTGGAATATTTGTGACTTATCAGCGATTGCACCAAACGGACAATGTACCATACACATACCGCATGATACACACTTATCATAGTTGATAACTGCCTTACCCTCAGCATTGCTTTCAATTGCGTGCATTCCACATACCTTAGCACATGGACGCTCTCTATGAATGATGGCACCATATGGGCAGGCACTTTGACATTTACCACAGTGAATACATAAATCCTGATTGATTACAGATTTACCATTAACAAGCTTGATAGCTCCCTTTGGACATACATTAGCACAAGGGTTAGCTAAACAGCCTTCACATGCGCTTGTAACATAATATGATTCCATAGGGCATGCATTACATGCGAAATCAATAATGTTAACAAGTGGTGCTTCATAAAATCTTTCAGTTTTTATGGCATCCTCGATTCCATATGAAATAGGCTTATGCTCATTTACATTTCTAACAGGAAGACCAATCGCTAGTCTAATTCTTTCACTAACGATAGCTCTCTCCAAGAATATAGATGATCTACCTACAGATTCCTCACAAATTGTATATGGTAATTCTTCAATTTTTTGAAAGTCGCCACTATACGCTAGTTTAGCAACCTCTTCAAAAACTCTTCTTCTAATTTTATTTATTAGGGCGTATTGATCTAACATAATTTTCGTCCTCCAAAGTTACCATTAATTTTACCATATTTAAATAATTTATACAAATTATTTATAGTACTTTGTGCTATTTTTGCCTAAAAATGCCTAAAAATAAAATAGAGACATAATAGTCTCTATCTCATTTTGGTTTGTATTTTGTTATCGATATAATCATTAATTTTATCTACTTCTTCTTGAATTGAAGTGATGTTTGCCAGATTGTAGGCGTAAAGTGCTTTTAGCTTTTTTCTCTTTTTAAAGATACTCTTTTCATTGAATACCTCAGGATCAAAATCTAAAAATTCTATTTCCTTATCGATAGTTTCATTCAGCATTGATAAGAACTTTTCATCATTATCAAAAACCTCAACAAACTTTAAAAACTGTTTCATGATTTCTAGCATATTTGCTGAAAATGTTGATAAGTAATGCTCTAATCCTAAGCTTTTAGTTATTCTAGTATTTAATTCACCAAGCTTATTAAGCTTAGTGTTATATTCTTCTAATCCTATCATTTCAATATGTACCCTAAATCCTTCAAATCAAAATTTGTAATACTACTATCATCCTTACTAATCATCTTATCGATTAAATCCTTCTTGATGTTTTGAAGCTCAATTACTCTTTGTTCGATTGAATCTTCACATACAAGCTTGATTACCTCAACATTTCTTTGTTGACCAATACGATGTGCTCTATCACTAGCCTGATCCATTGCGGCTACATTCCACCACGGATCTAGGTGGACTACAGTGTCG
Organism: Acholeplasmatales bacterium; assembly: GCA_017454375.1. GTDB lineage: Bacteria > Bacillota_I > Bacilli_A > Acholeplasmatales > Anaeroplasmataceae > Anaeroplasma. The sequence goes on along the minus strand of JAFTDB010000003.1, from coordinate 30,174 downwards.
GCACCAACTAGATTTAATCCAGTACCACCAGCCTTAAGTGATATCAAGAATACCTTGATTGTTTTATCAGAATTGAATCTTCTTACAGATTCCATTCTATCATCAATTTTAGTTTCACCAGTTAAGACTAAGTAGCTTATGCTACGCTCCTTTAATATTTCTTCAACTATTTCTAAGGCTTTAACAAAGCTTGAAAATATTAATAGCTTATGATCGTTTAAAATGTAATCATCTAATATTCTCTTAAGCTCCTCCATCTTGGCAGATTCTCCATCATAGTTTTCAACAAATGTATTAGGATCCACACAGATTTGGCGTAGTCTCATAAGATATGGCATAACAGCCATAGTGCTTTCCTCTTCCTCCATAGCCTTTCTAGCCTGAAGCTTATATGCCTCATATAGCATAAGTTGCTTTGGAGTCATCTCACAAGAAACAATACGTTCATATTTTTCAGGTAGGTCAGTTAAGACTTCCTTTTTAGTTCTCCTTAGAATAAATAATTTAATCTTTTTAGATATTAAATCTTCATATTCAGGTGATGCTGAATATTTAACTCTAAAGTTATTAAGATTATCTAAATAACCTGGCATTATAAAATCAAAGATACTCCATAAATCAAGAATGTTATTTTCAATTGGTGTCCCAGTTAATGCGAAACGGTGAGCTGCCATTAGCTTTTTAACACTCTTTGATTTAGTTGCGGCAACATTTTTAATGAATTGTGCCTCATCTAAAATTAGATAATTAAATATCTTATCATCATATAGCTCAATATCATTTCTTAGTGAATCATAGGCTGTAATATAAATAGTCTTTTCTTCATTGTCAATTCCATTGATGATTCTATGTCTAACCTTTTGGTCTCCTGCAACTATCACAACATTCATACCAGTTGTAAATTTCTCAAATTCCATCATCCAGTTAAACATCAAGCTCTTTGGACAAACTATTAAGCTAGGGGCATTAGCGTTATCTGATAATATAAGTGTGATAATCTCTAATGTTTTACCAAGACCCATATCATCAGCTAGTATTCCACCTAGTCCATATTTAGATAATATCTTTAAGAAATAATATCCTTCCTTCTGATATTTTCTTAATTCACCATTGATTTCTGGAATTGGATATTTAGCTTTTTTAAAGCTTGTTAGCTCATAATACATGCTGATTAGATATTCATCTATTGTTGTATTATTTTGATGAGAAAATGCTTTAATAGCCTGATAGAATGGAATCTGATGAGGTGATGATAAATCTTCATAAGATCCAATTAGTTCATCCACTGATGAGATGAAGTCTTCACCATCCTTACCACTAATATCAATGATTCTATCATTATCAAGAAGAATATATTTTTTCTTCTTACTAATAGCCTTTAGTATCTTATATAATTCTTCATCTGAATAATCAGACTCCTCAGTGAAGACATCCATAATGTTATTTTGATATCTTACTCTAATTGTAGGTGGATTTAATTTAATAACATTTTTCTTCTTAATTGATTCAGATAAATATACATTACATAGACTCTTTAAATCGGAGAAGTCCATAGTTAAGAATAAGTAAATATAATTTTCATCATCAATTACATTATCATGGAATCCCATGCTGGTAATGTATGATATGAAATTCATTACTTTTACCTTATCATTTTTATCAAGCTTACTTTGATCAATTAACTCATCATTTTTATATAGGTAGCTATTTAAGGTGATTACCTTATCATCATAATCAAAATAGGCATCAATTCTTACATCATTGATGATAAACTTATCAGAAATCTGATTATCTATTTTGATTAGATTTTGATATTTATAAAATACATCCTCTTTAAATTTATCAATTGAATATGATATATCCATTCCCTTAAGGCTCTGCATAATCAAATCATAATGAGGATCAGATATAGTTTTTAATATATCTAAATTATCATTTTCAGAATATATATAATTTACTTCTCCTATTTGAATAGATTCAAATGTAAGTGATGAACGAATCTTATATTTGTTATCGATATAATATTCATTTTTTCTCTCTTCAAGTCTAACAAAATATTTCTTATCATTGATAATTAAATATTCATTCTTATGAAGTCTAATTAGTTCATTAGCTGCATAATCAGTTATGCCATATTCCTTATAATCTTTTTTGTTAAAAGTTGAGTCACCTAGGCATAATAAGAATCTAATTTTATTTTGAGAAGATTCATCAAAATTGTTGATATTATGATTTAGAGTTAATCCTTTACCATAAGAAATGTTTTGACTAGTTGTAACATAATATAAGAATGCTTCAATGTTTTTAACAACATATAATTTATCAATACCAACACGCATCTCTATTGATACGTTATTACGATAAGAATTAATATTTAAGCTTATTTCAATTCTAGCTTTGTCTCTATTTGTAATTACATTAGGAGTGTATTTATCAATGATTCTATTAATCTCATTTGATCTCTTTTCTTGATATACACTTCTCACTTCTTTATTATATGAATCAATGAATAATTTATATTCAAAAGATTTTAATAATTCTTCATATATATAACTAGCAAATTCTTCGAATTCAGATTTAGTTAAATTATTTAAATTATAATAACTAATATTACCATTTCTAACGACGAAATTTATAACATTATGACTACCCAAAAAGACATTGTATTCTATATCCTTAAGTGCTGAATTGTTGATTGCCTTGTAGGTTGGATTAAAGATATAAAAGAATTCATATTTATCGATGTTTAAATAATCAATTGTACCCTCTAAATATTCACGTAAATATCGTGAGTGAGGCATGATTTCTAATATTCTATTTACCTCAGTTTGATAATCTTTATAACTATCTAAAATAATATCAATTAGACCATTGAAATTGTTTTTAATAAATAGTGGTAAATAATTATTAATATATTCTAATAATTTATAATCAATATTGAAATAATTAATGTATTTTACAACATCGTTTGATGGTATTTCACTGATAATATTTGATGGAAGCTTTAATTCGTACCCTCGAGATAATAAGGATAAATAAGCCATTTTTTTAGTTTTACAAATTATCTTAGAAACGATATCGTTATCAGCACGATAATTATTGTGAATATATGATTTAAATATATTTTCAATATCATCATCAATGAATACTTTATCAATTGCGTCACTGATTATTTCACCAAATTCTGGGTTGAATAAAGGCCTTGATAATATACCAATTATTAGGTCCTTATAATTCTGTTTATAATAATGGTATTCAATTAATAAATCACCATTCATTGAATAATTGTTTGCCTGTAAGTAATACTTAACTGTGTTACGATCATTTAGTAGATCCTTAACAAATTTATTAGTGTTAAATCTAGACTTTAAATCTAATATTCTAGATACTAAATCATCATTAAATAGAACTGTTCTTTTAACTGATAAGAATGATGTTTCTCTAGTTCTCATATTATCAATTTCATCAAGCATTTCAACTAGATTATTATCTGGTGATTTCTTCATAATATCAACAATCTCTTTTGAGATATTGAATCTATCTAGCATCTTCTTACTACGCTGATATGAGCGTAACATAAAGAAAATGTTATTATCACTACTATTTTCTACTATTTGTATATCATCACTAATTAGCTCTAGATCATTTGAGAAGGTTTTAAGTAGAGCGTAGGCGTGCTTACAATCCTTTCCTACAGGGCATGTACAAGAGGCATTAATGCCTGATTTGGAGAACGTGATTGTTGATGTGTATGGCGATGTTCCATATACAATACCCTTTAGGCTTTTACCCATTATGTAATAGTTAGGAATATGATTAATATATTCAGTAGCACGACGAACTGTTTCATAATTAAAGAAGGAATCTATATCCTTATTAATGGTTGTATCGATAATATCTTGTGGTACTTCGATAGCTTCATTTAAACCAAGGTTTTTGATTCCTGTTTTAAATTTGATATTAAGTTTACTATTTACTTCTTCAAGTAATATACCAACTCCAAAGGTTGGTGAAAAATAATATCTATTCATCGTGTATGTTTCCTTAATTAGATTAAAAATATTATATCATAATTATTTGAAAAATTAATTATAAAAAAAAGTCGATATTTGATATCGACTTAATAATCTTAATGGAGCCACAGAGCGGAATCGAACCGCCATCATATGCATGGCAAGCATAGGTACTAACCGTTGTACTACTGCGGCATTTCTTTTGAATGCTCAATTATTATAGCACACAAATTATTTTTTGCAACACAAAAATAATATTTTTTTTATTTTTTCGTTTCCAAGGCTAATTTTGGGATAATAATGGGAATAAAGTAGCGCTCATATGTGAAATGTTGTAAAGGTTGTAAGAACTATTGATTATCATATTTTTATATTTATAATTAAAGGCAAAAAGGGAGCTGAGGAAAATGAAAAGAAAGAAATTATTATCAGGTATATTCTCTATAGCGCTTTTATGTTCGATAGCTTTAACAGGCTGTTCGCTTACAAGTGGCAATAATACAACTACCAAAACTAATGTGACCACCACTTCTACTGCATCATCTTGGACTACAACCACAACATCTAGTCCTGATGTTATAACAGGAACTGATGGTACCCCTACTATTGCAACAAGAACTACTACATCAACAGTTACTACAGTTGAAAACAATGAAGAATTCAGTATTACAACTGATGGTGGATTATATACAGTAGAAAATGGTGTATATAAAATCACGTCAGCCGGAGTGTATGTATTAAGTGGTAATCTAAGTGATGGTATGATTTATATTGAAGTCGGTGAGGATGATGAGGTTGAGCTAGATTTAAATAATGTAGTTATTTCATCTACTACTAATTCACCAATCTATTGTGTTACCGCAGGTAAGCTAAAAATTAAGGCTTTAGATAATACAACTAATAAAATAGATGATGCTAGAGCAACTACTATTGCTGAGACTGACACATTAGGTACAGCCGCAGTATATGCTGAATGTGATCTATCATTTGTTGGTAAAGGAACATTAATCATTAATGGCAATTATAATAATGGTGTTCATACTAAAGATGATTTAAGCATTAAAAATCAAACATTATCTGTTAAAGCATATAATAATGCCTTAAAGGGTAATGATAGTATTACAATTGAATCAGGTAATATCACAGTAATATCTACTGGTGGTGATGCTTTAAAGACAACTAATTCTGATTTATCTAATAAGGGTAATCAAAGAGGTATCATCACAATTAGTGGTGGTGAAGTTAGAATCTATGCTTGTGAGGATGGTATAGATGCTGCATATGATGTTGATATTAATACATCAGCCTATGTTGAGGTATATACAGGTTCATATTCTTCATATTCATCAACACATGCTGTATCACAAGGAACTAATATGTATATAGCTATCCCATCATCATATTATAATTCTAATTATAGATATGCTATCTACTTCTATAATGATGATGCATCTACTTGGGTGAACGCATCATATGAAACAACTGTAACATCTCAATCAGGTAGAAGTCGTACAACATATTATCTATACAAAGTAAATGCCCCAACTAATTATACAAATATGGCTATTTATAGATTTACATCTACTCAAACTGAGAATTCAACTACTACTTATGATTCTTGTACAAGTGGTGGTGTAATAAATACTAGCGCTAATCTATATATGATAAGCTCTGTATCATCAGGAAAAATGAGTGGTAGCTGGTCTAATTATTCTACTTCTTCATCTTCAGAATATTCAGTAAAAGGTATCAAAGCTGATAATGAAATCAATATTTCTGGAGAAACTACTGTAATAGTTAAATCACCAGATGATGCCCTACATGCAAATTATGGTGATACACTTGAAAACAGTGAAACAGGTAAGGGTAATGTAAATATCAGTGGTGGTAGTATTTCAATTACTGCAGGTGATGATGGAATCCACGCTGATAATGAATTAAATATTAGTGGCGGAATCATCACTATCACTAATTCACATGAAGGATTAGAAGGTAATGTAATCACAGTTAGTGGTGGTAGCACATATGTATATGCAAATGATGATGGTGTTAATGCTACATCATCAGGTGAAAAGAAAACACCACTTGTAAATGTAACAGGAGGTTATCTTGATGTTACAGTAGGCAGTGGTGATACAGATGGAATTGATTCTAACGGTAATTACACACAAACTGGTGGATTTGTTATAACAAAGAATCCTGCAACAGATACAAGTGGTAATATGGCATCACTTGATATCGATGGTACATTCACAATGACTGGTGGTACATTTGTTGCACTTGGCGTTGTATCAAAGACTCCATCAAATTACAACTACGTATTATTTGGCTCAACTGGCGGCGGTAATATGTGGGGTGGAAGACCTGGCCAAGGTGGAATGGGAGGTTCTTCTTCATCTGTGCAATTCGCAAAAGGTACATATACTGTATCTGGTACAGATATTACATTTACAACAACTCAAACTTACTACAGCTTGTTTATAGCATCTGATCAGTTGGTTGTTGGTTCATCTTATACATTAACTGGTGGTACAACTAAGACTTGGACTCAATCAAGTAAGGCAACAACTGCTAGTTAAAATGAAAAAGGAGATTTGCATTATTTTGCAAATCTCTTTTCATTTGTAATAATCATATCCATTTTAATATCATGTGTATCTGTAGGTATATTATCAAATAATAATTCACCAAAGCATACACCTGTTTTTATACCTTTGAAGTCTTCAAGATATTTATCATAATATCCTTTACCATGACCCATTCTATTTAAATTAATATCGAATGCTACACCAGGTATAACCATAATATCTATATTATCTTTATTAATTATATTATTACTTATTGGTTCTCTTATCTTATATTTATTATTTGATATATTTAATTCATCTAAAGAATTAATAATATAAAAATCTAATTTATCATTATTGATTCTTGGTAAAGATACTGTTTTACCTTCATTAATTAATCTAGTGATTAATGAATCAAGATTTACTTCATCATTCATTGCCGCATATAAGGCAATACTTTTATAATTCTTTAATTCATTATAAAGTAAATAACTAATTACTTTTGATTTAGATTCTTTATTATTAATATCTTTATTTATATTTAATCTAAATTCTTTTTTATTCATATTATTCTACTTTAAAGGATGTCCAATCTACATGGTTATATTCCATTACCTCATCAGATTTAGTCATACCTAGCTTTTCATAGAAAGGTATTGCATCCTCATTGGCTACTAGGTAGATTGCGATATCACGCTCACCACCCGCAATCTCGTGGGCCTTCTTAACTAGGCTAGAACCAATTCCTTGATGCTCATAATCTCTATCAACACCTAAATCTGTGATATATAGCCAATACGCAAAATCAGTTAATCCAAATAATACACCAACAACCTTGTTGTTCTTGTCTCTAGCCACAAGACTAATTGATACATTATTAACTAGTCTTTCAATTCTTTCATTGAATCTTTCCTTTGGATATTGTGATCCTAGATTACTTCTTTTTAAAAAATCAATATATTCAGTGCTTGTTATAGCTTCTCTTGTTATTTTAATATCTTTCATAATCAAAACCCTTTTTCAATAGCTAGTTCATAATCATCTTTATATTCGTTTGCCATATTATCAACCTCTAACATAATTATACTCGTTTTACCACAAAACCGTAACTATTTTGATTAAGTTTACCACAAAACCGAACAGCGGATATGTGATATATCTTTAATTATGCATCTTCTTATATTATAATATGCTAATTAAAAGAAGGTGCTTAATATGGCTTTAGAAGACATTAAATTAGTTAAATTATCAAAAGATTATCAAAGACAAATAACTGATATGCTAGATGAATGGGTAGAATATAATAATACTCATGAAACTGACACATCACCATGGGCAATATTTTCTGATCATAAGGATTTTGATGAGTACATCAAAGCGACAGCACTTCGTGAAATGCCAACTGACCCTAGATATGTACCATCATCACTATATTATGCGTATGATACTAAAAGAGATATTATGGTAGGGGCAGTTAATATTAGACATTACCTAAATGAAAAGCTTTTGTTTGATGGTGGTCACATTGGAGATGGTGTAAGACCAACAGAAAGACGCAAAGGGTTTGCTACAAAGATTATATCTTTAGCTTTAGATGAATGTAGAAAGCTAGGAATAGATAAAGTATTAATTACTTGTAACAAAGGTAATATTGGCTCAGCCAAATCAATAATCAACAACGGTGGAATACTTGAAAATGAGGTTGTTGATGAAGATGGCAACCTAGTACAAAGATATTGGATTGAAATCTAATATCTTTTTTTCTGCAAAAGAAAAGCCAATCACTTGGATTGGCTAATCAATTAATTATTCTGTTTGTCCTTGTTGTCCTGCTTCGCTACAATTAATAGCAATTCCAGTTGTTAAATCCCAAACAACATCCCAAAGTGATCCATTAACTGTCCAAATCATTCTCTTTTGATATTCATCACTTACATCAGTTCCATGACCAAACTTTTCTGTTAAAAGTCTAGAAAATGTAGTATATTCAGTTTCTGTAAAATCAGTTTCCTTAGTCATATCAAATGTTAGGCCTATTTCACTAAATGAAAAATCAGCAGAGACATTAGATATTGTTGGAAGAGTTATTCCAAAGATTGGAAAATATTTTTTTGCCTCACTATAAGTATCAAATGTTGATAATAAAGCTGTTGACATAGTATTTAGATAAATTACGCCTTCAGCTGACTCATCATTCCAAACAACCTGGAATACTATACCAGATGTGGTATTAGTATATTTTTTAGTTGGATATGCATCATCATGTGTATCATCTTCACCAGTCCAGCCAGTAAGCTCATCTAAATATGCAATAATATCATCATATGTATCCTTTTTTAGGTTTGTTCCAGCTACAATATCCATCATTACATAATTCTTACCAAACCCAATTACAGCCTCTAATTCAGCAATTTCAGGAAGCTCTAAGCCTGTTGCATTTTTAAATGTTTCACGCGTATAAGCATAGCTATTAGTCATTTGAGCTGTCTCTTCTACAGCATAATGAATTGCCATTAAGCCTTCAGTGCTATCATAAGTGACACCCATATCACCTGTATATGTTTTATTATCAATAGTTACTTTAATTTTCCAGCACCAGAACTTAGGCGTTCCGTTTTGAACTGTTGGTTTGGTACCGATTTGCTTTGTAAATGCATCTACAACAGCAGTCGCTACAGTTTCGTCAACCTTAGCATCAATCTCAGCCTCTAGGTGTTGTGTTGTATCAAGATGAGTTAAGAAATAATCAGGTACTGTTACACCTTCAAGTTCAGGTAATGTAAAGCTTGTAATTGTCTTGAATTTACTCATGGCTTCTTTATAGCTTTCAGTCATTACAAGTTCAGCAAATTTACCAACAAATGTTATTTCTGTAAATGTAACATTTTTGTAAGAGAAAATAAACCTTGCATCTTTTGATACTTCTTCACCATCAACATACCAACCAACAAATTTATATCCAGAATCTGGAGTTGCAACTAATGTTCCGTGGAAAGCATCAACTATTTCCCAATATTTAGTATATGGTACTTCTTCGTATGAACTATTAATATAAACACCATTTGCTTTACCATGGCCTTCTGCTCTAACATTAATGATAACAATTGGTTGTTTTCTCCACATTAAACTTATTGAAGTGTCGCCGACTTGTGAATACATCATTGCTTCTACTCTATAAGGGATAGTAGCATCATAATATTGGATTGACCATTGATCCATAAGCGCAATTTCACTAGAAGAACTTTCAACAGGGTTGCCTAATTCCTCTGTAAACAATGCCTTTATTTCAGCATAAGCATCTGAAACTGATGCAGCAGTTGTAAATATTAAATCTACTCCAGCTTCATCTCTAACGTGGTTTGTTTCATCAGGTTCTGCATATTCGTGTTCTGTAGAAACACCTTCAAGCTTAGGAAGTAATATACCAGATAATTCATTAAATGCAGTTCTTACAGCTTTGTATGAATCAGTCATATTAGATGCTTCTTCTTCAAATTTGGCAACAATAGTAACATCTTTAACAACTGCATAGTCTAGAGGGTTATCAGTACCTAATAATGTGTTGCCTTCATAAAAGCCTGCAAATTGATATCCTGCAGTTGCAGTTGCAGATAATTCAGAATATGTATTGTAGCAAACATGAGCTGTATTATTGTTTTGAGTACGTCCTGCCACAAATAATTCTACTGATCCACCTGTTCCTGCAGTTAATGTTATTGTAAAATAATCTCTAAATACATATCCAACTTCAATAGTAGTATTTGATTGTTCGGCCCAAATAGTTATTTTATGTGTTCTATTATTAGCTTCGTAATCCCATTCCCAGAAGCACATAAATCCAGCTTCTTCCCAATGGTTATTATTGTTTGCTAGAGGCTCATTTGCTAAAGACTCTTTTAATGCAGAAACGATTGCTGTGTAATTGGCTGTGTCCTTTGCAATTTTAAATCTAGCATCTTTCTTTTCTAAATCAAATGACGATGTATCTAACAGTTCAACATTTTCAAGCTCTGGTAACCAAATACCTGCTATATTGTAGAATTGTTGTCTACCTGTTTTATATGAATCAGTCATATTAGTAGTTGCTTGAACTGGCATAACACCAATAACTATATGCCCTTCAGTTGTATACTTAGTATATAATGTATCATTATTTCTAGTAGTCCATCTACCTTCTCTACCAGTAGTTTCTGTACCTGTTGGATAACCAGAATCTGCAGTGAAGTTATCAGCAAAGAATGTTTCAAATGTCATGTAAGTCTGATAATTAAGATTTGTTCCTGATTCTAATGATATTTCATAACTCTTGCGTCCTGCTACATAAGCATTCACTAAAGTCATATTAGCTTCTACATCAAAAACGATTGGTAGATTATAATATGTTACTTCAGCAAATTGTTCTCTTGCTAAACTATAAGATGCTGTCATTTTTTTATCATCAGACTCTTTTACAGTAGTGTTGATATAGATTGCGTGGTTAGTGTTATCCCAATATGTTTGATACCATCTACCATTTTTAGTCCATTGAGCATCTCTACCAGTTGCTTCATCACCAGTAGGATAACCACTATCGCAATCTCCTAATGTTGTCTTAAAGAAAGCCTCAAATGCTTCATAAGTCTTATAATTTAAATTATCTCCATCAACAATATCGAAACAATAGCTTGTGTCACCTGTTCGATATGGATATTCTTCAACTATCAATTTTTCAAGTGCTGGAAGCTCTATTCCAGTAACTTCCTTAAAATTAGCACGATTTGATGAATAACTACCTGTCATATTTAAAACAGGGACATCTGTAGTTGTAGGTAATGTAATAGTTGTTGTACCTACGTTTTTACCAGTAAATACTGCACGTCCTGGTGATCCAGTTGAACCGATATCATATATAATATCAATATTCATTAATACATTATTTACGAATTGAAGTTTTAATACAGAGAATGTAATTGTGTTTTCATCATCATATGTAAAAGATTTTGCTTCTTTTAATGCATAAGTATTTGTTCCTGCATTAAATTCAAAATCAGTAAATGCTAGACGATCAAAAGCTAAACCAAATTCTCCAAAGTCTCGATAATAGCCACCAAAAGTTCCAGTTCTCTTACTATACGAGCCATCTAAGCCCTTTGAATAACTATCTTGAACAATGCCGTTACCTTCAGTTCTAACTACTAAGAATGTAGCTGAACCTCTACCATAATCAAGCTCAAACTTATTACCAACAGCCTTCATATAACCAGTAAGTGATTGTTCACCACGGGTAAAAACGAAATCGTATGTAATATTGGCATTTTGACCTAAAAAGCCATAATTCTTTACGACCTCATTGAACTTGGCCTCAGTAATGGTTTTAACTTCAGTGGTTGTGGTTTGTGTAGTTGTTGTAGCACCTGGTGTAGTTCCACCAGGAGTTGTAGTAACTAATCCAGTTGGATGTCCATTTTCACCACAAGAAGCTAAAAAGCTAATGGATAATGTAAATCCAAACAATAAGAATAAAGGCTTAAAAAGTTTAGTCCTTTTCTTCATTTAGTTTTTCCTCCTTATATTTTATTAAATCATCATTTAATTCCTCGATTTTTTTCTTCCATTGATTGTACATAATAATCCAAATCAATAGAAATATTAAAGCTTCACTTAAAAACATTATTACATATATTACCCAGTTTCTATTGCCCCATCCAAGCGTGAAATATGCAATTGTAAAAGATGACATTATACAAATAAAGTGTGATACTGTAGCTGATAATAAGCTCCATTTTTCAATGTCATATAATGACATTCCTCCAATACCAGCCATTCCTATTAATCCTGATAATAATGACTGCAAAATAATGCCTCCAACTAATCCAACACTGTTTTTTAGTGTTCCAGTAATTATTGCGAATTCGTCAAAGAATAGACTTGATATCATTGCTACTGCATTGCCAACTATTGCTCCGACTACAAATCCTATAATCATTCTTTTTATTATTAGTTTTTTCATCTCTTACCACCTCCCTTTCTTAAAATTTCTTTTATTAGGGTTGCATATCTTCTAGATGTGTATGACTGAATATCATTTTGTAATTCTATTTTTATGATTCCGCCAGTGCATAGACTCCATTTTTTTACATATTTTAAATTAACAATTTCTGATTGAGATATTTTAACAAACCATGATTTATCTAATTTTTCTTCTATTTTATATAGAGGTTCATTTAATATATATTGACCATTTATGGTTTTGACAGACAAATATCTTCCATCTTTTGAAATGATTATTATATCTTTAATATCAACAAGTTGCTCGTTTGATAAGACATTGCAAATGATATTATTATCATTTCTTTTGCCTAATAATTTTAATATTTTTTCTACTTCTTCATTTTGTTCTTTAGCACGAATGATGATTTCAACATCATTGGCGGTGTCATCTTGAACAAATTTTAATTTAATGCCCATAACTATCACCCCGGCAATCTTTGTTAATATTATTATATAATATTTGCGTTTTTTATAAAATAACCATGCACTATTCGGTAAAAATGTGATGTATTTGGCAATAAAAAAAGTGATACACATAATGTATCACATATTATTTAATGGAGCCACAGAGCGGAATCGAACCGCCGTCTTTTGCTTGGGAAGCAAAGGTAATAACCATTATACCACTGCGGCATAGCTAAAGTATAACACCAGTGGATAATTATTTTCAATAATTAATTATTCAATTCTAGCAATTATATATAAATAAATATATAATAAAGTGAATGCCTAAATGGAGAATAATATGAAGAATATTGCGGTTAAGGAGCTAGCATATTTTACATGTGGTAGCGGAGATTTAAAAACTGAATATTTATCTAATTATGATATGAAAATCGGGAGTAAAGCTCACGATTTTTGGCAATCTAAATATTTAGACACAGATAAAAGTGAATTTTATATTAAAAAAGAGATTGAATATAAGAATAATAAATATCTTCTTCATGGATTTATAGATGGACTTCTTTGTAGAAATGAAGAAATCATAATTGAAGAGATTAAATCTACTCCATCTGATTTAGATGAAATTAATCTAGATTATCATAAAGAACATCTAGCTCAAGCTAAAATCTATGCTTATATGTATGCGATAGATCATGAAATGGATATGATACATATAAGATTAACTTATATATCAACTGTAAATTATGAAACTAAATCATTTGATTTAATTGAGAATGTTGATACACTTGAGGACTTTGTATTCAAGTTACTTTCTGAATATATTGATTGGCTAGACTTGTTAGAGGCAACTAATCAGGTAAGAAATCAGACTATCGCATCTATCTCATTTCCATTTGATCACGAGCGTGAGGGCCAAAGAGATCTTATGAGTGCCACCTATAAAGCATTAAAGGGGAACGAAATATTATATGTCATTGCACCTACTGGAATTGGCAAAACAATGGCTACATTGTTTGCAGGATTGAAGTCTTTAGAGGATCATGATAAACTATTCTATTTAACCGCAAAAGGTAGTGGGAAAAACGCACCAATGGAGGCAGTTGAGATACTAGCTAAGAAGGGTCTTAAGATCAAAGTAATTGATATCACTGCTAAAAAGAAAATGTGCAATGCTAAAAAGGAACATTGTAATCCTGATGAGTGTATATTTGCTAAAGGATATTTCGATAAATTAAGAGCTGCAACTGAAGAGATTTTTAAAGAACATGATATCTATTCATATGATGTGTTAAAGGAAGTTACAGATAGACATCAAATCTGTGGCTTTGAGTTCAGTTTATACCTATCATACTTTTGTGATTTGGTTATCGCTGACTATAATTATGCGTTCGATCCGAAGGCTGAGTTAATTAGATATTTTGAAGATGATTCATATAAGCCAAAGCTACTTGTTGATGAGGCACATAACCTAATATCTAGAAGTAAGGATATGTATTCTTCAGAAATCAATGAATTCGATATAATAAATATTCGTGCTAAGCTTAATGAATATAAGCCAAGTGTTAGAAAATGTTGTAATAATATCCTTGAAATTTTTGATGCGTATCGCGAGAAAACCGCGGCTAATACGCCATTAATTGAGAATTTAATGAATGATGATTTGAATGTATTACTTCGTGAACTTTTAAATAAATGTGATGAAATATTTGAACATAATAAGAATGTAAAAGATAAAGATTTAATACTAGAATCGTACTTTAAAATATTAGATTTTATAAGAATAAGTGAATATTATTCAGTTACTCATAGAACAATTGTAAAACCTATAGATGATGTAATATATATTGGATATTTTTGCCTAGATGCATCTGATTTTATATTAGATAAAATTAAAACATCTATTTATGGAATAGTCTTCTTCTCGGCTACCTTGTATCCGATAAAATATTATTCAAATTTACTTACAAAAAGTGAGGGTAAATATCTAGAATTGAAGTCTCCTTTTGATTCAAATAATTTAGATATTATTATCAATCATGAGATATCAACAAAATATCGAAATAGAATTACTTCAGTCGATTCTATAATTGAAACAATTGAGACTGTAACATCTATAAAACCAGGTAATTATATTGTCTTCTTCCCTTCATATCAATATCTTAATATGGTAGTGAGCCAAATAAACGAACCGGATTATGAGATAATCATCCAGAAAAATGATTTGAAGGATAATGAGAAACAAGACATTATTGATAAGTTTAAGACTACAACTAACAACAAGGTTGGCTTCTTCGTTTTAGGTGGAGTGTTCTCTGAGGGCATTGATTTTATTGGAGATAGCCTAACTGGTGTAATCGTTGTTGGGGTTGGCCTTCCAATGATCTGCTTAGAAAATGATTTATTAAAAGAATATTTTGAGGAGACTTACCAGTCTGGCTTTGATTATGCTTATACATATCCTGGATTTAATAAGGTAATTCAGGCTGTTGGTAGAGTAATAAGAGATTATGGTGATAGGGGTATTGCCATACTTATGGATGAAAGGTTTGCTTATTCTTCTTACAAGGAGCTTTTTCCACCTCATTGGACTAATGTTAAATACATTTCTCGTAAACATAGATTAAAAGAGGAACTTTTGAAATTCTATTCAAAAGATTTAATTAAATAATTATTCAAATAATTATTAAATTATGCTAAAATATTCTCATGAAAAAATATCTAAAGCTTATTTTTTTTGTAATCATGAGCTCGGTAATCTTCATACTAATATGGGCAACAACTGTTACGCTTGTTAAAAATATTGGAAAGGTTGTTTTAGTTGAACAATTTAAGTCCCGTGGAGTATTAGTTGAAGAAAAGTCTGATTCCAAAACAAAATTTTATAGAATACCTTCTGATGAAACTAGACCAACATATTTAACTGCTGGTTCATCAATCTATCCAGGAACTAAAGGCGATATCTTAGTAACTACGCAAGCTGTTGTAGGTACAGGGCTGCCTTTTATTGGTGATTTTTTGAATGGATTTGTTGGATTTTATGCTGGAGGACATGCAGCACTTGCTACAACAGCCTACAAAGATAGCGACATTGCCTTATCTGATAGAACCTCAATTGAGGCTACAGGCATGCGTGAGGGTGAAAATCCAGCTACAGTGTTTGATCGTTCAGCTGCTTGGGTATATTCATATCCATACACAGAGGTAATTGTCCTTAGAGTAAAGATGAATGAAGAAGAAATAGATGAGGTTATATCTAAAACAGCATCACTTATTGATGATTTATATAATTTCTCATTTATTTTTGATACAAAAAATACATCTTATTGTACAGATATCATTTCTAAAGGATTTTCAAATAAGGCAAATCTTAATAAAGATGGATTTGCGACAACAATTTATGATTTGATTTGTACAAGTGATACATATATTAGCTATTATCACTATTTTGATAGTGATGGTGTAAAACACATATATTATTTAGATTGGAGTGAATAAGTATGGCGTATGTTGCATTATATAGAGCATACAGACCTCAAAAGTTTTCTGAGGTAGTAGGCCAAAGTCATATTATTAAAACCCTACAAAATGCGATAAAACTTGATAAGGTGGCACATGCTTATTTATTTTGTGGTCCACGTGGTACAGGTAAAACAACTTTAGCAAAGATTCTTGCTAAAGCAATGAACTGCCAAAATGGTCCTACAACTGACCCCTGCTGCGAATGTGATATCTGTAAAGGAATCGCTAAAGGTAGTGTGGCAGATGTAGTGGAAATTGATGCCGCTTCAAACAATGGTGCTGATGACATCAGAGCCCTAAGAGAAACAGTCAATTTCTTACCTTCAGAATGCAGATATAAAATCTATATTATCGATGAGGTTCACATGCTTACAACACAAGCCTTCAATGCCTTATTAAAGACACTAGAAGAACCGCCTAAGCATGTAATATTCATCCTTGCTACAACTGAACCATATAAGCTTCCAACTACTATTTTATCTCGTTGTCAACGTTTTGATTTCCAAGCTATTTCAATCGAAGACATTATGAAGAGATTAAAGATAGTTGTAGAAGAAGAAAATATAAAAATTAATGAAGAAGCACTATACCAAATCGCTGTGTCTGCAGAAGGTGGTATGCGTGATGCATTATCACTTCTAGATCAAGCAGTAAGCTATTCTACACATGAAGAAGTAGAGCTTGATGATATACTTGCGATAAGTGGTAGTACATCTTATATGAAGATAATTGAGCTATTATCTTTATGTATTAGCAAGAGTGATAGTGATGCTATATTACTTGTAGATAAAATCCTAAAAGAAGGTAAAGAAGTACCTAGAGTTTTAAATGACTTAATCTTATTTTTAAAGGATGTATTAATCTTCAAAAATGATGCAATTATTGAAGATAAAATCATGTTTAAAAATGAATCATTTATCAAGCTTGCAAACATATTATCTAAACCTGTAATCTATCGTTGGATTGATATATTAATTGATGCTTTAAACAATTCAAAATTCTCAATTCAAAAGCGTGCATATTTAGAGATTGCAATCATCAAAATGAATGATGTAACACTAAATGAGGAAGCTAATTTTGAGGACAGAATTTTATCACTAGAACGTAGCTTTGAAATGATTACTCGTCAGGGTGTTTTCCAACCTAGACGTGAACCAGAACCTCAAAGATATGTGCCAAATATTCCATCACAAGATGATGTCAGAAAAATGGTTGAGGAACGCAATAAGGTTGTTGAACCAGAACCAGTTCCAGAACCAGCAGTAGAGGCACAACCTGAGCCTCAAATCGAAGAAGTAGAACCTGAAGTAGCAGAAACTCCAGTTGAACAAAAAACCGAGCTAATAAAGGAAAATCCTGCTCCTGTAGCACCTACACCTGCTCCAGTTCAAACACTTGAAGATTTGATGGTGGACTTCCCAGATAACGAGATCAATTCTAATGATATTGAAACTATATTAAATAATGCATCTAAGGATAAAAAAGAGGCATTACTTGCTGTATGGAAAGAGATTGAAGAAAAATATACTAATGTGTTCGTTGTACAGCTTTTAGTTAGAGGAAAGGTTATTGCAGTATCTGATAATGCCTTTATTGTAGAACTAAAAGATGTAGGCTTCTGTAATAGATTAATGAGCTACGAAAACTATGTAAAAATCATTGAAATATTCTCAGAATACAACTTAAAGATTGAAGACTATATTTGTCTTCCACAGGCTGTTTGGACTAAGGTAAAAGAGGACTACATGTCTAAATATAAAACTGATTCAAAGCCACACTTAAATCCAATTAGAACTGGTGTACTTAGAAGAGTAGTTCCAGCTAATGTTGATATAAAAAAAGAAATGAAAAATGATGAAGAACAAATTAAAGAGTTCTTCAATTTAGATGATGTAAAAATTTTGGAGGAATAATAATGAATCAACAACAAATGATGCGTCTTAGAAAGATGCAAAAACAAATGATGGAAGCTCAAGAGAAGCTTGAAAATGCAGTTTATACAGGTACTGCTGGTGGTGGAGTTGTAGAAGCTCAAGTTAAAGGTAACCACGAAGTAGTAGCTATCAAAATTGACCCAGAAGCAATCGAAGATGATTTAGAAATGGTTCAAGATATGATCGTTCTTGCTTTAAATGATGCAAATAAGAAAATTGAAGCTGAAAGCCAAAAATTATTAGGTGGCTTCGGCGGTGGAATGGGGCTATTTTAGTGAATAAATATCCAAAGGCATTAGAAGATTTAATCAATTGCTATAAGTATCTTCCAGGTGTTGGCGATAAGTCTGCAGAAAGATATGCACTATACACACTATTCTCACTTGATGAGGGTGAAATAGTGGACTTTTCTAATGCACTTTTGAGTATCAAAAAAGATATTCATTTATGCCCAAACTGTGGTAATATCACAGAGGGTGAATTATGCGAGATTTGTAGTGACCAAAACCGTAACCATAGACAGATTATGGTATTGGAATCTATCAAAGATTTATTGACTATTGAGAAGGTTAATGAATTCCATGGCATTTATCATATTTTAAATGGTGCAATTAACTTTTCAAAAGGCATCACAATTGATGATTTAAATGTAGAATCATTAAGTGAAAAAGTAAAAAATAAAGAAGTAGATGAGCTAATATTGGCTACTAACATTACCCTTGAGGGTGAGACTACTGCTAGATACTTAAAGGAGCTATTCCGTGATTATGATGTAAAAATCACAAGACTAGCAAGTGGTATTCCTGTTGGTGGTGATTTATCTTATGCAGATGAGATGACAATATTATAATCATTCCAAGGAAGAAGAGAATATTAATGTTTCTAACTTTTAAAAGTATTGATAACGAAGGCAATGAAATAAAGTTTCAAACAGAATATGAAAAACTAGATAATAAATACATTTTTGATGATTTATCAGTGGAAAACACCAAAGTTGAGCTTATGATGAATGACGAGAATGTAATAATCAATAGATTCGGCGACACCGAATCTAAATTTGTTTTTATTCAAGGTGTTGATACCCTAGCGTATTACAAAAATTCGCTTGGCTTAGAGCTTAAAATGAATATTTTGATTAAAAAAATCACAATTAAGAGTAAGCAATTATACCTAGAATACGATCTTATCTTGGATTTTGATGTGATTTCATCACATAAGATTTGGATATTATTTCATTAAATGCTTGAAAATTACTTGTAATTTTAGTAAAATGTATGAGCATAAATTTGGAGGATTAAAATGGAAAATGTTTCTAACATGTCATTAATTGAGGTTGCTGTTAAAGTTTTAGAAGAAAGACATGCCCCAATTAAAATCAATGATTTAATAGATGAAGTACTAGAATTAAAGGGTGTTTCTGATGATGATTCTAAGGCAGACTTATATGTTGATATTACAACATCATCTACATTCGTATATCTAGGCGAAGGTATGTGGGATCTTAAGATCAATCAATCACTTGACGAATTCGATAAGGATGGTTCAGCATTTACATCTAAGGATGAAGAATATGTTGAAGAAGAACCAGAATTCGAAGAAGAAGATGACGATGAAGATTCTGAATACGATGAGGACGAAGACGAAGATTCTGAATACGACGAAGATGAAGACGAGGATGAAGAATCTGATAATCGTGACTCTGAAAGAGAATATGAAGACGAAGAAGATGAAGCTGAATATTCTGAAGAAGACGACTTCGAAGAAGAAGATGATTATGATGAAGAAAAATACAACAAAATCATGGACGACTACGAAGATATGTATGGAGATAATTAATACAATTTCCCATAATCTTAACGTAATTTGTTGATATTTTAATGATAAGATATAGTTGTCAAGGAAACTTGACAACAATCTTTTTCATAATTTTTTATAAATCTCTATAATATAAAAAGATATAAAGAACAACCCAAAAGTTGTTCTTTATAAATATATAGAGGAAAAAAAGGATGGTGAGCAAAATGTATAAGATTGCTTTAGTTGAGGATGAAAAGAATTTGTCATCTTTAGTAGTTAAGTATCTAGCTAATGAAGGGTATGAAGTAGATACATATTTCGTTGGTGAGGATGCTGAAAAAAACATTTCAAAGGATTATGATCTTTGGATATTAGATATCATGCTTCCAGGAGTTGTATCTGGATATGATCTAATAAAAAAGATTAGAGAAGTAAAGCCTCAAATGCCAATTATATTTACTTCAGCTCGTGATCAGGATATCGACAAAATTATGGGTCTAGAGCTTGGCGGAGATGATTATCTAGCTAAGCCATATTCTATTAGAGAATTAGTATTAAGAGTAAAGAATATATTAAATAGATCATACTCAAGATGCGGTAGTAAGGATTCTAATAAAGAAGAATTCAACGGCTACGAAATTGATTATGATAAGCGTATCGTAACTGAAAATGGTGAGAATATTAACCTTACTAGTAAGGAATATGATTTATTATTATTCTTCTTAGAAAATAAAGGTAAAGCCTTCAACCGTGATCAAATTTTAGATTACGTATGGGGCAGTGATTATTTTGGATCTGACCGTGTAGTAGATGACTTAATGCGTAGATTAAGACAAAAGATGCCTAATCTACAGGTTGAAACAATCTACGGATTTGGATATAGATTACTTGTATAATTATGAGAAAGATTAGCTTATCTTCTCAGCTAGTACTTATTTTCTTCGGTATTTTCATTTTTGCGACAGCACTATTCTCAGTTGTGAGTGTTTCAACAACTATTAGAACTGTAGAGGATGAAATGTATACAAAATTACAATCATACTCTCAATTCATGGATGGTCCTGCAAGAATGGAGACAGATGTCCCAGATATTGATTTTGGTGTATATTTAAAATTTGAAAATACAACCAATTCAAATCTAAGAGGATTCATAGAAGAAGATGAAGTAAATAACATAGTAGCTGAGGTTACCAATTTAAAAACTAAATCAAATGATCCTAGACATAGCTTCAATGTTAAAGGAATTTATACAAATAAAAAGAATCAAAAAATCTATTATTTTTATGAAACCAGAGACGAAACTAATTTTAGGCTTGTATTAACAGATACTAAATATACTAACGCTCGTGTACAAAGTACAGTTTTAATTAACTGTACAATATTTTTAGGCGTTATGTTACTTACTATCTGTGTATTATTCTTCTGGAGTAATGGTTTGGCAAAGCGTCTTAAAAAGATTCAAAACCACATTTTATTACTTCCATCATCTAAATATGAAAATGAATATGTCGATGATGGTATGGATGAGGTTGGAACACTATCTCGAAGTGTTGAGCACATGAGAAAAGAAATCTCAACAAACGAGAAGACTAAACAAGAGATGCTACAAAACCTAAGCCATGACTTCAAAACCCCAATTGCGGTAATTAAGACATATGCTGAGGCAATGGTTGATGGTGTTGAGGATGTTAATTCTGCAACAGCCAAAATCATTGAACAGGCTGATATATTAAAGAATAAGGTTAATAAGCTATTACAATATAATTCACTTGAATATTTATCAAAGGATAAAGAATTTGAAGATGTTGTAATGAATGAAATTATTAACGACTTAGTTAAGAATTATAAATATCAATTAGCTGATATAGACTTTGAACTTGATTTAGAAGATGATGTAACATTCAAGGGATACCGTGAGAACTGGTATACAGTTGTTGATAATATTATTGATAATGCCAAAAGATATGCTAAAACAAAGATTAAGATTGTTTTAAGAAAAGGCTATTTGAGAATCTACAATGATGGTGAACACATCAGCGAAGATTTCATTAATAGTAGCTTTAAGCCATATGAGAAGGGTAGTAAGGGCCAATTTGGTCTTGGTATGTCTATTGCTCAAAAAACAATTTACTTCTTTGGTATGAAATTGGTTGTCAAAAATGAAGAAGTTGGTGTATCATTTATTATAGAGGAATAGATTATGAAATTTTCAGAGATTAATTTAGAAAAAGATGAAAAACCAATAAACAATATGTCCATCTTCTTTAAGTATCTTAGTGATTCTACAAGAATGAAGATACTTCTATGTATTGGTGATGATGAGCTATGCGTAAATGATATCGCAGCTAAAATCAATATGACTAAATCTGCAGTATCTCATCAATTAGCATTACTAAGACAAGGAAGACTGATAAAGAATAGAAAAGAAGGAAAAGAAGTATTCTATTCTTTAGATGATGAACATGTAAAGATATTAATAGATAGTGCTTGGGAGCACGTTAACGAATAAGAGTGGGAACACTCTTTTTCTTTAAAAAAAGTGGTGATAAAATGTAAAAAACAGCTCGATTGAGCTGTTTTTCTTATAGCTTTAATTCCTTTTGAATCTCATCTAAATCATATTGATCCATATGATTTTCAAATCCTAATTTCAAATCTGATGAAGTATATCTTGGTATGATATGAGTGTGGAAATGCATTACACTTTGTCCTGCAACCTCACCACAGTTATTTAATAGGTTAATGCCTGCTGGTTTGTATACCTCATTAATCTTTTTAGCAACCATTTGAGCAACTATCATAACACGTCTAAGCTCATCACTTGGAATCTCAAGTAGATTCTCATAATGCTTTTTAGGCATTATTAAAGTGTGCCCCTTAGTTGCTTGAGATATATCAAGTATTGCTAAAACATCATCATCTTCATATAATTTCTTGCTTGGAATTTCACCTTTTATTATTTTACAAAATATACACATATTACCATTCTCCTTTAGTTTTAATTATAATTATTATAATTACAAAAATCAATTATTATTGAATTGGAAGAATAATACAATTATAATAGATAGAAATGCGGAGGGGCGTTATGTTAGAGATTAAAAATTTATCGAAGAAGTACAAGGGGTCTAATGTAAAGGCTATTGATGATATCAATATTACAATAGAACCAGGTGATGTTTATGGCTTTATTGGACCTAATGGTGCAGGTAAGTCTACAACAATTAAATGTGTAGTAGGTATTCACGAATATGATGAGGGAGAGATTTTGTTTAATGGTGAAAACATTAAAAAGAACCCTATCAAAACTAAAAAGCAAATTGCCTACATTCCAGATAATCCAGATTTATATGAGCATTTATCAGGAATTGGCTATATTGATTTTGTCTGCAATATCTATGGTGTTGGTGAAGAGAAGAATGAGTTAATTCATAAATATGCAACACTATTCAATATTGAAAAGGATCTAGCAAATCCAATTAAGACTTATTCACATGGTATGAAACAAAAGATAGCTTTAATTGCTGCCTTAGTTCATCAGCCAAAGCTTTTAATTCTAGATGAACCTTTTGTTGGTCTAGATCCAAAGGCTACTCATGATCTAAAGGAAGTAATGAAGGAATTATGTAAAGATGGTGTTATGATATTCTTCTCATCACACGTTCTTGAGGTTGTTGAGAAATTCTGTAATAAGATTGCGATAATAAAGAATGGTAAGATTATAGCTTCTGGTTTAACTGAAGAGGTTAAGGGTGATGAATCACTAGAAGACAAATTCATGGAGTTGTTCACTGATGAAGAGTAATTTTTTCTTATTAACTAAAATTAACCTTCTAGCTTCATTAGATATGAGAGGTAAGAACAAAACTAAGAGTGTTTCACTTTTAACAACTATTGGTATTATCTTTCTAATTTTAATGGCTGTTGGTGTCTTTTTTAGTTTCTTGTATGGAAAATTAGTTGTTGATGGTGGATATCAATATATCTATTCAACAATCTATATTTCAGCAATCTTAACTATGCTTATTTTATCGACAACTATTACCTCAATTAAGACTACATTTGCTGGAAAAGATTATGAGCTATTAAAATCAATGCCAATTAAAAAGACTGATATTATTGGCTCTAAGCTATTTGGCTTATATCTACTTGAATTAATGTATTCAACAGCATTCCTATTACCTAACTCAATAATTGGTGTTATTGTTACACATGATGTAATGAATTTTGTTGTTCCATTCACATTAATTTTTATCCTACCAGCAATACCTATTACGTTAGGTGCGTTAGTATCTATCTTAGTATCATGCCTTGCTGATAGATATAAAATTGCTAATATAATATCGCTTGTAATTTATGCAGCATTCTTTGTTGCTATTATGGTATTCTCATTCTCTCAAGGAAGAGTATCAGGTAGTGGTGAAAGCTCAATGTCTTCATTAATCAACATGATTGAAGGATACATGTGGATTAACCCATCACTATATTTTGTTAAGCAAGCATTTAATGTGAATATGTCTTATATATTCATATTCTATGGAATCAACTTTGCTTTACTAGTAGGATGCTTTGTAATATTAGCTTTAGTATATGATTATGTTCATAGTGTAATGACATCTATGAGAGCTAATTATAAATACAAAAGAAAGAACCTTACTAATAAGGGTGAATTTAAAACATTATTTATATCAGAAATCAAAAAGATTACTACCTCAAAAACATTATTTGTCAATGTAATGTTATCAGGCATAATGAGTATTATGTTCGCAATAATATTAGGTACTACAGTCGTGTCACTAGGAAATGAAAGACCACAAATAATGGAGTATGCAACTAAGTATGGATTCTTAGGATCACTAGCTATTATGTTTGGTGCTGGTATGAGTGTACCTACAGGCTTTATGATTTCTTTAGATGCTAAATATTTCTGGATGACTAAAACTTATCCAATTAATTATAAGAGATTAATGAAGGCTAAGATGCTAACATCATTATTATTTACAATGCCTACATCAATCATTGCTTGTGTAATAGTAGCCTGCATTGTTAAGCCTGATGCATTTAGCATTATCATGATGATTGTAACTACTATTATGTATATATTATTTGTTAATGTATTAGGACTAAGATTGAATCTTGCTTTCCCTAAATTTAGCTGGAAAACAGAACAAGAAATTGTTAAATCTTCAGCAAGTATTGTTGCCTCTACATTCATTGATATGGGTGCAGTAATGGCTACAGCTGCTTTGATGATTGGTCTAGCATTTGTTAATCCAATTGCATCAGCAGTAGCAGGACTTGTTTCAGTATCAGTTCCTGCAATATGCTTCTACATGGCAATAATGAAGCGTTGTGAAAGCATCATAAATCATTACGAAGGATTCTAATTTTTATGAAAAAGATTAAATTAATATTGTTGGGACTATCTTGCTTAGTACTTGCTTCATGCTTTGGTGGTGGTTCTGCTACATCTACCACAACAACAGAAGCAGTAACAACAACACCTGTAGTAACAACTACGACTACAGCTCCTAATACAACAACAAAGCAAGTAGCCACAACAACAAATCCAACAACGACTACAACTGATGAGCCTGTGGTAACTACAACAGAGCCTGTAATCTCTACAACGACTACAACCTCAACAAGTACTACAACATCTGCTACAACAGATGTCGCACCTACCACAACTACATCAGAACCTGCACTTAGTACATCAGCTTCTAATCCAGTAACTACCACAACAACTGATGAGCCTAGATTATGTACTCTATATGAGATTAATGAGCTAGGGGCAAATCTAGCTAATAATACACAAGGCATCAAGGTTAAATTTAATGCTATGTATGTTAAGAATATAACTGATAATAATGATCATTTATTCTTATTTGTTGATGCTGATTCATATTTATGTGTAAGATTTACTCAATCTCAATATACAGATCATATTAAGAATAGATATACATATTGTTATTATGATGTAGTAGGCACAGTTACTAAGGTTAACAATAATGTAGAAGTAGCATATGAATCATTGACTAATACTACTACAACAAAAACTACATATGATTATTCAAATATAACTTCTAACAAAACAACTATTAAATCTATCTATGATGATATGTCTAATATCACATTAAATAATAAATATAATGGTATTGGTAAGATAGTAACATTTAGTGGTGTTGTTATGGCAACTGATCGTGATGATGCCCAAAAGAAGGCAGTTTTTTATGATAATCATAATGTAATAACAGTAATTGGTGAGAGCGCAATAACTAGCGCTGATTCTGTTGGTACAACACAGCTTAAAATAACTGGCATTGTATCAATATTAAAAGGCCAACCTGCCATCCTACTTCTTGATAAGGAAGCAGAAACAAAAACAATTAATATTGATTATTCTAATGTAGTAGAAAAAACACCATCATATTTTTCTAAATGGTATAACGTAGGTGGAAGAGTAAGTAATCCATCATTTGCTGATTTCTCAGTAATGTATAAAATAAATGGATATGTAAATGATGATGAATCAAGAACTACTAAATACTATTTTGGTTTAACAGATACAGAGGATGGTAAGCTTTCTGATAATAATGTTTCAACATCAATTAAAGGTGTTTATTTAATGAACTATCAAGGCTTGAGTGAATCTGATCTAACAAGAAATACAAATAAGGCTATAGTTGATACGTATAAAACTAACGTAGATGTGTGTGCATCATTATATCAATTTGATACAAATAATCACGCTTGGAAAATGTTTATGGTTGACTCTACTTTAGAAGCAGCTCAAGCTAATTAATAAGTAAAATAATTGCCTAGTCATTATTTTGATGGCTAGGCAATATTTTCGTTGACTTTATAGGTTGATTTGTTTATAATTGACAATGCTAATACTTGGTATGGAGTAGTACTCAAGAGGCTCAAGAGGCTTCCCTGCTAAGGAAGTAGACTGGGTAACTGGTGCGAGGGTTCGAATCCCTCCTGCTCCGCCAACTTGAAAATGATTAGGTATCTTCGGATACCTTTTTTGTTTTATAAAAAAAAAGAGAGTTTCCTCTCTTCAAATAAGCTATTTAATGATTTTTTTTATTTTGTTGAGTAATTCAACATTTACAATTACATCTTGGTTTATAATTGTATTGAATTCATCTATACTATGTATTTTATTATCAAATAGAACCTCTAGATTAGATATAACATTAATTTCGTTGACTAAATCAAAAATATTTGTATTTTTATTTATGTCTACATATTTATTAATATCAATACATCTATGATTGTAATCGTTAAAATAAATAACTGGTTTTAAGTAATCATATGATTCTTTTGTTATGGATATAGTTTTTTTGGCGTTTTCGTATAATACATAAATATATTTATCTTCACCACAAATATAATCTAGGCTTACTTCAAAAAAGGAAGTAAGCTTTTTTAATGTTTCAATATTTGGTTCCCTTTTTCCTGTTTCATAACAGGCTATCGTGGAATAATTTAAGCCTATTCTTTCTCCTAAATCTCTTAATGATAAATCTCTTTCTAATCTTAGTTCTTTGAATCTATTTTGCATAATATCACCAAAAACATTATATCAAATGTGGGCAAAATGTCAAAATTTTATCAACGGTGTTGACAAAACGCAAAAATCAGCATATTATATAATTGTTGGCGATATGTAAACAAAGGAGGCTTATGGGAAATAGTTTAGATATATATAACACTTTACTTAGGATAGAAAGAAATAATCATATAGCTAAGAGGAAAGATGTTTATTCGAAAAGACAAATATCAAAATTCTATCGATTAAAATCATTGGAATTATTACTTGTGATTAAAAGGATAGACGATACAAAGCCAAAATCTATTTCTTATAGTATTTCATATCAGCTATATAAAAACATTGAATGTTATTTATTTACATTTAGTATTTTAGAAAACAAAAGACTCCATTTGCCAAACAGGACATTTTACTTTCATTTGCCAATAAATTTATTCAAAGGAGAAACAGAAAAATGTTTTATAAAAGCTATCAACACATTGAAAAATTAGGAACAAGTGAAACAGAAGGAATATTAAAAGGTGAAGTTCATTTATCATATAAAATAGATGGCTCAAATGGATGTATTTATTTAAAGGATAATGGTGAATTAGGCTTTGGCTCTAGAAAAAGAGAATTATCAATTACAGAAGACAATATGGGTTTTATGGCATCTTTTGTTACGGATAAATCACTTTATTCAAAATTTGAAGAAATACTAAAAAAGAATCCAAATTTCATAATATATGGGGAATGGCTAGTTCCTGTAACTATTAAAAGATATGGAAAAGATGCTTGGAGAAAGTTTTATGTTTTTGATGTATTTAACAACGAAGACGGAACATATTTACCATTCAATACCTATAAGGAAATGCTAGATGAATATGGTTTATTATATATTCCTGAAATCGCGGTTTTAAATAATCCTAGCGAAGAGGATATTAAAGAATATTTAGATAAAACTGGTGAATTCTTAATTACTGAAGGATTAGGAGAAGGAATTGTAATAAAGAATTATGATTATAAAAATAAATATGGAAGAAGAACATGGGCTAAGATATTAACCGAGGACTTTAAAAAGAATAAAAAGGAATTAAGGGAAAGAAATCATATTGCTAAAAAAGAAGGAGATATTGAATTACTTATTGTTAATTATTACTTAACTTCAGAACATGTATTAAAAGAAAAATACAAGATAGAAGAAAAATATGGTGGATGGTCATCTAAAAATATTTTTGAGTTATTAAATAGAGTTTATGATGAATTCTTAAAAGATAATTTTGAATTAATACTAAAAAAATATAAGGATCCTACTATCAATTTTAAATTGCTAAGACAGTACTCTAATGATTTTGTAAAGGAGACAATTGGACTATGACAAATGATATTATAAATAAAGAATTAGTAAATAAAATTGAATCATTATTAAAAAATGCTAGAGAAAAAGTAGTAAGAGAAGTAAACAATACTTTGCTTATCACATATATGGAAATAGGCAAGGCAATTGTAGAAGATGAAAAACTCCATATAGATGATATAGAGTATGAAACCAAATCTTTAAGATATTTATCTAAAGTTTTAACAAATAAATTTGGAAAAGGTTTTTCAAGATGGAATCTAAATTATATGATTTCATTTTACCAAAAATACAGTGGTCAGACACTGTCTAGCCATCTTGGCTGGTCGCATTATTGTGAATTATTATCTATTTCAGATAAAGATAAAAGAAGCTTTTACGAAAAAGAATGTTCTAATGCAAGATGGAGTGTTAGAGAACTAAGAAGACAAATAGAATCGTCATTATATGAAAGATTATTATTATCTAATGGAAAAATTAATAAAGAAAAAGTATTAGAACTGGCTTTAAAGGGTAATGAGATAAATACCCCTGAAGATATAATAAAAGATCCGTATGTTTTTGAATTTTTAGGATTACCTGAAAATAAGCCACTAATGGAAAGCGATTTGGAAGAATCTTTAATTAAACAAATAGAGAAATTTATACTTGAGTTAGGTAAAGGCTTTATGTTTGTTGGAAGCCAACAAAGAGTAACATATAAAAATGTTCATTATTATGTAGATATGGTGTTTTACAATAAGATTTTAAAATCATATGTATTAATTGAATTAAAAACAAACCAATTTATGCCTGAGGCAGTAGGACAATTAAATATGTATTTAAATTATTATGCCGCAGAGGTTAATGATGAATATGATAATCCACCAATTGGCATTATATTATGCACTGATAAGGGGAATGTTAATTTAGAGTATGCGTTAGGTGGATTAAATAATAAAATATTTGCATCTAAATATATAACTGTTTTACCAAAGAAAGAAGAATTAATTAAGCAAGTAGAAATGATAAT
>JAFTDB010000029.1 GCA_017454375.1 Acholeplasmatales bacterium | reverse complement strand
TATGAAATCTCTGCTGAAGAAGTTACAGAATCTAGACAAAGATTGCTTGTGTTAGCTGATAGTATTTTAAAATCATTTGATGAAGGAGAGATAGTAGATGAAAACAAAGACTAAGATTGTTATATGCTTTATAGCTAAGATCTTAGTTGTTATAATTCCGTTTATCATTCTCTGTATCATCAATTGGGATGAGTGGTTTGACTTTTCAAAACCACAAGGATTTAAGATTTCAATTGGATTCGGCATAAGCCTGATTGTCTTTATGTTGTGCGTATTTAAAGCTATGGGCAAATGTGCTCCTTGGGTATGGGCTTTAATTATTGGAGTAGTTTTTTACTTACTCGAGGGCATAATGAAAGATATCTATATCATGGCCTTTGTCGAAGCTATTGGCTTATTCGTATTCTCAATTTTAAATAAAGTTGAAAAAGACTTTTTTACACAAGCTGGATATGAAAAACAAGCTAAGATTAATGCCAAAGCAAATTATATGGTATTTAAAGATAATAAAACTCCAGAACAATTGGAGCAAGAAACAGGTTGGTAATTAATGAATATTTATTCAAAGATAATTCAATATAGACAAAGGATTGTTTCGATACTATTCTCAACTGCAGCTATTGTGTTAGGTGCGCTTGTTGCAACAGGATTTAGGTTCACAGTAGAAGTATTCACAACATGGAGCTTCTATGTTAAAACAGGAATCAACTACGCAATTATGATTGTGGTTTACAACAGTGTTAAACAAGATTTCATTCGAACTGAAAAACTATCTGAGAAAAATAAGCTCTATGAAAATAAAAAGAGAACTAATCGATTTGTAAAGATAGTAAGAGATGAACATCTCGAAGATCTAATATCAGATGAAGCAGATAAGGAAACTGAACGTAGAAGAATTGGAGCTTGTAATAGAGAACTAAACAAATATACTTACGGTTTAGAGCTTAGAGAAGGTGTAATTGATTACGGATATGTCAAGGATCTAGAAGGCAAACCACATAAACTTACTGAAGAAGAGTTTTACCAAACAAGACACCTTAAAGAGAGACAAATCAAAAAAGTCAAGAAAAGCATTCAAAAAGCTTTAAACAGTCAAGTTGCTTATGCACCTGTTACTGCTTATGAGATCTTAACCGGATATCAAGGAGCAAATGGTAATCATGAAGATCCAATCATGTCTATCAATGAGAACAAAGAAAACATTAAAGAATCAAATAAGAAGACACTTGTGTTCATATTGACTGCAGCTGTTACTAACGTAATAGTTTGGAGTTCTATCGATGCAGCAAGTTTTTGGGCAATGTTATTAGCTCATCTTACTTTAATTCTTTCTTCAGTTCTTACAGCTATTACTTCAGCTTATAATCGTATTGAAACTCTTACTCAAATTGAAGTGAATAGATCTTCTTTTCTTAACCAGGCTATTCCTTTTGAGATTCTTCAAAAATACAATGACAATAATAAGAAGGAAACTCCAAAAGAAGAAAAGCAACAAGAAGAGATTTGTAACGTTACAAATGAGGCTCTACCTAGTGAAGGTTAGAGCCTTTATTGATTTTTAAATGCTTTTGTGGTAAACTTAATAGGTCAAGTACCATTATTTTAGAATTAAAGCGCTCAAAATTGGTTTACATTCGCTTTTTGTTTCGTATGGTAACACATTTACAACAAACCGCAAATAAATATTCTAGCTCAAATATCGGGTTGGAATCATAGAATCACAGGGCTGTAGCCAAGCGGCTAAGGCATCAGACTTTGACTCTGACACTCGAAAGTTCGAATCTTTCCAGCCCTGCCATAAAAATAAAATCGTTAGTTGAGTGCTAACGATTTTTTATCTAAATTCTATTAATGTAATTCTACCTCTAACAATCTGGATCTTCTTAATTGTAGAAGTAATAAATAATCTTTTTTGGTGAGTATTCATAAGCTCCCAAAAATCAGCTAATGTATTTCTAGCTTCTAGGATATGTTTAGCAAAATCCTTATTATTTGGTCCAGAGGATATTTGATCCTTTTCATCCTGGTATATTCGGATTTCACTTTCTAGATCAGTAATAGATTTACTAGTTGATGAAGATATCTCAGCATATTCGGAATCATCAATTAATCCATCCATATATTTTTCTAAGCTACGGCTCTTTCGTTTCTGAAGAGTCGATTTTTTATTTTCTAACGAATTAATAATCCTATCAAGTTGCTTAAGTCTTTCTTCATCCGCTTTAATCTCAGTGTTAGCTAGATCTAGTTTGAAATTATTAAAATAATCCAGGAACAGTTCTTCAAGAGTTGAGTTCTCCATTCTTGCTGAGTGCGCTCCTTCATCACCAGAATGCAGGTGTTTTGATGAATTGTAATAGCACATGTAATATTTTCTGCATCTTGGTTTTGCTTCTTGTTTACAAACTAGCTTTCTACCACATACTCCACAATATGCAACATCAGCAAAAAGGAAATCATCTTTAGCGTATTTTCTAGCTTTAAGTATTGGATCTATGTTCTTAGCTGGTATTCCTCGAATATATCCGATATAAGTTTCATTCTTTAATATTCTCATCAATGTAGATCTTTCCCATGTCTTACCGTTCTTTGGTGATGGGATATGATCAGACTGTAGTTTTATACAAATTTCGTTTCCGGTCATACCATCTAGATACATTTTGTAAATTTTCTGTATAATTTCTGCTTGATCTGGAATAGTTACAAATTGTCCTTCTTTGAATTCATATCCATATGGGATGAATCCTCCAGCTACTTTATATCCACTTAATCTCTTTTGTTCTTTTCCTGCATTTGTTCTAGCTGTAATTGTAGATCGCTCTAACTCTGCAAATGAGCCAAGTATTGTTAGCATCATCTTTCCTGTTGGAGTTTCATAGTCGATAGTTTCTTCAACAGCGTTTAGATGAACCTTGTGCTTTTTTAAAAGATCTACAATCTCTAAAAGGTTTCTTGTGTTTCTTTCTAATCGGTCAACCTTCAGAATAAGTATATTTTCAAAGAGTCCATTCTTTGCATCTTCAAGTAACTGTTTTGCTTGTGGCCGATCATCAATATTCTTTGCAGATATTCCCTCATCGGTATAAATAGCAACAATTGGCCAGTCGTGCGCATCACAGTATGACATAAGTTTTCTTTTTTGACTTGGCAAAGAATAGCCTTCCTTAGCTTGTTCTTCAGTAGACACACGCATATATAAAGCTGTTCTCATAATAATCCTTTGCTCCTGTAGATTCTTATAGCTTCTTTTAAAAATTCTTCAGTAAGTCCTACAAAGTCGGATAGTTCCCACAGCTCCTCATGATGTTGCATATAACACTTGATTAGTTCTGGAGGACATAGATCAAGAGCCATTTTATAATTAGCTTGAAATTCTTTCTTTTGCACTGTATAACTCGAATCATTGAAAGTATAAAAGCTATCAGTCTCACAATGATAATATTCATGGCACAGTCCAGTATGAAGATCTATACTATCTCTAAACAATTTTGGATTAAAAAAGATGGCATATTTACTATCCATCTTAATTGATACTGCTTTTAAATTATCATAGTTATGCTGCTGAAGAACGATCTCTTTTAAATAGATTTTATCTTCAATGGATTCTACTATGGTCATGTTGGATTTTCTCCTTCAATTTGATATATTTTTGAAAGGCAAAACCAGAATCAATTATAAGATCTAAAATTTGTATAGCATCAGATTTACACATATAATTAGCAGCAGTAATAGCTAGTATATCCAAGCAACTATTATCTTCATCACCGTAACATTCTTCCTGGCATAATACTAGGTCTTTTAAACATATCTCTTTTGTTAAGCTGATATAATCTTTATTGCTCTTAATATAATTGTAGTATGCTTTTGCAACAGCTTGATATGCATAGTGTCTTTGTAATGGTTTTAGATCCAATTCTACTTTTTCTAAAATTGGTCCCATAGCTATATCACCATTGTTAGCCTGGATGATGAGTGAGCTTGCTACTTTCTCAATTGGTGAATCATAAGGTAGTCTTAAAAGTTGATAGTCTAGTTTTGTAAGGTTCATATAAATTATCCTTTCGATTTTTTAATAACTTTTATAATTTCAAGTATCGTTCTTTTCTGATCCTCATCTAAATCTTTAGATTGTTCATAAAGAGCAAATTGAAATTCATCAGGTGTAGTATATTCTTTTTCTTCATTTCTTACATCAGTTAAGCCTAGTAAGTAATCAACTGTAACATCATAATACTTAGATAGAATCTTCAGCTTATCATAATCAGGAGCGGATTTTCCTCTCTCATAATCCGATAAAGTAGTATTAGAAATATGAATTTCTTTTGATAAATCGATTTGGGAGAGTCTTTTCTCTTCTCTTAATTGTCGCAGTCTTATTGCAAGAATAGGTTTTTGGGTGCTCATATTCTATATTTTTACCTCCTTTTCTTGTATATAGTATACTCTAAATTGGATTAAATACAAAATTTTTCGGAAAAAATCAAAAAAGTTCTTGACATTATGTTTTTCTTGGGTTTATACTATAGGTGCATTCGGAGATTTTCCGAATTTATCGGGGGTATTTTATGAATAAAAATGAAATCATTAAACAATTAGAAAAAGACTTTTTAGAAAATCAGAAACGTTTCGATGAGCTAAATGATAAAGGAGTAGCTCATCGAACAGAAAGCGAAAATTATGAACTATGTGGTGTAAGCTATACTGTTTGTTACATCGCAAGATTACTTGGAGAAATTAATGGCACATCTGAAGACACAGAAATGAATAGACTTTACGATAAGTTCAATCTATGGAGGAGAGACTAATGAGTAGAGAGAATCAAGATCCATATATCTTAATGACTGAAATTACATTTAAAGAAACTTATCCAAATGCGTTTGAATCAATCGATGGTAGATATGATAACTTTCCACATGAAAAATATTTACTAATAAATAGATCTAAAGAAAATGAGCTTCCTACTTATACAGCTATTGATAATACAACTGGAGATGCTTGGACTGAAGATTTTGGATGTAATTATACTGAAGCTGTTACATGGCTATACGGTGATAATGCTATTACAGGACCTCATCCAATTTATAAGATAGTTATTATTCCATCTCCTCAAAGGATGCAAAGAGGTGCGAAAAAGAAATGCGCAACAAGCCTACTAAATACACTCCAGAAATGATAGAGTTCTTAGCTGAAGGATATAAAGTCATGGAAGGTAAAGATCTACTAAAGGCTTTTAACACCAAGTTTGAAACTAATGTAAAATATGATGCATTACTATCCTATATGGAGAGACACGGAATTAGATCCGGTAGATCTTACTGCTTTCAAAAAGGGCACACTCCATATAATAAAAATAAAAAGCTTGCTGATCTTTATCCTCCTGATGTATTAGAAAGGATAGCTAAGACACAATTCAAGAAAGGACAGCGACCGGCTAACTATAGGCCAGTTGGAAGTATGAGAATAAACGTGGATGGCTATAGAGAAATTAAAGTAGCCGACAAAGGAACACAACATCAAAGGTGGCATTTATATCATAAAGAAATATGGGAAAAAGAGTATGGACCAGTTCCAGAAGGTCATATTCTGATCTTCATAGATGGTGATTCTTTAAACTGCTCACTAGAAAACTTAAAACTAGTAACTAAAAAAGAACACATGATGCTTAACAAATGCCACTTAAGAGGTGTTGATGAAGAAACCACTCAAGCTGGATTAAATGTAGTTAAATTAAAACTTGCGATTATCGATAGAAGAAAGGAGCTTAAAGATGGGAACAAGAAATAAACTATTAGATCTTAATGACAATCTATTTGAAGCTATGGAACGGGTGTTAGATGCCGATCTATCTACTCCTGAAGGACAAAAAGAACTTGAAATGGGTAAGACTGTTGCAGACATTGGAGCAGTAATAGTTAATAATGCAAAGATAGTTCTTACAGTTCAAAGACTATATGAAGATGGAAGGATCAATGATCCAAAGCTATTAATAGGAGATAAAGCAGATGCTTCAACCAGTTGATTTAGATAAGAGAGTTTTTGCAATAAAGCAAGCTTCCAAAGATGAAATTTTAGAAATGGAGGAAAAAGAGCAATACTTAATTTGGAATCCATTCACAAACACTTTTAAAGTTGAATATGCTGACAAGAGATGCATAGCTAGAAATAAATACTGTGCTAAAGAATTAGTTTTTTATAAATTTGTTGAGGAGGAGAAAAGATGATTCATGATGCATTAAAATCAATTATGATGAAATGGTTAGTATGTTTTATTCTGATCATGTTGTTATTAGTTTTTGCTGGATGCAATGACAACACCATTGTATACAGCAACAGATCTGTTACTGATGTAGATATTAGTGAACTTGTTCAAGATAACTGGTTTGATTATAGTTATTTTTGGCAAGCTGGAAAAGATGAAAACGGAAAAGACTTAACACTTGTAACTATTTACTGGACAACTGTAGATGGATATCAATATCGTGAAAAGTATGTTACAGATGGGAAGACTTGGGAAAAGGTAATTGAATAAGGAGATAAAAATGGAAAACGGACAAAAATTTACTTATAAAGGAATTGAATTTATTAAATTAGATGATGTAGAAATCAACGGTAAGAAAGGTGCTTTGTGCATCACAAGTAAGATTTGGGAATACTTACCATTTGATCATAATTGGAGAAAAGATGTTTATAATAATTTTAAAGAATCAGATATCAAGAGAGTATTAAACGCTTGGTTCCTAAAGAAACTTAATAAAAAAGATTTATTAGAATTTGAAATCGATCTAGGAAAATACGGTACAGATAAAACTTATGTTGGTTTGTTAACTGTTGATCAATACGAAAAATATAGAGATCTTATTCCAAATATGGATTTCTGGTGGTGGCTAGCTTCCCCTTACCGCAGCTACGGTTACTACGTGTATTTCGTGGATGCTGATGGATCATTGGGCTACAGCAATGCCGACAATTCTCACGGAGCGGTTCCCGCTTGTGTATTTGAATCTAGCATCTTGGAATCTCCATCGCTAGATGGTTCAGGCCTAGATAGAGGATAATAAATATGGATAAATATAAAAAATCTCTAGAAAACCTAGAGACAATGTCTGAAAGACTATATATACCTGGAGTAGACATAAAAGAAATAGTTGAACATTACAAAGAACTATTAAATCTTAGAACTCATATTAAAAAAAGAAAAGTGAGACAAGAAATTATAGAATTTAAAGACTCCCTTAATTCCACAAAGGAGGTAAAGGATAATGAATAAATTACAACAATATTTAAAAGATCATGGAATCAAAGTAAACTGGCTAGCTGAGAAAATTGGTGTATCATACACTAAGGTTGTCGATGCAGTATCTGGAAGAACTAAACTTACTGCTGAATTAGCTAGATTAATTGCTAACGCTTTAGGCTGCTCGCTTGAAGAAATTATTGATGATTAATATTTTTTTGAAATATTGTTCGGAGTAACTACGAAATTTGAGTTATATTTCGGATTATATTTAAACAAACTAATTATAGGTAAAAATATTTTAAATTGATTCTGCCTTAAATTTTAGGCACAAAATCCAAATTTAGGAGGATTTATATGGAAGAAACAATTAATGGAATAAAAACAATATGGAATTCTCCTAAAGAGACTACACTTAACAATATTAAACAAATATTGATACAAATTTTAAAAGAAAGGAGAACGCCCAAATGCCACAAACAAAATATCAACCAAAACAATTCACTAGAAGTAGAGTCCTAACTATGTCTGATAGTGATTATGAACAACTTGTTCTAACTGTTCGTGATACTATTGTTGAATTGCATCAGTTAGGAGAACCTGATGAAGAAGGTATGGAAACTCTAACAAGAATCTATAACGCCTTAACTGATAATGATAAGTATAACATGCTAAAACCATATTTGGATCCAAAAGAAAGTAAACAATAAAGGAGAAAAGATCATGACAAGACAAGAAATGATAAAAAGACTTAGAAACTGTGTAATACCTAGCAGATATTCACAATATCCTAAAAAATGGTATGACTCACTTACCGATGCACAGCTATTCAGAATGTGCGAAGAAATAGAAGTAGATGGACCTACTGAAGAAGATTATATCGAAGATGAAGAGATTATTGAAGAACCTTTATCTGAAGAGGAAGTTGAACAAAGAGTATTAGAAGCTAATTGTCCAACATTTCCATATCGATTTAATCCAGAAAATGGAGATTATGAAGTCTACACTGAATCTAAGCAATGGGAGAAAGTCTATGACTAAATGCTGCGCTACTTGTAAGAATTTAGATAAATACCATAAATGTACTGTAATCGAAAGTAACATGCTTGTTATGATCAGAGTTTTGGATAGAGACTTTAAAGATACTAACGACACTACAAGTACAGTTCATGCAGTGATCGTTATGGATAAAGCTTTAGAGACTTTTTGCTGTAGTGATTATAAAAAAGGTGATGGAAATGGAAATCAATGAATTAATCAAATATTGGAAAAAGAAAAAAGAAAAAGTTGATGATCGTTTAGATTTTATCGACAAATGGTATGGTGTAGTTCTAATTAATGTCTCTGAAATGGATGTTAAAAATACTAGGAAAGAAGCCGATGCCATAAATACTACTTTAGAAATTTTAGAAAGGATAAAAGAAAATGCCAATTGATATTAACGTAAATGTTAAAATTGAAGGCCTTGAAGAACTAATCAAAGTTTTACAAGGATTTAAGTTCGCTGCTCATACTACTGAGCCTGTTGTAAAACAAGAAGCTAAGGTTGAAGAACCTAAAAAGGAAACTCCACCTAAGAAACCTGCTCCTAAGAAAGAAGTTAAAGATGTAACTGAACTATCTGATGTTGAAGTTATTAAAGTCGAAGACATCGTTCCAGAAGTTAAAGAAGCTGAGGTTGTAGATCCAGTTAAAGAAATTACTCTTGATGATCTAAGAAAATTAGGTGCTGAAATATCAAGAGCTGGAAAGACACAAGAAGTATTGGAACTATTAAGAAAATACGAAGCTAAAGGCTTATCTTCAATTCCAGAAGAAAAGCGTGCTTCATTCTATGAAGAAGCTTCTAAGTTGGTGGCATAAATGCCTGAAGAACATGCATTACTAAGTGCTTCTGCTGCTAAGCGTTGGATGAGTTGTCCAGCTTCAGCTAGAATCGAAGAATTATTAAGAGGCCAATTTGGAGATGGTGAAAATAAATACTCTCAAGAAGGAACTACAGCACATGAATTAGCTGCTAGATCCTTCGTTGAGGATATTAGTAAAATGTTATTTCCAAATGAGGAAATGAAAGAATGCGTAATCGCTTATCACGATTATGTTATGCAAATATATCAAGATTGTTTAGCTAAGGATCAATTTACTTCTAAGTTCCATGAAGTTAAATTGAATTATTCAAAATATATTCCTGATGGATTCGGAACTGGTGATACAGTTATCATCTCATTAGGAAAAATAATTATAATTGATTTCAAGTATGGTGCTGGAGTAGAAGTATCGGCTGTTGAAAATCATCAAATGAAGCTATACGGACTAGGTGGAATCGATACATATGATTTTATGTATGATATCACCGATGTAGAACTTCATATATTCCAACCAAGAATGAGTAACATTTCTTCATGGGGGATTACAAGACCACAACTTGAAGAATGGGGAAACAGTATCAAAGAAGTTGGAATTAAAGCTTTTACTGGAGATGCAGAATGTAATCCAGGAGAACACTGTCAGTTCTGTTTAGCTAGAGGACTTTGTAGAGCAAGAGCTAATTATGTGCTTGATCTTCAAAAAGATCAAAAAGACTTTCAAGTTCTTAACTTAGAAGAAATAGCTCCAATCTACGAAAAAGCCTTACAAGCTGAGAGTTATATTAAACAATTAAAAGCTTGGTGCTTAGAAAAAATGATGTCTGGAGTTAAGATTCCAGGATTAAAGCTTAAAGCTCCAAGACTTACAAGTGCTTATTCTGATCAAGAAGCAGTAGAGCAGTACTTAAGATCTAAAGGATATGCTGATGCAGTTATCCACAAACCAAGAGAACTTATTACTCTAACTGAACTTAAGAAACTATTAAAGACTGCCGGCTATAGAGAATTTGAAGCGGCAGGCTTAGTAGTTAAAACTGAAGGAAATGTATCAGTAGTATTAGCTAGTGATCCAGTTCCTGAATATGAACCAAAAGAAGCAATACTTGCTGAATTTGAACCTGTCAATAATAATGCCAAAGGAGGAAAATAAAATGGCTGAAACAAGAAAAATGGTATTACATGGTGTTCGTGCTAGCTATGTAACATTAGTTGAACCTAAAGCTATAGCTGAAGGTCAAGATAAAAAGTATAGCATTTCA
This sequence comes from Acholeplasmatales bacterium, assembly GCA_017454375.1. Classification (GTDB taxonomy): domain Bacteria; phylum Bacillota_I; class Bacilli_A; order Acholeplasmatales; family Anaeroplasmataceae; genus Anaeroplasma. Next base: position 27,144 of record JAFTDB010000029.1, on the reverse strand, counting down.
TTAATTATTGAAAAAAACAATCCAGATCTAGCTGAACTAAAGAAGCAAATCAATGCTGTAATTAGTGAAACTAAATGGACTGATGCAGTTAAAGCTAAATGCGATAAAGCTTTAAGAGATGGTGATGCTGATCGCCCAGAAGATGATGCTTACGCTGGTAAGTTATTCATCAATGCTAAATCTGCAAAGAAACCTTTAATCGTTAAAACTATTCAAGGAAAGAATGTAGAAGTTGATGCAGAAACAATTTATTCTGGTTGTTATGTAAACTGTGGAATTAGTATTTATGCATACGATCAAGCTGGAAACAAAGGTGTTGGTATTGGCCTAAGAGGCGTACAGTTTGATCATGATGGTGAACCTTTAGGATCATCAATGAGTGTTGATGAATTCGAAGTAACGGCTGAATCCGCTCCAACCGATGATTGGCTTAACTAATGACTAATGATGTTTTAGTCATTGATATTGAAACTTATTCAGATGTAGATTTAACAACTTCAGGACTCTTCAAGTACTCGGAGAGTCCTAACTTCGAAATATTATTATTTGGTTATAAGCTAAACAACGAGAAGACAGTTTGTATAGATTTAGCTAATGGAGAAAAAATTCCGGATGACATTATCTGGAGACTTCATGATAAAGAAACTATTCTTGTTGCTCATAATGCATTTTTTGAGATCACCTGTATGAGAAATTTTAGTAGTGATGAATATCTAAGACCAGTAAAATCTTTTGATTATTTTTGGCCTAATAATGATATGAAACTAAATTGTCTCAATACAAATGAGCGCAAGTGGCAAGATACGATGATTCTAGGCTATACTCTAGGTCTTCCTGGAACGCTGGAAAAGATGGGAGAAATACTAAAGCTAAATGTTAAAAAAGATACAACTGGTAAAATGCTTATTAAGTATTTCTCTACTCCATGCGAACCAACTAAAGCTAATTGTGGAAGAACTAGAAACTTACCATCACATGATCCAGAAAGATGGGAACTTTATAAGCGTTATAACATCACTGATGTAGAAACAGAATGGGAACTTTATAACAAACTTATTAATCTTCCAAATCCTACTTATCCAAAGATGTGGGATGAATGGCACAGAGACTACAACATCAATCAAGGCGGTGTAAAAATAGACCTTGATTTTGTCAATAATGCTTACAAATTTGGCGCTAGATACTCTGAAGAATTAGAGCAAGAGATTATTAAGATCACCGGGGTAAAGAATCCTAAAAGCAATACACAGCTTAAGAACTGGATCAAAGAACGTACTGGAGAAGATATTGAATCACTTACTAAAACAACTGACTTATCTTATTTGGATGATGCGGTTGTTCAAAAAGTATTTGCTTTAAGAAATGAACTCCAAAAGACTTCTCTTGCTAAATACGAAGCGATGTTAAACTGTGTATGCGATGATCAGAAGGTTAGAGGATTGCTTCAGTTCTATGGTGCATCTACTGGAAGATGGGCAGGAAGACTTATCCAGGTTCAAAACTTACCTAAAAATAAGATGCCCGATTTAGATCTAGCTCGTGAGATTGTTAAGCGTGGAGACTACGAAGCTTTTAGGATCATGTATGATAAACCAAACGATGTTTTATCTGAACTAATTCGTACAGCTTTTATTCCTGAGAACGATAAGTTCATCGTTTCTGATTACTCTTCTATCGAAGCTGCAGTTATTGGTTGGCTTGCTCAGGAAGAATGGGTATGCAATGCTTACAACAATAAAGAGGATCTATACAAAGTTACAGCTTCTCAAATGTTCAACATACCAGTTGATCAAGTTGATAAGAATCTTCGTAACAAAGGAAAAGTTGCAACACTTGCTTTAGGATATCAAGGATCCAGTGGAGCATTAATCGCCATGGGAGCATTAAAGATGGGTATTACTGAAGAGGAATTACCACACATTGTTAAGCTATGGAGAAATGCGAATCCACACATTGTTAAGCTATGGAGTGATGTTCAGAACGCGTGTATAGCAGCTATCAATTCTCCTGGTACTGAATATGCTTTGCCAAGTAACCGTAATGTAAAATTTAAGAAAACTAGCGGAATTCTTTTCATTACATTACCTTCTGGAAGAAAGTTGAAATATGTTAATGCTAAAGTAAAAGATACTGGTAGATTAAGTTATATGGGTGTTAGACAAAATGAAGGATCAGTAAAACAATGGTGCGAAGTAGATACTTTTGGTGGTAAGATTACCGAAAATATTGTGCAAGCCATTGCTAGAGACTGTTTAGCTAATGCCATAGAAAATATAAGTAATAATCACACTTCTTATTTTGTTGTATTCCATGTACATGATGAAGTAATTGTTGATGTATATGATTTTGCAAAAGTTGATGATATTGTAGCTTTAATGACTAAGGATATTCCTTGGGCTCCAGGACTACACTTAAGAGCAAATGGATATGAGTGTAGTTTCTATATGAAAGACTAGGTGATAGATATGAATGTTAGAGAATTAGTTATTGCAAGAGGTATTTCGAGAAAAGATACCAAATGGAAGAACACTAAATGTAATTGGGATATTTTATGCCAAAAACTTGCTGAGACAACGAGAACAAGAGAAACTATGCAAGAATATCTATCACTTGCAAAGTCTAAGCAGGATGAAATAAAGGACATTGGTGGTTTTGTTGGCGGAGAACTTAAAGAAGGCAAACGTAGAAAAGGATATGTAAACTATCGTGATCTATTAACTTTAGATCTAGACAGTGTAAATGTTCCTTCTTCTGAACTGTTATTTAATCTAGAAATCAAGCTAGATTTTGCTTATCTTGTATACTCAACACACAAACATAAACAACAATCCCCAAGAGTGAGACTTGTTATACCTCTATCCAGAAGCTGTAAAGTTGATGAATATGAAGCTGTAGGAAGATATGTTGCATCTTTAATTGATATCGACTGGTTTGATGATACCACTTTCCAGGCTGAGCGATTAATGTATTGGCCTTCCACTAGTTCTGATGCAGAATATCTTTACACTGTGGGCCCAAGCGAAACTTGGCTTGATGTTGATGATGTACTTAAGAATAAATATCATGACTGGACTGACATAACTAGTTGGTGTTACTCAAGTAGGGTATCAGCTGAATCAATTCGAGCTACTGCAGACAAGCAAGAAGATCCAACAAATAAACCAGGATTGATTGGTTGCTTCTGTAGAAATTATACAGTTAGTGATGTTATCAATAACTGGTTATCAGATATTTATATTCCAACTGATATTAACGGTAGATATTCATATGCCTTAGGATCTACATCTGGAGGAGCTGTTGTTTATAATGACCTCTTCTTATATTCGCATCATTCTACAGATCCAGTTTCTATGAAGCTAGTTAATGCATACGATCTTTTAAGAGTTCACAAATTTGGTGAACTTGATAAAGAAGCTAAGGAAGATACTCCAGTCAATAAACTACCTAGCTTCAAAGCTATGAATGAATTCATCTCCGAAATACCAGAGATTAAAGAAGCTATGGTTGTGGAAAACATAAATAGCAAGAAATCTATGAGTATCGATGAATTTGATAAAGTCGAATCAACTGATGATTCCTGGGTAACACAGCTTACAATAGCTAATAAGAATACTGGTGAATTAAAATCTTGTATTGATAACTTCTATCAAATTATGGAGCACGATCCTAATCTCAAAGAATTAGGAAGAAAGAATCTATTTAGAAATCGTTTCGAAGTTAATAAAGCTCCGTGGAAGCGTGGATCTTCTATTTTCTGGGATGATGCCGATGATAGCTGCTTAAGACACTATATCGAAGTTACTTACGGAATTGAGGGCTCAAATAAGATCCAGGATGCATTTAATAAGTATTGTAATAATCATAACTACCATCCTATAAAAGAGTACTTAGAGAAGCTAGAATGGGATGGAACTCCTAGAGTTGATACATTATTAATCGACTATCTAGGAGCAACAAACAGTGTGTATACCAAAGAGGTTACTAGGAAGACTCTTCTTGCTGCAGTTAAAAGACTGTATGAACCAGGATGCAAGTTTGATCAGATGCTAGTACTGACTGGTGATCAAGGAATAGGTAAGTCTATGCTTTGGAAAAAACTTGGTATGCAATGGTTCTCCGATACCTTATCAGATATTCGAGGCAAAGAATCATTCGAAGCCTTAGAAGGTGTATGGATCATGGAGTGTGGAGAACTAGCTGGTCTTCGTAAAGCTGATAGAGACACATTAAAGAATTTTATTTCAAAACAAGTTGACACCTATAGAAAAGCTTATGCTAGGAACACGACTGACACGCCTAGAACATGTATATTTATAGGTACTACTAATGAGAAAGATTTCTTAAATGATCCTACAGGAGCGAGAAGATTCTGGCCTGTTGACTGTAAGACAAGTTATGAAGCTAAAGATAAACCTGGAGAACTTAATGTCTGGAGTAGCTTCACACAAGCTGTTGTAGATCAAGTATGGGCGGAAGTTATGTTCATCTACAACAATACAAACGAAGCTGATAGTATTATGGAACTTAGTCATGAAGCTAGAAAAGACTGGGTTAATGAAGCTGATTCGCATCAACTAGTTTCAGAAAACTTAGGTATAATCGAAAAATACCTTGATATAGATCTTCCAGCAAATTGGGATCTAAAGAATCCAGGGCAAAGAAAGGACTATATTCAATCAGTAATGAACGAAGATACCGAATTAATTGAGGTCGGTGTCGAAGGTAACAAGCGAAAAATAATATCTATAATTGAGATTAAAAAGGAGCTTGGTAACTTACTTGTTGGCAATCATGGATCCAATGACTTTGTCTTGAGTCGTGAGATAGCGGACCTTATGAACAATAACAAAGAATGGTCAAGAGGAACTACTGCTAGAACACCTTATGGAACTCAAAAATGTTGGAAGAGAATTACTAAATAGTTATGAGTTTACAAAGTTTACGGTTTACAGCCTTGTAAACTGTAAACCGAAGGGCTTTACTCGGTTTACAAAACTCGGTTTACAAAATTTTTGCTTAATCATATCCATTTTTATATTATTGACTATATTTATTTTAGTAAAATAGTATAAATATTATATAAATGTAAATTTGTAAACTATGTAAACTCATTTTATATAATAGACTATAAAAACACTAATTAGGCATTATTAGGTAATTTATAATAATCACCTAAATTACCTAAATTACCTAAAAAACGCCTAATCTAATAAATAAGTATATATACAAAAGCGGTTTACCGGTATACTCGGTTTACAAGCTACAAAAAAGGAGTAATGAAATGTTAGAAAAGAATATAGAATTTTATCTAAAAACAAGGGTAGAAAAAATCCTCAAAGGCAAGTGCTACAAGTTTATAAGTCCCGGCAGCAATGGTGTTCCTGATAGGATAGTAATCCTTCCAGGAGGAAAAGTTTATTTTGTTGAAACAAAGCAAGAAAAAGGAAAGCTAAGAGAACTGCAAAAATATCGACATAACGAGATTAAAGATCTCGGAGGAAGAGTCTTTTCAGTTTTTACCTATGCTGATGTTGTGAAGTTTGTAGATTTCTTAAAGGATGAACTAAATGAAGTACATTCCAAGACCATATCAGAACAAGACAACTGAGATGATTCTAAACACAAAGAGGTGTTTGATCGTTTTAGAAATGGGACTTGGAAAGACTGTAGCTACTTTAACAGCTATTGAGGATCTAATGTGTAATAAATTCTCAATTCGAAAAACTTTAATCATTGCTCCAAAACGTGTAGCTCAGATAACGTGGCCCGAAGAAATTAAAAAATGGGATCACTTAAAATTCTTAAGTGTTGCTGATCTAACTGTTAGTGCCTTAGCTAGACAGGGAAGACTTCAAGATTTATGTATGCATAATATTTTTATCATAAACATCGATAATATAGTTTGGCTTATAAACTGGATTCGAGATCATCGACTTAATAGATGGCCTTTTGATATGGTGGTCATAGATGAATCAAGTACAATTAAAAATCCAACTAGCGAAAGATTTAAAGCATTAAAAAGGATTGTAAATGCTACTGAAAGAATGGTTCTTCTTTCTGGAACACCTACTCCAAATGGATTACAAGATATTTGGAGTCAAATATATTTAATCGATGGGGGTAAAAGACTTGGAAAAAATATAACTGCTTTTAGGCAAAGATATATGATTCAAAATCCATATATTCATTCGTGGAAGATGAAAGATGGAGTAGAAAACGAAATCTATGATTCAATATCTGATGTTAGTTATGTTCTACGAGCTAAAGGAAATCTTGATATTCCAGATATCATTTATAATGAAATTTCAATAGAACTAACTAAAGAAGGAAGAAAGTTTTATGATGAAATGGAATCTAACTATCTTACAACAATCGATGAAGATACGATTACTGCTGGATCAGCTGGAGTTCTTTCTGGTAAGCTTATGCAGCTTGCTAATGGTTTTGCGTATGATGGAGATAAAACTTTGAGAATTGGTGGCTATTGTAAAGCTGATAAACTGTTAGAAATGTTAGGATCAGATGAAATGAATGATAAATCAGTTCTTGTGTTTTATTGGTTCAAGGAAGATCTAAAGATTATACAGGACACATTACACGGTCTAGATGTAAGAGTACTTCAAGATGAAAAGGATGTGTTTGATTGGAATCAAGGAAGAATACATGTTCTTTTAGCTCATCCAGCTTCTACTGGTCATGGTCTTAATCTTCAGTTTGGAGGACATATAATTATCTGGTATGGGTTAACCTGGTCTTTGGAACTTTATGAACAAGCTAATGCAAGACTTCATCGAAGTGGGCAAGTCTATCCAACTGTTGTACATCATCTGATAGCAACTGATACAATTGATGAAGAGATTATGAAGAGACTGAGAGAAAAGAAAGTATCTCAGGAAGATGTGAAGGATGCGATTATTGCAAGGAGAAAGAAATATGAGCAAACTGAGTCTAATTAAAAGCTATACAAGAATTAAAGGTCTTCTTTTGACTGAAAGGAGCAACATGTATACTTATCAGATCAAGCTGAACAATCTTTTAGAAAAACGAGAAGATAAGTTTGAAGTTTCTTTAGAAATTGAAGAACTAAGAATCGAGTTAGATCAGCAAAAGGAATTGGTAAAATGTTTGGAGGAAGAAAAGGACAGACTTGATGAAGAGATAGAAAAATTGTCTAGAACTTGTCAAGATGATAAAGAATTTAAATTATTTTACTATCACTATGTAAAACAGTTAACTTTGCGTGATTGTGCAAACATAATGCATTATAGCTATGCTCAGATAAAAAGAATCAATGCAAATTTCAATAAAAAAAATAAAGATGAGCCCCAAATGAGCCATTTAATTTAGTACACTATTGGCGTGGAATTTGGGTGCCATTGAAATTTAGGCAGTTGTGCGCCCCCGCATGGCTGCCTTTTTTCTACTCAAAATCACCAAACGAAATACAACAAGCACGCACGCATGAGGTAGTGAGGTATGAATGAGCGAGGAAATCAAACAAAAGGAGTTTGATGCCATAACTGAATCTAGGTTATGCGAGCTCCTTAAAAAATACGATATTAAAGGTGCTGGGCCAAAGATGTTTATTACGGAAATGCTTCGAATAATATCAACTGGTCGTACACCTACTTATTCTGAGGTATCGAGAAATATTGGCCGTAACGAAGAGTACGGAAGAGGCTTGATATTCCGTAAACCTAATGTTGCTGCGTGCGTTAATGAAATGTTTATGCCAGACATGAACATGATGTATGAAAAAATTAGAGATATAGCTTCGATGAAATGTATTGATGAACATGTAGTCCTTGAAGGAACTGGACCAGGTACATCTAAAGCTGTTGTTGTAAAGACTGCTCCTTCTGCACAGACAGTGCAACAGTGCATTAATAGTTTTATGAAAGTACAAAAAGACTTTGAAGCTAAGCTGATCAATATCAAAGCTAAAAATCAAAATAGCTTTGTGGATAATAATGAAGAAGACAACATAGATATTCACGGTGCAACACTTGAAGCTTTAAAAGCTCATAAGGTTGTAGGATTTGATGATGATCCAGAGGATGAACAAGATGAAGTTGACAGTAACGCCCAAGATGCTTGATGCAAGACACATTGGCTTGTCAGCTAAATGTCATCTGCATGTTCACGAAGGAACCATTAGATCATCAAAGACAGTAACAGCCATTGAGGAGTTTATGGATAGCTTACATAACTCTTCAGAAGAGTTGCATCTAATTGCAGCTGCAGATCTAGATGCGATTCGAGATAATATCCTAGAATCTGATCTAGGATTACTGCGCCTATATAAAGAAGCTCATTTGCGTAAAGGCACAATAGGAGGTTACTTTGTTGAGGTGAATAGCTTTGTTGTGAATCCAGATACTGGAGAGAAGACACGAAAAGTAAAGAAGATCATACTTGCTGGATATACTAACCAGGACAAGTGGAAGAAAATACTAGGTAAGACAATTGGCATAATTCTTGTTGATGAAGTTAACATCGCATCAGAGCAGTTCATTGATGAATGTTTTGCAAGACAAGCTTCAGTGGATAATCCATTGATGATATGGACACTTAATGGAGATGCGCCAACACACTTTATCTACACTAAATATATCAACAAGTGTCGTATTGTTGGAGAAGCTCCAGCAAGCATAAGAGCCGATATGGATAAGACTCCAAAGACAAAAGGTTGGTGGTACCAACATTGGACAATGAAGGACAATCCTATTATGACACAGGAGAAGATAGACCGTGTAGCTAGTATTTATCCAGTAGGATCTTACTATTATACAATCAAATTCTTAGGTGAGCGTGGTGTTCCTGGAAAGCTAATATTCCTGGACTACATGAATCGCGATCTACATCTAAGACAAATAGACTACAGAGAATACACTCATTTTGGCATAGGTGTTGACATTGGAGCCACAAGGGCAAAGAACTCATTTGTTCTTGCTGGTTTCACAGAGAACTATGAGCGAATGGCTTTTCTGGATAAGATGACTTTCCAAAGCTGTGGATATCGTGAGAAAACTGACAAGCTAAAAGCCTTTGTGCAATTAGCTTTAGCAAAAAACTTGTCAATTGAATACATTGCGATAGACAGTGCAGAAGAAAACTATATCCAGGACATAAGAAGCGAGTTTGCTCAGCTAGGACTTCCAGATGTAATACCATCATACAAAGCAACAATAAAAGAACGTATAGATGCAATGATCATATTGCTATCAAGAGGTGCAGTAGAATTCAACGATACCGAAGAGGGAAGGAATATCTACGATGCATATCGCATAGCTAAATGGAGTGATGGTAAAGAAGGTCAAGAAAGAGAGGACAACAACGAATGGCAAAACGATGTAATGGACTCAAGCGAATATGCGTTCACAAGACATATGAAAAAATTACTACGAGCTAATAGGGAGATATTTGGCTATGAGTAAGATTAGAGATTTTTTTACAAACAAAAGACTTAATAGATTGGAGGCCGACTTACTAATGATCGCTCAAAGAAAAGACAGTGTTATCAGATTCAATCCAAAAGGCGCGTTTGCTGATGCAATGCGTGGCAGTGATGGTTATACAGCTAGAATCGAAGAATATCGTGTGTGGTACACAGGTGTAGCTGCTAATATCAGAGATCTATATAAATCGAAATATGTAGATGTCGATTCAATTAACTACTTCTGGAGAAGAGCTCCATTCAAGGTAAGAATGTGTCATACTGGTTTACCTGGTTTGATCAGTCGTAAGATGGCTACTGTGTTATTTGGATCTAGTTACAAGATCACAGCTAGTGTTTACAAAGACAAGAGCTCAGAGATTGATGAAATAGCTAGTGCAAAGGCACAAGAGATCATCGATAATTTAAGAGTCATATGCGATGTAGATGAACGCTTTGAAAATGCAGCACAAAACGAGAGCTGGAGTGGACATGTATTTTTGAAGCTTAGCCATGATGTTAGTTTGACACCATATCCAATTCTTGAAGTAGCAACAGTGCGAGATGCCGAGGTTGTTAAAGAACGTGGAATCACAAAAGCAATCATATTCCATTACTACTACACAAGAAACCAAAAAGAGTATCGTTTGGATGAATGGTACACAACTGATCTATCAGGTGATGCATGCATTCTTTACAAGTTATATGTCTTAGATGGCAACAAGGAAAAGGAAGTAGCATTGACTACTCTTCCAGATACTGCAGAGCTAAAAGACTTTGTGTATAAAGGGCTTAAAGGTATGCTTGCATTTGACAAGCCTAATCTAACGCCTTCGCATGAGTTTCCTGATTCACCTTATGGTGCATCTGATTATGAAGGAGGAATCGATTCTTTCGATGCATTAGATGAAGTGTATAGCATGATTGTTCAAGAACTTAGGGATAACAAAACTATCCGTTATATTCCAGATAGTATGATTCCTAGGGATAAGGATGATCCATCAACATTATTGGATGATGATTTTGTAACTAACTATATCAAGATTAAAGGCGATCCTGATCAAGATGGAAAGGACAAAATTGAGACTACCTTCATCAAGGATAAGACTGAAGAGCATTTAGCTAAGTATCGTACATACTTAACAACAGCTATAAATAACGCTGGTTTGAGTCCATTTGCGTTAGGTATAACAGGACTAGAAAGCATCAATTCCTCAGCTGAGAGCCAACAAGAGCGCAATAAGGTTACTTTAGAAACACGTTCTAGAAAGCTTAAACTATGGGTTCCATTTATGGAGGATGTTTTTACGCAAATGTTGATAATGAACAGTTGGATCCAACATAACACTTCAGCTATTCAAGAAGCATTCGAAAAGATGGATCTAAACTTCAACAACTTAAAGCTTAACATCGAATTCAATGATTATGTTCAAGACAGTGTTGAAAAGAAAATCACTACTTGGGGAAATGCTAAGAACCAAAAAGTCGCATCAACATACGAAGCAGTTAGGCGAATTCATCCAGAATGGGATGATGAGCAAGTTGATAATGAAGTTAACCTAATTCGATTTGAAGATGGTATGAGCTTAGATAATCCTAATAATCTTCCTGATCTTGATAAGATGACTCAGCAAGAAGAGAAAGAAAAAGAAGAGTCTGAAGATGATAAAGACAAGAACAAGGAAGAGCCAAAAGAAAAAGAGGAAAAGGAAAAAGATGATAACGATGATGGAGGCGAATAATGCTAAAATCACCGAAAGAAGATATTGCTAAGAATTTACTGCTAAAACAGCAAGAAGCTGTTGGAAAAATAAAAGCTGCAATCGTAAGATGTGCAGCTACTGGTGTAGATCCTACAAAAGAGATAAGTAACGCTATTGTCGAGTACTGCAAAGAGATTGCAGATCCAGTGGAAAAAGAAAAAGAACGAAGATCACTCGTAGCCAGTGCTCGAAAATGGCAATACGAATATGTACAGTCTTGTAGAATTTTAGGAAGAAACCTTTGGAGTAGATTGCTACAAAGTAATCCAAATTTAAAGGGATATTCTATTGATCCTATGCAACTAATAACTGGTGGAGAAGGAAAAGACATTGAGGCAATCAGGCCATACTTAGAAGGTAATAAACATGTCATCACACCTATTATTGAAGACTACAGGAGCAAATACCAGAATGTGATAAAAACATTGTCTGCTGATCCACCAAAGATTATTGATCTAGAAGGTCAAAAACCATATACGATGTCTCTAAGAAATAGAGCAGAGATGAAAGTTAGATATGAAGCAAATATGCAAGATCTAGCTAGGCAAAGAGCAAATATGGAAGAAGGTGGAAATAAGCTTGTGTGGATTAGTACACATCCTAACTGTTCACCTAGATGTCAAGGATACCAGGGAAAGCTATATAGCTTAGATGGTACTTCTGGAACAATTGATGGAATCCATTATGAACCGATTGAGGTTGCATTGCGTGGACCTAAAGGTGATGGAAATGGGTGTATTGATGGATACAACTGTAGACACCGTACTATTCCATACACAAAAGGCAGTAAGCCACCTAGCGATTATACAGATGAAGAGATCAAACGTGAGTACGCGATAGACCAAAGACAACGAGCTTATGAGAACAATATCCGCCAGATGAAGATGGAAGAAAAGCTTCTCCGTTCATCGGGTAGTAAAGAGGATTTGAAGCAGGCTCAGTTACTTAGAAAGAAATGGCAGAGAGCCACTAAAACTTATGAAGCATATTCGATACAACAAGGAAGAGCGTTTTATCGCTGGAGATGTGCTATCGAAGAAGGCGAGAAAATATGATCATAGGCTATCTTGGGGTAGGGCTCATTATCGTTTTAATCCTTATGGATTGTAAAAGGATAAAGATGCTTTACAGAGAATACAAAATCCAAATCAACGCATTTTTCAAGCGAATTTGGGCCTTTCTGAGAGACTGGAGAAATGCTTTGTGCTTTGGAATCGCGTGGATAATTACCAATGGTTGGGGATGGTTCTTTTTAATAGCTGGACCGATATTTGGAGCTAAATGGATGACAAGAATCGGAGGGGCTTACATTGCATTCCTGTGGCTACCAATGGTAAACGAAAAAGTAGTAACAGTCGCATTGGCTGTACTCATAAAGAAAACACTGTTTAGGAGGAAACATGAATCAAATGAAACAAGCTCTTCAAAAGATGATGGAGAAGAGCGAATTGGACTCGAAGAACGAATTTGAGAAGATTGAATACATGATCAAAACTACTTGGGGAACAGGCGATAGTAAAAGGCTTGTTGATCGTAAGAAAGCTTTGCAAATGTTCAAACATGATTATGACTTTATTAAGTTATGTGCTCAAAAGGGATTCGATAAAGTATCAGGAATAGCAATTCTAAAAGAGTTGGAATCTCCTGAAGTAATGAGAGATCTGATATGTATTATGGAGGGAATTAAGTGATTGAAATCAAGTTCGCAAAAGATTATTCGGAAATTACGGCGAAAGGTCATAGTGGCTATGCTGAACCTGGTCATGATATTGTGTGTGCTAGTGTTAGCTCTGCTTTCGTTTTTTCTACAGAGCTATTAAAAAACCTAGAAATCAAGCACGCATTCGGAATGGATGAGAATATTCCATTCATCGGTATTAAGCTAGCTGGTAGAAGAGTAATCGGCTTAAAGGTAATGGCCTCATTAATCAATACGATGAAATTGCTTAATGAAGAGTATCCAGATTATGTCAGTATTGAATGCGTAGATACAAACGCAAAACTAAATCTAAAAGTTGTTAATAACAACGGAGAAATCAAGGTAGTATCGGAGTAATCCGACTATATAAAACTCGCTCGGCTGAGCGCATCAGCCATTATTCAAATAATTCAAATCGACTTCGCAGTCGTAAAACAGCGTATGAAAAAGGAGAATAATTTATGACATTAGAAGAATTTTTAGGGCTAATCGGCGTTGATGTCGAGGAAGCAAAGAAGAAAATTGGCGACAAGAAGATTTTTGTAGGTGAAGGCGATTTTGTTCCTAAGTCTAGATTAGATGAAGAGATTACAAAAGTTAAAGACTATAAGAGTCAAGTCGAGGAAAGAGAAAAGCAAATCAATGACCTTAAAGCTAGTGCTAAAGGTAATGAAGAGCTTACGAAAAAGATTGAAGAGTTAGAAGCTAATAACAAAAAAGCAAGAGAGGAATATGATGCTAAACTTGCTCAATACAAATTAGATTCTACTATCGATCAAGAACTATTATCAGCTGGTGCGAAGAACGTTAAAGCCGTTAAAGCGGTTTTGGATCTAACTAATGTTAAGTTTGATAAGGATGGAAAATTAACTGGTCTTAATGAGCTTATTGAAAGCTCTAAAAAAGAAGCAGATTATTTATGGAACATCAGTAAAGAACAAGACAAAGGAGGAAAGAAGCCAGGTGATGGCGGTGGAAAAGGTTCTGCTGATCAATGGGATGAATTTCGCAAAATAAAATAATTCACATTCAGAGGAGAAAGAAAATGAAAAAAGGTATTTTCCAAATTTTCGCTAACAGCATTTCTAAAGCTGTAGCTTACATTAAAGAACCTAGTGCCATCTATGACACATTAAAATTAGGTTTATTAACTGTTGACTTAGAAGCATCTAACCAAGATGTTCAATTCATCGGAACTGATACTGTTAAGTATCAACACATCGATTTTGGTGATAACACTTTAGGTAGCTTTGATAGAGCTGCAGGGTATGGTGTAAAAGATCTTAACTTAACATGGAAGACTTTAACTCTTACTCAAGACAAAGGTGATTCAATCAAAATCGATAGAATGGATGATGAAGAAGCTTGTGCTAACGGTATCGTTAAATTAGCTAATCGTTACATCCTAACTATCCAAGCTCCTGCTATCGATAAATATCGTTTTGGCAAGATCTTAGCTGCTAACAATACTTTCTGTCAAGCAGCAACTCCAACTGACTCTACTATTTTAGCTAAGTTCTTACATGGTAAAGCTAGATTGGAAAACGCAAGAGTTGATGTAAACAACTTAATCTGCTACATTGCTCCAGCTTATAAAGAATTATTAAAAGCTGCTGCAATCAAACAAGGTTACTTCTTACATGGTAATTGGGGTGGAAATCTTGATGCAGAAGTTGAAATGGTTGATGGAATCAAATTAGTTTCAGTTCCTCAAAATATTTTAGGTGCTGGCGTTTGCTTTATCATCTTACATCCAAATGCAGTTTGGGCTCGTGTTAAATACCAAGAAACTGAATTCTTTGATAAGATTCCAGGCTTCGGTGGTAGAAAGATGCAAGCTGACATTGGTGTATACCATGATGCATTCGTTTATGATGAATTAAATAGAGCTATCTATGTTCAAAAAGTAACTGCTGCAACTACTTACACAGTAACTTATGCAGCTGGTGCTGTAGGTAACACAAGCGCTACAACAGTTAGTGCTGCAACTCAAGCTGCAACTGCTGCTGATGGCGAATTCACAATCGCTAGCTTAACTTCTAGCAACTATACATTATCTGGTAAGACAATTGCTGGTGTAACTGATGGTTATAACTTCTATAACTTAGGCGACACATATGTAATGCCTGCTCATAATGTAACATTAACAGTTGTTTGGAAATAATAGTGTCATAAATTAACCATATAGGCCAGGGTGCTTAATGAACTGTCCGAAGTCAGCCAAGTAATTAAGTTATCGTGAAGTTTTGTGAGTACGAGATCATGTTCTAAAGTACTCTGGCCAATTCTTTAAGGAGGGTGTATGGAATCACTAACTACTACGCAAATTGAACAATTTAAACAAGATTATAGAATCAAAACTGGATTCGAACTTGATGTCATTAAGGGCTCTGATGAGAAAGCTAATGCTTTTATCAACCGAGTTTATATGATAGTGCTCCAAAAAGTTAGATCATACCAACCTGAATTTGACATTAATGATTCTGAAACAACAGAACACCAGAAAGCTATTATTTGGGCAGCAATGCTTGAACAAGCTGAATACATGATTGTAGTTGGGGACTTTTATCTAATGAGCGGATATGATCCAGTAACTGGCCAATTAACGCCTAAAGCTGAATTAGAGAAGCGTGCTTTTTCTGATCTAGCTAGAACGATACTTGGTAATGCAGGATTGTTATACCGCGGTATCAGGAAAAGATCTGCAAGTTCTTATCTTGAAGAAAGGTCATATTGGGGTAGAATGTAATGTTTGTTGAAGGATATGCTCAATGGAGACCAACAATCGTATCAGATGATAATGAGAAGATTGGGCAAGACATACACAAGATAGAACTACCTTGTTGTGAATACCAACCACAATCAAATAAAGTTACATCATACAATAAGTTAGAAGCTAATGGCGCAACTTTAGGATTAAGAACAAACGACATGCGAGCTAAAGATATAGTTCAGGATGATGAGATTACTTGGAAAGGAAACACTTATTCAGTTGACTCAGTACAAGCAGTTAGATCCGCAGCATTCTTAGGAGCTCGTGAGTATGTCATATGGCTACACTAAGTGAGAGATCTTATTCTGCAGCTGTATTGCTTACTAATGTCTTAGTTAAAAATTGTCCTAAGGATACCTGGAATCTAGCTCGTAATGGTATTTGGATCGTTCAGGAAGATGGCCAATATTATGTTTGTATTGGTGGTGAAAGAGCTCGATATGCAGTTTATACTGAAGAGCCTTGGGAAAAAGGAAAAAATCCTAATGAAGGATGGATAGAGCGAAGCATTGAAGAAGCTTTACCATTCATGAGAAATATAATGACAGGTAGCATTACCGAATCAGAAGTTAATGATTATATCGCACAGTGCGAAGAATCTGTTCGTAAACAACAAATGGCTCGAGTTAAGGAGTTGTTAGAAAAGAGGGATAGTATATGATTGTCCAAACATTTGAACAAGCTTTTAAAAATTATCTTAAAACGGCATTGTCAACTTATATAACTGACCGTGAAGTATTAGTATCTAACGATGTTTCATTCAAGCCGTTTGATGAAAAACCAGAACTTGTCCTAGCTATCATTGATAGTGGAAATGGCAGTAAGTCTTTAATAGCTGATGTAGTAGATGCCATGATTAATGTTGCATTCGCTTGTGATGTTAATTATATACAAAATCTATTAATACATTTGAATCAATTTATTGAAGCTACACAAGGCTCTTATTCAACTATTAACATAGCTACAGACACAGGAACTAAAACTGTTAATTATCAGATCAAGTGGAAAACTCCGATGCTTGGAGGAACTCCTACTGATTTGCGTGTGAAGAAAAACACACAATCTATGAAAGTAGGATTGATTCAACTGCAAGGAACAGTTAACTACACAGCTGATGTAAGTCTTAGTCCACAATCTTTTAAACTAAGATTGAATGGTAGTAATGACAATGTAATCAGCTTAGATGGAATATTAGTAAACTACGATATTACAAATGCGCCTCAGTATAAAACTCTGGTTTTATTCAATTACGCGCATCCAGTTCAAATCAAATTAGCTGAAAACCGTGTTTACAGTATAACAGTTCTTAAGAACAGTAATACAAGCGGATTAGTAACTGGATCTATTGCAAGTATAGAAGTATCACTAGATGGTGGAACAACTTATATAGCTATATCAGGATTTCAAATCACTGAGATGTGGCAAAACGGTATTCCAACTATTAAGATCCTTCTTACTGAAGGAGATTCAGAAGCTATCGATGAAGCTGTAGTTAGTGCTGGCGATGATAATGACAACGGAATAGTATTATTGTAGGTGAGCATTATGGCAAAAGAATACAGAATACGAATTCAAAACGAATTGACTGTAGATTCTCATGATGTTACAGGACAAAACAATCCAGCAGATAAAAATGGTATTCAAAAACCAAAAGACAGTTCAAAAGAACAAACTGCATCTGAAGCATTAGCAGTTTACACATTTAAGAAAGCAGCACAAACCGCTTTATCAAATTTTGGTGCATTGACTGGAGATTATATCCAATCAGCATATTTACAAAGCGCAGCAAGTATTGCTACCGATGTAATAATGATCGCTAAATTTGGATGGGCTGGTGTAGCTATGGCAGCGGTTGATGTTGTTTCTAAAGGTGTTGGTTTCTTTGCTGATATGACTACACAAAATCGAAATGCTGAACAGCTAGCTGTTAGAACAGGAGGCTCAAGATGAGTAATGGAATTTACGTTCTTGTTCCTACTGGCTATGCTATAGGAGATGCATTTGTAGTTGATAATTATGCGAATAGTAATTTTGGTAATGGAGCTTATAAAAAAATTAAATATGTTGTACAAGGCGTTAGTTTCATCGAAGAGTTTGATGGACAGTTAGATCAGTGCACAATACAGTACATGTCTAATTCATCTAGAAAGATTCCTCAATATGTTCCGGTAAAAGTTGTGGTAACACATACAACAGAAGCAGATAAGACATATGATTTTGTAGTATCTGGTGATGTACCAGCTAGACAAACACCAATGAACAGTAAGTATCGATATATGCATACACTGTCATTAGTAGAGCCTACGGTATATCTGGAAAAATGGGTAATGCCAGGACATGCGAACACTAGGAAGTGGACTAGATATGGTGGTAGTGCTACTCTTTATGATCAAGTTATGGATGAACTAGACATTGCAAGAGGACCTAAACCAAATAGAAGTAACATTATCATTGATAGATTTAAAATACAAAATCTCTCAACTTTGATGTTAAAACTTGCATCAAGGCCTGCGGAAGAATTCTTCTTTGATTCTCCTCCGCTACTTCGCGAAGTATTAGATGAGATGTTTAGATCTATTAATGCTAGAGTTAGAGTTTCTTCTGTAGATCCTACTTATAGTAATGTTAATTTAACTTATCAATCGTATGATACAGTAAGAGATGATACTATCTACCTACCAGCTAACGTTAATGGAAACATATCTAACTCAGCTTTTGATAAGTTATCTAAAAACCTAGAAGTACATGGTCAGAATGCTATTAGTTCAAATAGGTTACTAGTTATAACTGACTGGGATACTTTTAAGTCAATAGATGGATCAGCAACACTTACTACAGAT
The DNA here is from genome assembly GCA_017454375.1 of Acholeplasmatales bacterium. Classification (GTDB taxonomy): domain Bacteria; phylum Bacillota_I; class Bacilli_A; order Acholeplasmatales; family Anaeroplasmataceae; genus Anaeroplasma. The sequence continues at coordinate 8,633 of JAFTDB010000029.1, read as the reverse complement.
AATATGGGTATTTGTACTCAGCATCCAATTGAAAAGATTGAGAAGCTAGAGATAAGTGTTGTAATTAAGTTCCAAACAAAAACAGTTGTAAACCATTTATTTGGTGCAGTTATTGCAGCTGCTACTGGTACTGTTTATGATTTATTTGCTAATATAGCTAGCGCGTTAGGACTTACTGAAGAACAAACAGAAACATTTGAATACCAAATTGCGATTGACATATCTGATTACATTTATGAAAAAGAGGATTATGATAGGTTATCTGCAAATGATCAGATGAAGGCTTTATATTACAAAAAAGGTGATACAAATTCATCGGTTGGTAAACAAGAAACATTCTTATTTGTTCCTATATCTGCTATGACTTATATTATTAAAGATAGACTTACTGGTTTAGATAACAATGGGAACTTAGACCATAATAGTACAGGATATAAGGTTTTAAATTTCGTTACGGATCTTTGGAATAAATTTGAAACTTGGTATCAAGGTCTTAATAATTCTATTAGCACACTGTTTGGGTTGTTAGAAGATACTTCTGAATCTATATACAATGTTAATAGCATGATGTATCGACTTAAGTATGTTCCTTATATTGATCCTCATGCAAGATTTACTAAGGATAATGCTATAAGTACTATTCCAGAAACTAATCAAATTGACAATCAAAGTGAGAAATCAATTGATGTATTGAGATTTGGTGATGTTGAAAAGAATAAGATCAATGTACTAGGTAATAGCGTTGCTAATATTAACTGTGTAGCTAATTCATTAGCTGATCTAATCTCATTAGGAAAAATAATAAATAATGGATCTCTTTGCGTAACTGGTAGAGAGTATTCAGTATATGCAAATCATATTGAAGTTGCTTATAAGCTTGATGCTGATTTTCAAGCTTTAAGAAATAAAGTGAAATTGGATCGTGAAAGAAGAGTGTATGAAATACCTCTTGCAAGCGATCAGATAGATAGAAAAACATTAATCAAAAGATTTATACAAATCGGAGATGAAGCAATTATCACAGATCCAGCTATTATAGATTTAGCTCATCTATCATATTTACTTCAACCTTGGAGATATGAAGAGGGATCATTGTATTACAGTGGTAATAGTGCAATTAAGTATGGTATTTTTACTCCTACCTGGACTAATTATGATGCTAATCATTATGATGCTCTTCCTGGTAGTTATCAGATGAATGTTGCTAGATATTCGATGGCTACATCATCGTTCTTCTGCTTAAAATTATATGATAACTATTCAGCTGGTTTAGGTACAGGAAGTAGAGTGCTTGGAGGCAGAAAGATATTACTTAATCGTTATGTTAACAAACACACTGGCCGATATGAAGCATTCCAACTTCAATTAGCTTATGATAGAGCTGATTTAGACAATACTTATGCTGATCATCTAGAATCAGTAAGAAAGCTTCCTTTGATAACTTCTGGAAAGTTTTCATATGAGACTATTAATGATGCAATTGTATATAAGTATCCAAAAGATGCATTTGATAGAGACATATTTACAGTTCAATACGAATTTGTATCAAATTCAAACAACTTAATTGTTGGTAGTAAAATGGCTCAAATAAATGGTCTTATGGTAGAGGGTGTTCCAAGTGAAGAGGTTTATCTATGGATATCTATAGCTGATACATATCCAAAGAACGCTACTAAGTGCTTAGGTGTTAAAGCTGGAAAATTTAAAGATTTTACATCTCAAGGTTCGGGAACGGTATCAATAGAAGTTGTTACAAATGATGGTAAGTTCTATTTAAGAATTTATCGAAATATTACCTTACTAAGTAGTGCTAAAGCTATTGCGTTTGGAACTACGAACGGGGATATACTATTCGCTTACAATATCCCAGATGCTGTATTCGATGGTGGATTAACTTATTTTGACATCTTCTTTGCTGGATCATTCGAAAGAAAGTATAATGCTAATTTCGAAGTAAATGAAGGGTATACAATTCATTATATCGTTTCATCTAATTATCCAGGAAACGATCAACCTGCAGATGTATACAATGCTTTAAAACTCCCATCATCCTTACCAACATTAAGTCATCCTTTGGTTACATTCCATGGATGGACATATGCTTATCTAAATGAAGATGGAGAGACATACACTGTTACTGATAATTATGCACATGCAAATGCTTCACTTTCTGAAGATGTATATCTATATGCCCGTTGGGTAAGAAACGACATCATAGTCGTATAACAAGGAGTAACAATAATGAATTATATTTATTTAGATTCACAAGCTAAATTAGTTGCTCAAAATATAGTTGGATTGTATCCTGGATCAACAGACAACAGTTTAGATCTATACCTATTTGCTGGCTTTGATGAAGGACCAATTTCAACAAGTTACCAAGTATCGCTTATCTTTAAGCGTGAAGATGGATTGGAAATAGGACCAGTTAATGCTACATATCAAGGATCTAACCATTCAGCTGCAACACCAATTCTTAATCCTATAACAAATGAATTAGTTAATGTTCATAAGTTTACTTTCAAGAATACTAAGATCTTAGATATTCCTGGACATTTAGGAATCACAATTCGTTACACTTCTTCATCTGGAACTAAAGTTGTATATACTGCAGCTAAAGTTAATAAAGCTTCAGATGTAGCTGAGTATCAAACAGTTGCAGCAAGTCTTGCTAACATTGCACAAAACGCTAATGCAATAGCTGATATTATCGATGGAACTACAGTTGTTGGTGAAGCTACTAAAGCTTCTAAAGATGCTGATGGTAATAACATTAAGACAAATTATGCTAAAAAGCATGAAGCTATGAGACATGGCTCGATTACATTCACTTATGATAGTAGTACTAAAAAGATTACTATATCAGAGCTCGATGTAACAGCTGAAGATGCATCATCGAAGTCAATAACTCTTCCGGATGTTTCTAATTCAGTAAAAGGTTTGATGACTCCGGCCATGTTAGTGTTACTTAATAGCTTAGATCATGAGATTACTTATAACTGTATTTATGACATTGCTTTAGACCTTACACCTTCATCAAGTAGTATAGTAATATCTTACCAAACTATTGATTCTAATGATGTAGAAGGCGAAGCAAGGACAATTACTCTATCAGGTGTTGATTCATCTAATGCTGGTTTGATGACTCCTACACTTCTTGCATTCTTAAATGCTGTAAGAAGTGCAGTTGGTGTTAGTGGATCAGATATGATGTCAATTGCTTCTAGAAGCTGGATGAGTACTATCGATAGTGTAATTCAAGCCATTAATGCTATTACTAACCATTTAAGCACACATGCTATCGATGATGCTACAACTAGTGTTACTGGTGAGAACAATGAAGAATATGGTTATGATATCAAGTTCATCAAGAAGAATTTCAATGGAACAAGCAATGATTTATTAGTTACTCTTCCTTTAGCTACAACAAGCCTTAATGGTGTAATGAGTGCTGAAGATAAGAGAAGATTAGATGCATTGTATGAGATCATGGGCGAAGAAATCGATTCAAATGCTTTGGTTGATAAGATTACTGAAGTATTAGATATCTTTGATTCATATCCAGAAGGAACAAGAATTCTTGATGCGTTAGCTTTAAAAGTTAATATATCTGATATAGTGGATAATCTAACAAGTAATATCAGTAACAAGCCATTAAGTGCTAAACAAGGATATGTCTTGAACGGATTAATCACAGCTTTAGAAACAAATAAAGTTAATGTATCTGATATAGTAGATAATCTAAGTACTGATAATGCCGGCAAGCCATTGAGTGCTAAACAAGGTAAATGGCTTAAAGATAATATGATCACTTGGGATGATTTACTAGCATATGCGCTTGAAGATGCAAGTTATGATAGTGATACTGGTGTGTTAACAATCACATATATAGATACTGGCAATCTAGCTATGAGCTATGATGGAGATACTGGTATTCTGACATTCACATATGGTAATTCATAAAGGAGAAAACTATGGCGACAAAAACAATTAAAATAGGTTTATCGAATTCTGATAAAAGTAGCATGAGCAATGCAATACTTCAAAGTGTATTGAATAGTGCAAAAGTTACGATTACAGATGAAGATGAGGTAGAACATGAGTATACTCTTCCTGAGCTTGTTCTAGCAGTATCTGGTATCTTAACTGATGCAGTATCACATGCTAACCTAGTTTATGATCAAGCTGATAATAAGTATTACTCATATGGAATTAAAACTAATTCCAATGGTGAATTAGTAATGGTATTAACCGAAGTAAGTAGTTCTTAAGGAGAAATAAAATATGTCTGTTAATGATATCGAAATTAAAATATTAGACAAAGCAACTTATGTTGAAAAAATGGATACTCAAAATGCTTTACTTGCTGCAATCGCAAGTGGAGCAGGGAGTGTACAAATTAGTAGCTTTAAGGATTTGCATCAGCTTGTAAGATTAGGTCTTGCTCCTAAACTATTCAAAGTTGGTGATCAAATCAAAGTTGAAAAAGAAACTTCTGTATCTATCAGTAAAGATTCAACTGGCATTACTGCTGTAAGCGTAGCTGAAGACACATTCGTTGATTATGTTGATGAAGCAATTAATGGCTATTATGAGTTTGAATTTGATGGAAATGTTTGGAAATTAGGTGAGGAAGTAGTTGACTTAGCTAACTATGGAATCTCAATCACTGGAACACCAGCTGAAGGAGATAAAGTAATAGTTCATGAAACTGCTGCTGAACTTGTATTCAACATCATTGGTATTGATGTAGATGGATCTAAATCTGTAACATTACAATTAGATCAATGCTATGCTAATATCCAATTTGATTCTCCAGAAGCATTCTATTACTGCTCATCTCAATTAGCAGCTGGAAGTTATAAGTTCACTTTACCTGACTGGGATTCTAGTTATGGTGGAAACCAAACTTATTACTTCACATTAACAAGTGCCGTTCCTGCAGGTGGACAATTAATGTTCCCTTGGGGTTATCAACAACAAGCTTCTTCAGTTAAGGTTAGCTCTTACAAGAGTGCTAAACATAAAAATGCTATTGAATCAGTTAGTGTTACTACAACACCAATTGCTGATGCAGTAGATCTTGGAACATTAAATGGTGAATTAGCTTGCAATCATGTTCACAAAATCCGATATGGTAATAATAGATATGCACACAGTGCTATCCGCCAATGGATGAATAGTGATAAGAAAGGTGCTACAACTTCTGGTAGTGGTGCTGATGAGGTTTACACTGGTGGTTGGTGGAATCCACAAAACAACTTTGATAGACCTTCTGCAAATGTAACTGATCCTGGATTCTTACATGGTATTGATCCAGAATTCAAAAAGATGCTTGGTGCTGTAAGCAAGACAGTAGCTAAGAACACTGTAATGGATGGTGGCGGTACTGAATCATTAAGTGATAAAGTATTCTTACTAGCTAATGAAGAAATGAACTTATCTAATCCAGGAGTTAGCGAAAGCTCAGTATATCCTTACTGGTCTGGTAGCACAAATGCAGATAGAGTTAAGTATTTAGCTGGATCTGCAAGATACTACTGGTTGAGATCCCCTTACCGCAGCAACGGTATCCTCGTGTATTTCGTGAGTACTGATGGATCATTGGACATCTACTATGCCCTCAATTCTTTCGGAGCGGTTCCCGCTTGTGTCATAATCTAAGCATCGAGGAATCTGCCATCGGTAGATGGCGATACAAATCACGATAGAAAGATAGATACATATGAGTGTTCCATTTAGCAAACGTGGACAAAATGATTTAGAGGTACTTACAAAAGTAGATGCTTTGGCTCAGTACACAATTAAAATATGCTCAAATGAGAAACATTTTCCTAAACGCTATCGTTGGTGTATTACATCAAAAATAGTAGAAAATGTTGTTGATCTAATGAATTATACAAATGAAGCTAATACTGTGTTCGTTTCACAGCAAACCGATTATGATCTAAGAAGGAGATACCAACGTGCAGCTCTTTCAAAAACTGGATCACTACTTGGTATGATTAAGGTAGCTTATAAGACTTTTGGTATTGAGTCAAAGCGTATTGAATATTGGACACATCTAGTCATTGATGTTCGAAGACTTTTAAGAGCTTGGATTAGCTCTGATGAAGAAAGATATAAAAAATATTTAAAATAAAATAATATTAGGTTGCTAGTTGGTCAATCCCCTAACCGCAGCAACGGTAACAACGTGTATAACGTGAATACTGATGGATCATTGAACAACAACAATGCCAACAATTCTAACGGAGCGGTTCCCGATTGTGAGTCAGTAATTATAATACTGTTAATACTAGTCATAGAGTAAGATCATTTATCTGAAATCAATGTTATCACACACAAGGAACTAGTAACCTAACCGATCATTTAGAAAGGTAAAAAGAGAACGTAGATGCAATCTAGTTAACTAGTTATTGCTATACACTACGCGACATATATTATGGAAGACAAAGTAAAAGAGCAGGTCTGCTCCTTTAAATCTTTGTATAAAGCTTTAATGGTATGTAAGAGAAATGTTATGTGGAAGGATTCTACAGCAGGATATGTACACAATTCACTTCTTAGCATCTACGCTTTAAGGCAATCTCTTATAAATGATAAATATAAGATAGATAACTATACAATCTTTACAATATACGAACCAAAGAAAAGAGTTATTGTTTCTACTCGTTTGAAGGATCGTGTCTTCCAAAGAAGCTTATGCGACAATTATTTTTATAGAGAATTAACCAAAACCTTTATTTATGATAATTGCGCATGCCAAATCGGTAAAGGTACAGACTTTGCATTAAATAGATTATCTACACATTTACATAGATATTTTAGGAAATACGGTTGTACTGGATATGTTTTGAAATGTGATATCAAAGATTATTTTGGATCCACCAGGCATGATGTAGCTAAAGAGGCAATCGCTAAAAGCATAAAGAATGAATGGGTTTTAGAACATATAAATAATATTATTGATAGTTTTAATCAAGGTGAAGATCCAGACAAAGGTATGGGACTAGGTAGCCAGGTTACACAGTTGATTCAGTTAGCTGTTCTAAATGGTTTAGATCACTTTATTAAAGAGAAGCTAAAGATAAAATATTATGTTAGGTATATGGATGACTTTTTATTGATTCATCCTGATAAGTATTATTTAGTCTATTGTAAAGATGTGATACATTGCATTTTGGAAAGTTTGAATCTTCATCTTAATACTAAAAAGACTCAAATATTTAAGCTATCTCAACCAATTCACTTTCTAGGTTTTGCTTTCTACCTAACTTCTACTGGTAAAGTAATTCGGAAGATTCTTCCAAAGCGCATATCTCATGAGCGGAGGAAACTTCGGAAACAAGTTAATAGAGCTAAGCAAGGACTTATGTCAGTTAAAGCAGTTGATGATTGCTTTGATGCTTGGAAAGCACATGCCAAAAGAGGCAATTGCTATAATCTGATCCGTAAAATGGAAGAATATTACAAAAATCTATGGGAGGATAAATATGGGTAATATCTATATTAATAAAGATGAGCAAATCAAAAGAGCTAATCGTGAGATTATCAAAATGGGTTCTGATGTTAAGTTAGTTCAAGAACTATCAGAAGAAGAGAAATTAATCGAACAAAAGATTAGAAGAGAATATAGCTTATCTCGTGAGCTTTGTATTCTTCGTAAAGTTGTACTAGGAATTTTAAATCCTAATGATCCAAAGGTTGTTGCTTATAACAATTATGTAGTTCAATGTATAGCTGAAGCTGAGGAAGAATCAAGCCGTAATAATGTTCAATAGGAGGGCGTATTATGAAAGCCTATGTAGTTAAAACCAATAAAGATTCACTAGGCAAGGATCAATACGAATTTGTTGAAATCAAAGACTTAGAAATTGGCAACACAACAATCGAAAAGAAATTCGATTCAGTTGAAGCTAAAGTTGAGTTTGTTAAAGAAGATCAGGATTCTAAAATTAAGGAACTTGAAGCACAGATCAAAGAACTTAATGACAAGCTTGTAAAGCTTTTGAAAGCCACTTTGGAGGTAAAGTAAAATGAAGAAAAGACTGCTAGTATTTTTTATTGTGCTTGTATCGATGTTTATAATCTCTACTTCTACGCTTATCATAGTAAGAGCGGATGATGAACCGGTAGCAGAAGAGGTTGTTCCAGAACCTACTTTACAGTCAGCAGCAAATGAAGTTAGAGACTGGTGGCAAAATTCAATGTTACCATGGATCTTAACAGCTGTAGCTGGAGCTAGTGGTAGCGGAATAGTCGGATTAGCTGTTTGGTTTATGGTTAGCAAAGCTAGAAAGAAATTAAAAGAAACAATTGAAGATGCATCTAAAGCTTTATCTCTTAGTGTAGATGCCAATGCTAAACTTAACGCTTCATCTAATGCCTTAATGGAAAGAGTAGAAGACTTATTAACTCAACGACTGGATGTCTTCTCAAATGCTATCAGTAAAATGATAGATGACAAATTAGATGAGAAACTTAAAAACTATGAAATCTCTGCTGAAGAAGTTACAGAATCTAGACAAAGATTGCTTGTGTTAGCTGATAGTATTTTAAAATCATTTGATGAAGGAGAGATAGTAGATGAAAACAAAGACTAAGATTGTTATATGCTTTATAGCTAAGAT
>JAFTDB010000028.1 GCA_017454375.1 Acholeplasmatales bacterium | reverse complement strand
GTTAATAGCTGGTCTTATACCTTTATAGAAATAATCAGATTGTAAGAATATTTGACCATCTGTTATTGAAATAACATTTGTTGGAATATATGCTGAAATATCACCAGCTTGTGTTTCAATAATAGGTAAGGCTGTAATTGAACCTCCACCTAATTTATCATTTAATTTTGCAGCACGTTCTAGTAATCTTGAATGTAAATAGAATACATCACCTGGATATGCTTCTCTTCCTGGTGGTCTATGCAATAATAGAGACATTTCACGATATGCAACTGCATGTTTTGAAAGGTCATCATATACAATTAATACATTCTTACCTTGATGCATATAATACTCAGCCATTGAAACACCAGAATATGGTGCTAAATATAGCATTGGAGCCGGATTTGATGCAGATGCAGATACAATAATAGAATATTTCATCGCATCATTTTCTTTTAATGTTTCATATACATTTGAAACAGTTGATTCCTTTTGTCCAATTGCAACATAAATACAAATTACATCTTTTCCTTTTTGATTTAAAATTGTATCTACAGCAATTGAAGTCTTTCCTGTTTGACGGTCTCCAATGATTAATTCTCTTTGTCCTTTTCCAATTGGTACTAAGGCATCAAGTACCTTAATACCTGTTTCTAGTGGTTCATTAACTGCTTTACGATCCATTACACCAGTAGCTTTAACTTCTATTGGTCTAAATTTTGTTGAATTAATTGGTCCTAAACCATCAATAGGTTGACCTAATGGGTTTACAACACGTCCAATAAATTCTTCTCCTACAGGAACTTCAAGAATTCTTCCTGTACATTTTACTAAATCGCCTTCTTTAACCTTTGAAGATTCTCCTAGTAAGATTACACCTACACAATCTTCTTCTAGGTTTTGGACCATACCAAAAACGTCATTAGGGAATGCTAATAATTCACTTGACATTGCTTTATTTAAGCCATGTACAAGAGCAATACCATCACCTACTTGAACAACATGTCCAACATTTTCAGTATGAATATCTTCTTTGTATGTCTTAATTTGTTCTTTAATTAAGGCTGAAATTTCAGATAAATTTATTTTTGCCATACATTTATCCTTTCTTATAATATTGATTCCTTAAGCTTTGATAAGGAATTTTTTAAGCTTAAGTCAACTGATTCATTGTTAACTAATACTCTAATTCCACCAATAAGCTCAGGATTGATTATATTTTCTGCTTCTATTTTCTTATTCTTGTATCTTGTTTCTAATGCTTTAATAACTTCATCCATTTGATTTTTATTAAGTTCTTTAGCACTAAAAACTTGTGCTTTTATGATGTTTTTATCAATAAGAATAAGATTTTCATATTCATCATAAATTTCCTTTATAATTGAAAATCTATTATGATCTATTATTACATAAAGGAATCTTATAAATTCTTCATCCAATGATGAATAAACTTTTTTTATAATATCCTTTTTTTCTTGCTTATTAATTACAGGGGATGTCATTATCTCCATAAATTGATTATTTTTTATAGCTGTTTCAGAAACAACCATAAAGCACTCACTAAATACTTTTGTTTTGTTATTTTCATGAGCTAATTCATAGATAGCTTTAGCATATTCATTTCCAACCACTATTCATTTGCCCCCTTCAAGATTTCATCAACTACATTTAAGTATTTATCTTGATTTATCTCTTTAGAGACAATTTTTTCAGCAGCGGCAAATGCAATCTCTACGATTTCTTGTCTAATCTCTTTTTCCATAGAGCTTCTTTCTTGTTCAAGTTCTACCTTAAGATTATCCATTCTTCTTTTTGCTTCTTCTCTAGCTTGATTAATAATTTCATCACGCTTAAGGTTAGCATCTTTTTCAGCTTTATCAAGCATTTCCTTTACTTTTTCTTTTGCTTCTTTTAATTGCTTGTTAAGCTCTGCTTCAATTTCGATAGCATTATCTTTTGCCTTTTGAGCATCAGTTAATTCCTTATCAATTACTTCTCTTCTTTGTTCAAGAATTTTTGTAATTGGCTTCCAAAAGAATATTGCAACAACAATAAATAAAATTATAGTTGCTCCAATTTGGATACCGAAATCAATACCGTATTGAGTCATTCTATCCACTGTTAAATTTGAGGTTTGATATAAAGGTCCTAAAGTTTCCTGAATTGTTGTTCTAATTTTATCTAATGCTTCTGCGATATCACCAATTAAAAACATTTATACAACCCAGCACATAAAGTGTCCTTTCTTATAAATTACATTACTAATAGAATTGCAATAATTAATCCGTATAAACCTGTAGTTTCTGATACAGCTTGACCAATAAGCATTGTTGTACGAATTGTACCAGCCATTTCTGGTTGACGAGCCATTGCGTCTACAGCATGTGCAGCAACGTTACCTTCACCAATTGCGGCAGCGAAACCTGTGAATACGGCTAAACCTGCACCAATTGCTTTAAGACCATCGCCTACTTCAACTAAGAATAATAAAACATTGTTTAAAACTAACATAAAATCCATATACTTTTCTTCTCCTCTTTTTTATGAATATATTTTGTCTTCATCTTTGACCTTCATAGATGTAAAGATCATTGATAATATAACGAATACTGCTACTTGTATTACTCCAAAGAATATATCAAATATTGCATTCATAAATGGCATTATAGGTAATGCAAACCATCCAAGTGCATATTTAACTAATATTGAAATACAAGTTCCCGATGTTAAATTACCAAATAAACGTAATGCTAAAGATATCGGTAATGAGAATTCACTTATTATGTTCATCGGAAGCATAATAGGGAATGGGTCTAAAAAGCCTTTCAAATAGCCTTTTACACCAAGTGACGTAATTCCTGTTATTTGAATAACTAAAAACGTCATAAAGCCTAACGCACCTGTTATTACTAGATATCCAGTTGGATTATCTAATACAAATACAGCTGAAATATTTGCAAAGAATACAAATATTGTTAAGGTTAAAAACCATGGTGAATATATTTTCCATTTTTTACCTATGTTGGCTCTTACTGAACCATTCATTAAATCAACTATCCACATAAATGGCACAAGCCATAATGGAGTTTTCTTTAAAGGATTTACTCTTCTAATAAAGAAAAATAAAACTATAAAGAATAAACATAAAACACCTACGATAATTAATGTCGACCTAATTGCGCTTGGCATAGTATACAACAAGGTCATTCTTTAACCACCTTCTCCCTAAAGCATAATAGGATTATTAAAAATACTATTTTAAGTGTAATATAACCACCTAATGCTATTAACATACTTATTACAAATTCATTTATTGGTTCTCTTGGTTTATCTTTAGCTAAAAAGCCTAATACTACAAAAACAACTAATACTAAACCGAATCGTAATAAATACCATAATATAGTAGATTTTTTCGGATTAAACACTGTGTTTGTAGGATCTAATTTTGTCATACGCATCATTCTTGCGTTTTGTTTTACCATTAAGCCATGACACATTAATCCTAACATTCCACCGATGAGATAATATTTCCAATCCTGTTTACATAAAAACAGAACTAAAGTAACAATACCAACTATTGCTAAAGTAATTGGTACTACTAAAAAATTAATCTTTTGGTCCCTGGTCATTTTTCTTTCTCTTTTCTTCTTCTTTTATAAGATATAATAGATAAGTTACAAATGTGAATAAACCGCATAAAACGCCAACAACTGCTAGAATTGCTGGCCATGCAGAATCCTTATCAATTAAGTAGCCTATGAAATAACCAAGTCCTAACATCACTACCATGGTTAATATTCCTTGGGTAGCGAGTGCATAAGTCTTAGCTAGACTGTTAAATTTCATTATTTTGTTCCGAATAGACGGTCTCCACAATCTCCTAAGCCTGGAACGATGTATCCTACTTCATTTAATTTTTCATCTACTGTTGCACAATAAATATCAATATCTGGATGAGCCTTTTGAAGTACCTCAACACCCTGTGGTGAAGCTACTAAGCATACAAATCTAATGTTTTTAGCTCCACGTTTTTTTAACATATCGATTGCTGCAACTGCAGAACCACCTGTAGCAAGCATTGGATCTACTACTAATACAACTGCATTATCTGCCTTCATTGTATCTGGGAATTTAGCATAATACTCATGTGGTTGTAATGTTTTTTCATCTCTATATAATCCGATGAATCCAACTTTAGCAGTTGGTATCATATTTCTAATTCCATCAACCATTCCTAGACCTGCACGAAGAATTGGAATAATTACAATTTCAGCATCTAATTCCTTTTGTACAGTTTTACAAATAGGGGTTTCAATTTCTACATCTTTTAATGGAAAATCTCTTGAAATTTCAAATGCCATTAAGCCTGCGATTTCTTGTACATTTTGATAGAAATCCTTTGTAGTAGTTTCTTTTCTTCTAATATTAGTTAATTTGTGCTTAATCATTGAATGATTTAAAACAGTAACAGACATTAAAATTCCTCCTCGTATTTACTAATTTTATCTATTCTTCTTTGATGTCTTTCATTATGTGAAAATTCAGTATTTAACCATGCATCTACAATTTCTTTTGCGAATGCTAAACCTGTATATTTTGCACTTAATGCTAAGCAATTTGAATCATTATGTTCTCTAGTTAGAATTGCTGCATCTTTATTACATACAAGTGCACATCTAACACCTTTAACTTTATTTGCAATCATAGACATTCCAATACCTGTAAAGCAAATAACGATTCCTCTATCTACAGTACCTGCTTGAATATCTTTTGCAACCATATAACCATAATCTGTATAGTCACATGATTCTTTTGTATAAGTACCTCTATCTAGTACTTCATGACCATTTTCTTTCAAATAACTTATTAATGCATTTTTAAGTTCTAATGCTGAATGGTCACAACCAATTGAAACTTTCATAAAAACCTCCTAATGTGGTCTTTAGCCACACAACTTCATCTTTAGTATTATAACATAAAAAATCAAGTGAATAAACAATATAACAAAAAAAGTATCGACTAATTTTAATCGATACTTTATATTTTTATTTATTAAATGTTCCTACTTCATTAAGTTCAAATTCTTTGTCTTTTAGACCATCAAATTTAACATTTTTAATAGAAACTTTATCAACATATGAGAATATTAATCCTTTTCCCTTCATAGGATCAAGACCATCCATCATTGCAGGTACTCCTTCTTTTGGATTTGCTGAATAATGGAAATTAACATTTTCTATATTGATTGATTTTATTGGTTGTTCTGGAAGACCGAAGAATGTTCCAGCAGCAACATTTACATTTTTACAATCGATATCTTTAAAAACGAATTCTCCAAGATATGGTGTTCTTTCATCTACTGGAAGCTTTTCTTTAGAATAAACATATTCTGTGTGTCCATCTGGATCACAGAAATAGAACATATTAATTACAAGTGGAGTTAATACATCATCCATTTGAATGTTTTCAAATACAATACCATCAATAATTGCATCTTTTCCACGACCACGTCTTGTCTTAATTCTTAAGCCTCTATCAGTTTGATTGAATAAGCATTGAGATACTGTGATATTTTTAATACCACCAGACATTTCAGAACCAAGAACGATTGCACCATGACCGAAATTCATTGAACAATTTCTAATGTTGAAATATTCAGATGGTTTTTTATACTTTCTTCCCATATAAATCTTACCTGATTTAATAGCTATACAGTCATCACCAACTGAGAAATTAACACCAATGATATCTACATTCTTACAAGATTCAGGATCACATCCATCAGTATTAGGTGAATTCTTAGGATTAATAAGCTTTAAATCTAAGAATTGTAGGTTTTCTGAGAAATATGGATGTAGATTCCATGATGGAGTATTTGTTACAGTTACACCTTGTAATGTTATATTATTACAATGATTTAAAAATACACCTCTTGGTCTCCATGCAATTCTTTTATTTCTTACATCAACCCACCAATCAGAATTATTAGCATTTCCATCAATAACACCTTCACCAATGATATTTACGTTAGATACATTTACGCCAGTGATAATACTAGCAAAACAATCTAATGGATTGCCTTCCCATGAACCTAGATTATATTCATCTAATTCATCAGAAGTAAATGTGATACCAGGTAAAATCGGATAATGATTTCTATCAATATCACCAATCAATCTAGCATTCTTAGAAAGTTCAATAGTAATATTGCTTCTTAAGAATAATGGACCAGTATAATATTCTCCATCAGGAAAATATACTCTACCATTATCAGGACATGCCATAATTGCAGCCTGAATAAAATTAGTATCTAATGTTTTACCATCACCTTTAGCACCCATTTTCTTAACATTTAATGTTACAAATTCTTTTAAAGTACTAAATGTAATTTTTTCTTCTTTCTTATCTTGAATTACTTTAACAATATATTCTTTATCTTGTTCAAGATTGAATAAAGAGAATACATTTTTATCATAATTATCAATTACTAATTCATCATTTAAATAAACATTATATGAAGATGTAGTATAAATATCATTATTTTTTAATTCAATTGTTACGCTTCTAGAGCTCTTAAAAATAATATCTAATTTCATGCTAATCACCTAAGCCTTGACTAAATTCAAATTTTGAATTAATTTGTTTTTTATATTTTAATCTTTGATATATAGATACTGAGAAATACTTAATAACTAAAAATATTCCATCTACAAATAAGTATATAAATCCTACAGTAAATGGTTCAATACCAATACCACCTGTTGTTCCAAATGGGTCAAATACCAAATGATTAGGAGCTAAAATATAAACAATAATTAAATAAACAAATATGCTCATCATAAAATTATATGGTAAAGCTAATCCAAAAGATTTAAATCCTCTCATGTTAATCATGTTATATCTATAAGTATTGTTTCTTCTATTATATGATAATCTAACTATTAATCTTACTCCATAATTCATAAATAATGCAAAGAATAAGCCTAATAATATAATCAATTTAACTGTTGTTTCAACATCGGCATATTCGCCTTCTTGATATACAGCTAAACCAAGCTGACTAATACCAAATAATAGAAAAGAGGCAGCCGCAGCTGCCCAATACTTAAGTAAAAGAATTTTCAGCCAAGAAGGCACTTTTGAAAGCTTATCCACTTCATATGGATTAATTTCCATATTTTCTTCTACTTTTTTTCTTTTCATTATCTATCTACCTTTTCGTATGTTCTATCGTAGTTAATAAATGCTAATATTACACCAGCTAATGAGAATACAGCAGATGCGATTACAGTAGAAATTGAAATAATACAATTTGTATCATACATTGTAGTAACACCTACGATTTGTAATTTACCAGATTCAATTGCATTACCTGTTGATACAATGGCAGCAACATATGCAGCACCTACACCAACAATAACAACTGTAATTAAGATAGCCTTAATAACAGAACCAAGATTCTTTTTCTTAGATAATTCTAATGAAATGAATACTGATAAGAAACCAAATAATGTTAATGCGAAGATAGCAATACCAGAGAAATCAAATGGAATAATGCTAACTGTTCTTTGAGCATAACTTGATAATGTACTAGTACCAGAAATTCTTGCATCAACAGACTTATCGCCAACTTTGTAAGTAATGTTACCACTTGCTTGTACATCAACACTTAATGATTTTAAATCATCATTTGATGTTGAATATCCGTCAGCACTAACAGCAGAATATGTACCTTGGTATTTAATATAAGAAGTTGACTTTTCAACATATTGTTGAAGAGTATAACCAGAACCATTTTCTAAAGGACTAAATGCATCTGACGGATCACTAAGATCAGATGGATAGAATTCAGTCTTATCAACAGGAATAGATTTTGCAACAATTACATATTGCTTATCTTTATTTAAGAAATTATATGTTGCATTATAACCAGCTTCTGCATCAGAAATTACAACACCAGTCTTATTACCAAACATAATTTGATAATTTAACTTGGTATCAGCATCTACTTCATATATGAATAAACTAAATGATGCAATATTTTTCATATCTTCATCAGTTAAACCAGTTAGTTTAACATTGAAAACATCTTTGTTGTTATTAATAGTAGAAACTTCAACCTTTGGTTTAGGTAATTGAGTTGTTTGCTTATCTGTTTGTGCAAATCCATCAACAGCATTAATTGATTGGTCAAAACCTGCAACAGATGTATCAACAGCATTTTTTACTAAAACAACATTCTTATACTCTGTATCATTAATTGTATAACTATTTAATGTTAAAGTATAATCAGTTGAATCTGAAGTTTCAGCGTTTAAAGCTGCAGTAATACTAACGTCTGTACCTGGAATAGCTTCTTTATATGATGTTTGAACGTTTCTAATTGTAGGAACGTGTGCAAACATAAAGAAACCTAGGAATAGACCTGGCAATGCAAATAAAATTGCAGCCAATTTCATATTATTGTATTTAAACGAATTGATAAAATCAATAAAAGTATTCTTTAAATATCTACCGAATGTTTTAAAAATTTTAGCAAATACATTTTCCTTTTGAGGTACTTCCTCATAACGATTTGGATTATTCATTATAGTACCTCCTATCTAATTCTCTTTGTTGTTTCAATATCGAAGAAGTGAACCTTATCCATATCAAAACAAGCCTTAATTTCTTTATCTACTATATCATTTCTTTGATATACCTTCGAAATGATAGCTTGTTCACCAAAGAATCCGTAAATTAAAGTATATGCACCTAAGAATTCAGTGTAATCAACATTTAATGTAAATGTAGATTCAGGGAATTTTTGTAAGCTAGCATCATCAATATAAACATATTCAGCTCTTACAGCAAACTTAACTTGTTTACCAGCATAGCTTCCTAAGATTTCATGTTGATGTTCTGTTAATTTAAACTTAGCGCCTGATTCGTGAACGAAATATTCAAGATTTTCATCAATATATCCATCAGCAAAATTCATTGGAGGTGTTCCGATGAAACCAGCAACGAATAAGTTTTCTGGATTATCAAACATTTCTTTTGGTGATGCAATTTGTTGAACATAACCATCTTTCATAACTACGATACGTGTAGCTAATGTTAAAGCTTCAATTTGATCATGTGTTACATAGATAAATGTAGCATTTAATCTTTCATGTAATTGCATTAATTCTTTTCTCATTGTTCCTCTTAACTTAGCATCTAGATTTGATAGAGGCTCGTCAAGTAAGAATACTACTGGGTCACGAACGATTGCACGACCTACTGCAACTCTTTGTCTTTGACCACCTGATAATTGTTTAGGTTTTCTATTTAAATATGGAACTAAACCTAAAACTTCAGCAGCTTTCATAACTCTAGCATGAATTTCAACTGGGTCTACTTTTCTAATTGTTAATGAGAATGCCATGTTATGATAAACTGTCATATGTGCATATAATGCATAATTTTGGAAAACCATTGCGATATCTCTATCTTTTGGTGCAACATTATTACATTTCTTACCATTAATGATTAAATCACCAGAAGAAATATCTTCAAGACCAGCAATCATTCTTAATGTAGTTGATTTACCACATCCAGAAGGACCTGCTAATACAATAAATTCGCCTTTTGCAATATCAATATTAAAGTCATAAACAGCATGGAAGCCATTAGGATATACTTTATTAATATTTTTTAAAATTACGTCACCAGCCATAAACTAATTACCTCCTACTTTTTTATTATCAATACTATTTAAGTATGTTGTAAGCTTTCTTGATCTTTGCATACCAATATATCCAGCTGCAATAAATAATGCAGCTGCAGCAACTAAAAATACAATTGCTAATACAGCTCTAAAAGTTCCATCAGTTGGAAGATATGTAAGTTGATCTTTATTATCAGTAGTAATAGTCATACCTAAATATTCTTCATTTTTAAAAATTATTTGTAAAGGAATCCAGAATATCCTAGCACCACAAATAGCACCGAATACAACAAGTCCAATAGAACCGCCGAATGAATATGCCTTAGATTTCTCAATACATAAGAAACCACCTAGCAGTATAACTACGTTTAACATAATCGCAAAAATAGTCATAACATTGTGAGGATTAAATGAATTTAAACATACGAAACATGCTAAAATCGAAAATGCTAATCCTCCAAAACCTAATTTATAAGATAAAGAATTATCTCTATATCTCATCATCTCAACTTTGTTTTTTCCAAACTCAAGTTCAGACATCTTATTAAGATCATTCTTGTTTTCAACGTTATTCATCATGCCTTCTCACCAACCAATCTTGCTCTATCTAATACAGCTTTTCTTTCTCTAGCTGTACCATTGTATTTTACGAAAGCATATATAATTAAGAATACATTATATGCAATTGTAATGCCAGCAAACAACATATACATAATTAATGTAGTTGGATTAATATTGAAATCTGCTATAATAGCTGAAATCTTATTAAAGTTAGTTGCATCAGAACCAGCAACTGTAACATTCTTTGCATTTAATGGGTTTTGCATTGCTGAAACTATATTGATTAATGCATTAAAATTTTGTTCACTAATTTTTGAAACTAGTGATAATGCGTTTACAATTAAAACTACAGCAAAAATTATATTAATAAGAGGTAAAACAATTCCTCCAATTAAATTTGATTTATAATAAATCTTTCTATTATGGTTTGATAGGATTAATAATCCAGCAAAACATACAAGAGAAACAAGACCATAAATCAAAATCAAATTATTAAATGAATCTAATTGATCTCTAAATTCATCTAGTTGTTTAAAATATTTATCTGAAATTTTATATTCATATAAATTTTCATTTGTGGCTTCTTCAATCATTACATAGTTGCCATCTGCATCTTTTTGTAAGAAAGTTTTAAATGTCTCATTAGTCTCAATAAGATTTTTTGTATTTTTAAAGTCATCTTCTTGGAATTGCTCAGTTGCTAACTCATCAATGAATAAGAACATCCATTTTTGATCACCGCCATTTAATTGTGCAGTACTTTCATATAATCTTTCTTCAGTAACATCATCAACTTTATAACTAATTCTTACAAATCGATATTGTGTCATAAAAAATAAAGAAGAAAGAATTATTAATGCAGATACTATTCCTAATATGTAATATATCCATTTAGAATTCTTTAATAAGAATTTTTTCATTGTAACCTCCTAATAGGAAATTACAGTCTACCAGACAGAATTTTGTCTGGTAAACTGTAAAAATTATTTAGTTAAATCTAAAGTTTAACAATTAAGCTTCTCTTGCTTCTGGAGCAATCATCTTATATGTATAACCCATCATGTATAAGTATGATGTATTCTTAGTTTGGATTTGTTCCTTAACTTGAGCGTAAGTATAGTTCTTACCATTGATAGATGTTAATACGTTACCAGTATATGCACTACCTTGAGAAACAATTGCAACCCAACCAATTTCTGTACCATCAGATGTAGCCTTACCAGCTTGTGACCAGAAGTTAGTTACACCTGCATATTCATCAGAAATCTTAGTATCCATAATTGAGAATGCTGACATAGGCATAGAAGAATGCCATGTAGTTTGTTTAATATCAACAGCTCTTGATGTCATTTGAACACCTAAATCACATGCTAATGTTAAATCAGTATAACCAGAACGTGAATATTCATTTGTTGCTTGGAAGTCAAGAGTTGTAGGTCTATAGTGACCAACACCTTGTGTAGTTCCTAAATAACCACGACAGTAGTTCCAGAAATCTTGTCCTGACTCTTGATAATCATCAAGAACTTTTTGAACTAATTTTGGAGCAGTTTCGCCTAAAATAGTTTCTTCTGTCCAATGTCCTGTAGGACCGAAGTTTTGAATTTGCCATCCTTCTTTTGTGAACATATAGTCAATCATTGCAATTGCACTATCGATATTATCAGATGACTTAGGAATAGACCATGAAGTATTCTTTACTGATCTATTTTCTTCATAATAACGAGTAATTGTCTTACCTGTATTATCATCTAATGATTGATCCCACTTATAAGATTCAGTTGGAACGTAAGTAAGTGGTGATAAGATAGGTTTAACACCTTGTTGAGTTAAATTTGCGAAATTAAATCCACATGCAGCAGTTTGTCTAGTAGTAGGATCAGTTCCAATTCCACCAACTTTATCATTTGCAACAGATTGAGTTGCGATATAGTCATATTCTAATAAACCAAATGTAGATGCACCTTTTCCATCAGCACCAGCTTTCTTAATATGTTGGAAGAATCTTTCAAGACCATCTTGCTTATTTGAACCAGCCCAGAATTGATTTTGAACTAAACCTTCAGCATATAAATTATGTAACTTATCTAGCATTTCATATGATGCAGTTGCTGTATCGAAGTCATGAATCTTTCCATCAGCACCGAAGAATAAGTGATCATATTCAGAACCTCTACCTTGTACACCATATAATGTACATGCAAAGTTAAGTAATGTTTCAATACGGTTGTTAGATTGAGCACGTGGGAATACTGGTACCACTTCATCATAAGCAGTTCCTGATCCATATAATACATCTGGACATGCTTTGAAGATACGTAGTAATGCTACTAAATCATCAGCATTGTAGCAAGCTCCAACAGATGTGAACATCTTTGAAATCTTACCATCATAGTAATTAGTGATAATTTCACCATATGCAGCTTGTGCATAAGCCTTGAATTGATCAATTAAAGCTTTACCAGTACAAGAACCATCAGTCTTAGCTAATAATTCATTTTGTTGTTTTAAGATATTATCAGTTTGTTTAACTGTAACTTCTTTTGCTTCG
>JAFTDB010000027.1 GCA_017454375.1 Acholeplasmatales bacterium | reverse complement strand
CGCATGTAAAGTAAGTTTAATAATCGCTCTACACTTTCATAGTTTCCTGGAATTGGGTTAGAAGAGAAGATAATGGTATCAGTTGGTTTGAATGTAATTCAAACATTCTTACCATTAGCTAATTGGTTTAACGCTGCTAATTCTTCACCTTGTGATCCAGTACATAAAATTAAAACTTCTTCATCTGGATATTTATTAACATCTCTAGCCTCAATAAATTGTGATTTAGAAACATTTAAAAAACCAATATCAATTGAAATACCAACATTGGTATTCATACTTCTTCCTAATAAACAAATTTTTCTTTTGTTCTTAACTGCAATTTGGATAATCTCATCAATTCTTTGCAAGTTGGAAGCAAATGTTGCTACATACACTCTTCCTGGGCACATTTCGATAATACTTTTAAGTTCATCAATTACATATTTTTCACTTGGAGCAAATCCTTGAGTTTCCGCATTGGTTGATTCACACATTAATAAGTCAATATCTCTTTTTCCGAATCCTGCTAGTTTGATAACATCAAACTCATCACCCTTGGTTGAGAAATCAAATTTGAAATCACCAGATTCAATGATTCTGGCATTTTTAGTTTCAATATATACACCAAATGCATCTGGTATTGAGTGACATACACGATAGAACTCAATTAAGAAATATTTTTTCTTAATCTAAGTGTCATCATCAATAGTGGTGAATGTTGGCATTTTAGGAATGTCAAATTCACGTAACTTTTTCTTAATCATTTCTAAAGCAAGTTTAGAACCATAAATGACTGGAATATTTACAGTCATTAATAAGTAAGGTATTCCGCCAATATGGTCCTCATGACCATGTGTAATAATAAGTCCTTTAATCTTTTCTTTATTTTCAACTAAAACATCAAAAGGACAAACGATAGCATCAATTCCTAAAAGTTCTTCACTGGCAAATTTAATTCCACAATCAACAATAAATAATTCATCGTTTTGTTCAAAAACATACATGTTTTTACCAATTTCTTCAATTCCACCTAAAGCATAAATCTTAGTTGGATGTCCAATAGCATTGGTAATCTTGTCTTCAATCTCTTGTTGTTTTTGTATCTTATCTTCATTTAGAATTTTTTCAATAATTGCATCCATATTTATTTTTCTTCTTATATTTTAATTCATTCGGGTTTAGCAAACATCGGATCTTCTTTATTAATATAATCATAATAAAGAATTCCAGATAAGTGGTCAATTTCATGTTGTAAGCATATTGCCAACATACCACTAGCATCGATTGTTATTTCTTTCTTATTAATTAAATCGTAAGCTTTAACGATAATTCTTGCACGACGAGGAACAATACCTTCATGTTTGTTCTCAACACTTAAACATCCTTCACCATCAGCAAGATATGCTATTGCATATGAATAAGCAGTAATCTTAGGATTAGCAATCAAGTATTTATATTCCGTATCATTTATTTTAAAGTGGACATAGACCACTTTTTTAAATAATCCGACTTGATTGCTAGCTACTGCTATTCCTGGTTTAATACCGTACTTCTCTGCTTCATCATTATAGCAAACATCAATATATTTAACCATCAAGTCAATTAAGTCTTGTTCTTCTGGTTTGATGTTGTCAACATCAAGATCAGTCGAATGTTTTCTTAATACTGGATCATTATCATATAAAATGATTTTTTTAAGTTCAATCATAATTAATAAGTAATAGACATGATTGCAGATTTAACAATCTATTTACTTGATTATATAAAATTTTTCTTTTCTTTGATTATCTTTAATATAATTATAAGCGGTTAGTTAAATATTTGCGCCTTTAGCTCAATTGGATAGAGCGTTTGGCTACGGACCAAGAGGTTGCGGGTTCAACTCCTACAAGGCGCGCCATTTAACGGGAAGTAGCTTAGCTTGGTAGAGCACTTGGTTTGGGACCAAGGGGTCGCAGGTTCGAATCCTGTCTTCCCGACCATATTATGGCAGGGTATCTCAGTTGGT
>JAFTDB010000002.1 GCA_017454375.1 Acholeplasmatales bacterium | reverse complement strand
ATACGGCGATATTTATTTTTTATATTATCATCCTCAAAGATTTTTAAAAAATCACTAATTTGAGGATTTTTAGTCTTGGTTCAATTAACTTATTAAAAATATTATAAATTTGTACTTGATTATTAATAGTTAATCACCTTACATTCTAATAATAATGATACAATAATATATTTTTCTCTTCAAGAAAAAAAGGAGCCAAAGCTCCTTTAATTTCCTGCTATTCTGAAACAACCTGTTGGTTTGCTTCTTGTGCATTAGCAACTAATCCGAAGATGCCACCAAGAATTGTAACTACAGTTCCTGATAATGCACCAAATACGATGTTGCATACATAGAATGCATTAACACGTTTCTTCATACCCATGAAGCCTAATACAGCATTTGGAATGCAGCATACACCAAGTACTAGGAATACCACACCAATTACTGTAAATGTTAATTTAATTGCTTCTGCTTGTTCTTGAACTGTTCCTTCAAAAGATGAATTAATTGATCCATCGTTAATACCCTTTACGATTTCTTCAACTGATAGTGAACCTACAAAAGAGAATACGCCACCAATGATTAAGAATGTTAAGATACAAACTATTGAAAGAATTGCGCCAACAAGTAAAAGAGTTCTAGATGCTGTTCTCATTTAATTTACCTCCACTGGGCTTAATTATACATTTATTAAGCCATTAT
Organism: Acholeplasmatales bacterium; assembly: GCA_017454375.1. Lineage (GTDB taxonomy): Bacteria > Bacillota_I > Bacilli_A > Acholeplasmatales > Anaeroplasmataceae > Anaeroplasma. The sequence continues at coordinate 45,525 of JAFTDB010000002.1, read as the reverse complement.
TTCAATATCAATAGAAAGAAAAAAGGAGCCTAAGCTCCTTAAATTCTTGTTATTCTGAAACAGGTTTATTATTTGCTTCTTGTCCGTTAGCAATTAAACCGAAGATACCACCAACTAAAGTAACTTCAGTTAATGATAATACACCGAATACGATATTAGCAACGTATAAGCCAAGAGAATGTTTAGCTCTAGCAACGAAGCCTAATACAGCATTAACGATAGACATTACGCCAACGATTAAGAAGAATACACCAGTACCTGTAAGGACAGCCTTAACAGCTAATGCCTTTTGCTCAGGTGTTCCTGGTACATCAGTAGTAAACTTGCCTTCATTGATTGCTTGAATAATTTCTTCTGTTGGTAATTGACCTAGCATTGCAAAGACAATACCAATAATTAAGAAAGTAACAGCACAAACGATTGAAACAATCGCACCGACAAGTAAAATGATATCAGACGCTTTTCTCATTTAGTTTTCCTCCCATTTAGTTTATTATACAATTAAAAATTGTTTAATACAATTCTTTTTAATTATATGAAGCAATTGCTTCTTCTATTATATCCCAGAATAACGGAACATTTATTTTAGTTGCCACATAAGAATTCTTTTTCTTCTTTAAGTATCCAGGTAGGTCACAATTAGTTCTACCATAGCTAGAAGATGAGGCTGTATCTATTTCAGTATTCACATATTCAAAGTGTACTAATTCTGGATTAATAAGTGAAGCTACTGTAACAGGATCATGAAGTGGACCACCATCTAAATTAAAGACCTTCTTTTGATTATAATTAAATGTTTCCATTAATTTAACAAACATATCTGACGTTTTATTACCAATCTTACGCATTCTCTCAATAACCTCAGGTAATACTAGAACCTGTCTTGTTACATCTAGCCCTACCATATAGATTGGTACACCACTCTTAAAACAGATATCTGCTGCCTCAGCATCACAGTTGATATTGAATTCAGCAGCTGGTGTAACATTACCAGCGCCAATTGATCCACCCATTAGGACAATCTTTTCAATATTGTTCTTTATATTAGGATCACGAAGGAATGCCTTACCTAAATTAGTCATTGGTCCAGTAGTAATCATTACTACCTTTTCCTTACTAGAATTTATGGCATCAACAATAAAGCTTACAGCATCCTTAGCTTCTTTTTTCTTATTGTGCTTAGGAAATGTAAATCCATCAAGTCCAGATTCACCATGGATTTCTCCACAGTTTACTCTTTCTCTTTTGATAGGATCACTTGAACCCTCATATACCTTAAAATCAAGCCCTAAGAAATCTATAACATTTAATGCATTAAGTGTAGTCTTTTCAATAGTCTGGTTACCAGATACTGTTGTAACACCTAAAACATTAAAATATGGCTTACTACCTAAAAGTAATATCGCAATCGCATCATCATGGCCTGGATCACAATCTAAAATAACATTCATAAGAGCACCTCACTTCTTCTTTTGATTTTACTTCATTTTTATATTTAATACAAATTATTTAATGATATAATTAAGTATTGAGGTAAATATATGAAAAAGGTATTAGTAATTGGTTCTTCTAATGTAGATTACATTATTAGAACAAAGAAATTCCCAGATAGAGGAGAAACTACATTTTCAGAAAGCTTTGAATATGCCATTGGTGGCAAAGGCTTAAATCAAGCTGTTGCCGCATCATTAACAGGAGCGGAAACCACTTTTTTAACTGCCCTAGGCAATGATAATAATTTAGATTATGTTTTAAATGAATTATCTAAATATAATCTTAATGTAAAGCCTATTATCAAAAACACTTCTACAGGTACTGCCATCATAATGGTTGAGGATGAGAGTGGAGAAAATGAAATAATAGTTAATAGTGGAGCTAATAAGAAGCTTGATAAAACTGATATTGATAATAATATTAGCTTAATTAAGGAAGCTGATTATATTCTTTTACAATTAGAATTAGATATTAGAGTTGTTGAATATATAATTAAAAGAGCTAAAGAATTTAATAAAACAGTTATTTTAAATCCTGCTCCATTTAATATATTAGATAAGGATGTAATGTCACTTTGTGATTACATAACACCTAATGAGGGTGAATATCAAAAGCTTAAGGAAGCTAATATAAAATTAAATAATGTTATAGTAACTATGGGCTCAAATGGTTCTAAGTTAATTACTAAAAATGAAGAAATAAAAATCCCTGCCCATAAGGTTTTAGCAGTTGACACAACAGGGGCAGGAGATTGTTATAATGGCACATTTGTAGGCTTTTTATCCTTAGGATATGATGTAAAAGAAGCCTTGAATCTAGCATCATATGCTAGTGCCTTATCAGTTAAAAAGGTAGGGGCAGCAAAATCATATCCAACTAAGGATGAAATCATAAATAAAATGTAAATATTTATTTTTCATTTTAAAAATGTTAAAATAACATAAAGGAAGGTGATTAGAATTAAAAAGATATTAATCAGAACATTCAGTATTTTCGCATTTATTTTTCTATTATTCCAATTAGCAGCATGTTCATCTTCTTATTCTTCTGATTCTTTAAAATCAGGACTTGAAAAAGCTGGATATACAGTTACACTAAATCCAACTGTTGAAGGCTTAGATACTTCTAAATTAGCAGGTTATAAGAGCTCACTTTATGGATACAAAACCGTTAATGGAGAAGAGAATGGAATTTTTATTCTAATTTTTGATTCAATCGACAACGCTAATAAAGCTAACGAAACAAAAGATGGTGTAGCTAACGAAACAACAGCAATGCTATATAGATGGGGTAGAGCACATGCCCCTGAAACAGATGTGTCTGTTTATGGTATTGCAAACAACATTATATGGGCTGGTAGTAGCCAGGCTAAAAGTGCTGCAGGAATATTCTAATAATCGAATCTACGGAAAAGAGGCCAATGCGTTGGTCTCTTTTTTTGTATATAGAAAGAAAAAAAGACTCTTTCGAGTCTTAATTGTATGGGAATGGTGCCCGAAACAGGAATCGAACCTGCACTCCTGGGAACTAGATTCTAAGTCTAGCGCGTCTGCCAGTTCCGCCATTCGGGCATGTATAAGATAAAGCAATCAATTAAGATTGCAGTGATTATTATAGCAAAATAATAATTATTGTCAATTATTTTTTTAAAAAATAATAATAATATTTTAAAATATTATTCTTTAATGGTATAATTATATTGTTGAGGTGATTTTTAATGTATTTAATGAAGGATATTGTTAAGGAAGGAACTGCCTCTTTATATGAGAAGTGTGCTGAGGTAAAACTACCTTTAACAAATGAAGATATAGAATGTATTAATGGCTTACATGAATACCTAGTAATATCAGGTGATGATGCTGCTTGTGAGAAATATGGAATTAGACCAGGTGTTGGTATTGCAGCACCTCAGGTTGGATATAATAAAAGAATATTTTCAATGAATTGTACAGATTTCTTAGATGAAAATGAAACTGTATATTCATACACATTCATCAACCCACAAATCATTGCCGCATCTAAGGAAATGACATATCTTCCTGGTGGTGAGGGATGTCTTTCTGTTGATAGAGATACAACAGGGCTTGTTACACCACGTTATTACGCAATTAAGGTTAAGGGTATGGTATATGATTTTGAAAAGAAAAGACCTAAGTATGTGACAATGTATTTAGAAGGATATCCAGCAATTGTATTCCAACATGAAAATGATCATTTAGATGGTATCCTATACACATCTAAAATGTATAAGCCTGAGGAAATACCTGATTTAAAACCTTTATATACTATTCCTGATAATCAAGAGGAAGAAAATACAGAAGAATAAAGAGGACAGCACACGCTGTCCTCTTTTGTTTTTATAATATCTTTAATGTCCATTTAGATACATCTTCTATTCTTGTTACTAAATCCTGATAGAAGTCATTTTCATGACATACAAGAATAACTGTGCCTTTAAATTCTTTTATTGCTTCCTTTAATGATTCTTTAGCAAGAACATCTAAGTGATTAGTAGGCTCATCTAGGATTAATGTATTGCATTCTTGTAACATTATTTTACAAAGTCTAACCTTTGCAGCCTCACCACCAGATAGAACCATCATTAATGATTCAATCTTTTCTTTGGTTAATCCACAAGAAGCAAGTGCACCTCTAACCTCACCATTAGTCATTGCTGGATACATATTCCATATCTCATCAATAGCGGTATTCTTAGAGCTTGCTTCCTCTTCTTGAGCAAAATATCCATAGTGGATATTGTAATCCATTGAGCAAGTACCACTTATTGGTGGAATAATATTTAATAAGGTTTTAAGTAGTGTTGATTTACCAATACCATTAGCACCCTTAAATAGTACTCTTTCACCACGCTCAATAGTTAATGTAATAGGCTTTGATAATGGTTCATTATAGCCTACAACAAGATTATCACATGTGAATACAAATTTACCTGAAGCACCACAAGATTTAAATTTGAAGTTAGGTTTGATTTGTTCTTTAACCTTATCAATAATTTCCATCTTATCAAGCTTACGTTGACGAGACTTAGCTAAATCTGTTGTAGCTACTCTTGCTTTATTTTTATTGATATATTCTTGTAGCTTATGAATCTCTTTTTGTTGACGTTCATAAGCCATATTTTGATTTCTTCTTTCAATCTCATACATTTGCATATACTGATCATAATTACCAGTATATCTTGTAAGAGTACCATCTTCCATATGGTATACAACATTGATTACACTGTTTAAGAAATCAACATCATGAGATACAAGTAAGAATGCATTCTCATAATTATTTAAATAATCCTTTAACCAATTAATTTGTTCCTCATCTAAGAAGTTTGTAGGCTCATCTAGTATTAATATCATTGGCTTTTGTAATATTAATTTAGTTAATAATACCTTAGATCTTTGACCACCAGATAAGGCTGATACATCCTTATCTAGTCCAATATCACCAAGACCTAGTCCATTCGCAACCTCTTCAATAGTTGAATCGATTGTATAGAAGCCATTAGCCTCTAGCTCTGATTGGATTTCACCAGTATCCTCTAGATATTGGTTCATCTCCTCTTCAGTACAATCACACATCTTCTCATATAATTCATTCATTTCACGTTCTAAATCATACATGTAAGAAAATGCATCCTGTAATATTTCTCTAATAGTCTTACCAGGAGTTAATTTAGTATATTGATCTAAATAACCAGTTGTTATTCTCTTTGCCCATTCAATTTTACCATTATCAGGAGTTAATTCTCCTGTAATCATTTTAATAAATGTAGTTTTACCTTCTCCATTTAAACCGATTAATCCGATATGCTCACCCTTTTGCATAACAAAGGATGCATCCTCAAGGATAGTTCTATTACCAAATGAAAAAGATACATTTGTACACTTTAATACGCTCATAAAAAATCACCTGTGTGATTTTATCTTAAAACAAAAGAAAAAGCAAGAAAAATCCATGCTTGAGGGATTTGTTATAAATGAAAATAGAACACTTGTAACAAACGAGAATTATTTTTAACTGTTAATGTATCAAATGTAAAAGAAAAAAGGAGATTGTTTCTCCTTTTTACTTATTAAGCTCATACATAATGATTGATGCGGCTACACCAACATTAAGTGATTCAGTTTCATTAAGTGGGATATAAATGTTTTTCTTTAGTATATTTCTCACTTCTTTTGAAACACCATTGCCCTCATTACCCATAACTACGGCAATCTTTTTATTTTTATTTACTTCTTTGATACTAATGCCGTTTACAACATCAGTTCCATATACATCATAACCTTCAAGAGTTGGAATAATATCTAATAGATTTCCTTTGATGAAATTCAATTTAAATATTGCCCCCTGAGATGATCTAATTACCTTATCATTATAGATATCTACACATCCATCTGATAAAATAATTGTCTTAAAATCGAATGCTCTAGCACTACGCATGATAGTGCCCATATTACCTGGATCTTGGATAGTATCAAGAATTAGCACTTTGTCAGATAATCCTTTATTAGATGGGATTTTTACAACGCCAACTTCACTTACTGGAGTCTTAGTGTTGCAGATTTTCCTCATGACATTATCACTTACCTGAGTATATCCATCCTTATCCTCTAGTGAATATGCTTCAACTAATAAACCTAGGTTTCTAGCTTCTGTTACAAGGTGTGGACCTTCAACTAGGAATAGTCCAGTTTCACCTCGAGTTCTTGCATTATTTAATTTTTCAAGTTCTTTGATTTTTGCATTTTGAACTGAAGTAATCATATTATCCGATTGAATCTACCATTTCAAGCTTAATTAATCTATTTAATTCAACAGCGTATTCCATTGGTAGCTCACGACTAAATGGTTCAATGAAGCCCATTACAATCATCTCTGTTGCTTCAGATTCCTTTAAGCCTCTACTCATTAAATAGAATAATTGTTCTTCATTAATTTTAGATACTGTAGCTTCATGCTCAATATACATGTCACTATTTTCACCAATGTTTGTTGGAATAGTATCACTTGTAGATATTGCATCCAAAATTAATGTATCACATTCAACGTGGCTTCTAGCACCCTTTGCCTTACTTCCGCATCTAACAGTACCACGGTAATTTACTTTTCCGCCACCACGGCAAATACTCTTTGAAATAATAGTTGAGCTTGAATTCTCACCAAGGTGAATCATCTTAGCACCTGTATCTTGATATTGTCCTTCACCAGCAAACGCGATTGATACAGTTGTACCCTTTGAATTTCTACCCTTTAATATGCAGGCAGGATATTTCATATTTAAACCAGATCCAACGTTACCATCGATCCATTCCATATGACCATTGTCTAATACTTCTGCACGCTTAGTAACTAGGTTAACAATATTGTTAGACCAGTTTTGTACAGTTGAATAACGACAATGTGCTCTGTTTCTAACAAATATTTCTACTACTGCAGCGTGTAAAGAATCCTTAGAATATTGAGGAGCTGTACAGCCTTCAACATAATGGATATCTGCATCATCATCAACTATAATTAATGTACGTTCGAATTGTCCCATTCTTTCAGAGTTAATTCTGAAATATGATTGAACTGGCTTTTCAAGCTTAACGCCCTTTGGAACATAGATGAATGAACCACCACTCCATACAGCAGTGTTAAGTGCGGCATATTTATTATCAGAATATGGAACGATTGTACCAAAATATTCTTTAACTAATTCCGGATATTCTCTTACTGCTGTATCAGTATCACAGAATATTACACCTAAATCCTCTAGTTCCTTTAGGTTATTATGATAAACAACCTCTGATTCAAATTGTGTAGATGTACCAGCTAAGTATTTAGCTTCAGCCTCAGGAATACCAAGCTTATCAAATGTTTCTCTGATTTCCTTTGGAACATCATCCCAAGATTTTTCAGTCTTTTCACTTGATTTGATGTAATATGTATATTCATCAAAATCAATACCTGATAAATCTGGTCCCCATTTAGGGTTATCAATTTTTAAGAATGCATCATAAGCCTTTAGTCTTATTTCACGCATCCAATCAGGTTCATGCTTAGCATTAGAAATAAATTCTACTACTTTTCTATTTAAGCCCTTACCAGAAGTTAAAACTGTTTTAGCATCAGTAGTAAAGCCATATTTGTAGTCACCGACTATTTCATTTACTTCATTTTTATTATTTGCCACTTGCTTCAACCTCCTCTATAGCTTTTTCTATTGCCTTCCAAGAAAGTGTAGCACATTTAATTCTAGCAGGGAAATCCTTAACTCCCATATAAGCGATAGCCTCACCAAGTCTATCCTCATCCTCTGGAAGGTTACCCATTACTAGACCATAGAAATCTAAGATGATAGCCTTAGCCTCTTCTACTGTTTTACCTGTAAGTACATCTGACATTACAGAAGCACTTGAACAGCAGATAGAACAGCCCTTACCATCATGATGAATTTCCTTTACTATGCCATTTTCTATATAAAGCTCAACATTCATATCATCACCACATGATGGATTATTAAGATGTACGAAATGATATTTATCACTTTTTACTAATCCTTTATTTTTAGGGTTCTTATAATTATCCATTATTACAGTACGATATAAAGTATTTAAATCCATAAAAATCTCTCCTTAAAACTTTGTAAAGAAATCTCTTGCTTCCTTCAAAGCTTCAACAAATTTTAATACATCCTCTTCATCATTATAGATATAGAAGGATGCTCTTACTGTACCAACAACATCTAACCATTTAGTTATTAGCTGTGCACAGTGATGTCCTGCTCTAATACATACATGAGAATTATCGAATACTGATGCTGCATCATGTGGATGTACACCATCAATATTAAATGCGATAATACCAGTTTCAGCAGTTTTATTATAAACAGTGATACCATCTAGCTTAGATATTTCACTAACTGCGAAATCATGTAGATGCTTTTCATGGGCAAGAATATTGTCCATTCCAAAATGACTAATATATTTAATTGCTTCAGCAAGACCAATTGCTCCGGCAATTATTGGAGTACCAGCTTCAAATTTATAAGGAACAGCCTTATAAGTTTGATCATCCTTTGATACCTCATCAGCCATATCTCCACCAAATTCAATTGGAGGCATCTTTTCAAGTAATTCCTTTTTACCATAAAGGATACCAATACCTGTAGGTCCACAAAGCTTATGACCAGAGAATGCTAGGAAGTCACAATCAAGCTCCTTAACGTTAACATTCATATGTGGTACTGCTTGAGCACCATCAACAATTACTACTGCGCCATATTCATGGGCAATCTTAATTATTTCCTTAACAGGTGAAATGTAGCCCATAACATTTGAAACATAATTTAAGGCAACTACCTTAGTGTTTTTGCTAATAACCTTTTTGAATGCTTCAACTGTTATTCTACCTTCTTCATTAAGTGGAATATATTTTAAAGTTGCACCCTTTTTCTTGCAGACATTAAACCATGGCATATGTGATGAATGATGCTCAAGCTCAGAGGTAATTACCTCATCACCAGCTTCAATAAATTCCATACCATAGCTTTGAGCTACTAAATTAAGTGCTGATGTTGTACCTCTAGTGTAGATAACCTCTTCTCTTTTAGCACCAATAAAATTGGCGATAGTGTCTCTTGCATTCTCATAAAGCTCTGTAGCTTCATAAGATAAGCCATATACACCACGGTGAACATTAACACCATATCTAGCATAATAATTGTCTACAGCATCAATAACGCATTTAGGTTTTAAGGCCATAGCTGCGTTATCTAAATATACTAATTTGTCGTCTTTAAAGATAGGGAAATCATTCCTTATTTTTTTAACGTCCACGTTATCACTTCTCAATCATTTGTTTAACATTATTTAATACTGATTCTTTTGTTTCTTCGACACTAATGTTGTCGATGAAAGGTTTAATAATACCTTCAAGGATTAATAAGAAGGCATCATTTTTATTTAAGCCTCTACTCATCAAGTAGAATAAATCTTCATCTCTTAATTTACCAATTGCAGCACCATGTGATGCAAAGCAATCGAATTCATCAATTAAAAGAATTGGCTTAGATTTAATATGTGATTCATCATCTAATACAACACCACGAGATAATTGTCTACAGTTAGATGAAGACATACTCTTTTCAATCTTACCTGTTGTATCAAATGTGATATTTGATTTCTTAATCGCAACGCCTACATTTGAGATATTAGAAAATGTCTTTTGAGTCTTGTGATCAACATATTGAACAAATTCTGCATTACCTTCATTTTCTAATACTAATACATTCGCATTAGATGTAGCATTTTCTGAATTAAGATTTATTAATAGATTTTCTTTTGTATTAGTGAATACAATTTGATTAATAAATAATTCACCATCAACATCGAAAGTTCTATTAGTATCCTTACTATCAAGGATTTCATATTTTAAATATGATGAATCTTTGATAACTACATTTATTTCTTTTCCATTAGTGTTATCTAAGATTGTTGCGTTAACACCGTTAACTAATTTAATCTTAGCACTATCATTTACTTTGTAGATAACATCCTCTGTTTTATTAATAACAAAGTAACCATCTGTTTGACCCAAAACAGATATATCAATTATCTTCTTACTCATTCTTTGATTTAGGATTGTGGGCACAAGATCCTAGGATAGCATGGGTCTTTTCTGCTTCCTCTTTTTCAATCTCGATTCCTAATTCTTCCTTAACCCAATCATAACCGTTTTGATCAATCTTTTGAATTAATTCTCTGCCACCAGTTTTGACAATCTTACCATTGATCATAACGTGTACATAATCAGGGATTATATAATCAAGTAATCTTTCATAGTGAGTGATAAGTAAGCAACCAAAGTTTTCACCCTTCATGTTGTATACATTCTCACCAACGATTCTTAAAGCATCAACGTCTAAGCCTGAGTCAATTTCATCAAGGATGGCAAACTTAGGCTTTAGCATCTTCATCTGAAGAATTTCATTTCTCTTCTTTTCACCACCAGAGAAGCCTTCATTTAAATATCTATGAGCTAAGTCATCAGGCATCTTTAATTCTGTTGTAGCCTTATCGAATTCTTTAATGAATTTGAATAATGATACATTCTCACCAGTTGTTGACTTTAATGCTGTACGAATGAAATCACTATTAGTAACTCCTGGTACCTCAATTGGATTTTGGTATGCAAGGAATAAGCCTAGTCTAGCTCTTTCATCAACAGCTAAATCCATAATGTTTTTGCCGTTGAATAAGATTTCACCTTCAGTTACCTGATATCTTGGAGAGCCCATAATAACACTTGATAAAGTTGATTTACCAGTACCATTAGGTCCCATGATTGCGTGAATCTCATTTGTTTTAAGAGTTAGATTAACACCTTTTAATATTTCTTTTTCTTCTACTCTTGCGTGTAGATTTTTAATTTCTAAAATGTCCATAAAAACTCCTACTTTATAACGATGTTACAAATCTTTCCAGGTACAACAATTACCTTTACGATTTCGTGTCCATCAGTATATTTCTTAATCTTTTCATTATCTAGGACAAGCTTTTGAACTTCTTCCTTTGAAGCATTAACATCGATTAGCATCTTATCTCTTAGCTTACCATTAACAGATACAGCATAAACTACTTCGTTATCCTTAAGTAAGGCTTCATCGTATGTTGGCCATGCTTCATAAGCAAGGCTTCCTTCATGTCCTAAAATTTGCCATAACTCTTCACAGATATGTGGAGCGATAGGTGATAATAATTTTACAAAGCCTTCAATGAAGCCTTTATAAATATGCTCAGCCTTATATGCTTCATTTACAAATACCATCATTTGAGAAATAGCAGTATTGAATGCTAGAGCCTCAAAATCATTTGTAACCTTTTTAACTGTTTGATGATATAGCTTTTCTAAATTCTTATCATAGTTATCATCAATTCTAGTATTGTATTCGTTAGAAGCAATTAATCTATATACTCTATCTAAGAACTTTCTAGCACCACCAACTGAATCAGTGTTCCAAGGCTTAGTTGCCTCAAGTGGTCCCATGAACATTTCATATAGACGAAGTGTATCAGCACCATACATCTCAACGATATCATCAGGGTTTACGACATTTCCTCTACTCTTACTCATCTTTTCATTGTTCTCACCTAGGATCATACCTTGATGAACTAGCTTCTTGAATGGTTCATCACATTCTAGATAACCTTCATCATGTAAGAACTTTGTCCAGAATCTTGAGTATAGTAAGTGACCAACTGTGTGTTCACTTCCGCCGATATATAAATCAACTGGTAACCAATGATCAAGTAATTCCTTGTTGGCAAATTCTTTATCATTTTGTGGATCAATATAACGCATGAAATACCAGCTTGATGCGGCAGAACCAGGCATTGTGTTTGTTTCTCTTTTACCGCCCTTATAGTTAACCCAATCTGTTGCGTTAGCTAGAGGTGATGTTCCACTAACCTTTGGCTTGTAGTCAGAAAGCTCTGGAAGTTCTAGAGGAAGCTCACTAAGAGGTAATAATTCATCATGATCATCATAATGAACAACTGGGATTGGTTCTCCCCAATAACGTTGTCTAGCAAAGATCCAATCACGAAGTCTATATGTTACCTTCTTTTCACCAATCTTGTTAGCCTTTAAGAATTCAACCATCTTGTTAATAGCATCTTCCTTATTTAAGCCATCAAGGAAGCCTGAATTAATATGCAATCCATCTCCTTCATAAGCTTCATTTGTGATATCTCCACCTTCTAATACTTGGATAATATCTAGGCCGAATTTCTTAGCGAAGGCATAGTCTCTGCTATCGTGAGCAGGAACAGCCATAATAGCGCCTGTACCATATGATGATAGTACATAATCAGAAATCCAAATTGGCATTTTATTTCCATTTACTGGATTGATTGCATACGCACCAGTAAATACGCCTGTCTTATCTTTATTAAGCTCAGTTCTTTCAATCTCGCTCTTGCTAGCACAAGCATCTTGGTATTCTTTTACTGCACCCTTTTGCTTTGCTGTAGTAATTTCATTTACAAGCTCATGCTCAGGAGCAAGAACACAATATGTAGCACCAAATAATGTGTCACATCTTGTTGTAAATACTGTGAACTTCTTATTTGTTCCATCTACAGTGAAATCAACATAAGCACCAACTGATTTACCAATCCAGTTACGTTGCATTTCCTTTGTAGATTCAAACCAATCTATTCTATCAAGGCCTTCTAGTAATTCTTCAGCATATGCAGGAATTTCTAGAACCCATTGCTTCATATTCTTTCTTACAACTGGGAATCCACCACGTTCACTCTTACCATCGATTACTTCATCGTTAGCGAGAACTGTGCCTAATTCCTCACACCAGTTAACTGGCATATCTATTTGTTTTGCAAGACCCTTTTCATAAAGCTTTTCAAAAATCCATTGTGTCCATTTGTAATACTTAGGATCACAAGTTGAGATTTCCTTGCTCCAGTCAAATGAGAAACCAAGTGATTTTAATTGTCTTTTGAATGTAGCAATGTTTGCTTGAGTAAATCCATTAGGGTGCTTACCAGTTTGAATTGCATATTGCTCAGCAGGTAAACCAAATGTATCCCATCCCATTGGGTGTAATACATTGTAACCTTGCATTCTCTTCATTCTAGAAACGATGTCTGATGCTGTATAACCTTCTGGGTGACCAACATGTAGACCATGTCCTGATGGATAAGGGAACATATCTAAGGCATAAAATTTAGGCTTTGAAAAATCCCATACATCTGTTTTGAATGTATCATTATCCTCCCAATATTTTTGCCATTTCTTTTCAATTTTAATATGATTATATTCAGCCATAAAAATAACCTCCTAATTACACTATGCCAATTTATGTGCATAGGCCGTATTATTTTATCACAAATATTAAAATTTTTATATAAAAATTATAATATATTTCCTAAATACACGAAAAAAGCCTTTAAATCCGATGATAAAACGTTTTACTAAAACTAGATTTAAAGGCTTATTTTTAAAACTTATTAAATTTTAGACATCAAATTTAGATATCTTTGATACTTTTCTTCTTTTTTGAAATGTACTTCTCTTAATTGTTTAACAGATTTGCCATAATCAAGCGGGTGGTCAAATTGTTCACTGGTTAAGTCAAAAGAAATTCCATCAATAATATTGAAGCAGTGATAGTTCCCATCTCCTAGTGGAACACCATAAACTTCACCACCAAAGATATCTTGAGCTAGGAACGCTGTAATTGAGCATTGACCAAGTGTCTTATTATCTTCACCCCATCTATCCTGCATTCTAGGAGCACAAGTTTCCTTACACCAAGCATCAGATAAGATATCATAAAGCATCTTAGGATTCTTAATATATTCATATTTTAAATTAATTGGTTTTATATCATCAACCAAAGCAGATGTATAGAATTTATAATTCATAAATACTCAACTCTTTTCTAAAAATTATTTTAGCATAAATAATTATTTTTTAATATCAAAAAATGATATATAATAACGGTATCCTAGGTTGGTGATTAACTATGAAAAATAGGTTGTATGAATTATTAGAACAGGATGAATATCTAACATCAATCGAGCTTTTAGCTTCAAATTTGAAGTTAAAAATTGATGATGTAAATGATCTACTAAACGGCGAAAAAATTGGGCATAGAAAGCTCAAAAAAATACTCAAACATTTCAACTGTTCAGAGGATTATTTTTATTATAAAACAGATAGGAGAAATGATTAGATTATGCATCCAATAAAGCATTTTTTGACAATTACAAAGCATAGACATTTAGTAATGCATTACTGTTTTAAATGTGGTCTTTATAAACAAGGCTTATTACATGATTTATCTAAATATGGCATCACAGAATTTTGGAATGGAGCCAAGTATTTCTTAGGAACAAAGTCTCCTCATCTAGCTGAACGTAGCGATCGTGGATATTCCCTTGCCTGGATGCATCACAAGGGCAGAAACAAGCACCATATGGAGTACTGGATTGATATGAATGTCAACACCAAAGAATATGAACCAGTACGTGTACCAAAGCGTTATGTTTATGAATCAATATGTGATCGTATTGCCGCATCAAAGGTGTATAAGAAAAAGGAATTCACATTAAGAGATCCACTAGATTACTTCTATTATGAAGGCAATTCTATTCCTATGCATCCTGATACTAGAGTACTTCTTGAATCACTACTTAAATATTATGCAGATAATGGTGAAAAAGCATTATTCAAATATATGAAGAAAAACAAAAATACGAAGGAATATAAATAAAACGGAATCGCTCTGATTCCGTTTTTGTTTTCTTATTACCAAGGACATTTAAAGTTCTTGTTGTTTCTATTTTCGTATACCTTTTCTACTACATCTGGATAAGTTTTTAAATCAAACTTTCTAGCGTATAGGCATGGGTGTTTTGGATTATAGAATTTCTTATAATCCTTCATAGATAATGTTCTAGGTGCTTTAAGTGTATACCAGTCACAATATAGTAATGCTGCACCTCTAATACCTTTTATAAATAATTTATCATAGTAAGGAGATTTTAATATAACTTCTGCGAAAATATGTTCATCAGCAATTAATGTATTTTCGTATGCCTTTAATAAATCTTCTTTCTCGATTGTTTCTACCATGTATCTAGCACATTCTTTTGTAACACTATACCAAAGAAGTGTTGTAGGAACATGATGAGATTTAAATCTTTTATTCTTGCCAATTGCCCAGCCGAATAATGTATCACGTAATACATCCCAGAATGCTAAAATGTTACGATGCTTTCTTTGCCATGCATTATATGGCTTTGGATGAGCTAGATATAATCTACTTCTCTTTGTCCAGTCGAATCTAACATCGATGAATTCAGTTCCTTTATGTCTTTCTAAGAATCCTTTGATTTCTTCATCTGGATATAAAGGTAGGCAGCTTTCTGATACCATTGTGAAGTAATCATAATCTAAATTAAGAGTATTCTTCATTAATGATACTGTTGCTGCTGAAGTAGTAATTCCACCCCATGCAACATCGAAACGTTCTTCAATGAAATGGATATGTGGATCAGATGAGAATTCAGAATATAGCTTTTGATATAATTCTTCTGACTTCTTATCAATTAAGATAACTAATTCATTATCATTAACATTTAATGTATTAATTAATCTTTTAACTTGCTCATATTTAGAAGATATTAGCATTCCATAACATATTTTCATATATTATTCTCCTTAATTGTCTTTTCAATTTGTTCTTTTTTAATAAAACCATCGCGAAGTATTATAACATTATTTTCTTTAATTGTAACTACTGTAGATGAAATTTTCATCATTTTTTCATCATCATGATAGACTTTATCAACATCGCTACCATAGATTTTTTCGATTATCTTATAATCATTGATTGGTTCCTCACCACTCTCATTAACTGATGTTGTAAGCATTGGGCCACACTTATCTAGTAGTGAGATTGCAAGCTTATTATTAGGGATTCTAACACCTATAGTTTCATAACCAATTTTCTCTTTTACTTCATCCTTAGCTTCAGCAATTATAGTTAAAGCACCAGGCATATATTCATTAATTATTGCTTCTTCAATCTTATTGATTTTAGCAATCCTTTTGATTTGTTCTAAATCCTTACATAGACACGCAAGCGGTTTAGATTTTGATCTGTTTTTTAATTTGTATATTTTATTAATTCCATCAATATCAAAGATTGGTGTACCTATTCCATATACTGTATCAGTAGGAAATATAATTACCATTTGAAATCACCGACATAAATAAATGTCATACGATCCTTTCCTTCTAAATCTTTTAAAGTTTCAATCTTAACATCATCGCCAAGATTTTCTTTAATAATCTTATGAAGTGATTCTCTCATTTCATAGCCATGCTCGAAGCATATCATTGCCTTATCTTTAATTAAATCTTTTACACCTGATAAGATGATACGATAGAACTTAAGACCATCCTCGCCACCAAATAACGCAATGTTAGGCTCATTGTCCTTCACAAGAGAGTCAACCTCTTGAACCTGTGGAATGTAAGGAGGATTAGAAATGAAGATATCAAATTTCATTCCCTTAACTGGTTCTAGCATATCACCAACCAAAAACTTTACATTACCACCAAGCTTTTCATTATTCTTTTTAGCAACCTCAATTGCTTCAGGTGAAATATCAGTTCCATACACATTCATGTTAGGCTCCTCACAACTTAATGTGACTGCGATATTACCAGATCCTGAGCATAAATCACATACATCAATCTTTTGACCTTTGAAATATTGGTCATATCTATATAAGATATTTTCAACTAATTCTTCAGTCTCACGTCTTGGGATTAATACATCATCATTTACGATAAAATCATAACCATAAAATGTCGAATATCCAATGATATGTTGGATAGGAATATTATGATTAATATACTTATCAAACTCCGTATTGAATCTGTTCATATCTTCATCAGATATTTCATTTTCCATATTAATAAATAATTCTGTTGGGGACATATTTAATATATGCTCAAGGAGTAATATTACTGCCGCAGATTCTTTATTATTATCTAGTGCATATTTTTCGTTTTGTTTAATAAATTTTGATATTTTCATAACTCTTCACATCCAATAAATTTATCATTTTTATATATCAATTTTAGATTAATCTCATTATCATCCTGATCTAGTCTATCAAGGAAATATTTGTCGCCTTCATAAATGTTCAAATCTTTAATTTTTCCTTTATCTACCCACATAAGTTCGCCTTCCTCGCAATCATCCTTGATTGTTCCAGAGAAGCTTTTTGATGTGTATAAATAAGCAATTTCATCATTTCCATCGAATGAAAATATTAGCTTTCCACGATAGGTGTAATCAAGTAACTTTAATCCTGTTTCTTCATAGACTTCACGAAGTAAGGTTTCTTCTTTTGTTTCACCTTTTTCCATGTGACCACCAACGCCGATATACATACCCATATTAGGGTCACCAACTTCCTTGTTTCTATAAAGCATTAAATATTTATTCTCTTTTTCAATATAACAAAGTACAGTATATTCCACCATAAAATTATACCAACAAAGCATTTACTGAATCTTCAACAAATTGATTCTTGTAAAGCTCAAAATAATAACCCTTTTTATTAAGTAGCTCATGATGGTTTCCGCTCTCAACAACCTCACCATCTCTCATAACTAAGATTAAGTCAGCATTAACAACTGTTGATAATCTATGGGCAATCATAAATGATGTTCTACCCTTCATTGCGATTTCAATTGCACGCTGAATCTTGTTTTCAGTTTGAGTGTCGATTGATGATGTAGCCTCATCAAGAACTAAGATTTTTGGATTCTTTACAATTGCTCTAGCAAATGAAATTAATTGCTTTTCACCAAGTGACAATTTACCTCCACCTTCACCAACAAATGTGTTATATTTATCATCTAACTTTTCAATGAATTCATCTGCCGCAACCATCTTAAGTGCTGCGATACATTCTTCATCAGTAGCATTCAAATTACCATATTTTACATTTTCAAGTATTGTACCTGTAAATAGCTGTGGTGTTTGTAATACATATCCTAAATTAGAATGTAGCCAAGTGATACTTCTATCCTTATAATTCTTACCATCAATTAAAATCTCACCACTTGTAGGCTCATAGAATCTACAAATCAAATTAACGATTGTTGATTTACCAGATCCAGTGTGACCAACAAGGGCTACATTACTACCAGCCTTAATCTTTAAATTAAAATTCTTTAATATAATTTCATTACCAGTATATGTAAATGTAACATCCTTGAATTCTACATCACCGTGTAACTCTTCAAAGTTTTCATATTTTGGTTCAAAGATTGTGCCATACTTTTCAATAACCTCTGGTGTATCAGTTATTTCAGCTTCTTGTTCAATAAGTGAAATAATACGTTCAGCAGATGCTTGAGCTTGCTTGAAATCACCTAGAGTTTGAGAGATGTTCATTACTGGATCAAAGAACTTAATTGAGTAATCAACAAACAAATAAAGTAGTGGTAAACTTATTGATAATGAGGCACCAACATAGATAGTTGTACCAACACAGAAATAGCATGTTACGAATACAATTGGACCGAATAAAGCTGATAGGGCAACAGCTCTTAAAGAGGCTCTTTTGTATCTTCCAGCCTTAGATACGAATTCTTCATTATTCTTATCTTCAATTACTAAAGACTTAGTAGCCTTAGCTCCCATAAAGCCTTCATTTAAGGCTGCAGTAATTTTTGAATTTTCACTTCTAGCATTTCTATAAGCCTTTAAGATCTTTGAGTTAATGAAGATAGTTATTAATAATATAATAGGTAATACGATTAGTATAATAACTGATAATTGAATATTAACTACCATTAATACAATTAAGATACCAACCATATTAAGTAGACTCCATAGGATATCTAAAACACCCCACGAAATAATTTCTGATAGTTTTCTAGCATCACTTGTAAGTCTAGCCATAATCCAACCTTGAGCAGTTTTGTCAAAGTAAGAGAATGGTAGCTTTTGAAGATTCATATAAGCATCCTTTCTTAGCTCATATGAAGTATGTACCTCTACTCTTCCTGCGAAGAATAGGAAGGCAAATACAGCAAATCCATATACAAATGCAATACCTACATAGAATGTAATAAATAAAGGTACTGTATCATAGTTTGGATTATCACCAAAGAAATGTTGTAAAGCATATTGGTTAAAGAATGGATAAAAGACATCTAAAGATGCTAGGAAGGCAATTGAGATAAGTAGTCCAATTGCGTACTTCTTATGTCTCATAACTGTCTTTATAATCTTTTTCCAAGGGTGATTGTTATAGCGGGTATAATTTTCTTCTTCTAAAGTCTCATCGTACTCTTCCATTATGCTTTCACCTCGCTATTCAATACATTGAAGAATTCTTCTTCTAATTGACCCTGAATTCCCCAAAGTTCCTTATATAAGCCGTCTCTTGATACTAATTCATCATGAGTACCATAGTCAGCTATTTTTCCTTTATCTAAAACTAAGATTAAATCAGATTCCTTGGCTGTAGTAGTTCTATGAGTGATAATAATCATGGTTTGCTTATCATCCTTAAGCTTTAAAGCCTTTCTGATTAATACATCAGTTTTAGTATCCAATGCAGATAATGAGTCATCAAAGATAATTACTGGTGAATCACTTACAAGCATTCTCGCAATCGCAACTCTTTGTTTTTGACCACCAGAAAGGGATGTACCCTTTTCACCAACAATTGTCTTATATCCCTTATCAAATTTCATAACCTCATTATGAATAGCCGCAATCTTGGCAGCATTCTCTACTTCCTTATCGCTGATATCAGCTCTAGAGATTGCGATATTTTCATAAACAGTTTTTGAAAATAAGAATGGATCTTGTAATACATATTTAATTTGAGTTCTTAGATACTTTTTATTGATATCCTTTAGCTCAACACCATCAAGTAATACATTACCACTATCATAATCTAAGAATCTAGCAAGTATATTACAAATAGTTGATTTACCAGAGCCTGTCTTACCAACTAAGGCAACAGTTTGACCTGGCTTAATCTTAAATGATATATCATCAAGAAGTGATCTATCATCATCTTTAAATCTAAATGAAACATTTTTAAATTCAATCTCGCCACTGATTTTTGGTGTTAGTGTACCATCATTTTCAAATTCAGTTGGCATATCAAGAATTTCTTTAATTCTGTTAGCCGCAACACTTGATTTACCAAATGCCGCAACCATTCTACCCAAGCCTCTCATTGGCCATACTAGCATACCCATTAATAACATTGCAGCAATGATATCAGCACCATCTAATAGACCCCTTTGAGCTAATATTATACCAGTTGATAGGGTTAAGGCATATTGTAGGAATACAGTACCATCACTAATACCCCAGAATAATGCCATCTTCTTCATGAAATCAGCATTACGCTTAGAATATTCGATGTTTACCTTATCCATCTTTTCAAATTCATATAATTCATTTGAGAACGCTCTAACAACACGAGCGCCATTAACATTTTCTTGAATGACTGTAGTCATTTCACTTTCCTTTTGTTCAATCTGATCAAAGGCCTTATTACAGTATCTAAAATAGATAACTGATGATATTGCTGTAATAGGAACAATGATTAAGCTTACCCACATAAGTACTGGTGAAATTCTACCAACCTGATAAGCACCAATGCCTACTGTGACAAAGATACCAATGAAGTTAGGTAGGTTGGCAGACATAAACTGAGATATTTGATCGATATCAGATGTGCTTCTTTGAATTAAATCACCAATATCAGCATTGTTGTGATATGAGAAAGGTAGATCACAAATGTGTTTATACATTTTAATTCTCATATCATGACCGATATATTGAGCTAATGCTCCTTGGAAATAATTATCTATAAATCTTAAAACACTTCTGATAGCCTGAAGCAATACCATAGTGATTGAAACCATTAAAATAATCTTTAATGTTCCACCCTCGATACTTTCAAACCAATTAAGTAAGAATCTAGGTAATGCTACCTCACTATCTCCATATCCTAATATCTTAAATGAGTATTGAACAAAAAGAGGTAGATATGAGAAAAGCCATTGAAGCAATATTGATAACGCTAATATTAAAATAAATACTGGAATATATTTTTTACTCCAGATGAAGATTTGTTTTATCCCCTTCATATTTCCTCCTTATTCAAAAGAAAAAGAGCCATTGGCTCTTAATCATCAATTTTTTATTAATCTGGAACTACGACGCTTGATTTCTTTTCTGTTGAAATAACGATCTTAGTATCGATATTTGATACACCAGGAACAGAAAGCAATTTGTCAAAAACGAAATTACGATAATATTGAAAGTCCTTCGCAACAATCTTCATTAGGAAGGCTGCTTCACCTGTTATTGTATAACATTCAATAACCTCAGGAATCTTATTAACTACCTCAACGAAGTTAGCAGCACTCTCTCTTGTGAAGGGAGACATTGTAACCTGGGCGTAACAGGTAATCTCAAATCCTAATTGTTTTTCATCTACTATAGCAGCAAGTCCTTTGATGATGCCACTCTTTTGTAGGTTCTTGACACGTAGTAAGCAAGAAGATGGGGCAAGGCCAATTTTAGTTGCCAAATCCTTGTTGGATATTGATGCATCCTCTTGTAGATATTTAATTATCATTTTGTCATATTTATCAAATGTTACATTCATACTAATCACTCCAAAAAAGCCATAGTTATGGCTAATTAGCGATATTGTATCACTTTGGGTCATTAAAGTCAAACAAAATTCGATAAATATTTTTATTTTTTGTATAAAATTTTAAAAATTGTTAAAAATATCGTTTAATTTTTTCTAAAAACGCATTTATATGAAATTTTTTAGTTGTAAAAGATGTTACTAATCTAATAACTTTTTCATTATCATTTAGAGTTGTCCAGATTTCAAAATCAAAATCCCTAAGTAATTCATCAATGATTTCATTTTTTAATATAATAAATACTTGATTAGTTGTGCTATCAGAATAGAATTTAACGCCAAGCTTCTTAAGCTCATCTGTTAAATAATTTGCAGCATCATTTTCTTCTTTTCCTATTTGAAGATATAAATCACCCTCAAATAGTACCTCAAATGAGATTGCTGGAACGTAGCCCTTAGCTAGCATTCCACCCATATTCTTTATTACATATAAGAAGTCTTTAGATAATTCCTTATTATTAATAACTAAGGCTTCACCAAATGGGGCACCATTTTTAGTGCCACCAATATAGAATGCATCACAAAGTGTTGCATAATCATTTAGTGTTAAATCAGATGCGGCTAGAGCTGATGCCAAACGAGCACCATCTATATATAGATATAGTCCAAGCTCATCACAACACTTTTTTATTTCTACTAATTCTTTTTTAGTATAAACACTACCAACCTCGGTAGTATTTGATATGTAAACCATTCTAGGCTTTACCATATGATAATCAGGGTGTTTGTTTACAATGTCCTTTATACCTTCTGATGTAATCTTACCATTAACATTTTTAATGGTTAGAACCTTGTTACCATTAGCTTCAATTGCGCCAGTCTCATGGACATTGATATGGCCTGTATCTGCTGATATAACAGCTTCGAATCTTTTTAATACTGCTCCAATAAAGATTTTATTAGTTGCTGTACCACCAGTTAGGAAAAACACATCTGATTTTGCACCAATTTTTTGTTGAATTAATTTTACTGCATTTTTAGTGTGCTCATCTTCACCATAGCCAACATATTGATTTTCGCTTAGCTCTACTAATCTATTCAATATGTCCTTATGAGCAATACTAGAATAATCATTTCTAAAACTGTATATCATAATTCCACCTCTAATTAGAATTTTTCATAGGCAATAAATTTTACATCTTTAGGGGTAAATCTTTTTAATATATTGTATAGCTTTCTACCAGGACGAACTGTAATTATCATAGTGATGTTGTAATCTGAATTGATATATTTTCTTAACATATCTTCAATTTCATCTTCACTATAGAATTTCCAAATTGCTAACATATCGCATGTGAAGAAATTATAGAAAATGATATAAGATACTTCGTTGATAACAATACAATCAACTGATACTCTTATTTCACCATAATCTTCTTCCATTTGTTTATATGATGCTTTAATTATCTCATCATAATTTGAATCATAATGAGATAAGAACATCTTATAAATAATATCGATGTTACGATCTGATATTTCTATTCCTCTATTTTCAAATTGTTCACAAATTTTTTCACGGCTGTAATGTTGAGTCTTGTAATAATCAATCATACATACAACCTTTGAAGAATAGCTATATCCTTTAAATGCTAGCTTGTTAGCAGTATTGGATACATAGATGTGTCCATCTAAGCAGTTAGGACAACGGTAAGCTAGATTTTTAATCTTTCTATGCTGACCTGTTGAGAACTGCACTACCTTATTTGATGTGGTAAAAGCGTATCTAAATTTAGTTCCGCATTTTGGACAGAACATTATTTCAGGTTTATAAACCTTACATAAAAAATTTCCTCTTACCATAGATATGCAGCGCCTAACATTCCTGCCTTATTGCCTAATTTAGCATGAATAATATTTAAATTTGTTACAGCATAATGCGCATATTGTTGATATTTCTTTTGAATGATATCAATTAAGAAATCACCAGCATCTGCAACACCACCACCAAGGATAATAACCTCAGGGTTAACTGTTAATACAACATAGGAAATAGCTAGTGCTAGCTTGTCCATTGCAAAATCTACAACACGGCATGCAAGCTCATCGCCTTCCTTAGCCTTATCACATACCTCTTTAGCAGTGATATTATCGAAATCAATATTTGATTTGAATTTGTTTTTGTATTCATATGCAAGCCTTACAAGACCAGTTGCTGAAGACACAGTTTCAAGACAACCTGATAATCCACATGAGCATTTGTAGTTATGTTCAAAATCAATTACCATATGACCAATCTCACCTGTATTGTTGTTGAATCCTTCTACTACCTTACCATCAACAATGTAGCCACCACCAACACCAGTACCAAGTGTAATCATATAAGCTGAATTATATTTATGCTCATTTAGATATTCACCAAGTGCTGCGGCATTCGCATCATTTGTACTTTTAATAATTACATTTGGAAAATATTTTTTAACATGTGCTTCAATATTGAAATCAGCTAAACCAATGTTAGGTAATCTATCAATATAATTGTTACCAACATGACCTGGCATACCGAAGCCTATACCTTCAATTGTAATGTTATTTTCTTCTGCATATTCTTTAATACTCTTACAAATATTATCGAATAAATCAGTCTTTGTAGTCTTTATCGCATATGTGTGAACAAATTCACCCTTATCAATAAATCCAATTTTTACAGTTGTTCCACCAACATCAACACCAACACGCACTAGAATCCACCTCCAAACAAAAAATTTAATACGTTTTTGACTTGATCACTATCTGATTTGCCAAAGGCACAACGATTAGAAAAATGTTCACAATTATTGGATACAAGGTTATAGCCCTTTTCTCCAATATGTGCTTTAGCATAATCAATTATTTCTTCTGGCTTTCTTTTATTTAATAATTCTTCATTTGTATATTCTCTAACCTCTACAGGAGAACCTTTCAAGAAGTTTTCCAAAGTTGTCTTATGCACCACTGCTGTTTCAGGTGATATTTCACTTCCCATAGGAGAGGCGAAATGATAAACTGCATCATCTGATTCATAAATTCCATGGTGATAATAGAACCCACGATTAACTCTTATTTGATCTCCGTACTCAGGTTTTTTATTAACCCACATACCAAAGTACCTCGCCAATTGACTATTATAGTTTTTATATTTATAAAAATCAACAAAAATAATGGAAAAATAAACTCTTTAATCAATAATTGATGATTTTGTCATATTTTTGATTTATAATAATAAAAGATGTTATTATTATAAGGAGTCAGCATGGTTAAGACTATTAATGAACGCCGTAACGTTCCACTTTGGAAAAAGCTTATAGCAATCCTAATTTCATTAATACTTTTTTCAATTCAAGCAGGTTTAATTGTTGCCTTCTTTTATTTTTATGCAACATTAACTTCAAATGTCTACCAAGGTATGCTTGGTGTCATATATCTTTTAAGCTTACTAGTTGGTTTAATCTATATTCTAGCAATTATCGCTAGGCCAATTTCTACTAATTATAAAATCACTTGGGCAATACTTATTCTGCTTGCTCCTATTCCATTTTGTACACTATACACTCTTAACGCAATGTCTAGAGCACATTCAAATAGGAAACAAAAAAAGATTAGTGATGCCTTAAATAAGACAAGCATCCCACAAGATGTATTAATACCTGAAGATCAGGTAGCTAATATGATTGTCCATAACATTCAAACTCAAACATATGCCCCACTTTATAAAGGCAACAAGGTAACATTTTATAATGATGCCTTGAAAAAGCATCAGGCAATGCTAGAGGATTTAAAGAAGGCTAAGAAATTTATATTGATGGAATATTTCATCATCAACCATGGGAAATGCTTTGATGAAATATATGAAATATTAAAGGAAAAAGGTAATGAGGGAGTAAAGATTTATATCCTATTTGATGATGTAGGCTCTAAGCTACTTCTTTCAAAGAGTATCTCAACTAAATTAAGTGCTATACCTAATTTAGTTGTTAATAACTTTTCACCATTAACCTTTAACTTTAACCCATTAATTAACTATCGTGACCACAGAAAGATTTGTTGTATAGATGGTATTGTTACATACACTGGTGGAGACAATCTAGCCGATGAATATATCCACAACACTGAACGCTTTGGACATTGGCGTGATAATGCCTGTAGATTTGAAGGAGATATCGCCTTAACATTTATCGACTTATTCGTTGAAATGTGGTATATCTCAACTGATCAAATAATCAAAGGCAACTTAGAGGTTGCAGATGAATATACAATATATAATGATAATTATGTTGTAGGCTTTGGTGATGGTCCTACCGTACCAAATGATGTAGCATATAAAACATTTTTTAATCTAATTATGCACGCTCAAAAATATGCATATGTTTCTACACCATATTTAATCATCGATGACGCGATGATATCACTAATGGCATTAAAGGCTGAAAATGGTGTAGATGTTAGAATCCTAGTTCCAGGCATTCCTGATAAAAAGGCAGTTTATTATATGAGTAGAGCTCATTATAAAAAGCTACTTAAGGCTGGCGTTAAAATATATGAATATACACCAGGCTTCAATCATGCGAAGAATATTATCATCGATGATAAATATGCCTTTGTTGGAACTGTTAATATGGATTACCGTAGTATGTTTTTGCATTATGAATGTGGAGCATTAATTATTAAAGATAAAGCTGTTGAAGAAATGCATGATGATTTCATTGATGCATTAAATAAATCTAAAGAAGTTAGTAAAGAGGAATGGGAGCATAGGCCAATTTATCAATGGCTTATTGCCTTCATACTAAATATGATTGCACCATTCTTTTAGGAGGTATAAATTATGGAATCTTATTTAAAAAATTACGATGCCAATACAATTATTAAATATCTTAGAAAGGTACTACAAGAAATTGATAGCACTTATGTAGATAGCTCTATTAAATGTGCATTCATTATGAAAAGATATTTAGAGCATTATGAGCTAATGGATGAGAAAACTTCTAAACTAGTTTTGACATGCTTTTTAAAGGATATTGGCACATTCTATCTAGATAAATCAGTGCCTCGTGATAATCATGCATATGCAGCCGCTTCTACTTATGCATTCTTGCGTTATTGTTCACCACTTGGTGATGCAGCAAGACCTCTTCTATTCTACAAAGCAATGTGGATTGAGGATAAGGTAGATAAGGATGATCCTACATATTTTGCATATTATTATGGTTTACTTATCACATTAATAAATCAATTAGTAATGTATAATTATCAAGAATATACATTAGATCAAATGATTGATTTATTAAAGAATGATATGAATTCTCATTTCAATCCTGAACAGGTTAGAAAGCTAACTAGATTCTTAAAGAAGGAACCTAAGGTATTAGAAACATTAAATAGTAAATCTAATTTATATTTATATGAAACTACAGGCTTTATTTCTAAATTACCATTTACTGATGAAGATTTATTATCATTTATCTATATGACTAACTTCTCATTTGAATTCCACAATAATGAGACATTAGCTCATACAGTTACTACTGCTGAAATAGCTAAGGAGCTTGCGATATTATCAAGACTACCACAAAGTATGGTAGAAAAGATTTATCTTGCTGGTTTGGTTCATGATATCGGTAAGCTAAGAATTCCAAGAGATATCTTATGTTATCCTGGTAAGCTTGAGGGTGAAGCTAAAGAAATTATGGCTAAGCATGTAGTATATACAAAAGAGATATTACAAAACAGCTTCTCTGATGATGTTATCAAGATTGCCAGCAACCACCATGAAAGATTAGATGGTACTGGTTATCCACAAGGCTTATTCGCAATCGACTTGTCTATTGGTGATAAGATATTAATGGTAGCCGATGTAGCATCAGCACTATATTGTAAGCGTAGCTACAAATCAGCATTCTCTGATGAAGAGATTATGGATATTCTAGAGGAGTGGGCAGATGCTGGAAAGATCGATTCTAGAATTGTTAACCACTTCATTGATCATTATGATGAAATCATGGCTAAGGCAAAAGATAGTGAGAATCTAATTGTAAATCAATTCAATAACATGAAGAAACGTTATGAAGCATTAATTCAAGATGAGGAATTACATAGCTTTTTCAATGACCATGATGATTCAACAGATGTTATTGATGATGAGGATAGCCCATTTTAGATAAAACAAAAGCGATTCGGTTTTGAATCGCTTTTTGTTTTATTCTCCTATTTTTAAATAATCCTTTAATATATTAATAACATCATTAAAGTTTGTTTGTTTATTACACATATCTTTTATCTTAGATGAACCAGGCATACCCTTTAGGTAATATGCAACCTGTGAACGCATCTCTAGCATTGCGATATGCTCACCCTTTAAATCAAGAAGTAAATTATAATGCCATAAGATAGTATCAAATACTTCTTTATTTGTAGGTCTTGGGAGTCTAATACCTTCATTAAAGAAAGCATTTAATTCTCTAAATATAAATGGATTACCAAGTGTACCACGAGCAAGTGCGATACCATCACAGCCTGTTTCTTCAAACATTTTCTTAGCTTCATCTACATTTGTGATATCACCATTACCAATTACTGGAATTGAGACTGCTTCTTTTACCTTCTTAATCCAACCCCAATCAGCATGGCCACTATAGAATTGTGCTCTAGTTCTAGCATGAAGTGTTATGGCACTAGCACCAGCCTTTTCAACCATTTTTGCATTCTCAACACAGTTGATTGATTCTTCATCCCAGCCAAGTCTCATCTTAACAGTGACTGGTTTTTTTACATTATCAACAATGGCCTTTGTGATTTCATAAACCATGTTAGGATCCTTAAGTAAGGCAGCTCCTGCCTCATTCTTCTTGGCAACCTTATTAACTGGACAGCCCATATTGATATCGATAATATCACAATCGCTATATTTATCGATATATTTGGCAGCCTCTACCATTGATTCTAAATCATGGCCAAATACCTGCATAGAGATAGGATGCTCACATTCATTAACCTTAATCATATTTAAGGTTCTTTTATTCTTAAATCCTATTGCCTTATCATTGACCATTTCCGCAACGACAAGTCCAGCACCCATCTTTGTACAGATGACTCTAAATGCTTCATTAGTGATGCCAGCCATTGGGGCTAATATGAAATTGTTTTTTAATTCAATTTCTCTAATTTTCATTAATTTCACCGATCTTTTTATTTTCTATATATAGGATTATCGCACCTACGATATCTAATACATAAACAAATTGGAATATTAAGGCAGCTATCATTAAGCCATTAGCCTTACCTTCTTTTATTAATCCAAATACATATCCTATATTATATATACCTGTAGCTAGCATACAAATATATGTGAACATTATTCCAAATACAATTAGGAATGCTCCTAATATAAATAAGAATGGATTTAGGGTACCTATTCCTAAAATAACCCATTCTATAAAATTAAGAATATAGAATGGTATTAATACTAGCTTAATAATCATAGAATATTTAGTAGGATCCTTTGGCTTTTTGAAAATAGATATAAAGCCAATAAGAATAGATACTAAAGCTAGATTAAGTGGAATAAAGTTAACAACAAACTTCCCTATTAATAATCCCTGTACAACAGATGAATCTGCCTCAGGGTTAGCTTCTTGTGCTACAGCTATCGCAAATGCCGCAATAAACATAAATATTGCGATATACATAAATACAGTTTGAATTATTAAAAGAATCTTACCTGACTTCATCTTCAATGACCTCCATCATCTTTTGAAGTAATTCTGTTGGAAGCCCAATAATATTATTTAGTGATCCTTCATAATGATCTACAAGCTTTCCACCAATACCTTGAATAGCATAGCTTCCAGCCTTACCAAATGGTTCACCAGTTTTAATATAATCCTTTATATCTTCATCACTAAGCTCTTTAAAAAAGACCTTAGAAACAGATACATCATTGAAGACCTTATCCTTATAAACAACAGCTAAACCACTCATAACCAAGTGCATATTACCACTTAATTTCTTAAGCATATCAAAGGCATCTTGCTCACTATGTGGCTTGCCATAAATCTTATCCTCAAACACTACTATTGTGTCACAACCAATCTGAATGTAATCTTTAAAGAATTCTCGGCCTGCTAAAGCTTTTTTTAGACCTAGTTCTTTTACATTTTCAAATGGTGTTAAATTATCATCCATTGTTTCATCTACATCAAAAGTTTTCACTTCAAATTCATAGCCTAAGGCCTTTAAAAGTTCATATCTTCTTGGTGATGAGCTTTTTAAAACTATCTTTTCCATTATC
This sequence comes from Acholeplasmatales bacterium, assembly GCA_017454375.1. Taxonomy (GTDB): domain Bacteria; phylum Bacillota_I; class Bacilli_A; order Acholeplasmatales; family Anaeroplasmataceae; genus Anaeroplasma. The sequence goes on along the minus strand of JAFTDB010000002.1, from coordinate 15,468 downwards.
CTATATTTTCCCTTAATGTATTATCGATATCAGGGCATTCCTTTTTAATAGATACAACCCTATTATTTTTTACAAAACAGCTTTTTGAATGAGCCTTAATACATAATTCTTGTGTTTCCTTATTGACTATTTCATATTCAATTTCAAAAGAGACACCAGTGTATTTAGATACCCACAATTTTATTTGCATGATATCATCAAATCTAATTGGCTTTTTATATTCAACATTAACAGATACAATTGGTGATATAATACCTATTTCCTCTAGGTGCTTATAATTTAGATTAACTGAGTCTAAAAGCTCTATTCTAGCTTCTTCCATGTATCTTAAATAGTTAGAATGATGGATTACTCCCATTTGATCTGTTTCATGATAATGTGCTTTTCTTTCGTAAATATACATTCCTTCACCTTCAATCTTATTGATTTTATCACATCTTATGTGATATAATCAACTAGCATTCAAAAAAAGGAGTGAAAATATGGATAATAATTTAACAGAACAAGAGCTTGTAAGACGTGGTAAATTAGAGAAATATGTTGAACTTGGTATTGATCCATTCGGACAAGCATTTGATGTAAAGAATAAAAGTACTGAAATCAAAGAAAAATATAAAGGATTAACACATGAGGAGCTAGAGGCTAAGGACGTTCATGTTAGCGTTGCTGGTAGAATCATGTTCATCCGTAAGATGGGTAAGGCATCATTCTTCTCAATTCAAGATAGAGATGGTAAAATCCAAATCTATATTAAGAAGGATAATGTTGGTGAAGAACAATATAACCTATTCAAGATGGCTGACATCGGTGATATCGTTGGTATCAATGGTACAGTAATGGTTACAATGACTGGTGAGGTTACAGTTAACTGTTTAAAATACACTCACTTAACTAAGGCATTAAGACCACTTCCTGAAAAATTCCATGGTTTAACTGACGTTGAAGAAAGATATCGTAGACGTTATCTAGACTTAATTATGAATGAGGATGCAAAGAGAGTTGCAATCCAAAGACCACAAATCATCAGAGCTATGCAATCATATTTTGATGAACGTGGATTCATTGAAGTTGAAACACCAGTTTTACAAAACATTCAAGGTGGTGCAACTGCTAGACCATTCGTAACTCATCATAACGCACTAGATGCTAACTTCTACTTACGTATTGCTACTGAGCTACACCTAAAGAGATTAATCGTTGGTGGACTTGAAAGAGTATATGAAATTGGTAGATTATTCAGAAATGAAGGTATGGATAGAACTCACAATCCAGAATTCACAACTGTAGAATTATATCAAGCATATGGTAACCTTGACAGCATGATGGAAATCTGTGAGGGTGTTATTAAGAATATCGCTCACAAGGTATTTGGAAAAGATGAATTCCAAAACCCATTCAATGTTGAAGGTGAAAAGATTGATTTATCTAAGCCATTCAGAAAAGTAACTATGTGTGAAGTTATCAAGGAACAAACAGGTGTTGACTTCAAAGCTAACAACTACACATTCGAAGAAGCTTGTGAGCTTGCTAAAAAGCACAATGTAAAGGTTGAGCCTCACTTCTTCACAACAGGACATATCATCAACGCATTCTTTGAAGCATATGGTGAAGAAACATTAATTCAACCTACATTCCTATGTGGACACCCAACTGAGATTTCTCCACTTACTAAGAAGGACCCTGAGGATCCTAGATTCGTTCAAAGATTTGAATTATTCATTGGCGGACATGAATTCGCAAATGCTTATACAGAATTAAATGACCCAATTGATCAAAGAGAAAGATTCGAAGAACAATTAAAAGAAAAAGAAAAGGGTAATGATGAAGCTAACGAAATGGATGTTGACTTCTGTGAAGCACTAGAATACGGTATGCCTCCATGTGGTGGTATCGGTATTGGTATCGATAGACTAGTTATCTTCTTAACAGAATCTACTTCTATTCGTGATGTAATTCTATTCCCACAAATGAAGACTAGATAATATGGAACTTACAATATTCGAAGATTATTATAGCTTTAAAAAAGAAAACAATACTTTAATTGAAACATTAGTAAAAAAGAAAAGTAAAATCCTATTAAGATTTAAAGCAGTCTTTATCGTAGTTGATTATCTTTTTGAAGAAATGAAAAAAAGAAAATTATCTGAAGATGAGGAATACATCTTTTCTACAGGTTATGATTTCATCTATGATGAATTTGAAATAATCAAATCAGTATTACATGAATATTTCAAAGACAACATCAATAGAATGGAGGTTTGTTCACAAACAGTTAACCTACTTCTATTAATCGATGAGGTTAAGGGTGAAGTATTAAATAATGATTCAATAAAAAAAGAAATCACAAAGCTTAATGAATTAGAGGATAAGGTTTATGATTTCCTATCTAAGGGTGAAGATGCACCTGATGAATATTTCGAGCTAGTAGATGAAATTACTTGTGATATATTCGACAAGAATAATATTGAAGTAAATCTAATCGAAGAAATATTTTATGAAATCGCATTGGAATATGATATCTATCCAGAGGATGATACAAATTATTTCAATGAGTTCATGTTAAATCAAATTAATAAAATGAGATAGAAAAAAGATTCAACGCGAGTTGAATCTTTTCTTTTAGCTTAAACAAAAACTATAAACCATTTTATAATCCATTAATTATTTCGTTAATCGTATTCATTACTTCTTCGTACGAAATCGGATTTAAAACCAACTTAGATGTAACTTGGTTATAATCACTTTTATAAAAATCTGACTCCATTATCGTTTTGTACACTTCTTTGATGTCTATTTTTGGATTTGCAGAAGGAGCGATTTTTTCTCCCATTTTCAGTCTATGATCTCGAACCTTTGGGAACAACTCTTTTACCATTTTGGCATCAACATATTTTGATATCATGTAAATATCGTATAAGTGTCTTGAATTTCGTTGTGGCTTATTTAACAAATAATAATCACATACTGCAAATATTTTATCAACATATGTTCTCTCAAGTGATTGAACACACATTTCATAAGGATTCAGGTCATATTTGTCTATTAATTCCTTATTTTTATCGCCTAATACATCATATATATAATTACTAACTATTTTTGTTTCAGTTGGGAAAGCATAAGACATTAAAGCAGTTTCAAGTTTTACGAATGATGGCAATCCTTCAAAAGTATCATCACATACTGATTTGTAGTAATAATCATAATGATTGTAATCTTTATCACTCTCTATACGTTCGAAGTTTTTTATCTTTAAGCCTAATTCATCTTCTATTGGTTTAAGTATTTCATATTTTAGTCTTTTTCTTCTGTTCTCACCCAAATGTTCTTCAAAAGTTACATCAATATCTTCTGAAAATCTAGAAATAACATTAAACACTTTAGATAAAGATGTACCACCTTTAAAGACAAATTTATATTTACTATTAGCTAATATTTTCAAAATCATTGTAACATAATAATCTTTTTCAATTATGTCCATTGAATAGCCAGTTTCAGCTGATACTAATGTTAAAACATCTTTAAATAATTCTCTATTCTCATGCAAATACATCATACAACCTCAAATCATAAATATTTTTATACACAATTATTGGAAATAAATTAATATACAAATCAATATCATTTTTACTAATCTTACATATATCAATATAATTCTTTATTCTTCCAAATAAATATTCATTTGAATATTCTGAATACTTATCTATATCTTTTAATAAATCCAATAATTGTAATACATTAACATTGTTCTTATTAATTTCAACTCTAGCTGGTTTAATATAAAACTTACGATTACTAATTGTAATCATTCTTTGAGATGAATTTGTTTTGTTAGTTATTATATCAATAACTAGCGGAACCTGAGTAGTAATTCCAAGTTTATTTGCTAGATATAGTCCACCATAATATCCATAACAATCATCATCTTTAGACACATATTTATATTTTGCTATATCCTCTGGATTTAAAGGCATTTCACCTAAAGCGGATTCCTTAGCTAAATAATAAATTCCATCTTCATATTTCTTTATTTGATTCTTATTTACTAATGAACTTAATTCTTTGCTTAATGTATATTTATTATTTTCAAATTTTAATAAATCATTAACGAAGATGGGCTCACCCTTTTTATAGTTTTCTTCTATATAATTCATTAACATAAAATCACCTTTTCAACAAATTAGAATATGTATTTCTATTTTGTTGCCTATATTGTAACATGAAAGTATAATTTAAGCAACATTAAGATAAAAAAAGATTCAACGCGAGTTGAATCTTTTCTTTTGGTTTTATTGTTCTATCTGATCTACTTCTTCTTTAGCTTCAGGCATCTTATTATAGAATAGATGTAAGTAAGCAACTAGAATAATAGATGGATAAACTAAATAATAAACTGTTTGTGTGAAGAAAGCTGTCCATCCTAGGTTATTAACGAAGATATTAACAAATCCTAAAACGAATAGTAATACATTAACACAAACATAAGCAAATAATAATATACTAGATAAATCTCTTAATTCGTTACTATTTTGTTTGAAGAATGGAATAACAAATGTAACAAGTGCAACTATTAAAGTTAACGCAGAGATTAACTCAAATACTAAAATTGTAATAGAGAATCCATTTTCTGTGTATGCAAATGTTAGGATTGTATTACTAAATTCAACTACAGCTCTAACAAGGATATATGATGATAATAGAGCAATCATAATCTTTGCTAGTTCTTTCTTCTTCATTATTATTGCTGTGATAGCAAGTCCGAATGCAGCAAGTGCGATTACAGCAGATACTAATAGTGACATAACAATTTGAGCATTGTTAACCCCACCAGCACTTCCAAAATCAGTAATTGCAATAAAGCTACCTGCAACTGCGAATAAAATAATGAATAATAATTCTGACATTCCTGCCAAAGTGTCTAATAACTTTTTCATATAATCTAAGCACCCCTATAAATGTTTTGAATTATTATAAACTATTTTTATTTCCATTTAAAGATTATTGTGCTTGATGTGTATAATTTTTTAATAATATATAACAAATAAGAGGATAATGCATATCAATCATTCTAATTAAATTATTTCTACCTTCAGATGTTGCCGCAAGAAGTAATAAGACCATTCCTGGTCCTGAAACCAATCCAACCACACTATTACAAATAGTTAATAACTCGGCATCATCATATTCTAAACCATCCTCATCTAGGAATGGTTTTAAATAATCATGAAGTGATTGGCCAGTACTAATGATAGACATTATACTAAGTGGGTTTTCTGCAACCTTAGCTTTAATGTCAGCCATAATTGCTTCTTTTGTTTCTTCTTTTGTTCCATATATTATCTTATTAAATATATAGGAAATTGTAGCTTTATAATTAGTATTAAATGCTTCTCTTGTGTTTAATGCTTTTTCAGGTTCATAATCATATGTTAATAATTTATTGATAACAAAGTTAGCAAATTCAGTTGGGCTAGCATAATTATCTTCTGATGCCTTGAATTCAGGTAATTCTAATTCTGAATTGAATGCTGCAAGTAATGTGTCTAAATTATCATTAGCAATTTGAATATCAATTCCACATCTACCAAATCCATATTGATCTGTTACTAAGATTTGAATCATATCAGCAGAGTTAACTATATTAAATACATTATTATATTTTTCTAGTTTAGTCTTATCAATTCCTTTTGGAGCTTCAAATGTATAAACATATAAATTAGAATCTGGAACTAATTTTTCTTGTTTAGATAATAGCTTATCAGCAAGCGCGTTTGCTACTGAACCAGCACGTGAAAAGCCAGTTACTATAACCTTGACTGTTTTGTTTCCTTTATTAGCATTAACATATGTTTCTAAGTCAGCTAAAACATAGTTAGCGGCAGTATCAAATCCTTTATGATTGCCACTCTCACCTAGGTTGAAATTATCTTCCCATTCATCACCATAGTCCATGCCTCTGATTACTGCCATGATTATTTTGCCACCATCAGTATCTCTACATGAGAATGAATAATAAATCTTATGATAATCAGCCTCAGAAGTTGGATAATTTGCTATATTAGTAAAATTATTATCTGTATCAAATTTAGTTATAGCCTCATGTGTACCATAAATTGTAGATGCACCAAGTAAGAATAATGCTAAATTCTTGTTGAATACATTTGAATCTTCTGCTACATATTCATCTTTGAATCCAAAACCAACCTTGTTTTCAACATTATTACCTATAAAGCCGCCCATATCAACTTCTGCGCCATACCATTTAGCCTTTAATGTAACATCTGCAGTAACTGCTGTATTGAAGTCATACTTTGTTTCACCATTGTACCAGCCATCAAAAACATATTCACCATTTGTTGGATCAGTTGGCTTTGTTACCTTACCATCTTTAACAACCTCTTGATCAGCAATAGCGTTACCACCATCTGTATCAAACTTAACTGTATACTTTGTTTCACTAGTTGTTGATGTTGGAGTTGTGGTAGGTGCTACTGTTGGTGTAGTTGTTGGTTGTACAGTAGTAGTCGTTGTAGGACTTGTTGTAGTTGTTGTACTTGTAGTTGTTGTACTTGTAGTTGTTGGAGCATTATTACCACCACACGCAATTAGTGTAGTTGATAATGCTACAAGTGATAAACCAAGTACTGCTTTAACTAATTTACCTTTCATAATAATATCCTCCTTTTTTCTACTATATAATATCATATGATTAGGGACAAACATGGGACAAAAATAAAACCTAATCATATAAAATACGACTAGGTTATATTATTTTTAAATAATAGTTCTGTTTTTACCAGCCTTTTTACCGCTATATAATTTATTATCGGCACTGCTGATCCATTTCTCAATATCGAATTCTTCTTCAAATTGTTGAACACCGATAGTAATAGTTATATGAATTAGATTATCATCAAATACAAAAGTGTTCTCTTCTATTTTCTTACGTAATATATCAATATCTCTAAATGTGTTTTCTATATTACCATTCATTCTAGAGATGATAACAAACTCTTCTCCACCAAATCTAGATACGAATGATGTAGCTAATGTTGTGCTAGCAATACTAGCTACTTCCTTTAATATATAGTCACCACATAGGTGTCCATAGACATCATTAATCTTTTTGAAATCATCAATATCAAACATTGATAATACATAATCCTTTTTAATCTCTATTGACTCTATATAATTATATAGATCATAACGATTATGAATTTGTGTTAGATTATCAATTCTTGATTCATTAATAATTCTTTGTTCAAGCTGCATTGCATATTTTAAGAATATCATTAGATATGCTGCGATAAAAGCAAATACAGCAACAGAGTGAATTGAGCTTAGTGTAATAACAAGCCACTTATCTAGGACATATTCTGGATTATTAAAGTTACAATAGAAAAGTAGTCCTAAATATATTAATGCTGATAACACACACCAAGTGAGTGCATTCTTTACATCTCTATTTTGTTTTGAAAAATAGACAGTAAAGAATGATACTACACATAGACCAATAATACATAGATGGAATCCTGCATTAAAGCCTACTAAGATTGTAGATACTGACATCGAAATTAAGAATTCATTTCCACATCCTAATGCATATAGATAATACTTTTTATTCTTAATTAAGAAATAGAATAACATATAAATAACTATACTGCCTATATTTATATATACCATTACATATACCTTAGCAATTAAGAATAATACAAGATATATGATATGTAGCATTAAATATAATACATCTGTAACATAACATGTTTTGACTATTACATTATCATATGCCTTTTTCTCTTCGACACTCTGCATAATAACACTTCCAATTCATTAATTTTAAACAATTATTTCATTATCTTTCTAATAAGCTTTTCACATTCAGCTTTATTCATAATCTTTGGTACTGGATATCCTGGATTGCCTTCCTTTAGTGCTCTAGAAACTATAACAGGAATATCCTCTTCCTTGATAAAATCAAATTTATCAGGAATGTTCATTGCCTTATTCATTCTTTCAATTTCAGATATGAATGCATTAGCCTTTTCTTCTAATGTCATCTTATCATTTGTAATACCAATGATATCAGCTAGCTTTGCAAGTCTCTTGTGAGCACTTGCCCCATACCACTTTAATACATATGGTAGGATAACAGCGTTAGCAAGTCCATGTGGTGTATTATATAGTCCACCTAGATTATGAGCTATTGCGTGAACATAACCAACAAACGCTCTTGTGAATGCATTACCTGCATAATAAGAACCCTTTAGCATATTCTTTCTAGCCTCAACATTCTTGCCATTATTATATGCCTTTTCTAGATTATCATAAATTAATTTTGTAGCTTCTTCTGCATATCTAAATGTTGATTTGACATTACTCTTACCAATATATGCTTCAACCGCATGAGTCATAGCGTCCATTCCGGTTGTTGATGTAATATGAGGTGGAAGGCCAATAGTTAATAGTGGATCTAGTACCGCATATTTTGGTCTTAAGCATGTATCAGCGATTGCGTTCTTTTCATGTGTTTCTGAATCAGTCACAACAGCCGCAAGTGTAACCTCTGATCCTGTTCCTGCCGTAGTTGGTACAGCAAAGAATGGAGGAAGCTTTTTATGAACTTTCAAGTATCCTCTCATCTTTCTAACTGATTGTTTAGGCTTAACTACTCTAGCTGCCGCAGCCTTCGCACAGTCGATTGGTGAGCCACCACCAAAGGCGATGATGCCTTCACAATTATTATTGTTATAGACATCCTTACATTCTTCAATACTATTAATAGTTGGATTTGGTTGAACGCCATCAAAGATGACATATTCAATGTCTTCCTTTTTTAATCCTTCAATCATGGGATCAAGCATATTAAGACTCATTAATCCTTTATCAGTTACTATTAATACTTTCTTAACACCTTTGTCTTTAATGAAGGAAGGAAGTCTTAATACTGCACCTTCTCCTTCAAGTAGGACTGGTTCCTTCCAATCCATAAATCGCATTGCGAATTTTAATAATTTTTGAGATGTTCTATAATAACACTTCTTTAAAGCCCAAATCATAATTGAATCTCCTTTTTACTATAAGAATAACAATAAAAATGCAATTACATATTGTGCTCCATAATATGGAATATAATTCATAATAAAATCAATTGGTCTTTCCTTATCTTTACCAAAATATGTTCCTGACAATACTAAATCAGATATTGCAAATAAGGTAGCACCTACTAAGAACATATTAAGTGATGTTACAGCAAAGCCATTTTGAATTGCTAGAGATAATGCAAATGAGAATGTACCAAATAAGCATAATGCATAACAAAATACAGTAGGCTTCATGCTACCATAATTAAGCTTCAATGGTTTTTCCATTACTAATGTTATAATTGAAATGATTATGTCTAAAATAATAGGGCAAATAATGAATAATGCATTACCTTTGAAATATGTCATTATTAGACCTGTCATATACATAATGTGACCAAGTCCGAAAGCAACAAAGCCACCATATGTATAACCAACAGTTCTTTCTAAATCGATATTCTTTAAATCAAGTAGAATATCACCGATTAACCCTAGTACTAATCCTATTATTACAAATAGATTAAAAATCGTAAATTTGCCAGAATTATAAGTAGCTACTAATGCCAAAACAACAAAAAGTGTCGATATAATTGTTTTAAAAAATAATTCTTTTAAATCATATTTTTGGCATTTAATGATTATGTAATAAACCAATAATGCAAGAGCTATTCCGACAATGATAAAACAAGCTACCATAAATAGCACCTCCGAAACGCAAATACCTTTATATTATGATATCACAAAATGTACAATAAAAAAAGTTTACTTTTTTTCTAATTATAGAATATCACATGTATTGGGACAAACATGGGACAAAAAAGCCTCATCAGAAATGATGAGACTTATTATATATCTATATTTTTATCAAATTCGCTAAATAGTCCGTCGTTTTTTACCAAAAAATGATGATTTTTCTCAAAATGCTATTCAAAAGAGAGCTTAAGTTTTAAACTTAAGCCTGAAGCAATTTTATTTAAAATTTTTACTGATGGATTTAAAGTGCCTCTTTCAATTTTAGATAAATCTGATTGATCTATCTTAGCTCTCAAGGCTAATTCTTCTTGAGACATTTCTTTTTGAAGTCTTTTTTCTTTAATTTTATACCCTATGACAATGTTCAATATATTTGTATCATCATATTCATTTGTGACATCTATTCCTTCTTCATAGACTGTTTCAGCAGATACATCTAATTCTTCATTCCAGACAACTCCACTCCATCCCAAAAGATGTCCTTTTAAAAACAACTTTCTGCTCTTTAATTCATTTAATTGTGGAAACTTATCTGCTAATGATAATATATCGTATCTCTTTACAGTTTCATCAAGAAAAAACATGTCAAAGGTTGTATTCTCTTTTAAGATTAGTTTAATAGCCTTTTGCATAATTACTGTAGTGGTGGAAGTTTTTTGTACACTTCATTATCCCACATCTCCTTCAATTCATTTTTGTACTTCAAAATAAACTCTTTTACTAATACTTTGCCATTTTTAGGAAAATAGCCATCAAATATTTCTCCATCATCAATGTAAAAAGTTGCTTCATATTCACCATATATAGCATGTATATGTGGCGGATTATGCTCTTTCCTAGTTAAATGCATTAGTATCAGTATGCCATAAAACGACGAAATAGTTGGCAATTTTTACTCTCCTTTCCTAACAATATTATAGGGTATATATCCCCTATTGTCAAGTTTGATAATAAGAAAAAATCCCCAACATATAATGTTGGTTGGAATGGGCTTGTTGAATTAAGACAAAAATAAAAGACCCTGCCAAATTTGACAAGGTCATTCATACTTATGTTTTATGTCATTTCTTATTTGTAAGCATATTTATATAACAAATACTTGATAAAATCTACCAACTAAATCTGTATGCTTCCAGTATTCGGTTTTTTCTAAATCATAAATTCAAGTTAATAGAATAACCGATATACTAAAACCTATAGGGCTTCAAAACATTTTTAAATTTAAGCTCTTATAATTGCAAAAGCTATTTTACCAGTTATGTATTCTTCGAATGCCCAATGCTCATCTGTACTCCAATACCAATGTGATTCATCATATCTTGCCATACGATTAATATGATTATCTGCTGATTTATTTGATGCTAAATCGAATATTGTACCAGAAGCCTCTCTTGCACTCCAACAGTCACTTTCCCTAGAGCCCTTATATGAATAAGTCGTTCCATAATCGAAGTAATTACCAACACCAATTGATGTACATATTACATTAAAGCTAGATGTTGAAGGATCATTAATACCAGTATATGAAGTAATTGCTTGAGTTCCATTATATTTCTTTTTCATATTTGAAGTGATTATTCCTTTAGATTGGAAATATGAGAATAATGATACATCTCCAGATTGTCCACTATACTGAAGTATATTTACAGCACGTGCATGAATAATACTTAAATTAGCATCTGATAATAATTTAGAATTATTAACTACATCTATAGTTTGATCAGTTTCTTCATTATATGTTTTATAATTATACCAGAATGAACACTTATTCTTTCCTGCATCATTAAATCCCTTGTCAAATGAGCATCTTACTACATTAGCCGCTATATTTGAATTTATTGTGTAACAATAATCCTGGTTTTGTCCAACCTTTCTCATATTATCATTATTCTTAATATATTCATATGCATCATTATAAGAATTTGTAATTTCACTTTTATCTATACCTGAACAGAATTGTGCCATTATAGTTGCATATCCTGCATATTCATCTAATAGCTTTTTCATATTAACTCTAAATTGCTTCATTTCAGCTTCTGCTTCACTTTGGAAATTATATAATGATTCTAGCATTTTATAATAATAAACCATCTTAGATGTACCAGTTGCCTTACCTGATAATTGCTTTGCAAAATCTACAAATAGATTTCTCATATTTTTAGCAGTGTCAGCTTTTACTGCACTAAATTGAGCTAAACCTGCAATATGACCATAAACATCAGTAAATAAGCTATCAAAATCTGCATCTGATAAATCAGGATATGAAGCCTTTAAATTATTCTTTAAGCATTTTCTGAACAAATTATCGAAATCTTCACTATAGCCTTGGCTTCTACGTGTTAAATCTGCAGCCTCAGTAAAATATGATTTATTTATTGTTACACTCTTACTTGATGCGAATGGATATCCCTCAAGTGAATGATTAGGATCATCAGGATTTTCCATACTTAATATTGTTTTATTATCGTTTGTTGTAAAATATTTTAATTCTAATGCTACATCATCTGTATTTCTAACAAAATTAACATAATATGTTCTAACATCAGTAGTATAATTTCTTAATAAATCCTCTATCTTTTCAATATAATTTTCATAGAATGAATCCCAAGTTGAACGATATTGATTAAATAATATTTTATCAACACCAAGCTGTATAGCAGTTGTGCTATCTAGCATTTGTTGCTTTAAGGCATCCATTTTTCTATCGATAGCCTTTAATTGATTATCCATATCTTGAAGTTTATTTAATACATCCTGTATAGTAGGTTCACCACTCTTACCAGTTAGGCCAAATAGCTGAGCAATATTCATAACAGAGCCGATTATTTGGAATGCATCTGCCTTATAAATTGCTACACCAAGCTGTGCTGCATATCCAGCAAATTGTAATACATGAGCAACTGTATCAACATCTGGCTTTGCAGTAATCATAGTTTCAGAGAATGATTCTTCATATTCACCCTTTAGATATGATTGTAAAACAACCTTATTATCATTTGTACATCCAAAATATAAAGGTGGAATATTTTGTTCTACGCCCCATAATGTTTTAAATATTGGGTTTTCAGAGACAATCTTAAATGTACCATCTACCTCGTCTAATTCCTCAGATGTTTCAATAATATAATCAAATCCATTAGATACCTCAATTATTTCTTTTAATGCTGCATTAGCATTATCACCAGTAAGCCTTAAATTAGAGCTTTCTATTTGGATATTATCCATTTTGATATCATTTGTAATAACATCATGATATCTAAAATGAATAATTAAATCCTTTCCTTTTAATTCAGAATATAGGTCAAATGTTGGAAAATTAATATCGAATGAAATTTCCATACCTGATAAATTATCAGTTAAATCCTCATCAACAACTATTTTCCCAAATGCAAGCTTAGATAATACTTCATCAAATGTACCCTCAAATGGTATATATATTTTTAAGCCATCCTTCTTTTCACCTACAATTTCAACCTTAGAAATATCAAAAGGATCAAAATTTACATTATCAACACCTATATTATCAAATGATTTATTTGAAAATAACGCGACAAATGATAATTCATTATTTTCTAATTTTAATGTACTACAATCAATATGATAAGCTACAGAATAAACAGCAAAATATAAATCAATATCAGTATCAATTCCTTCAAAGAATCCACCCTTAAGTGTAACAAAGCCAAAATCTCCATCTGATATTGTACCATCAGTAATAATTTTTATGTATTCACTGTCAACCTGACAATTCATTAATGATAAATCAGCAAAAGCCCCAGAAAATTCAATTTTATTTTTATCAGCTATATTTATATTTTTATAATAAACAATAAAAATTGGATTTTCATCACCACAAAGATATTTAAGATCTTCTATATTTACATATGGCTGATTATTATGTTTATCTTCAATTAGTGAATTATACGCATAAGCAAAATTATTATCCTTTGTAATAGATTTATTAAATACAACTACATATATACTCTTCTCATAGCTTGGAAGTATAATTTTGATATTATTATCCTCAACTAAAAGCTCATAATCCTTTATAGCATCCTTTTGTAATTCAGCACCAGTTAATTCCTTTGTATCACTACTAGAATTATTACCTCTAGCCTTAACAATAATTTTATCCTTCGTAATATTATTTAAATATTTATCCTTATTATCAACATTAATAACAAGCTTTTCGTTATCCTCTTTATGTGTTGATTCTAAATACTTAGCATTATTAAATCCATTTGAATCATTCCAATCTACTCCATTACCACAAGAGATTAAAACAAATAATGCACATAATACAAGTAAAAAGCCAAAAATACGTTTCATATGTCACGCCTCCACATATAATAATTTTCTTTTTTAATTATGCCACACACAATGGGACAAACATGGGACAACTTTTATTTTTAAATAAAAAAAAGAAAAGACCCTGCCAATTGACAGGGTCTTGAATAAACATGTCTAACGCCATAGCTCGATGTTGCACAGATGACAGAGAAAGCCAGTCGGAAGGCTCGCGATAATTCTAATTAAAATAACCATCCTTAATTAATAATTCTAACACTTTAGCTTCAGCTCTATCATACCTAAATCTATAGGACCATGTTCTTTATTTCTATTTATATTTATAACAATTCTAGGATCAACTAGCTCTAAAGTGTATTTTTCAAAATTCTCATAATCATCTAATTGTTGTTCTAATATCTTGTTTTCTACATCACATAGATAATAATAATTGTTTTGATCAAATATCTCATAATTTGGATCAATAGATTTATGTTTTCTATGAACATAACCATATTCTTTTATAGAATCTTTAATTACTATTAAACCTGCTTCTTCTTTAGTTTCTCTTATTAAAGCATCTATATTAGATTCATCATGCTCTATTCCACCACCAGGGAATTTATAATAATCATATAGAAGGCTATGAACCATATATATTTTATTATCTTTTATAATAATGGCTCTAGCTGATGGTCTAATAAATGCTTTACCATTTTTATCATAATTTTTTAAATCTATTTCAAATAATAATCTCATAAATGGTTCCTAAATTAAGTTTATATAATTTCTTTTTGAAGATACAATAATATTTAAAATTATTTCTTTAGTTTCTTCATTGACCTTATAAAACACTATATTTTGCTTACAAATAATAGCTCGATATCCTTGTTTAGCAATGGATTGGTATCTAGGTACAACTCCAATATAAGGGAATTCTTTTAAATTATTCATTATAGTTTCAAGATAATTAAGATAGTCTACTGCTTCTTTCTTTGAAAATGTATCTCTTATATACATAATAATATCAGTTAATTGATCATTGAATTTATCAGTTCTTATAATTTTATAATTCATTATAGCTCAAGCTTCTTTCTAATATCATCAAATGTATTTTCGATAGGAGCAACTCTTCCATTTCTAACATCTTCTTCAGATTCAGCTAGCATTTTTAATAATTCTAATTCAGCCTGCATTTGATTAAATTGTTCTAAACTTAATATTACAGTGTCACCATGACCATTTACTGTTATATAAACTGGTTCTCTAGTTTCCTTACATAAGTTTGATATTTCATTATATTTATTTCTTAATTCTGCTGATGGTCTAATATTTTGCATAATTATCATCT
>JAFTDB010000026.1 GCA_017454375.1 Acholeplasmatales bacterium | reverse complement strand
TTGACGTTCATTATAGACCACTTTTTTGAATTCATCATGATTAAAATCATAATTATAAAAGCGAAATATTTTTTCAATAAATTGTGAAACAGTTTTTCTAACTATTAATTCATACTGCATAGAAAAGTTACCCCTTTTATAAAATTATAGGTCAATATTATTTATAATTCAATATGGAATAACTCAAATAAATAAAAAAGGTAAATTATGAAAATTTACAAATAAGTTCTCACATAATTTACCTTAATTTATTATTTTACTTCAAATTCTATTTCTTTATTTTCTATGTATGTATTAATCTTTAATACACCTTTACCAGCTTTTCCATTAGATTTAACATAAACACCTGCGTAACCACCTTTAAATGTCAATACGTTAGGTCCAATTAAATCAATTGAGCCACTAGTAGAAACTGTGAATCCTTCATTATAATATGGTAAGACATTACCATTTTGATCTACTGCCTTAATTCTAACTAAGGCAACATCATATGAATTACCATTAACTAGAGTATTAGATGAAATCTTATATTCTAGGTGAGTAGACCTTACCTTACCTAAATCTATTGTTTTGAATACTTCGCCATTCTTTACGGCTTCAAAAGAATATACAATTTCTTTTGTTCCCCAGTTACCAATATATTTACCATATAATTCATAACCTTTTTCAAAAGTAATATGTTCCTTTAAGACTAGCTTTAAATACATCTTCTTGTATTTAAATGGCATCTTAGAACCATATTTTAAGGTTGCGAATAAGACTTCTTTCATCATATCAGATGATTTTTTAGAATATCCTTCTTTAACCTCTAATAGATTACCTACAAAGTCATTTATTAGAATTGGTGTATGAGGGATATTTTTAAATGGCGTATCATCATGTGTGTATGTCTTAATTAATTCACCATTTCTATATAATCTAACCTCATCTGCGTTAGTATAGGCCCATACATCACCTATTACTGATGCATCATAATCACCAATGTTTAAATGAGATGATAATTCAAAATAAGGTTCATCACCTTGAGATGAATATAAATATGATGCAACCTTAGGGTTTCTAAACATATCAAGTACACCATGGTAACAAATTCTATCACCACTACCGAAATCTTTGTGAGTGTTATAATCATTCATGCACCATGCAAAAAAGCCAGTTATTTCATCATCGCCATAGAATTCATTCATGCCACGTGATAAACGACGTGCTTGTTCTACCCTAACATCTTCTCTATCAAACATCTTTGTTGGATGCATATGACCGTTAAATTCAGATACTAAATATGGAATATTAGATGATACTACATCACTCTTTTTAGATAAGCCTCTATCCTCATTAGGATCGATGAAATCATTATATGTGTATACATCCTCAAGCTCTTCACCCTTTTTATAACATCTAACGCCACCAGTTTGACGTGTAGAATCTAGTCTATGAGCTATTTCATTAGTCTTAGTATATAAGTCATGGTCATCAACTGATTCGTTAATTCTAACGCCCCATAAAATGATTGATGGGTGGTTACGGTTTTGTCTAACCATAGCCTCAACGTTTTTGCATACTAATTCCTTCCATTTCTCATCACCGATATGCTGCCAGCCTGGAGATTCAGTAAATACTAAAAGTCCTAGATGGTCACATTTAGATAAGAAATAATGTGACTGCATATAATGAGATGTTCTAACCGCATTAACATGAAGCTCATTCTTTAAAATTTCAGCATCAAGTTCCTGCATACTCTTAGGCATTGCATAGCCTACATATGGATAAGATTGATGTCTATTAAGGCCTACAATCTTAATTTTCTTATCATTTAAATAAAATCCATCTGGTTTAAATTCACATGTACGTAGACCAAATTCAGTATGATATGTATCAGTCACTCCTCTTTCACTAGTGAAAAGTTCAATCTTTAAATCATACATATTTGGATTATCAATATCCCATAGTTTAGGATCATCGAAATCAACATCAACAATGTGTTTTTCACCTTTAGGTCTAATTACTTTATTAATAACCTCTTTACCCTCAAAGGAAATAATAAGGTTGTATTTTGAATAATTAAATAATTCTACCTCTATTTGAGCACTCCATTTATTACCTTTATGGATTGGCTTTACAAATACATCATTAACATATGAATCATTACATACATCTAGATATACATCACGGTAAATTCCGCCATATGTCATGTAATCTACTACATTACCAAATGGAGGGATATTAGGATCTTCAGTTGAATCAACCTCAACTACAATCTTATTATCCTTACCATAATTAATAAAGCTAGATATTTCATATTTAAAGGCATCATAGCCACCAATATGCTCACCTACTAGCTTATCATTAATATAAAGCTTTGATTTATGAGCTACACCCTCAAAATTAAGTAATAAGAATTTATTCTTATATGAAAGAGGTACACTTAGTTTACATTCGTATGTAGATACAAATTGATAATCATCTTCATTAGCATAATTATATGGAATATCTGCTACATTATGAGGGATATTAACAATTTCTTCTTTGCCTTTAGCTTTAAATAGCCAACCACGGTTTAAATAAATTCTTTCGAACATAGAGACCTCCTTTTATCCGAAATAATGACTTAGTATAATCCATACCGCAAGACCAATAAGAATTACACCACCAATAATAGTTGTTATTTCATATTTATTATGAAGCAATTTAGTTATTCTATTGCCTAAGAATAATCCAATTAATGATATTCCAAATGTAGTAATCATAATAATGGATACATGTAACCAAATTGTATAATTATTAGATAATCCTGAATGAAGGGCTACACCACTACCTAATGCATCAATTGCAGTAGCGAACCCAAAATATAGAACCTCTTTAACACTAAATGATTTAGCTTCTTTTTCTTCAACTGGCTTTTTTAATTCCTTTATACCATCAATTA
Organism: Acholeplasmatales bacterium; assembly: GCA_017454375.1. GTDB lineage: Bacteria > Bacillota_I > Bacilli_A > Acholeplasmatales > Anaeroplasmataceae > Anaeroplasma. Next base: position 27,697 of record JAFTDB010000026.1, on the reverse strand, counting down.
TCATATTGATACCAATGAATAAAAGTAGACAAAAGGCTATCCAAGAAACTACATCGCCCATTATCTTTCCTGCATTAGCACCAGATGCCTCATCTACTATCATAGTAATTATTTCTACTATCCAGTAGCCAAGTAGTGGCATTAGCGCCTGCATAAAACCAAATACACCGGCAATGAAAAATGATTTTTTCTTATTAATATCTGTGTAAGTCAAGCCATCAGTAACAGATACTGCAAAAGCATCCATGCTAAGGGCAACACCCAAAAGTAAGATTTGAGATATTATTACAAACGTCATATTTACTCCTGTAAAAAAATGATGAATAGATGTCTATTCATCACATATATTGCATTTTGTTTTCACAAATTTGAATTCTATTAGAAAGTCCTAATTTCTTATAACATTTAATTGCTTCTTCAAATTCGTTTTTTAATTCATATAAATAAGCATTGGCAGTTAAGCCATCAATATTAGTTTCCTTAACTGGTTGGAAGCTTATTAAATCGAATCTATTAAATCTTAATAAAGTTCTTTCAAGACCTGTAAAATATTGGTCTCTAAATTCTTTATCAACTTCATCTAAATCAATCAATAAAACAGTATCCTCAATTTCTTCTTTTTCTAGAGAATCTAGTTTTTCATAGCCTAGTTCATCTAAAAGATCTTTAAAGACACATTCATAATTATATCTTTCTTCATCATATCTTTTATAATTGTTAGCCTCCATCATATTGAAAGCCTCCATATCAAGCATATAACAAAGTCTGATAGATTCTTCAGTTTGGGTACGAACGCCTAAATATAATAACATTTCATCTAGTTCCATATCGACCACGCATAATAAGAAACCTTATTATTTCTCCCCATTATAGATTTCAACAAAATAATTTTATCATATAAATGATAACAAATAAAGAAAAACTCTACTCTTCTTCAGATTGTTCTTTATTTACTTCTAAATCAATCGCATTTAATCTCTTGATAATACTCTTCTTAAGCTTAGCTAAGCCACCACTTGAGGTTTCACGGTATTTAGATGATAAATCCATACCAGTCTTTAGCATAATCTCACAAATCTCATCAAATGAGATACTTGATGGTACACCTTCGATGTAGCAAGCAAGTGAATATGATGAGAATGCTCTAACAGCGGCTAGACCATTACGAGATATACAAGGAATTTGGACATAGCCCATAACAGGGTCACATGTTAAGCCTAAATGGTGCTCCATTGCAAGCTCTGCAGCATGAGCAATAGTTTCAATATCTTTACCATTAACCTCGGAAATTAATGCGGCAGCCATTGAGCATGCACTACCTACCTCAGCTTGACATCCAGCAACGGCACCTGATATTGAAGCATTAGTTTTTAATAAATTACCAATTAAACCGGCAGTTTTTAAACCATTTAATAATTGTTCTTCTGTAAATGTCTTACTTACTCTTAGTGCCATTAAGACACCTGGAATTACACCACAAGCACCACATGTAGGAGCTGTAACAATTAATCCACCTGAAGCATTTTCCTCACTTACTGCAAAACAATAAGATAAGATATTTTTAAAATATTGTTCCATAAGTGTAGGTGGATTTTGGGCGGCAATCTTTTTTGCTTTTCTTTGCACCTGTAATTTACCAGGAAGTGCACCTTCCTTTTCAAGTCCTCTATGTACTGCATCAGACATTACCTGCATAACTTCTTTTAGGTATTCACCTATTTCAGGCTCACATTCATCAACATACTCGTATAATCTTAGATTATGTTCTTTACAATATGTAGATATTTGTTCAAAGTTATTTAAAGGATAAACATCTTTTTTAACTACTGGCTTTTCACCATCTATTTCAATAGCACCACCGCCAACAGATCTAGCAATCATCTTATGTACTTTTTTATTGTTAAGATAGCCCTCTACTAACATTGTGTTAGGGTGCTTAACCTTCTTTTTGATATCAAAATTGATTTTATGCTTCTTATCTTTTAAAACATCATCAATTACAACATCAGTTAAGTGGCCTTTACCAGTTAAGGCTAAAGAACCATATAATGTTACATCAATATAATCATCACCTGGATATCTTTTAATAAATTCTTCTACAATCTTTTTTGGCCCCATTGTATGTGATGATGAAGGACCATTTCCTATTCTAAATAATTCTTTTAACGATTCCATAATAATACTCCTAGAAAATACCAATTAAACTACAAATTAATATTATAAAGAATAAACTAAATGCTGATAAAGCACTTGTCCAAACCACTATTTGTCCTGCTAGCTCCTCATCCTGTCCCATTTGGGCAGCCATCGGAACACTAGATACCGCAATAGGAGTTGCGAAAAGGGCAATTAGTATTGCAAAATCAGTTTTAGTTCTATATCCGATTAAATAAAATATTATTAACATTACTGTAGGTGTAATAATTAAACGAAGTGTCACAGATATTGTAAGCTGTGGCCATAGCTTCTTAACGGCACTAAATTCAAATTTACCGCCTAAAACTAGTAGTGCCATAGGAGTAGCACATCTTCCAATATAATCGATTGTTGTGCCAATAAATTTAACTGTACCATCATTTTTATTAACTATTTGATATAATACTCTACTATTACCAGTTCCAGCATCTATCCATAAACCAATTAAGCATACAAGTACACCTGATACAACACCAATAATTAATGGATTAGTTACAATTTTAAATAACATTCTTTTTATATCAATTTTATTATCTTCTGTTTTATCAAACATTGATAAAGCTATTACTGCTAGCATATTAAATAGTGGTACTGATATCGCAGCTACAACTGCTGCCTGAGCACCAGCCTCATCACCACCAATTAAGGTAGCAAGTGGTATACCAATAATGGCATAATTAGATCGAAATGATGCTTGAAGCATTACACCCTTTTGTTTAGGATCTTTTATAAATAATACAACAATCAATCCCACTCCAAAGAGTGCGAATATGGCAATTGCGGCAATACCACAAAATGCCCAATTAATTGTAGATAAATCAGCTAAATATATATTTGAAAATAATAAAACAGGTAATAATACAACAAATACTAATTTATTAATGCCATTTAAGAATTCTTCCTTTAAAAATCCAATTCTTTTTAAAGAATAGCCTAAAAAAATAGGAAGAATTATCGGCAATACTACATTTAATGTAAATAATAATTTATCCATAAATTCCTCCTATCTTTATAATTATCCTAATAATGCATTATATAAACAATTAATTGTCTTCTTGTAATCTACTTTAGCTACACCAATGATAATGTTTAACTCACTTGGTCCTTGAGCTAATAATCTTACATTAATTACATTAGATCCTAATGTTTCAAATATCTTAGCACAGATACCACTCTTCTTTGCCATGTTTCTACCAACCACGGCAACAAGTGATATATCATTTACGATATTTACTTCTGCTCCAAGCTTATTCTTAAGTTCCATAATAATATCGTATTGATATTTTTCAACTGAATCTTTTGATACTACTACAGAAAATGAATCTATACCTGAAGGTATATGTTCAATTGAAACATTGAATTTTTCAAATATTTCTACTGCCTTACGTAAGAAACCTACCTCATTTGACATATGATCTTTATAAATATCAAATGAAATGAAATCAGTCTTACCAGCAATACCTGTAACTAGTGTATTTGTATCTTCACAAACATTTTTAATTAATGTACCTGGATTATCAGGCTCATTAGTATTTCTTAAATTAATTGGAATATTAACACTTTGAACTGGGAATATAGTTTCTTCATGTAATACTGAAGCACCCATATATGATAATTCACGAAGCTCTGTATATGTTATTTCTTTAATAGCCTTAGGATTTTCAACAACCTTAGGGTCCGCAGCTAAAATACCTGATACATCAGTCCAGTTTTCATAAACTGAGGCACCTAAGTATTTAGCAAGGATTGAACCAGTGATATCAGATCCACCACGAGAAAGTAGCTTAACCTGTCCATTTGGATAGCTACCATAGAATCCTGGAACTACCATTTGATGATTCTTCTCAAATGCATCTTGAATATTTTTACCAGTTGCTTCCTCATCAAGCTTACCATCATAATTGAATTTTAATAAGTCTTTTGAATCACAGAATTCAAATCCTAAGTAAGCAGCCATTAATTTAGAAGTTAAATATTCTCCTCTACTTACTAAATATTCTTCTGATATATCTTTATTTAATTCTGATTTTAATTTATCTAAATCAGCTGCGATATTAATATCTAGCTTTAATTCACGCTCTACATCTGTAAATCTAGAATAAATTACATTCCATACCTCATCATAAGATACTTTATATTTTAGGTGAGCATGTAGAATATATAGTAAATCAGTAATTTTACTATCTTCTTTATTTCTCTTACCAAGAGCACTACATACTACTACTTTTCTTTTATCATCCGCTTTGATAATCTTCTTAACTTTAGCAAATTGTTTTGCTGAAGATAATGAGCTACCACCAAATTTAGTTATAACTATCATAATTATACCTACCTAATATCAAATAATTTTAAAGCAATTTCAATTGCGTTAGTTGCGGCGCCCTTTCTTACCTGGTCACCACAAACAAACATAGTTATGCCTTTTTCATTTACTAAATCATATCTAATTCTACCAACATAAACAGTGTCTTGATCACTAGTTAGAATTGGCATTGGATATTCTTTATTATCCAAATCATCACAAAGAAGAATTCCTTCTTCTTTTTTGATTTGTTCCTTTAATGCTTTAATATCTACCTTATCTTCACAAACTGCCGTTAGTGATATTGAGTGAGACCTAATTACAGGAACTCTTACGCATGTACAGTTAACAGACATGTTAGGGTTATGCATAATCTTGCGACCTTCATTTTGCATCTTCATTTCTTCAGTTGTATATAAGTTACCTGTATCTGATCCAATTTGAGGGATTACGTTAGATGCGATTTGATGTGGGAATACCTTATTATCGTATTCTACATTAATTGGCATCTTACCATTCTTGTATTCATCAGAAAGCAATAAATTTTCTTCCATTAGCTCAATTGGGCCATTAGCACCTGCACCACTTACAGCCTGGAAGGTAGTTGCGTAAACATATTTAATCTTTGATAATTTATTAAGTGGATTCAAACCCATTAAGGCTATAATTGTTGAACAGTTAGGGTTGGCAATTATACCTTTATGCTTGAATATGTCCTCTGGATTAATTTGAGGTACAACTAGTGGTACATCATCTAGCATTCTAAAGGCACTAGAGTTATCAATAAATACCGCACCAGCCTCAACGATTGATGGAGCAAATTCTTTAGCAAGGGCATTAGATGTTGCACCTAAAACTAAATCAAGTCCCTTAAATGAATCAGGCGTTGCTACCTCTACATAATATTTTTTACCCATAAATTCAATTTCTTTACCTTTTGAATTTATAGATGCGAATAATTTTAATTCTCCAATTGGGAAATGTCTTTCACCTAAGACATTTAACATTTCTCTACCTACTGCACCAGTAGCCCCTAAAATACCTACATTATATGTTTTCATAGTTTGTATTTTCCTTCCACTTCGCCAAAGCGATATAATATTAATTCCTTACCATCAATTACTGCATAATCCCCATTCTCATAAGCACCAGGATTTATAAACCAAATACCTTTTTCTTTAAATGCTTCTTGAATATGGGTATGACCATAAATAACTATATCAGCATGCTCCTGCATACCTCTATAGACTAAGTTATCCATCTTATATTTGACGTTATATAGATGACCATGCGTTATAAAATATTTCTTACCATCTATAACTACATTTTCTTCATCAGGTCCTAAGATATCACAGTTACCTCTAACATAGTACGTGTTAGGATTTTTAAAAATGGTATCTCCTCTATCTCCTGCATGAATTACATAATCAAATTTCTTTTCATCTAATCTTATAAAATCTCTATGAGAATCACTTAATATTAAAATTTTCATCAACTAATTCTCCTAATTTTCTAATCGCATTTGCTCTATGAGAATATAGATCCTTTTCATATCCTTCCATTTCAGCAAATGTCTTTTTGCCTTCTGTTGAATAAAATAAAGGATCATATCCAAATCCATCATATCCTCTTGGAGACTTTAAGATTGTGCCATATGCATAATCCTCAAGCGTTAGATATTTACCATTTGGATAATATAGACAAAGTGCACATGTAAAATGGGCACTTCTATCTTCTTTATTTTTTAGCTCATCTAATAATTTTTTATTATTAGCTACATCATTATGCTCCACTGCATATCTAGCACTATAGATTCCAGGGGCTCCACCTAAAGAGTCTACACATAATCCTGAATCATCTGCTAGAGTAACATAATTATATTTAACTGATATTGTCTTAGCTTTAATATAAGCATTCTCTATAAATGAATTACCATCCTCAATGATATCATCATTTATATTTAAATCCTTCAAGGTTAAAAAATTTACATTATATTTATGTAACAATCTTTTAAATTCATTTAGTTTTCCATTGTTCTTTGTTACTAATAAAATATCCATAATTTTGACCCTTAGCCTATTTTACCAAAAAATAATGACAAAAAAAATCATTTAATATATAATATATTAAAAAAAGAGGTGTTTTTTGTGAAAAAAGCAGTTTATCCAGGCTCATTTGACCCAATTACCATCGGTCATTTAGATATTATCAAAAGATCTTCTAAAATATTTGATGAGGTTCATGTCTTAATCTCAAACAATATTGGTAAGAAAAGTACATTTTCAACTGAAGAACGCTTAGAAATGATTAAGACAGTTACTAAGCAATATCCAAACGTTGTTGTCGCAGTAGATGATGGCTTAGTAGTAAATTACTGCAAGGCCAATAATGTTAGTGTAATCATTAGAGGAATGCGTAATTATTCTGATTATGAAGCAGAGTTCTCATTATTCCAATTCAACCGTGATTTGAATCCAAATGTTGAAACAATCTTAATGATGCCTACTACTAAAAATCAAATTGTAACCTCTTCTTCAATTAAGGAACTTGTTAAGTTTGATGCGGATATATCAAAATATGTTCCTAGAGAATTAGTTCAAATGATTACTGATAAAATTAAAAACGCCTAGTGCGTTTTTTTTATATATTCAAATATCTTATCATAAACTGGGAACATTACCTCTTCTTTTGCAAAGCTATTTGCATCTTCAAATTTAATCCATTTTAAATCTGAATTTTCATCAGGCTTAATTCTAATTTTTGTATCCTCATTCACCTCAACTAAATAAGTTAAGTTAAGATGTACGTGAGCTGATACAAATTCACCATTTTTTATGTGAGGTGCAACAGGTAATATCTCTAAAGAGATAGGTCCATCCTCAAGTAGCTTAAAATATTCTATTCCAGACTCTTCCTTTAGTTCTTTGAATGCCACCATTTTCATGTCATCCATACCATCAGCGTGACCACCTAGCCAGCCATAATGCTTATAAAGATTATGATATCCAAATAAGACTTTATCGTGGTGTTCATTTATCACTATGATAGATGCTGACATATGAGCTACCTTAGAGTCTCTATAAAGTATGTTATCACCATTGGTTTTATATAGTTCTAGGATAACTTCTTTATCCTTAATTTCTTGTTCATTTTTAGGAATATAATTGCTAATTTCATCAATGTATCTCATGAAAACGCACCTCATTTGGATAATTATACTAAAAAATTTGTTTTTTTTCTATCACTTATTAAATTATTATGATATAATTTAAACATAATTTAAGAAGAGGTATAAAAATGGATTTTATTATTGAAACAAGTGCTAGACACGTACACGTAACTCAAGAAACATTAGAAGTTTTATATGGCAAAGGCTATCAATTAACTGTTAAGAAAGAATTAAGCCAACCTGGTCAATTCGCATCTCAAGAAAAAGTTGATGTTGTAGGACCTAAGAGTACTTTAAAATGTTCAATCCTAGGACCATGTAGAAAGCTTAACCAAGTTGAAGTATCATTCACTGATGCTAGAACACTTGGTGTTACAGCTCCAGTTAGAGAATCTGGTGATGTAGCTGGTTCTGCTCCTATCAAATTAGTAGGTCCTGCTGGTGAAGTTGAACTTTCTGAAGGCGTAATCGTAGCTAAGAGACATGTACATATGACTCCAAAGGATGCTGCTGATTTCGACGTTAAGAACGGAGACATCGTTAAGGTTGAAGTATTAAACGAAACTGGCAGAAAGCTAGTATTCGATGATACAGTTATTAGAGTTTCTGATAGTTATGCTTTAGCAATGCATATTGACACTGATGAAGCTAACGCTGGTGCATTATTCGGTCTAGTAAAAGGTACAATTTTGAAATAGTTTTATTAAAATATTTGAGGGCTAAGCCCTCTTTTATTTTTATAGATGAAATAGTAGACACCTTCTACTTCTATGCCATAATGTTATTTAGCGTTCTTTTAACAGTATAAAAAATCCATAAAACTATGATAAACTCCTAATATATGGTATACTTTATGTATAATTATAGATTAGAGGTTTTATTATGAAATATTATTCATCAAAAACAGTGACTGAAATTTTAGGAGTTACAGCTCAAACACTAAGAAACTGGGACAAGAATGGAAAACTTAAACCAGCATATGTTAAATCTAATGGTTATAGGTATTATTCAGAAGATTCAATACTATCTTTTACAAATCAAAAGAAACATAAAATTCAAAGAGTTATAGGTTATGCTAGAGTATCAAGTAAAAAACAATCAGATGATTTAGAAAGACAAGTAGATAATCTAAAAACATATTTGAATACTAAATATCAGGATTATGAAATAATAACTGATATAGGTTCAGGGATTAATTTTACAAAACCAGGTCTAAAGAAATTAATTGAGAAAATAAATAAAAGGGAAATTGATATTATTGTAGTATTATACAAGGATAGATTATTACGATTTGGTTTTGAACTTGTCGAATATTTCGCCAAAATTAATAATGTTGAAATTGAAGTTTTAGATAAAAAGGATAAAAATGAAGATCAAGAACTAGTTGAAGATCTAGTTCAAATAATTAATGAAGTTAAAGGTAAAAGAAAAACTAAAATAAAGTTATTGTTAAATGAATTTTCTCAAAAACTAGAAAAAAGCATCAATAATTAGCATGAAAAACAAAATTTTTATAAAAGCATAAAACTCTATAAAAATACCTTCATTTGTGATATAATATAAGTAGGAAATGGAGGTGTATTTTTATGTATACTTATAAAGTAATGATTCATCCTAATAATAAACAATTTACCAGAATAAGACTTACACTTAATAAATGTGTAGAATGTAATAATATTGTTTATGATTACTTAGATTCATTTATTAAGAATAATGAAAAAATACCTTCATGTTCAGATGTTAGAAAATGGTTTACTATTCAAAAACAAATTAAAGATAAAGAAACATTAGAAAAAAGATGTAATATGACCAATAAAGAATCTAGAGATAAACATTTAGATACTCTTTTTTATGATGTTTCTAATGATGCCTTAAAACAGGAAATAAAAGATACATATAACTCATTTGTAAGGTTCTTTAAAAAATTAAGCAATTACCCTATAAGAAAAAAATTTAATTCATATAAAAGCTCATTTTATGTTGATCCTTTTAAAATAAGATTTACAGATAAAAAGGTTAGACTAGAAAAAATCTCAACGTCACGAAAACTAAACAGGCAGATACTAAACTGGGTTAACCTAGCTGAGAAAGATAGAATCCCAGTTGGAATATCATACTACAATCCTAGAGTAGTGATTGAAGGTAATGAAAGATTATATATAGTTGTAAGTGTTGATGCTTCTAACAGTCCCAAAAATAAAATAACTACTACAAATAATACTATAGGAATTGATTTAAATATAAAATCAGTAGTAACAAGTGATGAAGATTATTATAAATCTGTAACTAAGACTAAGACATATAAAAAGGCAGTAAAAAAAGAAAAAAGAGCTCAAAGAAAATTATCACGTAGATATATAAAATCTAAAGAACTAAATAAATCACTAAAAGAATCTAAAAACTACATAAAAGAAAGAAAAATAAAGAATAAATATACAAGAAGGGTAACGCATTTAAAGGATAATTATATAGATTACATAATTAAATCCATTATAGATAATAAGCCGAAAAGAGTATGTATAGAGGATTTAGATGTAAATGGTATGAAGAAAAAGAAAGATAAGAAAGCAAAACAAATACGTAGGTGTTTACAACAAAATCCATTTAGAAAGCTTTTAACAAAACTTACTTATAGATGTGAAAGAATAGGAATAATGGTAGTAAAAGCAGATAGATATTATTCTTCTAGTAAATTATGTAGTAATTGTGGAAATAAAAAGAGTGATTTAAAGTTAAGTGATAGAGTATATATATGTCCAAAGTGTGGACTTAAGATAGATAGAGATTATAACGCAGCATTAAATTTAAAAAAATATGCCTTAGCAAACTAGGACATATAAAAATACGTATACGTTCGTACGGAATTAACGCCTTAGGAGAGTTAATACCAACTATGGATATAGTAGCCGAATGGTTATTACCATCTGTAGGGCTCGTTGAATAAGGAATCAAACAGAAACTATATTAAGAGCTTTATAGGTTTTGAAGAACGGCACAATCGTAAAATAGTTGAGGGCTATGCCCTCTTTTATTTTACATTATTTTAAGATAAAATATATTCAGGGTGAGATTATGGTTGTTAAAACTTCTTTAAATGATTTAGATGAAATATTAATAATTTATAAGAATGCTAGAGAATTTATGAAATCTCACGGTAATCCTACACAGTGGAAGGATAATAGACCATCTACTTCTTCTATAATTGAAGATATTAATAATGGTCACCACTATAAGATAATGGATAATGATAAAATAGTAGGAGTCTTCTCCTTCTATATTGGAATTGATCCATGCTATAACCATATTGAAGGTAAATGGTTAAATGATGATGAATATGGAGTAATCCATAAGATTGCCTCAACATATGAGAAAAAAGGCATATTATCAGAATGCCTTAGCTTTGTAGAAACAAAAATTAAAAACATTAGAATAGATACTCATAAGGATAATTTAGTTATGCAAAATGCCCTAGCTAAATTTGAATTTAAAGAGTGTGGTATCATCTATGTTGATGATGGTACACCAAGAATTGCTTACCAAAGAACTTCCTAAAAGGAAGTTTTTTGTTTTAAATAAAGGATTTATTTGTTATAATTATTACAAGATACCTAAATAGGAGGTAATTATATGGCTGATATATTATATGAAGCAGGACGTTGTTTAAAATGTAAAAAACCTTTATGCAAGGAAGGATGTCCAGTAAAGACTGATATTCCTATTATCATGCAGCTATTTTTAGATGGTAAGATGGAGGAGGCTGGTCAAAAGCTATTTGACAATAACCCTCTTACAGCATTTTGTTCACTTATCTGCCCACATGAAAAAAATTGCTTAGGACATTGTGTTTTAGGTAGAAAGGGTGAACCTATTAAGTTCTATGAGGTTGAAAACTATATATCTAGATTCTATCTAGAGAAGGCACAATTTGAAAAGATTCAATCAAATGGTCTAAAGGTAGCAATCATCGGTGCTGGTCCTGCAGGATTAACACTTGCGATAATTTTAGCTAGACGTGGCTATAAAATTACAATCATTGATAGTAAAGATAAAATTGGTGGTGTACTTCGTTATGGTATTCCTGAATTTAGATTACCAAAAGCCTTACTAGATAAATTACTTCTTCGTATGGATGACTTAGGCATCTTATTTAGACCTAATACATTAATTGGACCAACAATCACAATTGATGATATGTTTAATGATGGATATCAAGCAATCTTCATTGGTACTGGTGTATGGAAGCCTAATAGATTAAGAATTCCTGGAGAAACTCTAGGTAACGTACATTTCGCAATTGACTACTTAAAGAATCCAGATTCATATAACCAACTTGGTGATAAGGTAGTTATCATTGGTGCTGGTAATGTAGCAATGGATGCTGCTAGAACTATACTAAGAAAAACTCGTGCAAAGGTTGAATGCATCTTCTTCCGTGGTCGTGAAGAGGTTACAGCCTTAAAGGAGGAATTAGATCTAGCTGAGATTGATGGTCTACATATGAATTATTATTTAAATACCATCAAAATTGAAGAGGATGGTATTATTGTGGAACCAGTCTTAAAAATTGAAAAAGAGGATGGTACAATTGAATATGAAAATGATACAAAACATCCATATAAGATTGAATCTACTTCTGTCATTGTGGCAATCGGTCAAGGTGCACAAGCAAACATTGTAAATAACACAAAGAAGATAGATACAGATAGACGTGGTCTAATTGAAGCTAACACATTTGGTGAAACTACACGTGAAGGTGTATATGCCGCAGGTGATGTTGTAAGTGGTGCTAAAACAGTTGTTGAAGCTGTTGCTGCTACAAAGCTTGCTGCTGATGAAATTGATAATTACATAAGAAAGAAAAATAATTTACCACCACTTGAAGCTAAATAAAACGAAAGGGAAACTCAAATCGAGTTTCCCTTGTTTTTTTATACCCATCTATCCGCAAATGCGTGTTCTTCGTATTGAACTGGGTCGTCTGGATTTTCTCCTGGGATTTGTGTCATAATCTTTGGAGCATTATTTGTACCAAATGGTGTTGGATCAACTGAAATTGAAATAACATTATCATTTATGAAATCATTCCAGCTTGATTCATATGTAAGAGTCTTAAGTGACGCATCACCTGCTACACTTATTGTCTTTAATGCATTAGCCTTAATAGATTTTGTTGCTAAAGTAATTGTAATAGATTCTAAGGCAGTACCTTCAAATACAGAAGCTTCTAATTCTGTAAGTGCTGATACATCAACAGTTGTTAGACTGCTACAGCCCTTGAATGCTGCTTCTCCTGCCACCTCAACCTTAGCTAAGTTAATTGTTGTAAGTGCGCTACATGATTCAAATGCATTTGCACCGATAGTTGTTAAACCATCAGGTAATGTAACTTTCTCTAGGGCAGTCAAATTGTAGAATGCATTATCACCAATTGTTGTCAAATACTCTGGTAATGTTAATTCTGTAATAAAGTTACTATTTAAATTAGAGAATGCGTTAGCTTTAATGCCAACAATCTTATGTAATCCTTTATTAACATAAGCATAATCAGGTATCACAACAATTGGATTACTTGATGAAGATCCATTAAATCTTGTGATAACTGCATCATCACCTTGCATCTCATATTCCATCTCTAAATCAAAATCATAGATAACCGCATCATATCTTACAACACCTGCAGTATTTAATACTTGTGCTGTTTCTGGTTCATAATCTACATCATCAAGTGTCCAGAAGATTGCCTTCTTTGTACCATCTTCATAAGTAGGTAATTTATAAGATGATTTATAAACTGTCTTTATTGTCTTATATAATGAACCATTAGTATAGAATCTAATATCATATTCTATAGGTAAGAAATATGGATATAATACTAAATCGCCAGTCATACCAGGTTCAATCTTAGTAATAAGCTTAGTTAATTCTGCATCTGTATACCAGCCATAGAATTTATAGCCTGTATATGTTGGTTCTGGTAAATCTGCTTCTGTTGTAACATTGTATGTTGTTGGCTTAGTATTAGGAAGTACATAATCAGCTGAGCCATTATATTCAATGTTATAAGATATTAATTCACGAGTCTTATAGAATAACCAATCAGATACTAAATCAGGTTCTGATCCTGATGCTGAAGTCCAACGGAAGCTATATCCATTAACATCCTCAAGCTCTGGATAAACAATTGGCTCATTCTTAACGAAATATTTAACATAAAGTACAGATAATAAATCTTCATCTTTAAATGTTACTTTATAAGATTCTTTAATTGATAATTTAGCAGTTACTTCTCTATCAACGAAGATTCCTGCTAAGTCATGAATTGAACAAGTGATTACATAATCACCAATCTCTTCAAACATAGGTGTATATACCTTTGTTCCTAAATCAGGATCAATATAATAATATTTAACCTCTACAGAATCAGGAAGTTCATCCTTATTCTTAATCTCAAGTGTATATTTAGTACCTGGAGCGTATGGCTTAATTTCATCATCAAATACTAGAGGTAATACACCAGAAATTGATAAATATGCTACCTTATGAATTTCATTATAGTTACCATTAATATCATAAATATCTAATGTAACTTCATATCTACCTATTTCTGTTTTAGGTTCATTACCAACTACTCTAGAAATAAAGTTGTCTGGTAAATTTGGAACATCAAGTGAATGTGGATTACCATCATATAAAATAGTTTTATCTTCAAATACTACTTCTAAATCAATCTTATTGATTGTAAGTATCGCAGTTAATGTATATTCTTCTACCTCACCAGTTGTATCAGTAACCTTCGCACTAACTTCATATTCACCAGCATTAACCATACCGTTACCTGTATATTCTACAGTTACTGTATCAGGTAAGTCACCAACTACTTCAATATTATGTGGGTTACCATCATAATCAACAACCTTATCTTCAAAGATTAGGTTGAATGGATTACGTTTAATAATAGTTAATGTAGCAGTTAATGTTAAATCTTCATAATTATCTTTTTTAATTACGGCACTAACCTTATGCTCACCAATTTCAGAAATATTATTACCATAATATTCAACGCTTGTTCCTTCTGGTAATTCACCAGCTACAACAAGTGAATGTAGCTCACCATCATAAATAATTTCTTTAGATTCTAAAGTTAAGCCACTAAATTTAAGCTTAGTTATTACAAGATTAGCGTATACCTTAGAAGGTAAATTATAATTTTGATTAGTAGTTGTAAATGTAGCGACTACCTCATATGATCCTGGTGCAGTTTTTCCATTACCACTATATTCAACTTGCACATCTGCTGGAAGGTTTCCTTCAATAGCTAGGCTATGAGCCTCTCCATCATACGGAACTATCTTATCTTCAAATTTAACATCAAAAGATAATTTAGTTATCTCCATCTTGGCAACCTTATTAGAAGGCAAAACATCATGTGAATTTGTTGATGAGAATTTAGCTTCTACAACATAAACACCAACATTAGTTTTAGTATTACCAATGTATTCAACACTAATACCAGCTGGCAATTCACCTTCTATTTGTAATGAATGTTCCTTTCCATCATATAAAAATGTCTTATCTTCAAATTTAATATTGTCTAAATTAATAATGTTTTTAGATGTTGCATTACTATATACTAAAGTCCAAGTTAATGTTATAGCTATAATAGAGGCAACAAATCCCAATATTAAAAATATAAATTTCTTTGAAAATTCCACATTCTCACTTCCAATCTAAAACAATACAAATGATTAATTATTCTTCATTAATTACGTTATCAAGCTCATTAAGTATTAAATCAAAGCCAATTCTTTTTTCGCTTGATGTAATAATTAATTGTTCCTTAGAAATATTAAGTGTATTTAATATTGTATCAATACATTCTTTTCTTTCACTATTTTTAATCTTATCACATTTTGTAGCGATAACCTTAATATTTAAATCATGATATTTTAAAAATTCATACATTAAGACATCATCCTCAGTTGGCTTATGTCTCATATCAACAAGTAAGAATACTAGCTTTAAAGCTTCACGATTCTTAATATATTCTTCAATCATCTTACCAAATTGTTTTTTCATATCCTTGCTGACCTTAGCATAGCCATAGCCAGGGAAGTCTACGAAATATAACATATCATTAATATTGAAGAAATTTAAAAGCTGTGTCTTACCAGGAACCTGTGATGTTCTGGCTAGATTCTTTTTATTGCATAACATGTTGATTAATGAAGATTTACCAACATTACTTCTACCACAAAATACTACCTCAGGATAGATTTCTTCTGGCCAAGAATTTTTGTCAACTGCACCTTTTAAATATTCAGCTTTAATTATTCTCATAGCATCAACTTCTTCCTAATAATTTCAAATTCGTCACTATCAAGTGTGCATGTACCTATATCAGCGTGAGTACTATCACCATGACAGTCACTTCCTGCTGAAGGGAACACATTATATTTTTTAGCTAATTCTCTAAAATGATTCTCATCATTTTTTCTTGATGGATATCTAACCTCCATACCATCTAGTATTCCACAAGATAATATATTTTCAACATTCTCTTGTTTCTTTAGTAAGCATGGATGGGCAAAGATTGCGATACAATCATTTTCCTTTAAGAATTTAATTCCTTCTATTGTGTCCATATTTGTAGATGGAATATAAGCTTTTGAATCAGGTAATATATATTTAGTTGCTTCTTCAAATGTCATATTATTGTGTCTGGCAACATGACGAAGAATATTACCTCTTGTGATGACTGTACATTCATTGACAAGCTCATCAACATCTACATTTAGTCCATAATATTTATTTATATTTAGAGTCATATTAATGGCTCTTTCTTTTCTTTTTAAAATAAAATCGTGTGAATATTTTAAGATACCTTCAGGTATAATATTATTCTTAAATAAGGCAACAATATGAACAGGTTCACCATCATATATTGTTGATAATTCCATACCCTTAATTACCTTGATTCCTTCTTCCTTGGCAATCTCAACTATCTCATCATCACCAAAGACAGAGTCATGGTCAGTTAAAGCGAAGATATCAACGCCATTTTGTTTTGCACGATTTACTAATTCTCTTGGTGATAAAACACCATCAGAATAATTAGTATGATTATGTAAATCAACCTTCATAAAAATTTCTCTTTCAATTATTTATTATCTTCTACTATTTTAATAGCCGTCTTTAATCCATCTAATGCTGAAGATGTAATACCACCAGCATATCCTGCACCCTCACCAATTGGGTAGATGCCAGGGATAGATGAAACTCTACTGCTATCTCTTAATATTCTAACAGGTGATGATGACCTACTTTCAATAGATATCAATATCGCATCATCATCTGTGAAGCCTTCAAGCTTCTCATTAAATACAGGTAATGCTTTCTTTAAAGAATCTGTAACAAAATCTGGTAATGTATCAGATATGTCACACATACATACTCCATGTGGGTAAGATGTTTTAATACTACGTTCAGTTTTGGCAACATCGCCATTTAAAAATTCTTTCATTAAATTGGCAGGTGCCTTATAATCATTAGATCTTAAGAAAGCTTTTCTTTCATATAATTCTTGGAATTTAAATCCATCAAGCACATTATCTTTATAATAATCACTAACCTTAACATCAACTAAGATAGCTGAATTAGAATTCTCACCATCTCTTTTTTGGTTACTCATACCATTTAATACGATTGTTCCATCTTCTGATGTTGAAGGTAGCACGTATCCACCAGGACACATACAAAATGAATAGATACCACGATCCTCCATATGCGTTGCGAGCTTATAATATGCCGTTGGCAAATATTTGGCAAACTTACCATATTGTGATTCATTAATCTTTTTAGCATTATGTTCGCATCTAACACCCATAGAAAATGATTTAGCTTCCATATTTAAGCCTAATTCTTCATATAGATATTTAAATGTATCTCTTGCTGAATGACCAATACCAAGTATTAAATGATTAGTCTTAAATGTTTTAATTTCATTAGTATTTAAATCTAATACTTCTACATTTAAATCTTTAGTTGTTTTAACAAATTGATGATTGAAATAAAATGTTCCACCTAGTGACTCTATTTCAATTCTAATATTTTTAACAACCTTCTCTAGATAATCAGTACCAATATGAGGACGATTATCATATGTAATATCTTGTAAAGCTCCATGTAGATAAAATTCATTTAGAATAAATTTAATTAATGGATCTTTAACATTAGAATTTAATTTACCATCTGAAAATGTTCCAGCTCCACCTTCACCAAATTGAACATTAGAATTAGGATTGAGCTTTTTATCTTGGAAGAATTTATTTATTTCTTCTTTTCTTTTTTCAATCCTACTTCCTCTTTCAATGATGATAGGCTTAGCACCACATCTAGCTAAATATAATCCCGCAAACATACCTGCAGGGCCAAATCCTACTATAACAGGACTAGGGCTATTCCATGTTGGATATGTAAGCTTTGGTGTATTATCTACATATTTTTTAACATTCTTACCACTAATCTTCTCAGTAGTATCTATTATAAGACGATATACAATCTTAATATCATCTTTATCTCTAGCATCAATAGAGCGGTGTAATATATCATAACTAAATTTATTTAGATGAAATCTATTTTTAATTTCTTTTTCTAAGTCCAGATTTATTGGACTTACTTTAAAATTATCTATTTCGTACATAATTTTTCACCTATAATTAGTCCACTAATAAAGGCAGATGCTAAATTATATCCACCACATACACCATCTATATCTATTACCTCACCAGCTACATAAATATGATTATCAGTCTTTAGTGAAAAATCAGGATTAACCATAGATACATCTATTCCACCCGCTGCCACCTGGGCAAATTCCATTTCATAAGTCGAATAAATAGGAATGATGAAATTATGAACATCTATTTTATTATCCATTACATATTTGAGTAGCTTTGGATTTAATACAGATTCATAATCATCATAATCTTCACTTACTAAATTAATCTTAACATAAGCATTTGCTTTATTTGTTTTATTATAGTAGCTAGATAAATTCATAATACAAATGCCACTAATACCATCATCTTTGAATATTACTTCTCCATCCTCAGAATGGATTAGCTTATTATCTACATAAAGTGATACATTAGATTTTGATCTAACACCACTAATATCTTTTATTTTTAATTTAGTTTTAAAGCCAACAAGTGATGGCTTGAATTCATTAAATTTTAAATCTAAAGATTTTAAATATTCATAGCTAGGCTTTTTATTATCCTTAAATGATGCAGGAGAGCCTGTGCATATAACAATATCATCAAATGGACCATATTCATCTAAATAATATCCATTTGCTTTTTTAGTTATGTTTTTTACTTCGTGATAAATAATTTTATCATTAACATTTTTTAAAAGTATATTTAATACACTACTGCTAGATTCACTTATTGGATACATTCTTCCTTCACTATCTGTCTTATGATAGATTTTTAATTTAGAAAACATATCTAAAAGTAAATCTTTATTTTTGATAATTACATCTGATAAAGGATTATTGTGGTAAGATAACATATCTAAATTAGCATTAGATAGATTACATCTACCATTGCCACTAGCAAGAATCTTACGACCAGCTTTATCACGTTCAAAAATTTGATATTCAATTTTATTCATACTAAGCTTGTTCGCAAGCATTAATCCGCTAGCACCAGCACCAATAATTCCTATCATAATTATTACCTATTAATTAGCTTATCAATTTCTTCATTGATTCCATCTGTTAAATATCTAAGCTCATTATTAACTAGTTCAAGTACATCTAGATATTCGCCCATAAATGGATAATCATTAATTTCTTCTAATAATTCATCATATAATCTTTTGTCTTCCTTGTATTGGTTAATAAGATTATATTCTTTTGAGTTAATCATCTTTTGTTGAAGACTCTTTAATTCATTAATTTTATTTTTTAAAACATCATCTTTATCAATTAAATGTTCTAATTCTTTTAATCTTTTAACTTCATCTTTCGAATTGAAATATGAAATTATTTCTTCCTTGCTAGTCACAAAGTTCACCAATCATAAACCATGTCTTAGCTTCAGTTACTTTTACATTAACAATCTTGCCGATAAGTGACTTATCAGTTGATTTGAAGTGAGTTAGCTTATAATGCTCAGAATAACCACACATCATACCTTCACCATTTTTACTTTCACCATCAACAAGTACCTTAACTACCTTGCCTAAGAATTTTTCATGTCCTCTTAGGTAGCCTTTATTAACTTCAGCAATTAATCTGTTTAAACGATCATGTTTTTCTTCTTCAGGTGTTGAATCAGGCATAGATGCGGCAGGAGTACCTTCTCTTGGTGAATAAATAAATGTAAAAGCTCCTTCATACTGTGCTTCTTTTACTAGCTTAAGAGTATCTTGGAATTGTTCTTCAGTTTCTCCAGGGAAGCCAACAATAATATCTGTAGTAATAGAAATATCAGGGATTAATTCTCTTAATCTATGAATCTTTTCCATATATCCTTCATATGTGTATTTACGATTCATAATCTTTAGAATGTCATTATTACCTGATTGAACTGGTAGATGTAGATGTGGCATAACACTCTTACATTCAGCCATTGCACGCATAGTAAGTTCATCTAAATCTCTTGGGTGAGATGTTGTATATCTAATACGTTCAATACCAGTCTTATCTAGATCATATAAAAGATTACCAAATGTATAATCAATTCCTAAATCCTTACCATAAGCATTAACATTTTGACCAAGAAGTGTTACTTCCTTATAGCCAGCCTTAACTAGCTCCTCTACTTCCTTGATAATGTTATCTTTAGAACGTGAACGTTCAGTACCTCTTGTATATGGAACTATACAATAAGTACAGAATTCATCACAGCCATACATAATACTAACCCATGCACGGTGAGATTCTTCTCTTACCTTTGGTGCACCCTCTAGGATGTTACCTTGGTTAGATAATACTTCTACTACCTTTGACTTATTTAAATATGCTTCATAAATAAGCTTTGGTAGATTATGACGATTATGAGTGCCAAAGATAATATCAGCATCATAAGATTCAATAATCTTTTTAGTTGCTGAAGGCTCTTGTGGCATACATCCACAAATACCTACTAGCATATCTGGATTATCTCTTTTTCTACCCTTTAATTGACCTAGCACACCCCAAATACGAGATTCTGCGTTTTCTCTGATACAGCAAGTATTTAATAGTACTAAATCTGAATTCATTGGATCGTCACTTTTAACATATCCAATTCCTTCTAGGATACCAGCCATAACCTCACTATCAGCTTCATTACCTTGACAGCCATAAGTAAAGATATAATAATTTTTACCTTTACCTAAATCTTTATATTTTGGATCAAGATTATAAATGATAGTCTCTATATCTACTTTTTTTCTAATCTTTGCTTCCTTTAATGAAGGCAAAGAAATATTTATATTTTCTTTTTTCATTTATTCCACCTATACACTATATACTTCATTAACTCTTTCAATCTTTTTAGTATTGAAATCTAAAACTACGCCATTAATCATATAATTTTTGGAATTAGCAACTGCTAATCTTCCAAAAATACCACTTCTAAATCTATCAATAATTGAATCAATATCATCGCCAATGATACTTTCCTTTGGTCCGCACATACCCATATCAGTTATGTAAAGTGTACCATCAATGTTTTCCTCATCAGCTGTTTGAACATGAGTGTGACTACCAAGTACAGCATCTACTCTACCCTTGAAGTCGTAAACAAATGCCTTCTTTTCACTTGTTGCCTCACCATGGAAATCGACAATTATCTTATCAGCCTTAATTGTCTTTAAAAGCTCATCCATCTTTTTAAATGGACAATCTAGAGGACCATTAACAAATGTTCTACCAAGTAGGTTTACAATAGCGATAACCTCGTCATTATATCTGACATATAATACTTCCTTACCAATATTAGTTGTGTAATTGGCAGGGCGGGCGATAGTCGCATCATCGATGTAATCCTTAATCTCACTTTTAGAGAATGTATGATTACCCATAGACATACCGGCAATACCTAATGTTTTAAGCTTTTTATAGTCTTTTTCAGACAAGCCTTTACCACCAGTAGTATTCTCAGCATTGGCTAAAACCATATTAATTTTGTATCTTCTTTTGATATCTTCTAAATGGTCTTTTAGAACATCAATTGTCTTTTCACCAACGATATCTCCTAAGTATAGAACTCTCATATAAGCCCCCTATTAAAAATAGATAAAAGGTGAGAGTTGTCCCACCTTGTTATTTTTATTTTGCTACATCTGTAGCTCTTGTTTCTCTAATTACAGTTACCTTAATAGTACCAGGATATTGAAGTTTAGCTTCAATTTCTTCCTTGATTTGACGTGCAATACTGAATGTAGATACATCATCAACTTCTTCAGGATTAACAATAACTCTAACTTCTCTACCTGCTTGAATAGCATAACTAGATTGAACACCCTTGATACTATTAGAAATAGCTTCTAGGTTTTCAAGACGTTTTACATAATTCTCTAAAGAATCAGATCTAGCACCTGGTCTAGCACTTGAAAGTGCATCAGCAGCAGCAACAAGTACAGCGATGATACTCTTTGGAGCAACATCCTCATGATGTGAAGCAATTGCATCAATTACTTCTTTTGGTTCATGATACTTAGTTGCAAGCTCTACACCGATTTCTACGTGTGAGCCTTCAATTTCATGGTCAACTGCTTTACCGATATCGTGAAGTAAACCAGCACGTCTAGCTAGGATTTCATTTTCGCCGATTTCAGATGCAAGCTTACCAGCTAGCATTGCAGTTTCGATTGAATGCTTTAAGACATTTTGACCGTAGCTTGTACGGAAATTAAGTCTACCAAGTAATTTAATTAGATCAGGATGAATCTTACCGATACCAGTTTTGAATACTGCATCCTCACCGATTTCTCTAATTGTTTGTTCGATATCTAAACGACATCTTTCAACAACCTCTTCAATTCTACCTGGATGGATTCTACCATCACTAACTAAGATTTCTAATGATTTCTTAGCAATCTCTCTTCTAATTGGATCGAAACCAGATAATACTACTGCTTCTGGAGTGTCATCAATAATTAAATCAACACCAGTAAGTGATTCGATAGCTCTAATGTTTCTACCTTCTCTACCAATAATTCTACCCTTCATTTCATCGATAGGTAATGATACTGTAGATACTGTAGTTTCTTGAGCAGTTTCACCAGCATACTTTTGTACTGCAAGAGCCAAAATATTTTTAGCCTTAGCTCTTACCTCTAGTTTTGCCTTTTCTTCCTCGTCTTTAATGTAGTTAGCAATTTCAAGTTTCATAGATTCTCTTACATTATCCATGATAATTTGGTGTGCTTCTTCCTTAGTTAAAGACGCAATTTCAACAAGTTTTTCTTCCTGTAGGCGTAAAACTTCGTTAACCTTATTATTTTGTTGTTCTAATTCGTTTTTCTTTTCATCAATTTTTTGTTCTTTAGCATTTAATAATTCTTCTCTATGATCAAGATTACTACTACGTCTATCAAGAGTTTCTTCACGTGCATTAAGTTTGTTTTCTAGTTCAACAACTACGCTCTTACGTTCTTTAATCTCTTGTTCAGTTTCTTGCTTTAAAAGAGCAATTTCTTCTTTTGCTTCAAGAATTGATTCTTTTTTCTTTTTATTGGCTTCTTCATCTGCATTAGATAAAATCTTTTCAGCATCTGCTAAAATTTTTGATGCTTCTGCTTTTGATTTTGCTAGATTATTTTCAAATAATTTAGCTCTTAAAAGTATTCCGGCACCAACACCTAATGCTAAGCCGACAACAATAAGGACTATCCAAACGGCTACAGGCACTTCTAAAATAACTAACATATGTGCCTCCCTTATTTTTAGTCTTCTTGACTATAATTTATTATACTAATTTTTGGCTTAATAGTCAACGAAAAATAGTGACCTTAAAATTTATAATTTTAAAGAAATAGTTATTTATTTTTTGAAAGAGTATGTTATAATAAATAACGCTATTATTAAAAAAAGGTGATATAAATATGAATAAAAAAGAAAACGAAAAAAAGACTGGTTTCCATCTAGGTAGAAACCTTGGAACAATCCTAATTATTGTATTTGGATTAGCACTAATCGCATTCTTAGTCTACATCCCATCTACATACATTACAGCCAAGGTAACTTCTACTCCATTTGAAACCAATGTAACTGATACAATGAAACAAAAGGTTGGCCTTGCTGCTGAATCCACTACAACAGTTGTTGATGGTACAACAACAGCAACTTCAGCAATCTTAAAATCAATGCGTAATGATGCTAAGGTTATAAATGGTAAAGATTTCAATTTATTTGATTTTGAATTCTATGCTACAAAATATAATCAAGATTATGGTAAAACAAAATCTGATGATAAAGGCCTAAGCTATGGTAGAGTAGATTTCTATACATCATTTACTTGGAATAAGAATACAGAACAAATTTGTCCTAGTGGATCATTTGAAAATCTTCCTGTTTCTTCTACTTCATCATCAATCTCATCATACAACATTTATGCTTATGTATGTCTAGCAACA
The DNA here is from genome assembly GCA_017454375.1 of Acholeplasmatales bacterium. GTDB lineage: Bacteria > Bacillota_I > Bacilli_A > Acholeplasmatales > Anaeroplasmataceae > Anaeroplasma. The sequence continues at coordinate 3,401 of JAFTDB010000026.1, read as the reverse complement.
GACTGGGTAAAATATGATGATAAAGCATTTGCTCAATATTCTTCATATGTTAACCTAGCATTCAAAAATACTGAAACAGAATCTTCTACTGAAGAAGCTAAAGCATATAAAGCTATAGTTCCAACATCTCAACCATATGTAAATGGTATTTCAATCTTCCCTTATACAGCTCCAACATGGCCATTCGGAATTACAAAGAAATGCCCAGATGCATATGTATACTTATATTTCATCGCTAAAGATGGAAAGAATGTAAAACAAACATATAGATATATTTTAAAATATACTTATGATGAATATCACACTGACAAAACAGTTGGTGGTATAATTGAATAACAAATAAGGCTGTCAATCGACAGCCTTTATTTTTTATAGTTTATGAGCTATTAAGTTTTGATAATCTAAATTAGATAAATCCTTTGGTGCTACATCAAATACAGTCTTACAACCATATTCACCACGCTTATACATCTTCACACACGCTCTGGCATAAGCCACTAGGATAGAGGCAGTGAATTCAGGGTTAGAATCAAGCTTTAATCTGTATTCTAATACATGATTTACTCCTTCTGATGTTTCACCACTTCTTATAACAAATCCACCATGTGGAATACCACTGTGGTTTTTATCTAATTCTTCTTTTGTAATAAAATGAACAGTTGTATCATAATCAGCAAAATAATATGGCATAGTTTTGATTTCTTGTTCAATTCTAGCCTTATCTGCGCCTTCCTTAGCTACAACATAACATTCTCTTTTGTGCATCTCTCTTGCACTATATTTTTTACCATTACCACTTCTAACCTCTTCTAAGGTAGAATCAATTGGAATAGTATATTGTCTAGCATCCAATACACCATCAATTCTTCTGATGGCATCACTATGTCCTTGGCTTACGCCTTTACCCCAGAATGTGTATGTATTACCATCTGGTAAGATAGAATCAAAGATGATTCTATTTAATGAAAACATTCCTGGATCCCAGCCAACTGAAATAATGCCTACATGCTTAGATACTAAGGCATTTTTATTTACATTATCAAAATGCTCTGTAATCATTTGATGAGTATCAAATGAATCAACAATATTGAAATTAGATACAATTAGTGGAGATTGTTGAGGTAAGTCGGATTTTGAACCTCCACACATTATCATAACATCAATTTTGTCTTTAAAGCTTAACACTTCATCAACTGAATAAAAATTTACTTCTTTATTTTCTTCTTTCAACTTTTTAGGGTCTCTTCGAGAAAAAATACCAACTACATTAAAGTCACTGTTTTTCTTTACTGCTTTTAGTACTCCTTTTGCTAAATTACCATAGCCATAAATACCAATATTAATCATATAATTAATCCCCCTTTAGTTGAAAATTTTAACATAATTATTTCTTATTGTTAATCATTTTTTTACGAGGATAAAATAAAACAATAATTGATAATGAAATAATAACACATGCAGCAATTATCATTACTACTTCCTTACCATATTCTTCAAATACATTTTTAGTAGGTATTATAGTTTCATTTGAAACACTTAGCTTAGATAAAAATGATATGTCACCTTCAAGCTCTACTTTCTCATGATTATCTAAATCTATTCCTTTTAACACAACCTTGTAGCTACCACTATCAAGTTCTTCATCAGTAAAATAATCACTATTAACTTCTAATACAGTGAAATTAGTAAGCTTGGCTACATTAGTTAATATTTCAATAATCTTATCTTTTGTCATTCTATCACTTTCACTAACGACAATTAAATAATTAGTCTTATAGCTGATTACAGGTTGATCTGTATCATTTACTATAACATTAAAGTCAAGTGATGAATGATTATTTGAATTATCAGTAGCTGATATATTGAATTTATATGTACCAACCTTCAGCATATTGTCTTGATATTTATCAATATCAGTTAATACATAATTAATTCTACCATCAACCATATCCTCTACATCAATCTTACTTCTAATTGTATCTATTGATATTGGGTTAGTAGTTGTAGATTGAATATTATGTTCTACTGTAATTCTTGGAATAATATTATCAACTACTGTGATTGTGGCAACCTTAGTTGTTTCATTGTCAGCCTTATCAATTACCTTGGCAGTTACATGATATGTACCAATTCCTGCCTTAAATGTTTTAAATGGTTCAGCTGACTCATATTCATTATCTAAAATAAAGAATGATAATTCATTTTTTGAATTATAATTATCAAAATAATCAAATAATGCTAAATAATCTTCTTGATGTAATGTATCTGTATAGCTTACCGTCCTATCATTAGTAGTTATAGTTGGATCAACTATATCTTCTACTACTATGTTGAAATCAGCTACAGTCTCATTACCAGCATTATCTGATACTGATACCTTTAATGTATAAATACCTGTTTTAATCTTACCATCAACTAATTTGTAGTTAGTACTTACAATTTGGATCTTATTTGTAATATCACCATCAGTCATATCTGTTGCGGTAAGCTCAGATTTGATTTCATCAATGGTTTTTGGATGATCTACATCAATAACGAATGTAGGACCTGTAATTGATGCATAATCAGTATCTTGGATTGTTTGACGATATCTATAAATTATTAAACCTGCATCAGAGCTATAATTATATGGTTCATCATGTCCTTCATAATACAAACATATTTCATTTTTAAAATATGTAGTAGGTTCATTTAATTTAGTAACCGTGAAATCTCTAGATGGAATAAATCCAAAAACATCTGATTCCATATTAAAATCATCTAAATTAAATACTGTTTGCATACGTGAATCTAGATAATTAAAACATCTGATATCCCTCTGTGATAAATCATCAAATGATGTATATTCACCATCTTGGAAATCTAGATTATAAAGATAATAATATTCACCATAAGCTTGTAGATCAATACCATATAATCCTTTAAAGAATGACTCGGCTGAAATAGATAAATCACTACCTGTTTCTTTTTCTCCATCATATGGGTCAAATAAATAGATGTATCCTTTTTGGAATGTAATATCTGGAGCATTTGGAGTAACCTCATGGTTTAGCATACCCATCGCATCCTCCCAAACATTTTCATCACCTACACCTACACCACAAACATAAGTCTTTGATGAATCATCAATGTAGTGTAGCATCTTCATACCACGAACTACAGTCTCTTCATCCTTGTAGTCCTCATAGAAGGCATCAAGCTCAGAAGCTGTTGGCACGGTATTATTGCCAGTTAATTTAATGTTTAAATCACTAACCTCTTCTTGTCCTCTACCTAAAAAACCACAGGCAAAAAATAACGAACTAAACATAACTAAATAATTAACTTTTTTCATAAATTCCTCCCTATTCAAGTCATAATATTTAGCGGTTAAAAAAACTCACCTCATAAATATAGGTAGT
>JAFTDB010000025.1 GCA_017454375.1 Acholeplasmatales bacterium | reverse complement strand
TGTCATATTCAGAAGAGGAAATTAAAAGACTTCAAGAACAACTAGATAGAGATAATGTCAATGAGATTAACTTTATGATAAAGGAAGCTAGTGACAAAGCCAAAGAAGAAGGCGCAAGAGAAAACCTTGAAGCAAATGTTAAGTCACTATATAGCAATGGCATCTCAATTGATGTATTAGCAAAGTCACTTAATTTGACTAAAGAAGAAGTATTAGAAATAATAAATAAGTAGAGTGTGATAATTATGAGAGATCATGCAGAAGAGCTAAAGATGCTTCAAGAGCAACTAGATAGAGATAATGTCAATGAGATTAACTTTATGATAAAGGAAGCTAGTGACAAAGCCAAAGAAGAAGGCTATGCTGCAGGCGCAAGAGAAACTCTTGAAGCAAACGTTAAGGCATTGTATAAAAATGGTGCAGATACAAAAATGATATCAAAGCTACTTGGAATCCCTAGCGAAGAAATAGAAGAAATACTTAATAAGCAATAAAAAAGAGGTCATGATGACCTCTTATTTATATTAATTTAATTCATTCACTTTGCTAGCAAGTTCAGACTTATGTCTAGCTACATAATTCTTATGAACGATGTGTTTTGCTTGTGCCTTGTCTAACTTCTTATAAGCAACGTTTAATGCGCTAACTGCTGCTTCTTTGTCTTTGTTATCAACAGCAGTATATACAGCCTTAATGGCAGTCTTTAGTGATGATTTAAATGCTTGATTGTTTTGTCTAGCTTTTTCATTTGTACGGATACGCTTAATTTGTTGTTTAATATTTGCCATGGTTTCACCTCCGTTGTTGCATGCGACATAGATTATAGCAAAAATCTATGTTATAATCAAGAAAAAAATAAAATATGATAATATTTTATAGATATTGTCATGTTTTTTTGACCATATAAATTATTTATTTTTAAATAAATCTTTATGAAAATAAACTATTATGATAAAATTGTATTGTTAGAAAAAAGGAGTGAATATTATGACTTTACCTAACAAATTAACTATGTTAAGAATATTATTAATCCCTGTTATGATTATCATATGGTATATACCATTCTTTAGAGAAACAATGGTATTTTCTACTGGTAATGGTGGATTCTTTTATGGATTAAATCTATTAATGTTATTAGAATTTGTAATCTTCGCGGTTGCATCATTCACTGATTTTTTGGATGGTAAAATCGCTAGAAGTAGAAATCTAGTAACATCATTTGGTAAATTTGCAGATCCTCTAGCTGATAAGATGCTAGTATTTACAGCTATGACACTTATTATGGTAGATTGTGCAAAGGCTGGAGATTGGTTTTGGAATTTAATGCCTATCTGGGCTTATGTAATTATGCTAATAAGAGAATTTATGGTTTCTGGTATTAGAATGGTTGTAGCATCAAAAGGAACTGTAATTCCTGCCGCTAAGATGGGTAAATGGAAAACTGCGACTACTATGGTAGCCCTAATTGTATTATTCTTTGCCCATACAAATATCGTAGTTGCCTTCATCGGAATGGGCTTAATGTATGTAGCTTGTCTACTTACAATAATTTCTGGTGTAGAGTACTTTTTAAACAGTAAAGACGTAATTTTAGAATCAATTTAGTACTTTTTTTCAAAAAAATTAAAAAAATTTTTAAAAAAATCGAGAAAAGTGACTACCTAATATTATAGGAGGTGTTTTTTAATAATGTCAGAGAACACAAAACAAGCTGCCTTAGATGCGGCTTTAAAACAAATCGAAAAAGAATTCGGTAAAGGCTCAGTAATGCGCCTTGGCGATGAAATCGACCGTAAGGTTGAGGTAATTTCATCAGGCTCAATTTCTTTGGATAAGGCCCTAGGTGTTGGTGGATATCCAAAAGGAAGAATTATTGAAATCTATGGACCAGAATCTTCTGGTAAAACAACATTTGCCCTACACGCTATCGCAAATGCTCAAAAGGAAGGTGGATATGCTGCCTTCATCGATGCTGAACATGCCCTAGATCCAGTTTACGCTAAGAACTTGGGTGTCGACATCGAAAATCTAATATTGTCTCAACCAGATAGTGGTGAACAAGCACTAGAGATTGCTGAAGCACTAATTAAGTCTGGTAGTGTAGATGTTATCGTTATCGATAGCGTTGCAGCCCTAGTACCAGAAGCAGAGCTTAATGGTGAAATGGGTGACAACCATGTTGGTCTACACGCTAGATTAATGTCTCAAGCAATGCGTAAGATGGCTGGTATGATTGCTAAAACTAATTGTGTTGCTATCTTCATTAACCAAATCAGAGAAAAGGTTGGTGTAATGTTTGGTAACCCTGAAACTACTACTGGTGGTAGAGCATTAAAGTTCTTTGCTTCAGTTAGACTAGATATTAGAAAAGGTGAAGCAATCAAGGATGGTGCTAATGTACTTGGTAACTTAACTAACATCAAGGTAGTTAAGAACAAGGTAGCTCCACCATTTAAAACTGCTCAAGTAGAAATTATCTTTGGACAAGGTATTTCTAAGGTAGGAGAAATAGTAGATATGGCTACAGATGCTGACATCATTCATAAGAGTGGAGCTTGGTATAGCTACAATGGACAAAAGATTGGACAAGGTAGAGAAAACACTAAGCAATATCTAATTGAAAATCCTGCAATCTGTGATGAGATTGAACAAAAAGTAAAAGAATTATAATAATTAATCGCCTAACAAAATAGTTGGGCGATTTTTTTGTTTATTATTGACTCCATAAGCTAGTAGGTATATACTTAATACAGATAATACAGATAACACAGACAAGACAGGTGGTGTATCTATGATTTTAAAAGGAAAAGATAATGTATTTGAACAGATAGTTTCAAATTATAAAAAGTTAATCCTGGCTGGTGCTATCAAAAATGGTGAATTCCTACCATCATGTAGAGAATTAGCCAAGGAGTTAGGTGTTAACCCTAATACCGTGTCTAAGGCCTACACTGTCCTAGAGAGTGAAGGGTTTGTTACTGCGGTCTTTAAGAAGGGTGTCTACGTTTCTTATGGTGAAGAAAAACAGGATAATTTTGATGATTTGAAAAAGCATCTAAATGTATTAAAAAATGAAGGCTATTCAAAAGCAGATATTGAAAAAGCCTTAAAAGAAGTGTTTGAAGGTGATAAGTAATGATAGAAATAGATAAGCTATGTAAAAGCTTTGGTGAGAAGGTAGTATTAAATAATGTTGATTTAAAAATAGATGACGGCAAGGTATTAGGACTTGTTGGTATCAATGGTGCTGGTAAATCAACATTACTTAGAATCTTATGTGGTGTATATAAATCAGATTCTGGATCTATTTTAGTAGATGGAAAAGAATCATATGATAATGAAGAAGTAAAGAAAGACTTTTTCTTTCTTCCAGATGATCCATATTATGATTTTAATTCAACGCCTAATTCTATCTTAAAGCTATATGAGGCTTTATATAAGGTTGATAGAGATAAATATTTTGAATTACTAGAACATTTTAAGATTAATCCAAAATTAAAGATAAATAAATTCTCTAAGGGAATGAAAAGACAAACTTTCATTTCCTTAGCACTAGCTATTCATCCTAAATATCTAGTATTAGATGAAGCATTTGATGGATTAGATCCACTAGCTAGATTGAAATTCAAACGTGAGCTTATAGATATAATTGAAGATTATAATTCTACAGTTATTATTTCATCTCATTCATTAAGAGAACTTGAAGATATTTGTGATTCATTTGCCCTACTTGATAAAAACCACATAGTATCTAGTGGTAATTTATCAGAGGCATTAGAAGAAATTCACAAATATCAAATTGCCTTCCCTGAGGCTATTACAAAGGAAGCATTCCCTCGTATTTATAAATCATTTTCATCAGATGGTAGAGTAGTAAAGATTACTACCTCACTTAAGTATGAGGAAGTAGAAGAAAAAATCAAAGATTTAAATCCAATCTTTATTGATGAGCTATCAGTTGATTTTGAAGAGATGTTTGAAGCAGTAGTAGAGGAAGGAGGTTATCTAGCATGAAAAGCCTACTTCGTTATTACGCTAAAAAAAGAATTCCGGTATTATCAATAGTTGTGTTTATTGCGTTAGTCATAAGTGTCGCCATAACTGCCACAACTGCGATGGTTGTAAGATTTAGAACCGATAGGGGTGTTGTTGAGTATGTATCAAACACATACCTATATTACCTAACAACTATGATGGCGATATTCGCTACATTAATTCCAATCTATGAATTCTCATTTAAGATGAGAAAGAATAGTATAGATTTATTCTATTCTCTTCCTGTTAAGAGAAATAAGCTATATATAGCTAAATACCTAATTGGTATGATTGAATTATTTATCATCTTTACAGTATGCTTCATTTATGTATTTATATTTGCGGCAATATCTGTAAATGGACGTGATGTAGAATTCCATATTGTGTATTATGTTCCATATTATTTCACAATCTTGGGTTTAGGATTTCTTTTATATAACTTTATAGCATTCTTCTATACTAGAGGTAATTCAGCATTTGATGGTATTTTATTAACATTATTATCAGTCTTTGCAGTAACTTTAGTAGCTTCATTTGTATATGCTATAATAGGAAAAATTCAAGAACCTAGATATCACCCATATACAGGACAAGCGTTTAATTTTACAGCCTATAGCTTAATTTACCATCTAACTTCAATTTATTCTACATTGTTAACAAAGAGTGTTAGCTATCCTACCCCAACTGTTTATCTTCCATCATTTATAACAATGCTAATAGTCTTTGTTGCCTTAGTGCCATTATTTTTCATACTAAATAATAGTAAGAAGGCAGAAGATACAGGTGATATTAATACTGAATGGTATTTATACAAAACATTCATACCACTATATATTATCTGTATCTATGCAACAATTACTGCTCACCCATTCTACATGATTCTAGTGCCAGTAGCTGGATATGTCGGATATGTAATAAATAATAGAAGCTTTAAGATTAAAAAATGGGATATAATATTCCTTGCATCATCAACATTGATTGGTGCAGCAATTGGAATACTTATGACAACATATATTACAATTTCAATCTAAAAAACAGCCTACATAAATAAATAATCTGTAGGCTTTTTTCATGCTTAAAATGTTATAGTTTTTCATGATTTTACACCTGTAATTTTGATAGTAAAACTACCATTTTTATATATTGAAAATAGTCCTTTACACTGGTATTAAACTATGTTACAATAGTTGCAGTGTATAAAGCACGTAAACGTTTTATATATAATATAAAACTCCAAAATTTTGACTAAAATTTAAATGGTTTTTGATTATTATTGGAATCAATATTAGCAGTTTAATATAATATGAAAAAATCATTTAGCTAATTTCATAAATAAAAAAATATGACTGATTAGATATGGAAGCATTTATTTAAGATTATCTAATTATTTGTAGCAAAGACTTTGCTGATATCGAAAACTTTATTATTTTGCCGAGTCATATATTTTTTATCCAGTGTTGTAAACGTTTTCTCATTGGGTAAGTGTAAGAAACGGGGGTATTTTTAAAGAATTTCGGTATTTTTTTATGGCAAAATCGCTGATTTTAACAAGATTACATTATTGATTTTGAGACAAAATTTTGATGTTCTATCAAATGTGTTAAAAAATCAATCTTATAATAAGTTGTTTATAGTTTCCTAACTTTGAAAGAAAACTATTGAATTAGAAATTCTATTCGGAAGTTTGTTTTATAGGCTTTCTAATTTAATGAAATTTAATAAAAGTCCTTAGTTAGAATTCCGACTTTTAAAACAATGAACTCTAATAGAAATTTTTTCATTTACAAATATTATAGAGAGAGGTAAAAGATTAATGAAAAAACGTATATTAGGACTATTGCTTGGAAGTGTATGTGTTCTAAGCTTAGCATCATGCTTCGGTGGTAAGACTCCAACACAGACAACTACAGCAAATCCAACTACTACAGATGTTGTAACTCCTACAACGACTACTACAGACGTTGTGATACCTACAACAACACCTGCTGGTACAACAACTACCGCAGAACCAGTTGTAACAACTACTACAGACACTCCTGCACCTACAACAACTACTGCAGAGCCTGTAACTACAACTACAGATACACCTGTTACAACTACTACAACCGGCCCGGTGCAATATACATATGCTGCACCAACATATGCTTGGGAAGGTGCAAATTGCACTGCAACAAGAGTATGTGAACAAGATAGTTCAAGAAATGAGACTGAAACAGTTACTGGTACATATGTAAAGGATTCTGATGCATCATGTACAGAAAGTGAAGCAGGACATTACACTGCTACATTTACAAATTCTGCATTCGAAGCACAATCAACTGCCGCAAATTCAGTTTCTAAAGGTAATCCACTAGGACATGCAATAGAGTCTGTTGCTGGCTTAGAACCAGGAGCAACTACTGCAGGCTTCAAGGCATATTATCAATGCTCAAGATGCAATGAATATTTTGAAGATGAAGCAGGCACAACTCCAATCGCTGATTTAGCTGCATGGAAGGCTGAAGGTGGCAGAGGATATATTGCTCCACTTACAGAGCATAAGGAATTTGAAACTCCTGAAATTGAAGGTGAGCTTGACCCATCACATGTTTCAGTTCAAACTAAGCATTTAACTCAAACAAATAGAGTAGATGGACCTTTAGGACAAGAGGATGCATTCCCATCACTTTCAGTTAATGGTCAAAACCCTACAATGCTAGTTATTCCTGTTAATCTAGATAACAGTAAGAAAACTGATGCAATATATAACAACATTAAAACAGCATTTGAAGGAACTAGTGAAGAGACTGGTTGGGAAAGTGTCAAAACTTTCTATAACAAATCATCATATGGTAAATTAACAATTGAATTTGAATTTACTCCTTGGTTTACACCAAGCAAGACATCTTCAGAATATGAAAATGATTATTATTTAGAAGAGTATGAACAATATTATGGAGATTCTATCGTATTAGAAGAAGCAATTGCTTATTTTGATAGCACATATGATTTCTCTAAATATGATTTTGATAATGATGGTAAGGTTGATAACATTTGGTTAGTTTATAACTGTCCTGTTGAATATGAGGGCTCAGGCCTATATTGGGCATGGCAAACTAAGTATGAAGATGATAATGGCGATACTGATACACTTCGTGCTGATGGTAAGATCATAAGCCGCTATGGTTGGGCTGGAACTGATTTCATGGATCCAACTAAAGAATCAGATAACTATAATAAAGAAAACATCATTGTAGACGCTCACACATTCATTCATGAATCAGGTCATATTATGGGACTTGAAGATTATTATGATTATGATGATAAGGTTGGCGTTGTAGATCGTGGCTTATTCGGTGCTGATATGATGGATTACAACGTTGGTGACCATTGTTCATTCAACAAGCTATCACTTGGTTGGATTGACCCAACAATCGTAACTGGTTCAGGTGTTACTGAATTAACATTAGAATCATTCACTGAAACTGGTAAGGTATTATTAATTTCAAATCATAATATCGATACATTATGGGATGAATATTTCTTAGTTGAATTCTATACAAATACTGGATTAAATGCTAATGATTGTCCAATTGGTAATTCATCAACTATGGGTATTAGAATTATCCACGTTGATGCACACCTAGCATTAGATGCGCAAGGTAACAAAACATACAATGATGATGATAGCTATCCAGGTACAGGATTTAAATATGATAATACAGGTACAGATTACCCACTTATTGAAATGCTAAGAGCTGATTCAGGTGCATCTTCATTCCCTGATATTACATCAAGCTCATTATTCACAGCTAGTGGAAAGACATTTGGTGTTGATACTCATTCAACATTCAAATTAAATGATGGTACTGCATTATTCTTCACATTAAGCGTTAAATCAATTTCAAACGGTCAATGTACTGTTGAAATTTCATTAGATTAGGAGGTAAGGCTAAAATGAAAAAGACTATAAAATATTTATTAGCATTATTAGCTGTTACATCTGTATCAGCAGTTAGCTTTACACCTCTAGGACAAAATGTCATTGCTAAAGAAATAGACCATAAAGAGGCTGCACCTGCATCATATTATTCAAGTGTAGATACATCTAGTGGTGAAAAATTAATTAAATCTTTAACATCTATTATTTCTAATGGACATAAAGCTCAAGGCTATGATGCTTTATTTAGATGTTATAAGACATCAGATGTAAAGCCTGGCACTAATGAAATTTGGGATATGTATTCAAATTGCAAATTTGATGTTGATAAAGGTCATGGTGCTTCATATAAAAAAGAAGGAGATGTCTATAATAGAGAGCATACTGTTCCACAATCTTGGTTTAAAAAAGCAAACCCAATGGTTTGTGATGCTCACCATATCTACCCTACAGATGGTAAGGTAAATGGTATTAGAAGTAGCTTCTTACATGGCGAGGTTAAATCTGGCACAGCTACTTATACATCTACAAATGGATGTCAATTAGGATCAAGTGCTTCATCACTATATTCTGGTAAGGTATTTGAGGTACCTGATGAATATAAGGGTGACTTTGCAAGAACATATTTCTATATGGCAACACGCTATAGCTCACAAGTTGGTAGCTGGGGCGGAGATGCTAACAAAGTATTTAAGGGTTCTTTCCCTTATTTAACAAATTATTCAATTGATATGTATACTAAATGGGATGCAATGGACCCAGTTAGTGAAAAAGAAATAAGCCGTAATGAGGCTGTATACAAATTCCAAGGTAATCGTAATCCATTTATTGATCACCCTGAATATGTAGCAATGATTTGGCCATCTGAATACAATCAAAATGTAACAGTAGACCAAGCTAAGGTAGATGCAGTAATCGCTCAAATTAATGCACTTCCTGCAGTTGCATCTATTACACTTAACGATAAGGCAACTATCAATGCTGCAAATACAGCATATACTGCTTTAAACTACAAAGAAAAACAAGCTGTAACTAATTATTCAACATTACAAGCAGCTTTAAATAAGATTGCTGAATTAGAAGCACCTGCACCTGTTGACCCAACAGAGGCTATAGGTGTTACTGAGGCATTAAATATTGCAAAAGGCTTAGCTGCCGGAAAACAAACAGATAAAGAATATACAATTACTGGTAAGATTTCTGGAAATATTGAGGCATACAATTCTCAATATGGTAATGCTACATTTGATATTACAGATGGAACATCAACTATTACAGTATTTAGAGCTAAAGAAGGTGACTCAAAAGCATCATTTACTGCAACAAGCTTTGCTGAAAAGATTGTTGTTGGAAATACTGTTGTTGTAGTTGGTAACATTAAAAACTTTAAACCAAGTAGTGGCGATAATCTTTATGAGATTAACCCATGCTATTTAGTATCTTCTGGTAAAGAAGATCCTACACCTACACCAGTTAATCAAGAAAACGTTGATGCAGTTATTGAATTAATTGATGAACTTCCATTACTTGAAAATCTAGTATTAGAAGATGAAAGTGATATTAACGCAATAGTTGAATTATATAATGAATTATCTTCAGCAGAAAAAGCATTAGTTACTAACTATGCAGATTTAACTGCTGCTGTTGCTAAAATTAATGAATTAAAAGGTTCAACACCAGGACCAGATCCTGATCCAGTTCCAACAAAAGATATTACTATCGAGTTTAAAGGCCTTGATACTGCATACACTAAAAATTATTCATTCAAAATTGGTGAATATTCATTCTTAGCTAATGTAGCATTTGCAGGTTCTTCATATGGTGATTTCATAAGAATTGGTGGCAACAAATCAAATAGTACTGATATCCCATCTAAATTTGGTATTAGTGGTAAGGGTGGTTCAATTGAAATGCAATTTGATGTTGCTAATTCGTCTGGCGTTACATTTAATGTTGGCGGTCAAATGACTGGTGATGGCATAAGCAAATGGACAATCCTTGCATCAACAAATGGTGGTACAAGTTGGGATAAGGTTTCAAGTGGCACATCTGTATCAAGTGCATTAAAAGGAACTTTATCTGAAACTGCAAAAAGTGTAAGATATGCTTTAGTAATTGAAGGTAGCAATAACCCACGTTTGGATTTAGAAAGTATCGTAATTTCTGCAGCTGCAAAGCCTGTTGATCCAACAGTATCATTAAAGACTGTTAAGACTAATAAGTCATTATCAGTTTCTTATGATATTTATGAAAATACAATTAGTAATGTAAGTGTTAAGACTGTTATCACTTCACATATCTCTAATAAAGCATTTAACTTAAAATCAGTAGAATACGGTGTAATCTATGCTGAAAAATCTAAAGTAAATAATGAATATTCACTAATTAAAGAATCATATTCAAAAGAAAATACAGATTATCATTATGTAAAAGCTACTATTACAGCTTCAGATAATGAATTTGTAGTAAAAGCTTTACTTGATTTAGATATCAATACTGAATATGTTGCTGTAGTAGTTTGTATTCAAAACGATAATATCGTATTTGCAAACCAAGCAACAGTTAAGGTAGTAGACATGATTAACTACTACTTAACTAACAACCTAATCACAGATGCTGAGCAAGCTTCAGTATTAGGATCATTAATTAGTTAATATATTGGAAAAAGAGTTGTTTTATGGCAACTCTTTAACCATATATTATATAAAAGAGAGAGTTTTATTATTAAAAAAGGAGAGAAAATAAAAAAAGGATGAGAAAGATTTTTAAACCTTTTATTGCATTAGCATTAATAGCCGTGCTAGTGCTATCATCTTGTTACGGCCACTCGCATGATTACAGGTTAGTGGAAGAAGTGAAAGCTTCTTGTGAACAAGATGGTGTGGTAGCTCATTATGAATGTGATTGTGGAAAATATTTCGACTTAGATCATAATGAGATTACAAATATAGCCATTTCTAAATTAGGACATGATCTTAAGCATGTTGAAGCAAAGGCTGCAACATGTACTGAGGCTGGTAACCTAGAATACTGGCATTGTGAAAGATGCGGTAAGAATTACACTAGCCAAGATGCAACAACACAAATTACTACAATTGTTGTTCCTGCATTAGGTCATGAATATGAATTAAAGACAGTATGGAATGATGATGGCACATGTCTATATGAGCTTGAATGTGAACATGATCATAGCCATAAGGTCATTGAAGGATTAAATGGTACTATTACTCATACTGATGATACAGCTACATGTACATCAGCTGGTTCAGTAACTTACACATTAACATTAACTTATGATGGTAAGACTTATACTGATACTCATACAGTACAAACAGGTGCTTTAGAGCACGACTGGAAATGGGTAATCGATAAAGAAGCAACTGCAACAGAAGATGGCGTTAAGCATGAAGTATGCTCTCGTTGTGGTGAGACTAGAAACGAAGGAACAGTAATTCCTCACGCTCATACACATGAACTTCAAATAGTTCAAGGACAATCTGCAACTGAAACAGAAGCAGGCTTTAAAGCTTACTATTCATGTTCTTGTGGCAAATTCTTTGAAGATGCTGAAGCTCAAGTAGAGATTGCTGATCTAGCAGCTTGGAAGGCTCAAGGTGGAAGAGGTTATGTAGCTCCTACAGGTGCTGCTCCTCATCAACATAGCTTAACTTTAGTTGCTAAGGTAGATGCAACAGAAACAACTGCAGGTCATGAAGCATATTATGTATGCTCAAGCTGTGGTAAAGCATATACAGCAGAAAATGATGAATCTACATTAATTGAAGATTTAACTGCATGGTTAGCTGAAGGTGGCGCAGGTTATATTGCACCAGTTCCTCATCAACATGATCTTGCATTAGTACTTATGTTACCTGCAACAGAGACAACAGCAGGTTATAAAGCTTATTACACATGTTCATGTGGTAAATACTTTGAGGATGCACAAGGTGAAGTAGAAATTCCTGATCTAGCAGCTTGGAAGGCTGAAGGCGGTAGAGGCTATATCGCTCCTACAGGTGTTGCACCTCATCAACATGAATTAACATTAGTTCAAGGTAAAGAAGCAACAACTACTGAAGCTGGCTACAAAGCATATTATGAATGTGCATGTGGCAAATTCTTCGAAGATGAAGAAGGTGCAGTAGAAATCACTGATCTTGATGCTTGGAAATCTGAAGGTGGTGCTGGTTATCTTCCAGTAGTAGTTGTACCTCATACTCATGAATACACTAAAGTTGAAGCTAAAGCTGCATCATGCACAGAAGATGGTAATATTGAATATTACACTTGCAATGTTGAAGGATGCGGTAAATTATTCACTAAGAGTGGTGAAGAATATACTGAAGTAACAACTGATGATGTTGTAATTCCTGCAACTGGTCATCCATATGGTGAATGGAGTGTAGCAACACTTCCATCAGCAAATGCAACAGGTCTTGCAACAAGAGAATGTGCAACATGTCATCATGTTGATGAATTAACATTACCTGTTGTTAATGAAGAAAATTATAATGCAGTAATTAAAACACCTGCTACTTGTGGTGCTAAGGGTGTTCATACATATACATTAAAAGAAAACACAAAGATTTCATTTGATTTAGAAGATATCGAAATCTCTGGCCAACATGGTGAATTACAAGAAGCACCAACAAGTACTGAATTTGAATTCAATTCTAAAGCTTGGAGTGATTCAACTAATTCTTGGACATCTAATGGGGATGGTAATTCATGTGAAGTAGCAAATAGTGCTAGAGGTGTACAATGTACAGCAACAGCAGGTGCAACTTCTAAAGATGTATTTAAGAAAGTAACTAAGGTTGTTGTTGTATGCTCATCAAATGGCTCATCTGGTGCCGAGAATAAAATAATTGTTAAAATTGGTGATGCAACTGTTGAAGTTGCTGCAGCTGGTTCTTATACAAATACTGAAAAAGAATTCGAATTTGATAGCGTAAGTGGTCAAATTGAATTAAATGTTAATAGAAGTGGTTCTAAATCTGTTTATATTAAGAGTATTGAAATCTTCTATTCAGCTGAAGTACGTACTTTAACTAAGCATGAAGGATCTGAACCATCTTGTGAAATCAATGGTGAAAAGACATATTATGAATGTCCTATTTGTCATAAATTCTTTGAAGATGCTGAAGGCAAAAAAGAAATTACTGAAGATATTGATACTTGGAAAGTAATTCCAGAATTAGGACATGATTTTGGTACTCCTACATATTCTTGGAATGGTGGATACTGCACAGCTACAAGAGTTTGTAAAAATGATGAAAGACATGTTGAGACTGAAACTGTTCTTGGAACTGAAGTAAAAGATACAGTAGAAACATGTACTACAAATGCAACAGGACATTTAGTTGCTACATTTGAAAATCCTGCATTTGAATCTCAATCAACTGAAGCAGATTCATATGTATTTGAAAATAGTGCATTAGGACATAATTATAATGATACACCTAGCCGTTATTCATATTCTGAAGACAAATGGTTTGCAGAATATGATTGTACTAGATGTGATCATGTTAAGAAGGAAGAAACAACAGATGTAAAAGTTGCAATCAATAATGTTGGTTTTGCAACATTACAAGCTGCAATTGATTCAACTGAAGTTGGTGATATCAGAAAAGTCTCTGATACTCAAATTACTGAATCAATTAAATTATCAAGAGATGTAAAATTCGTTTCTCTAAATTATAATGGTGATTTTGATTTTAATGGTCATAAATTATTATTAGAAGGCGAAGTAGATAAATTAACTCTAAAAGTATCAGCTTCTGTATCTGATCAAGAAATTAACGATAGTATTACAGTTGTTGGTAAGAAGATAGTAATAGATAGAACTGGTGAAATCGCAACTGTAACATTTGAACTTGATGGTCAAGCTGTTACAATCCATAAGGATGGAACACATACAGCTTATCAAACACTTGATGAAGCAATTGCTGCATTTGATGGAGCACTTGATGAAGTGATTAAGCTTAATGCTCCACTTACAGCTAATGGTTCAATTACTATTACAAACACAGCAGTATTAGATTTTGAAACTCATGATGTAACAGCAACTTCATTAATTATTAATGATGGTGTTGTATTCACAGTATTCAATGGTAAATTCTTAGGATTAATTGATGAAAATGATTTAATGACTGGTAAGCTAGTTATTAAAGCAGGTTACCATGCACATGTTATTGAAGGTGGATTTGATATTCATGAATTAATCTTAGTACATCATGCAGCTGTTGCAGCAACATGTACTGAAGCTGGTAATGTTGAATATTGGGAATGTGATAGATGCCATGATAAGTTTGCTGATGAAGAATGCTCTCAAGAAATTATTGATGTTGTAATTCCTGCATTAGGACATGACTATACTGAACCTACATATGTATGGAACGGTGAAGAATGTACAGCAACAAGAGTATGTAAAAATGAATCAAATTATGTAGAAATAGAAACAGCTCTTGGTGAATATGTAAAAGATACTGATGCAACATGTGATACAAATGAAAAAGGTCATTTTGTTGCAACATTTAAAAATCCTGCATTTGCAGAACAATCAACAAAAGCTAATTCATATGAAGTTGAAGGCACTGCTTTTGGACATGATTGGCAACCAGTTAACATCACTTGGGATGGTGAAGATAAATTCACTGCTCATGCAAACTTTGTATGCTCTCATGATGCAAATCATACAAAGCAAGAAGAAGCAACTTTAGATAATGATGGTGCTAAAGCTAATTGGTATCAAGAAGTAACTAAGACATATACTGCTTCATATGAAGGATTTGAATCAATTACAAAGACTGAAGTATTTGCTAAGACTCCATTAGTAAAAGCAAATACAATCGCTTCAGAAACAGATGATGCAATTACTATTATAGGTAAGGTAACTGAAAAGACATCTTCTAAGGTTAGTTTTGAAGGTACAACATTCTACCTATATCATATTGGTGATGCAAACAAAGCAACAGTTGGTTCAATCATCATTGCGTATGGTGCAGTTGAAGATTATAAAGGCACTATGCAAGTTAACGGTTATACTAGTTCAAGTTATAAGGTACTAGTTGAATTTACAAAACACGATGCCGTTTCTCAAACATGTACTGAATCTGGTGTTAAAGCATATTACACTTGGAACGATTTATATTTTGATATCGATGATGAATTAAATGTTACATTTATCGGTGATGCTGATGCATTCAATGTTTGGAAATCAGAAGGACATGGTGGCTTTATTCCAGCTCCAGGACATTCATTTGACGAATCAACTGATGCAAATGATGTAATTTGGGATACAACAGATGTTAATAAACCTTCATTACAAGTTAGATTCGAATGCGATACATGCCATGATAAATCTGAATTCGTGACAGTTTATACTGCAACAGATGATAATTATGATGCAAGTAAAGGCGTAATCGTTGTTAACGGACGTGAATATACTGCAACAGTATATTTTGATGGTGAAACATATGAATATACATATACTAGATTAAAAACTGTAGAAGAAATTTCTACTGAAATTGATGAAAAGATTGATGCATTAGTAAAGAGCTTATATAGTGATTATACATTACCTACATCTGTAAGTGTTGAGGCTGTTGATAACTTAATTACACCAACTGAATTAACATATGTATGGAAATATGGTAATGATGAAGTAACATCAATTACATATACTTCACCTGCACAAGCAACTGAATTAACATATCATTTATGTGTTAAGAATGGTGATAATGTATTAATTGCTGGTAAAGAAGTAGTATTTACTTTAGTTGCTTATTCTTCATTAAACAAATTTGAAGTATATGTGGATCCAAGCGATACAGATAAAGCAGTAATTAAAGTATTTAACGGCGAACAATATGTAGCAATTGATGATTCATTCAGATTAGTTCCAAATCATGAGTATAAAGTAAAAGTTGAAACAACTTCTTATATGCTTAAAGATGTATATTTAGTTGAAACATCTTGCCTAGCTGATCCTGATAATATTCCAGATTCTGCATATATAACAATGAATTTGGAAGATAAAAATGATAGAAGAATATTTACATTTACTGCAAACGGTGAAGATCTAACATTAGCTCTAGGTGAATTTACAGAAAATACAACTGCATATGTAACTGCACCAAATGCTACAGTTTCTTATGAAAATACTGCTTTATTAGGTAATAAGAGAGAAATTACTATCGGTAATGAGGTAACATTTACTGCAGTTGTTGCTGAAGGCTATAGAATAGCAAACATTACTGTAGTTGGTGTTAAAACAGAAAATCCAGCTCCAGCTATTAATGTTGAAAATGGTACTGTTACATTTACAGTAATTGCTGCTATTGCATACATAAATGTAGAAACAGTTAAGATTCAAACTGTTACATTCAATTCAAATTATGGTGATACTCCTGCAACTAAGGAAGTAGTTGTTGATAACGGTAGTGCTGTTGCAGAGCCTACTGATATTGTTAGAACAGGATATACTCTTGTTAAATGGCAAACTAGAAGTGGTGATGCTGCACCTTATACATATACTGATTATAATTTTGCTACAAAAGTAGAAGAAGATAAAACATTATATGCAGTATGGGAAGCTAATAAATATACTGTAACATTTAAAAATGCTGAAACAACTGTTGATACTAAAGAAGTGACATATGATTCTGTATATGGAGATTTACCTTCTATATCTCAAAACTATTATACATTTGATGGTTGGTTCACAGCTCAAAATGGTGGTACAAAAGTTACTGCTGATACAGTAGTTGCAATTACAGACAAACAAACTTTATATGCTCAATGGACAAAAGTAGAATACGCTCTTGATAAAGATGATATTAATCTATCACCTGCTAATAATCAAAAGATGGGTGATGTAGCATTAACTGATGGTGAATTAAAGATTGGAGAAGCTGTTGAATTCACATTCACTCCAACTGTACCAGTTACTGCTGGTAATATAGTTAAGATTAAATCATTAACTATTGGCACTGATGAAATTGATTTAAGTGAAATTGAATATGATTCTAACTTTGTTGGAACACTTATCCTTTTAGAGCTTGAAGATAAACATATCGATGCTGAAAATGTAAAAGTAGTTCTACATGTTGTATTTGCCGAATATGTTGCAGACAGTGGAATAAATGTAACATACACATTTACAGCTTCGAATTTTGCAGATCCTACTAATTCTTGGAATGCAACTGCAGCTGGAGCTTCGTTTGAAACATCTGGTTCTGCACGTGGTGTATCTAAGTCAAGTGGTGGAACAATGACTGCAACTTCAAAGGGTTCTTTCAATAAAGTAACAAAGGTTGTATTAGTATGTAGCGGAAATGACAAAGGTGCAAATTTTGATGTTCAAGTTGGAGAAACAAAAGTTAGTCACAGTATCACTGCTCAAAACAATACAAGCCTAGAGTTTGTATTCGATGAGTTATCAGGTGTTATTGTTGTATCTGGCAAGGGAAACTCAAAATCCGCATGGATTAAGAGTGTACAAGTTATAACAAGTGCAGAAGAAGCTACATATTATACAGTTACAGTAAATAAACCTGAACATGGTTCAATTAATTCAATTGATTTTGGAACAGATTTATCAAAAGTAGTTGTTGTAACAAGTAAAGAATTTATATTTGTTCCAGCCAATGGCTATGAAGTAGATAAGGCATTCTTTGGCACTGATGAAATTGCTGTTGCAAACAATAAAGCTACATTCGATTTGTTAGAAACAAATGAAAAAACAATAAATGTTACATTCAAACCTGTTGAATATACTATCACATATACTTTAAATGGTGGATTGGCTACAAATCCTGCTAAATACACAATTGAGACAGCAACATTTGCATTAGTTAACCCAACAAAGACAGGTTATACATTTACAGGCTGGACATATGAAGGCCAAACAGAGCCAACTACTAGTGTA
>JAFTDB010000024.1 GCA_017454375.1 Acholeplasmatales bacterium | reverse complement strand
TAGAAACAAAGTCTTGCAAGCATAATTTCTATACATCTATGGTGCCCAAAATGGTGCCCAAAGTCAATATAAATAATAAATATTTGCTTAAAATGGCTTAGTTACGTACTCATAGCCTGTATAAGAATTAGTCTTAGGAGGGATTGTGCTTCATCCAACTGAGCTACGGGAACATATAGAAATTATTAACATATGTATTTTAATTCTTTTTATATAATAATTCAATCAAATAATAAGATAAATAGAAGAAGATTAATCTACGGTATTATAATAATCCCCTAACACTTAAAACTTCACTATATTATAACATTGTTTAATATTTTCAAGCAAGAATAAGAAAATCAGCCACAATTATGTGACTGATTTTAATTTTATTTATATAGCAATTCGATGATTTTATTAATATATAGAAGTAAAGCAGTTTCTCTTTCTTGCCATATTCTAATAATTTTATCTTCAAATAGAATTAAATATCCAAATGTTTTTTTATTTATAATTATTCTTGATACCATGAATGTAATTATCTTTTTATCATCAATAAACTTAGCTAATTTTTTATTGCTAGAAAAATTAAATAAGCCTGTTGGAATGAATAAATTATCATTTTCAGTTAAAGAATCAAATATATTTAAACATTCATCATCTATATCACAATTATAGCCATCACCACTTACAATTGTTGTCTTATCTGTAAGAAGTAGAGAAGCCTCAGATATTTGTAAGGCAACTGTAATATAATCTAAAATATTTTTTATTCTAGTTTCTTTTGAATCTTTTTCATTATTTGCAATTTCAGATATTTTAATAAACATATTAGGTAGTGATGATTGTTCTCTTCTATAGACTTGAATATTTTTATGTTTTTCTTCAACATAAATAATAAAGCAATTTCTACCTTTTGTTTTTCCACGATATAATGCTTTATCTACAGTTAAGAATAATTTATCATATGTTTTAGCATCTTTTGGGAATGAAGCACAACCAATTGTAGCTGTAATAAAAATGCTCGTCTTACCGATTTTATATTTTTTTCTTACAATATTACCCTCGTTAAACATTTTTTCAATATAATTATGAACTTCATCGTAAGAAGTATTTTTAAAATATATTATTACAAATTCATCTCCACCAAATCTACCAACTAAGCCATCATTTCCGATATAGCTAGAAAGATTTGATGCAAACATAGATAAGCATTCATCTCCTGCTTTATGACCATAATTATCGTTGATAAGCTTGAAATTATCAATATCAATAATACCCATCATAAATTCTACATTGTTGTCAATTAAATGTTGGGCAAAGCCTAATATGTTAGGTCTAGATAGAACGCCTGTTAAGGAGTCGAGTGCATAATTGATATCAATATCTTTAAAATATTCATATTTTTTTAAATCAGCTTCTGAATACATTAAAATATCCTCCTGAAATCTTATTGTGAAAAAGAAATGCCTATATTTTATTATATATTGAATTAATATTTAAATCAACAATGCTTTTTATAGTAAATTAGAAGTAGAAGAAAATAAAAATGTTAGCTTAGCAGAATCTAAACTAACATTTTCTCTTTTATTTATTGTATTCTTCAAATAATTGTTTGAATGCTTTCATTGAATTAATAATTGTTTTACTAGATACACAATAAGCTAATCTTACGTATCCTTTTACACCAAAGTTATCACTTGGTACGACAATTATATTATATTTCTTAGCTTTTTCCATGAATTCATATGCATCATCTTCTAAAGCCTTCATAAATAAATAGAATGCACCTTCAGGTTTGACACATTTATATCCAATTTCTGTTAAACCATTGTAGATTAAATCTCTATTTTTCTTATATTCATTCATGTCAGAAGTTAAATCAGCACATAATTCAATAGCGTGTTGCATTAAAGAAGGTGCACATACATATCCGTATGCTCTACCTGCACCAAGGCATGCTAAGAATAGGTTTTTAGAATCAGCAGCCTTATCAGGTACTAATACATAACCGATTCTTTCGCCAGGCAATGATAAGCTCTTAGAATATGAATAACAAACTACTGTATCATTGTATAAGTTAGGGATGTGAGCTACCTCAACATTATCAAATACGATTTCTCTATATGGCTCATCACAAATGATATAGATTGGATGATTGTATTCTTTTTCCTTTTTAATTAAGAAATCAGCTAATTTGATTAATGATTCCTTTGAATAAACAACACCAGAAGGGTTGTTTGGAGAATTAACAATAATAGCTTTTGTATTTTCATTTATTTCTTTAGCTAATTCATCAAAATTAATACCAAATGATTCCATATTGGGTTTAACAACCTTGAAAGTAGCACCTGCACCTTCAGCGAATACTTTATATTCTGTGAAATATGGAGCCATTGCTAAAATTTCATCTTTTTTAGATTCAACTAAAGCTCTTAATGCGATACATAATGATGCGGCTGCACCACAAGTCATATAAATATTTCCAATTGTGTAAGATGTGTTAAATCTTTTATTTAGATTGTCAACTATTTTTTGTCTTGTATTATTATCTCCAGGTGCTGATGTGTAACCATGTGAATATGTATCATCACCTTTATTTATTATTTCAATCAATGCTTCATTTAATTTTGGATTAGGTTTTACAGATGGATTACCTAATGAAAAGTCATAAACATTGTCTTCACCAATTTCAGCTTTTCTTTGTTTAGAAAATTCAAATAATTCTCTAATAATTGATCTATTAGATCCTAAATTTAACATGTCCTTGTTCATAATATTATCTCCTTTAAAACATTTAATATAATACTATAATTTTTAATTTTAATCAATTAATAATAGAAGAAGATAAGCCAATCACCCAGAAAAATAGTAAAAAAATCAATAATTTTAATTAAAATTAAAATAATAGTAGAAAAAAGCCTATTTTTATTAATAAAAATTTGATATACTCATAAATGTGAGTTTTTTTATTTGGAGATTTTATTATGTACGATTTAGAATATCTAAGAGAGTTTTTTAAAGATGATATTTTTGCAACAAAAATGCTTGGAGCAAAAATTGAAGAGGCTAGAGATGATTATGCAAAATGTAGTTTTAAAATTGATTCAAATCATATGAATGCTAAAGGCATTGTTATGGGTGGAGCGATTTTTACTTTAGCTGATTTTACATTTGCAGTAGCAACTAATCAGCATGAAGAATATTACACTGTATCTACTACAGCTAATATTAGCTTCATGAGACCTGGTATGGGTAATGTTTTATATGCTGAAGCTATTAAATTAAGAGATGGTAAGACAATGTGTTTTTATGATGTTAATGTTTATAACGATAATAATACATTGATTGCTAAAGTAAATGTTTGTGGAACTCACGTAGCTAAATAGTATAAAAATGCTATTTCTAATTAAAAATAATTTGTTATTATGGTATAATAACGAATATAATGAAAAAATTTAAGAGGTAAGAAGTATTATGAAGAAATTGTTAATTGGTAATGCTGCAGTAGCTAGAGGCGCATACGAAGCTGGCTGTAGCGTAGTATCATCATATCCTGGCACACCATCAACAGAAATTACTGAATCAATGGTTGAATACAAAGAGGTAAATGTTGAATGGGCACCAAATGAAAAAGTTGCTGCCGAAGTCTCTATTGGAGCTTCTATGGCAGGTGCAAGAGCAATGTCTTGTATGAAACATGTTGGATTAAATGTTATGGCTGATCCACTATTCACTGTTTCTTATATTGGAGTTAATGGTGGATTGGTTTTCTGTGTAGCAGATGATCCAGGTATGCATTCAAGTCAAAATGAACAAGATTCTCGTCATTACGCTAAGGCATCAAAGGTATTAATGGTTGAGCCTTCTGATTCAGCTGAATGTAAAGAATTTACTAAGAAAGCTTTTGAATTATCAGAAAAATTTGATACACCAGTTATTTTAAGATTATCTACTAGAGTATCACATTCTCAAAGCTTAGTAGAGATTGAAGATAAAATAGATTATAAATTAAAGGATTATAACAAAGATATTGCTAAAAATGTTATGATGCCTGGTAATGCAATAAAGAAGCACGTAGTTGTTGAAAAGAGACATTTAGATGAAATAGATTTTGCGAATACTACGGATTTAAATAAGGTAGAAAATAATGGTAAGAAAATTGGTGTTATTACTGCTGGTATTTCTTATGTATATTCTAAAGAAGCATTAGGCGATAATGTTGATTATTTAAAGCTTGGTGTAGTTAATCCACTTCCAACTACATTAATTACTGATTTCTGTAAATCACATGATAAGGTATTTATTGTTGAAGAATTAGATCCATTTATTGAAGAACACGTAAGAGCACTTGGTGTTACTAATGTTATTGGCAAAGAAGTATTTACATTGCTTGGTGAATATACGCCTAAGATGATTAAAAAGGCTGTTTTAAATCAAGATGGTCCTGAATTTAACGAAATAAGTGAAATAATTCCAATGCGTCCACCTGTTATGTGTCCTGGTTGCCCACATAGAGGTACATTCTATGTATTAAAGAAATTAGGATTAACAGTATCAGGAGATATCGGATGTTATACACTTGGTGCAGTTGCTCCACTTCAATCAGTTGATTCAACTATTTGTATGGGTGCCTCAGTATCTGCAGGCTTTGGTATGGCAAAGGCTCGTGGAAAAGAATTTAATAAGAAACTTGTATCAGTAATCGGTGATTCAACATTTATTCATTCTGGTATCACAGGATTAATTGATATTGTATATAATAAGGGTTCAAATACAATTATTATTTTAGATAACTCAATTACTGGTATGACAGGTCATCAACAAAACCCTACTACTGGTAAAACAATTAGAATGGAAGAAACTTCTCAAGTTAATTTAATTAAGCTAGCTGAATCTGTAGGTGTTAAGAGAATTGTTGTTGCAGATCCATTTGATGTTAAGGATTTTGAAAAAGTTGTTAAAGCAGAGGTTGAAGCTGATGAGGTTTCTGTAATCATTGCTCAAAGACCATGCGCATTATTAAAGGGCGTTAAGTACGTTGGCAAATGTGAAGTATCAGACAAGTGTAAGAAGTGTAAGCAATGTATGAAGCTTGGATGCCCTGCAATTTCTTTAGTTGATGGAAATGTAGTAATTGATAAGAATCAATGCAATGGATGTGGATTATGTATTAATGTATGTCCATTTGATGCAATAGTTAAGGTTGGTGAGTAATATGAATATTATGATTGTTGGTGTCGGCGGACAAGGTACATTATTAGCTTCAAGAATTTTAGGTAACATTGTTATTGAAGAAGGTTATGATGTAAAAGTATCAGAGGTTCATGGTATGAGCCAAAGAGGTGGATCAGTTGTCACTTATGTAAAATTTGGTGATAAAGTTTATTCACCTATTATAGATAAGGGTGAGGCAGATATTATTTTAGCATTTGAAATGTTAGAAGCTTATAGAGCACTTCCTTATTTAAAGAAAGATGGAAAAATAATTGTTAATAATCAAGAGATGAATCCAATGCCAGTTATTATTGGAGCAATGGAATATCCTAAGAATATTAAAGAAAAATTAGAAAAAGTAGTAAATGTTGAATGCGTTGAAGCATTAAAGCTTGCTAAAGAAGCAGGAAATATTAAAACAGTTAATGTTGTATTAATTGGCGTTTTAGCTAAGAGTACTAATATAGCTTATGAAAAATGGATTGAGATTTTAAAATCAACAGTTCCTGCTAAATTGTTAGATGTAAACCTAAAGGCATTTGATTTAGGATATAACTTAAAATAATAAATAAGAGGGAGAAATTATTATGTATTTCCATAAAGATTTCGAATGTATGCCTAAGGCAGATATTACAAAACTTCAAAATGAAAAATTAGTTAAACAAGTAAAATATGTTTATGATAATGTAGAATGTTATAGAAAAAGAATGGATGAAGCAAGAATTAAACCTGAAGACATTAAAGGAATTGAAGATTTAAAAAAGCTTCCTTTCTCTTATAAATCAGATTTAAGAGATTATTATCCTTATGGATTATTTGCGAAACCATTAAGCGAAATAGTAGAGCTTCATGCTTCAAGTGGTACAACTGGTAAAAGAATTGTTGTAGGTTATACTAAAAATGATTTAGAAATGTGGGCTGATTGTACAGCTCGTATGCTTACAGCTATAGGTGCAACAAAGGATGACATTGTACAAGTTGCATATGGATATGGTTTATTCACTGGTGGATTTGGCCTTCATTATGGTGCTGAAAAGTTAGGCTTAACAGTTATTCCTATTTCAGCAGGAAATACTGAGCGTCAAATCGAAACAATGATAGATTTTAAAGCGACAATCCTAGCATGTACTCCATCTTACGCCCTATATTTAGCAGAAACAGCTGAAAAAATGGGCGTAGTAGATAAATTAAGTTTAAAGGCTGGTATTTTTGGAGCTGAGCCTTGGACTGAAGAAATGAGACAACAAATTGAAGAAAAGCTTCATATAAAGGCATATGATATTTATGGCTTAACTGAAATAGTTGGCCCTGGTGTAGCATATGAATGTAGTGAACAATCAGGAATGCATTTAAATGAAGATCATTTCTTGTTAGAAATAATTGACCCAGAAACATTAGAGCCAATTGAAGGCGATGTTAAAATGGGTGAATTAGTATTTACTACTTTAGATAGAGAGGGAGCACCATTAATTAGATATAGAACTAGAGATTTAGGATTTGCAAAAGTTGGTACATGTAAATGTGGAAGAACATTTGTTAGATTAAGCAAGCCTATGGGACGTTCTGATGATATGTTAATTATTAGAGGTGTTAATGTATTCCCATCTCAAATTGAAGAGGTTTTATTAAAGAACCCAGAAGGAATTACAGCAAATTATCAAATTGTTGTAGATAGAGTTAATAATAATGATACATTAGATATATTTGTAGAAATGGATCCTGATTTATTTGCTGATGATATGGCTTCAATTGAAAGATTACAAAAACAATTAGTAGATAAATTAAGAAGCGTATTAGGTATCGGTGCGAAGGTTACTCTTGTTAACCCTAATTCTTTGGCAAGAAGTGAAGGTAAGGCTAAGCGAGTAATCGATAAGAGAAAACTAATTTAGAGGTGATAAAATGATTGTAAAACAACTTTCTATTTTTGTTGAAAATAAATCTGGTGCGATAGCTCATGTAACAAATTTACTTGGCGGTAATGGAATTAATATCCGTTCACTTCAGATTGCAGATTCAGCCGATTTTGGTATTTTAAGACTAATAGTTGATGATACAGATAAAGCTTTAGATTTAGTTAAAAAGGAAGGCTATACTGCAAAAACAACAGATGTTGTAAGTGTTGTAGTACCAGATAAACCTAACGGATTAAATGAATTATTAAAAATATTAAGCGATAATAATATTGAAATAGATTATTTATATGTATTCATCGGAAAAAATAATTTAGGAGCACAAGCAATATTAAAGGCTTCAAATATCAAAGAGGTTGAAACTTTATTATTAAATAATTATTATTAATAGTATTATTAGGAGAAAAAGAAATGACTATCGTAGATTTACTTGAAAGAAATGCTAAGGATTATCCTAACGAAGAATGCTTAGTTGAATTAAATCCAGGGAGTGTTCCAGAAAAATATAAGACATGGAGAGAATATCAATTAGTAGAGCCAACATTTGCAAACGAATATAGAAGAAGCATGACATGGAAGGAATTCGATGAAACAGCTAATAGATTTGCAAATATGCTAAAAGATAAAGGCATTGTAAGAGGCAATAAGGTTGCAATATTATTAATGAATTCTATAGAATGGCTTCCTATTTATTTCGGTGTTTTAAAATTAGGTGCATTAGCTGTACCTATGAATTATAGATATACAACTGATGAAATTAAATATTGCTTAGATTTAGCAGATTGTAATGCATTAGTATTTGGTCCTGAATTTATTGGTAGAGTTGAACCAATTGCTGACCATACACCACTTGTTAAAACATTAATTTTTGTTGGTGATGCATATGTACCATTTGCTGATCATTATAATGATTTAATAAAGACTTATTCAACAGATAAGATTGAAATTAAATTAGATGAATCTGATGAGGCTGCAATTTATTTCTCTAGTGGAACAACCGGTTTCCCTAAAGCAATATTACATTTACATAAAGCTTTAATTTCATCTTGTATGTGGGAACAAAAGCATCATGGACAACAAAAGAATGATGTATTCTTATGTATTCCTCCACTTTATCATACAGGTGCTAAAATGCACTGGTTTGGAAGCTTAATTTCAGCTTCTAAGGCAGTAATATTAAAAGGTATTAAGCCTGAATGGATAATGAGTGCTGTAAGCGAAGAAAAATGTACAATTGTATGGCTATTAGTACCGTGGGCACAAGATATTTTAGATGCAATTGAAAGAAAAGATATCAAACTTGAGCATTATTCAATTAGCCAATGGAGATTAATGCATATTGGTGCACAACCTGTACCACCATCATTAATCCAAAGATGGTTAAGTGTATTCCCTTATCATCAATATGATACAAACTATGGCTTATCAGAATCAATTGGACCAGGCTGTGTACATTTAGGTGTTGAAAATACAGATCATGTTGGAGCAATAGGTAAGCCTGGATATTTATGGGAAGTTAAAATTATGAATGGTGACGAGGAAGTAACTGAACCTGAAGAGGTTGGTGAGCTTTGTGTTAAAGGACCAGGAGTAATGGTTTGTTATTATAAAAATAAAGAAGCTACAGATGAAGTATTAAAAGATGGTTGGCTGTATACAGGTGATATGGCTAAAAAAGACAAAGATGGCTTCATTTATTTAGTTGATAGAAAGAAAGATGTAATTATAACAGGTGGAGAAAATCTATATCCTGTACAAATTGAAGACTTTATTAGAAAGCATAATAAAGTAAAAGATGTTGCAGTTATTGGTCTTCCTGATGAAAGATTAGGCGAAATTGCATTTGCAATCGTTGAACCTAAAGATGGTATGACTTTAACAGTTGAGGAAATTGAACAATTTACTTTTGATTTACCTAGATATAAGAGACCTAAGAAAATCGTTATTGCTTCAGTTCCAAGAAATGCAACAGGAAAGATTGAAAAGCCTAAACTAAGAGAAAAATATATAGGCAAATCTTTAGTTCAAATTCAATTAGAAAAGTAGGGTATAGTTAATCATGGATTTGTTTGTTAAAATATTATTTATTGCATTGTTCTTTATAGCAACAATATTTATTGGTTTTTATTGTAGAAAGAAGGCTACTAATTCGAATGATTTCGTATTAGGTGGTAGAAATGTTGGACCTTGGCTTTCAGCCTTTGCATATGGTACATCATATTTCTCAGCCGTTATCTTTATTGGATATGCCGGATCATTTGGTATAGCCTTTGGTGTATCAGCGTTTTGGATTGGTATTGGTAATGCGTTGATTGGTTCTTGGCTTGCTTGGGCATTACTTGGTAGAAAAACAAGAATAATGACTCAAAGTCTTAATTCATCAACAATGCCTGATTTCTTTGCAAAAAGATTTAAATCAGAAGGTTTAAGAATATTTGCAGCTGTTATCATATTTATATTCTTAATTCCATATACAGCTGCGTTGTATAATGGTTTATCTTATTTATTTAATGTAACATTCTCTGCGAATGTTCCTTATTGGGTATGGATTCTAATTATATCAGTGGCTACAGGATTATATGTAATCATTGGTGGTTTAATGTCAACTGCATTAAATTCATTTGTACAAGGATTAATCATGTTAGTTGGTATTGCTTTAGTAATAATCTTTGCTTTAAATTTAAATGGTGGATTAATGGGGTCATTCACAGCTTTAGCAGACAAGGGATGGCAATTTACATCGTTATTTGGACCAGACCCTGTTCACTTACTATTTGTAGTATTATTAACATCATTAGGATGTTGGGGATTACCTCAAATGGTTGGTAAGTTCTATTCAATCAAGAATGAAAACCAAATTAGAAAAGGTTCTGTTATTTCTACAGCATTTGCAATCGTAGTTGCAGGTGGATGCTATTTCCTAGGTGGATTTGGTTTATTATTCTTAAAGGCTGATAGATCAAATTCTAAAACAATTATTCCTGATATGGTAGCACAATTACCTGTTGTAATAGTTGCAATAGTATTAGTATTAGTACTTGCAGCATCAATGTCAACATTATCAGGACTTGTTCATACAAGTGCATCTACAGTAACATTTGATTTACTTGATAGAAAAAAGAAAATGCCTGAAAAGAAGAAGATGATTTGGCTAAGAGCTTTAGTTGTTGTATTTATCATAGTATCTGCAGGCCTTGCAATATTCCAAGTATATGGACCTGCTAACCTAACTAAGGATATTGCATCATTGATGGGTATTTCATGGGGTGCTATTTCAGGAGCATTTATTGGACCATTCTTCTTTGGATTATATTGGAAGAAGACAACAAAGACATCAGTATATGCTTCATTTATTTCTGGTATTATAATTTCTGTAGTTGGTTTAATATTAAGCATGAGTGGTGTAAGCGCAAAGATTACATCAGAAAGTGCAGGATTCACTATTTGTTGGTTTGATTTTGCTGACTCAATTTATATGGGTGTAGCTGCAATGATATTAAGCTTTATCATAGTACCTACTGTATCATCATTCACAAAGAAGCCTGAAGGCGTAGATGAAATGTTTGAATGTTATAATAAAAAGGTTGTAGTAACAAGCGATACAGCTTTAACTGATGATAAAAATGCTGAATTTAAAGAGCCAGCTGTTAATGAAGTAAAGGCTGGAGAGCCAGAAATGGACGAGATGACTGAAGAAGGGGCTTAAAAATGCCTCTTTTTTCTTTTTAAAGCGAAAAAACATACACGTTTTTCGGTGTTTAGTTAAATAAAAGCAAGAAAAATGATTTTTTATCAATATCGAAAAAAGCCTTTTATGGCGCGATTTTATCTACTTCACGTTTTTCGGCGTTTAGTTTAAATAAAAAAGATAAAAATTTTTGTTATTTTTTGTTGACATGTATTTTAATTTTGGTATAATGAATACGCTGTTTGAAAATATTATGGCAATTTTGCCTTGAAACAGATATAAAGTTGGATAAGTGAAAGGAGAAATTTATTTATGCCTACTATTGAACAATTAGTACGTAATGGAAGAAAGGACAAAGTTACAAAGTCTAAGTCACCAAGCTTAGGAATTGGCTTTAATACTCTAGAAAAGAAGTATACTAAGCTTCCTTCACCTCAAAAACGTGGTGTTTGTACACGTGTTACTACTATGACACCTAAGAAACCTAACTCAGCATTAAGAAAGTATGCCAGAGTTCGTTTAACAAATGGTATCGAAGTTACAGCTTACATCCCAGGTGTAGGTCACAGCTTACAAGAGCACAGTACAGTACTTATTCGTGGCGGACGTGTTAAAGATTTACCAGGTGTTCGTTATCATGTTATCCGTGGTACATTAGATACTACAGGTGTTGCTAACAGAATGCAAGCTAGATCAAAATACGGTGCTAAGAGACCTAAGAAGTAAAATTCAAATTAATTAATTATCATTATAAAATAAAAGGAGGAAACGATTATGCCTCGTAAAGGACATATTGCAAAAAGAGATGTGCTTCCTGATCCAATTTACAACTCAAAGGTTGTAACAAGAACAATCAACGCTATTATGCTTGATGGTAAGAAGGGTACAGCACAAACAATTTTATACGGTGCTCTTGATAGAGTTAAAGAACAAACTGGTCAAGATCCACTTGAAGTATTCAACAAAGCATTAGAAAACATCGCCCCAACACTAGAGGTTAAGAGCCGTCGTATTGGTGGTCAAAATTATCAAGTTCCAGTTGAAGTTAGACCTGAAAGAAAGCAAACTTTAGCTTTAAGATGGTTAGTTAAGTATTCTCGTTTAAGAAGCGATAAGACTATGGAAGAGAAGCTAGCAAAAGAAATCATTGATGCTTCTAATAACCTAGGTGGAGCTTGCAAGAAGAGAGAAGAAACACTTAAGATGGCAGAAGCTAATAAGGCATTTGCACATTACCGTTGGTAATTTTAGGAGAAAACTACAATGGCAAGAGAATATTCATTA
>JAFTDB010000023.1 GCA_017454375.1 Acholeplasmatales bacterium | reverse complement strand
TTGTCGTTGTAGTAGTTGTTGTAGTAGCTGTTGTAGTAACAAACGGATTAACAAGTAGGTTACAGCTACTTACTGTTAATACTGCTAAACCTGCTAAGAATAAGCATAATAATTTCTTTTTCATTTCTTATCCTTTCTAGCATTTGCCCTAGGGAATGCTTTGTCATAGCTTTCTTTCATTTTCTCATAACTGATATGTGTATATATTTGAGTAGTGGATAATGATTCATGTCCAAGTAGCTCCTGAACAGTACGTAGATCAGCACCACCATTTAACATCGCAGTTGCGAAATTATGTCTAAGCATATGTGGTGAAATATGAAACATTTCTCCACAATCTTCGACTAAGCCTTCAAGGATTTTTCTAACTCCAACACGAGAAAGCTCCTTACCATTCTTATTTAAAAATACATATCTATTTTCATAATCTTTTGATACATATAAAATATCAAGTCTATAGGTTGAAATATAATGCTTTAAAGATTCAGCAAGCTCAGGATACATAACAACTCTTCTATCCTTAGAGCCTTTACCATGAAGTGTAATTATACGATCAACAAAATCAATATCCTTGATTTGTAGATTACATAGCTCACTTACACGCATACCACAGCCATATAGGCATCCCAAAATACAGTAATTACGATATCCAAGCTTTGTCTCTAAATCACAAGCCTCGAATAACATCATAATTTCAGAATCCTTTAATGTCTTAGGCAATCTCTTTGGCATCTTAGGAGTTTCTACTCCTTCAAAGAAATTATCTTTGATTATTTCATCCTTCAAAAGATAATTATAGAAGCTATTTAAAGATGATATCTTACGATGAATAGATGATGTCTCTAAATTAGAATCACCTAAATATGAAACATAATATTTGGCTGTATCTTTATTTCTAATATGAAGTAAATCCTTAGCCATATGCTCATTATGCAAGAAATCTTTAAATTCTAGAATATCTCTTTTATATGCTTCAATAGTATTTTCTGAATAAGATTTGTTGTTTTCTAAATAAGATATGAAATCCTCTAAAGCTTCTAAATCTGTCATAGGCATTTAATCTCCTCATCAAATGCTTCAATTGCTCTTTTACTATAAAGCTCTTTTCTATCTACTTTCTTATGAGCAACATCCAAATCCTCTAAAATGCCAAAGTTGGCATTCATTGGTTGGAATTCTTTTATATTAGGATCAGTAATATAAAGTGATAATGAACCCATTATTGTCTTTCTAGATAAGATTAATGGATCCTTACCTTGTAAATATCTATCCATATTTATTGCAGCATAAATACCAGATGATGCAGATTCAATATAGCCCTCAACACCTGATAATTGACCAGCAATAAAAATATTGTCGTAATCCTTACATTGATATGTAGGCTTCAAGATCTTTGGTGCATTGATAAATGTATTTTTATGCATACGACCATACTTTACAAATCTAGCTTTCTCAAGGCCTGGTATTAATCTAAATACTCTTTTTTGTTCTGGGAAATCTAGATGTGTTTGAAATCCTACTAAATTAAACATAGTTTTTGAGGCATCATCAAAGCGTAACTGTACAACAGCGTATGGAGATTCACCATTAGGCTTTCTAAGACCTACTGGCTTTAGTGGTCCAAATGTTAATGTCTTTTCTCCACGCTTTGCCATAATCTCTATTGGCATACAGCCTTCAAAAACATTGATTTCAAAATCTTTAAAATCATGTGCTTCAGCATTAACAAGCTCATGATAAAATATTTCAAATTCTTCTTTTGTAAATGGGCAATTATAATATGCTGCCTCACCCTTATCATAACGGCTCTTTAAATATACCTTATCATAATCAACAGAGTCAGCATAAATGATTGGTGCTTGTGCATCAAAAAAATAGAAATCATCCATTCCAAAGAAGTTCTTTATGGCATCACAAAGAGGATCACTTGTTAGTGGTCCAGTTGCGATAATGGTTGGAATATTAGGGTCAATTTCCTTTACCTCTTCACTAATGAATTTAACATTAGGAAGTGATTTAATTTTCTTAGTAATGTATTCGCTAAATAATGTTCTATCAACAGCTAAACAGCTACCTGCCTCTACTCTTGATAGCTTGGCAGATTCCATAACAATTGAGCCAAGCTTTTCCATTTCAAGCTTTAATAGGCCACACGCATTTGTTAGTGAATCATTTTTTAAGCTATTTGAGCATACTAGCTCTGCAAAATTATCTGTTGAATGGGCAGGGCTACGCTTAATAGGCTTCATATCATATAGCTCTACTTCATATCCTTTTTTAGCTAAATACCACGCAGCCTCACATCCTGCAAGACCAGCGCCAATAATTTTAACCTTCATTAATTTTCCTCTATGAATAAATCTTCTTTAATTTGATCTAAATAATCTTTTACAAGTTTTTTCTTTTCATTCCAATATTTCTTGGCAATTGGAGTAACCATAAAATCTTGATCTAGTATATGAAGTGAATGAATATATAATTCCTCCATTCCATCCTCATATGCTTCTACTCCCTTACTTCCGGCAGCCATTAAATCCCACATAAGACCCATAGCACCCTCCTCATCAAGTAAGTCAGCCTCCAAGACTAATATAAGCTCTTTATTATTTGATGTTTTTAATAATTCCTTATTAGAGTGGTTTTCAATAATGTATAGGACCTTATTTGTAAAATCACTATCAAATTTGTTTTCCTTAGCATATTTTTCAAATATTAGAGCACTGTATAATGCATGATCCTTTTTGCCCTTTGAATAACCGACATCATGAAAAATAGCTGCTGTCTTGGCAACATCTAAATCAGCATCTGGAAAATCAGGTGATAATCTTTCTACCCACTTATAGATACGATATGAGTGCTTTGCTCTATCTCTAAATTGATGATGCACATTCCTTGATTTAATCGCATCATTATCACTTAAAGTCTTTCTTACAAATTCTAGCATCTTTTTATAGTCCATAACAAAAAACCCCATTCCCTAAATAATTATCTTATGGCTTATATATTTTAGCTTTATCTATAACTCCTATACTTTCAGTATAAGAACCACTTTCAGTTTTCTCAAGCTCTTCGCCTAATACTCTGAACTTAGAATCAATAGTATCAATATACCATAATACTAAAGCTTCAGGTGTTAATGGCTTCTTGGCACTACCAAATTGTGGTAGACCATGATGAGATATTAACATATGCTTTAAAAGTAATACTTCTTTTGTATTTTGATATCCTAGCTCCATTGCCACCTTTTCAATTTCGATTGCGCCAATAACTAAATGACCAATTAATTGACCCTCTAGTGTATATTCAGCATTAGCTGGTCCAGATAGCTCAATAGATTTACCGATATCATGAAGCATTATTCCTGCATAAACATAATTCTTATCTAAATATGGATAATTCTCAATAAATCCATCTGCTAGATGTAGCATTCCAATTGAATGGTATGCAAGACCACCAATATAGGCATGATGCATCTTAGCTGCCGCAGGATATGTGAAGAATCTATCACGATACTTATCAATAAGCTTAACTGTTAATTCCTTAACAATTTTATTATCAAGCTTAGAAATGTATTTATTGATTTCCTTTTCTTCATCCTCAATAGAGATTACAGATGACTTATAAAATTTTCTTAAATACTCATCTCTTTGCTTTAATTCGAATTCTAAGACATCCTTAGCCTTTAAAATCCAATAGCTTGTTCTTTCGCCTTGCTTAACAGAACAATCAAATTTATATATTTTACCAATTTGAATATCCATCCCATCATTTGGATGAATCTTTAAATTGAATATTTCGCCACCCTCATTTGAAACTATATAGTTAAGTATACCATCAGACTTAGATACACTTTTTACTTCTGCTATAAGTTCCATTTTTTCATCTCCTTTCTAATGATATAAAGACCTGGTTTATTAACTGTATATCCAGCCTCTAAAGCCTCATCACATTTATGATGACCATCAAAAATTAGTTTACAATCACTTAGGTTAACCTTTGTTTCTTTATTGTCTCCTTGGATAACAACAATCAAATTACAATCATCTTCTTCAATCAACATACCGATTGTATTGTGCTTAGTTAATCCTTCAAGCTTATGTACCTTCTTTTCGATAAGTTTTTCATCATCAATTCTAAATGCTTTATATTCCTTACGAATAGATATTAAGTCTCTTAATGTATCTACAACGTCTTTATATTTATTTCTTCTTGAATAATCAATTCTATTTATTGCATCTTTAGATGAATAAGAATTTTCAATTCCCATTTTAGTTCTTAAGAATTCCTGACCTGCATGAATAAAAGGAACACCTAAAGATAACACAACATAGCTTAATGCTAATACAGCCGCATCCTTTATTTCTTCATCACTTAGCTCAAGTACGTATTTACCATAATCATAGAATGTATAGTTATCATGACATTCAACATAATTGATTGTTTGGTCTGGTTCATCAAACTTAAAGCATTCTACACATGAGCCCATAAATAGATTAGACAAATCGAAGCTGTTTCTTTCTCCACCGAAACAGAAGCCTCCGTTTTTACCCCAGTTGCTGCCCTTTAATGTATCTCTAAATCTATCATTAAAAAATGCATAGCCAGGTACCATCTTATGGTTGTACATATGAGGTCTAAGCTCATCAGGTAGTGGGTTAGCCATATCCCAGCCTTCACCATATACCATCATCTTATCATCGATTTGAAGAAGTCTCTTTCTTGCATGATTCATTGTGCCAATATCAAGTAGGCCCATTAAATCAAAACGATAACCGTCTAGGTTATAAACCTCCATACCATAGATTAAGGCATCAGTTATGAAACGTGAAGCCATAAATTTTTCAGAGGCAATAACATTACCACAGCCACTGGCATTATTGAAATTACCATCCATATCCATTCTAAAGAAGTAGCCTGGAACTAAATTCTCAAATGGGAATTCTTTAACTCTAAATACGTGGTTGAAGACAACATCTAGTGTTACTCTCATTCCGCGACCATGGATTTCATCAATTAGCTTTAA
This sequence comes from Acholeplasmatales bacterium, assembly GCA_017454375.1. Classification (GTDB taxonomy): domain Bacteria; phylum Bacillota_I; class Bacilli_A; order Acholeplasmatales; family Anaeroplasmataceae; genus Anaeroplasma. The sequence goes on along the minus strand of JAFTDB010000023.1, from coordinate 34,844 downwards.
TAGCTCATTTATTCTTAAATATGGTGATTCAGGATCCTTTGAATACCATCCAGAAGGAACCATATATTGTTCAGGGTTATAGCCCCAGTTATATTTTTCATCCTTGTTTAAATCATCAACATCGCCAAAATCAAAGACAGGCATTAGCTGTACGTGTGTAACACCAAGTGATTTAATATAATCAAGTCCATGTGCTTCACCAATAGAATCTACTGTATCATCAATCATACCTAAATAAGTACCACGCTTATCATCATCACGAGTACATGTGAAGTCACGAACTGATGCTTCATAAATGATTGCATCAGTGTATCTACCACTAAATTCAGGCTTTGGATTCTTCATTCTATAAAATCTATTTTCGTTTACAACGTAGTTATATTCACCATTAGCTGATGAAGCTATAGCGTATGGGTCATTAATACGATGAAACTTACCATTTACTCTAACATAGTAAATGTATTTATATCCTTCTAAGTCACCATTTACCTCTGCTTCCCATAAGCCTTTTTCAATATAGTTAAGTGGAATACGTTGAATCATCTTACCAGTAACTAGCTCAACTTCTATTTCCTTAGCTACTGGTGACCAGATTCTAAAGAATGATCTCTTATGATGATATTCAACACCAAGTGGTCCTAAATATCTAAACATATTCTCAAACTCTACAGTTCTAACTACACCACCACTATGAAGGATTGATGAATTACCATCCTCATCAAATACCTCATAATCCTTATGCAATTCGATAAAAGGTAAAAACTTTACAACATATTTAATGAAAGAGAATTCGTCTTTAGCATCGATTATTTCAAGCTCGAATTTAATTCCCTTATCTACTAAATAAAATTGTTTTTTATCTTTATCTAATGATCTATCAATTAATATTGTAATCTCTTTAAAAGAGTCAATATAAGCTTCAAATTTACTTTTCATAATTATCCTCTAGATACTTTCTTATCTTAACCTTATCATTTTCTAATTTCTTATCTAATATTTTACTTATAACATCCTTGATAACCTTACTTCTATCACTTGGTGGGAACATCATTGATATTTCCTCCTTACTTAAAGCAAGCTCGTTATCACTTTTAATAATCAAATTATTCTTTTTTAAAACAATACCATCAAAATCATATCCAAAATATTTAAAGACGTTTTTATTTTCTTCAATAATATTTTGATTTTTATAAATAGAATAATTTGAAAAATTATCATCAATTAATTCAATTAAATGATTGATAATTCTTTTTTCAGTTGATTTAGTAATTGGGAAATATTTTTTGTATTTCAAATAATAAATCAAGCTGATATCCTGATTTGTGTAATCAGGTTTAGCAAATTCTAAGACATTTTTATATTCTACGATATCTTCAAACAAATCATATTTGTTGATGTACTCAATGCCTTTTTTGTTGTTACTTCTTATTATTTTTTCAACATATTCATAAATTCGTTCGTTTGATAAGCTTTTAAGATTAGATTTACAAGCTACCATTGCCTTTAATGTTTCTTCTTCGATATCAAAATCTAGCTTAGAAGAAAAGTGTAGGCATCTTAAGATTCTTAACGCATCCTCATCAAATCTAACCTTAGGGGTTCCGATTGCCCTTAGTAGGTGTTTATTTAGATCTTCCATTCCTCCATGATAATCAATTAGATTCTTATCCTTATCAAATGCCATGGCATTAACTGTGAAATCACGTCTTAGTGTATCAGTTTTAAAATCAGATATTATTTCAACATCTGGGAATCTATTATTGTAATATTTTAAATCACGTCTAAAATTAGTAGTTTCAAATTTATAACCATTATAGATAACTGTAACAGATAAATATTTGAGGCCAGTATCTAATACCTCAAAATGTTTTTTAATTTCATCAAGGGATAAATTGGTGGCTATATCGACATCATTTACTTCTCTTTTAAGTAAATAATCTCTAACGGCACCACCAACGATGTAGGCATCATATCCTAGGCTATTAATTTGTTTTAATAAATCTAAACCTGACTTCAAATAATCCATATTAACCACCTATTTAAAGGAAAAAAGGGACAGTAAAAAACTTAACCATCCCCTTAATAATTCATTTTTTAATTACTTCTTGAAATAACGATTTAGCAATCCTTGGAATGCTTTACCATGACGAGCTTCATCTCTTGACATTTCATGAACTGTATCATGAATAGGATCTAGATTTAAAGCCTTAGCACGTTTTGCAAGATCTAGCTTACCTTCAGTAGCACCTGCTTCAGCATCAACTCTCATCTTTAAGTTCTTTTCAGTTGAGTCAGTTAATACCTCGCCAAGAAGCTCAGCAAACTTAGCTGCATGTTCTGCTTCCTCCCAAGCTGCTTTTTCATAATACATACCAACCTCTGGGTATCCTTCACGATAAGCAACTCTAGCCATTGCTAAATACATACCAACTTCGCTACATTCGCCTTCGAAGTTAGATCTTAAATCCTTTTTAATGTCTTCAGGCGCATCCTTAGCAACACCTAAAACATGTTCACATACAAACATTACTTCTCCGCCCATTTCTTCAAACTTTGAAGCTGGAGCCTTACAAACTGGACACTTGAAATCATCAGGTAATTTCTCACCCTCGTATACGTATCCACAAACTTTACAAACAAATTTTTTCATATGTTTTTACCTTCCTTTATTCTATTATAAAGGAAAATAATTAATAATACAATAAAAGAAAAAAGAAATAGGTAATAAATTACCTATTCCAATAAACTTAAAATATCTTCTTTTGATAGCTTATAATTTGTATTGTTTTCATCAAGAACAATTGAAGATGCTAAATCTGTCTTTAATTCTTGTAGCTTAACAACCTTTTCTTCAATACTGTTCTTACAAATTAACTTAAGAACTGTAACGTTCTTCTCTTGACCTAAACGATAAGCTCTATCTGTAGCTTGGTTCATGGCACTACTATTCCACCATGGATCTAGGTGAATTACCATATCCGCACCAATTAGGTTCAAGCCAGTACCACCGGCCTTTAATGAGATTAAGAATACCTTAACATCATCATTCTTATTGAAGTCATCAACCATTTCCATACGAGTCTTAGCCTTAGTTTGACCATCAAGAATGAAATACTTAATATCTCTCTTATCTAATTCTCTAGATAGCATATTGAAGCTTTGTGAGAATTGTGAGAATAATAAGATTCTATGACCAGATTCAACAGATGAATTGATTAAGTCGATTGCTAGATCAATCTTAGTATTAGCAAATTCTTCTTGTAGAATAAGCTCTGGTGTAATACAAATTTGACGTAATCTTGTAAGATAAGCAAGTACGTTCTTACTACCACTATTAAGGTCATCCTTGATTTTAGCAACATAAGAATCGTATACCTCTTGTTGACGATTATCCATCTTATAGTAATAGTAATCCTCAATCTTTTCAGGTAATTCTGTTAATACATCCTTCTTTAATCTTCTTAAGATGAATGGAGAAACACGATGCTGTAAATTCTTTAATGCTTCGTCATCCGAATGCATAATTAATGATTCATAACGATTTTTGAAGTGTGAATAGCTTGATAAATAGCCAGGCATTAGGAAGTCAAAAATACTCCATAAATCTGACAATCCATTTTCAATTGGTGTACCAGTTAAAGCATAGTTAATTTCTGATTGTAAGGACTTAATAGCCTCACTCTTTTGAGTGAATTGATTTTTGATAAATTGAGCTTCATCAGCAATGATGAATCTAAATTTCTTATCTTTATATAAATCAATATCTCTACGAAGAGAATCATAACTTGTTACATATAATGTATTACCAGTATTATTGATTGATGAAATAATCTTTTCTCTATCATCACTACTACCAATAATAGTCTCAACTGGTCGATTTAATTTCCATTTATAACATTCCATTTGCCAGTTATAAACTAAGCTCATTGGGCAAATGATTATAGATGGCTTATTAGAATCATCTGATGATAAAAAGCTTATAATTTCAAGGGATTTACCAAGACCCATATCATCGGCAAGAATTCCACCAAAGTCATATTTAGCAAGTGTCTTTAACCATCTAAAACCATCAGTTTGATATGGTCTTAAACTACCACCATATGCTTCTGGTATTAGGAAGCTACTATTCTTATAGTTTTGAATATCCTTGATAATTCTAACTATTTCAGCATCCATTGATATGTTGGTATCAACACCACTAATTAGCTTTAATACATAATTTAAATTCTTCTTAACAGGCTTACCTAAATTCTTAACATCTAAGTTGAAGTCCTCTAAGAAATCGCGAGCCTCTTTAACGTTCTCTTCATCGACTTCTAAAATAGTATCATCACTTAGCTTAACATACTTCTTTTCTTCCTCATAAGCCTTAATCATAGCCTCTAGCTCTTCTTGAGAAATACCCTCAAGGTTGAATTCTAGTAAGCCAACATTATAGCCAATCTTGAAGTGAGCCTTACCGCTCTTCTTTGTCTTTAATTTAGACATTTCCTTATCATAGAATACATCACCATAATTACGAAGTGGCGAAATATCTGAAGTTAAGAACTTATAGATATTATCTAAGCCATTTAAGACAACCTTATGGTTCTTAGAGCCTGTAAAACCATATTTTTCAATGACCTTCTTATAGCCGTCCTTGAATTGATTTAGATATGGATTATCTCTATCAGCCTCACCACATTGTAGCTTAGATTCTAGATAAACATTTTCATTTTCATATTTGAAATATGAATTAATTCTAATCTTTGGAATTGGATATTTTTCATAGAATTTCTTATCAATTGTAATTGAACCATTGATAATTGGGTAAAGGTTCGCAATGAAATCAGAAGCGATGAAATCGATTCTTAATTCACCTGATACCTTAAATAGGTATTCGTATAATTTTCTATCAATTCTATTTTTATATTTATATGCATATATAACATCTTCACCGATGAAATATGCATTATTAACACCACAAATTAAGCAGTTAACCTTGTGTGGTGTTACAATCTTTAGTGAAGTTTCATCTAGATTTAATTTAAATTCTTCACTAGCAAGTATCTTTCTTGGTGTAACCTTTTCTTCACCAAAGCTACGATAATATACCATATTATCTCTAAATATTTCTAATATTCTTAGAATAGTTTGTTTTCTTACTTCAACACTTTTAGTGTCGTTTTCCTTAACGATAGATGATAATAAGATATAAAATATCTTACTTTGCTCATCTAAGCACTCATATGAATGTACAAATTCAAGCTTTTGACCATATGAGCAGAAAACGTGGTTTTCTGTGTTTGCGATGAATTCGTAAAGACTTTTAATGATATAGTCCTTTTCATTACCAATCTTAACAGATAATTCATATTTATTATCACCTTTTTCCTCAATAACTGGGAATAGGTGAATTTTATTAAAGAAAGGGTTAGTACTTCTAATATCGTTTGTTAGTTTGTTATATGTATCAAATACTGTACTTTCACTCTTTAAAAGTAAATATTCGTTATATTCTTTATCACAAAGTGCTTTATTGATTTGAAGTAGTCCAGCAAAGCATAATGCACCAACATGGATACATTCTTTTGTCTTAAAAAATTGTAAACAGCCACAGTTTTCTCTTACGACACTACCATCTTCCCTGATTTCAAGCTCTATTTTAGATACGTGAAAAATATCTACAAATAGATTTGCAGGCTCAATGATGTAGCTATCACCGTTTTTCTTGACAGTTGCACAAAGTGTTGGTCTTTTTAATGCAGTTGCTGCCAACATCTTTAAATTTGGATTAGATTCGTATTTAAATAATAAATCTCCTAGTCTCAAAATCAATACCTCCAATACATCTTATTTATTATAACATAGTAATACTATAAAGTCATCCTCTATTAGTCACTTTAAAGCCTATGTTTAACGTTTTCTTAAACAATTATAAAATAATTATTTAGATAATCGAAAAATATAGTATAATACAACCTGGTGATAAAATGAAGAATTATTTAGTAAAAGCGTATGCAATGCATGAAGGCGTAAGAATTTACGCTGCAATTACTACTGGAATTGTAGATTATGTACAAAAACAATTTAATATGTGGCCTACATCTACTGCTGCCTTAGGAAGAGTTCTTACTATGGCTGCCATAATGTCTTCCACATATAAAAATGATGACTTTTTAAATATTTATGTTAATGGTGATGGCCCTATTGGCAAAATCACTGTTGAAGCTCATGATGGTAAGGTTAGAGGCTTCTGTCAAAATCCAGGAGTTTACCTATCTCATAATAATGGTAAGCTAGATGTAGCAAGCGCTGTAGGTGCCGGCTTCATTGAGGTTGTTAAGGATTTACATTTGCGTGAGCCATTCTCATCAACAAGTGAAATCATATCTGGTGAGCTTGCTGAAGACTTCACTTACTATTTTGCTAAGAGTGAACAAATCCCTTCTTCTGTTGGCTTGGGTGTTCTTCTTGATCCTGATGGAAAGGTAATCTCAAGTGGTGGATTCCTAATCCAGGTTATGCCAGGCTGCAAGGATGAAGATATTACAAAGCTTGAAGAAAAGCTAAAAACATTAAAGCCTTGTTCACAAATGATAAATGAAGGCTATACAGCCTTAGATATTATTAAAGAAATCACAGATGGTGATTTTGAATTCTTAGAGGAAAAAGAATTATCATATGAATGTAATTGTTCAAAGGAAAGATTTGAACGTGGATTGATTTCTTTAGGTAAAAAAGAATTACTTGATATAGCTAATTCTCAAGAAAAAATAGAAATCAATTGTAATTTCTGTAATAAGAAATATGAATTTACAAAAGAGGAAATAACAAAATTAGCTGATGAAGCTAAATAGAAAAAGCTATCCATTCTAGGACAACCTAGTTTGGATAGCTTTTTTTATTATAAATTATTAGAATGTAATATCTCAATTTGTTAAATTTTACAATATTTACTTAATTTACACCCATCACATTCTGGATTTTGTGCCTTACAATGATATCTTCCAAATAATAAGAATAGATGATGTGCATCTATCCATTCTTCTTCTGGAATATATTTTTTATAAGCCTCTTCAGCCTTTAATACATCTTCTCCATCCTTTATATAACCAAAGCGAATGGCCATACGATGTAGGTGTGTATCTACAGGCATTGCTGGTATATTAAAGCCTAGAGCTAATACGACACTAGCAGTCTTTCTACCAACACCTGGTAGCTTAACTAATTCTTCTAAGGTATTAGGTAATATACCACCATAATCTTTTATAACTGATGATGCCATATTGATGATTGATTTAGCTTTATTATTAGCAAGCCCCAAAGGCTTGATAATATTAATAACATCATCAATATCTGCATTCATAAGCTCTTTATAATCAGGATATTTTAAAAATAATTCTTTTGTAACTATATTAACCTTCTTATCAGTTGTTTGAGCTGATAGGATAACTGCCACAATTAGCTCATAATTATTTTTAAAATCTAATTCTGGTTTTGGATTTTTAATGATATCTCTTAGCAAAGCTAAGATTTCATTTGATTTTTCTTTGTTCATTATTTTAAATTTTTAATAAAATCTTTTACAAAATCAGGAGTTTCTTTAGCTTCTTCATTTTTAACTTTTTCTTTAGAAGCTAATTCAGTAGATAAGGCCTTAATACTGATTGTTTTTCTCTTTTTTAATACCTTATCACAGGCAACCTTGAAATCATCAAGCTTGTAATAATCATCTCTAACAAATGAAGAAACAATATCAAGCTCTGTAGATGTTAATTGGCGATTCATTCTACTTTTTAGATATGAAATAACTGAATGAAGCTCATCATCTAAAGACACATCTGAATAATCTACTATTTCTTCTGCACGTTCAAAAAAACCATCTAAGGAAATTTTTTCTTCAGCAACACCATTAGTTGTTACTAAATATGTGTTATAGAAGCCACGCTCTAATAAATTATTTAATACATTTTCAAGCTCTGATGTCTTAAGTGTTAATTCAGTAGATAAAATATCATAAATTGCTTTTTGTTCTTTTTTTGCATAGTATAAAAGCTTTGTTAGAACAATAGCCTCATCAGGTGATAATGATAATTTTTTTAAGTTTTCAATTATGAATTTTTCATAATTAAAATAACCAGAGTTATATAGTTTCTTTAACATTATTTCGCCTCTTTTTCAAGTGCACTCTTAGCTGCGTTCATTTCAGCTTCTTTTTTAGTCTTGCCAATGCCTCTACCCATTAGGATTTCATCCATATAGACTACTGCCTCAAATGTCTTATCGTTGGCAGGACCCTCATCACGGACGATCTCATAACGGATATTTCTTTTTTCACTTTGTAGCTTCTCTTGAAGTAGTGATTTATAATCTTTATTCTTAATTGCTTCAGGTAGGTATGGAACAAATAAGTTCATAACTACCTTATATGCCTCATCAAAATTAGAATCTAGGAATATTGCCCCTAGGATTGCTTCAGCCATATCAGCAATAATGGCAGGTCTCATTCTACCACCAGTTACCTCTTCACCATGACCAAGTAGTAGGTGATCAGCTAAATTAATCTTATTAGCATAGATATTAAGTGCTACCTCACATACAGCTTTAGCTCTAGTTTTAGTTAAAACACCCTCATCATATGCTAGGTTGTTGTATAAATACTTGCTCATAGCAAGCTCTAATACAGCATCTCCTAAAAATTCCATTCTTTCATTGTTTTCACAACCATGCTCGTTAGCATAAGATGAATGAGTTATTGCCACTAAGACAAGATTTTTATTTTTAAATGTATAATTTAATTTCTTCTCTAGTGAAGCAATATTATTCTCCATCATCTTCAGATTCTTCTTTCTTAGGTAGCTTTTCTAATACCTTTTCAATCAAATTAGAATCTACCATTTTAATTGCTTGTTTAATAGCGCTATAGTATGCATATTCATCAGAATTACCATGAGCCTTAATAACTGGCTTGTTGATACCAAAAATCATGGCACCACCAACCTCTTTTGAGTCCATTCTCTTGGCAAATCTCTTTAAAGCCTTACGCATGAATAAATAGCCAATCATACCACCAATTGAGCTCTTGATTTCTTGTTTTAGCATCTTGCCCATACCTTTAGCAGTACCTTCTAAAGCTTTAAGGCAGATATTTCCGCCATATCCTTCAGTTAAAATAATGTCAACTGGAGAATCGATAACCTGATCAGCTTCGATATTACCATAGAAGTTAATACCTTCTAAATTAGATAAATATTCATAAACTTCCTTATCAAGCTCACGGCCCTTACCAGGCTCGCTACCGATATTTAAATAACCAACTGTTGGATTTTCAATATTTAATACTTCTTTTGCAGCTACTGTGGCGAAGATAGCGAATTCTCCTAGATGCTCTGGTCTTAATTCAACGTTAGCACCAACATCTAGCATTAATCTACCCTTACCATCCATATTAGGAATAATTGGACATAAAGCTACTCTTTCCATTTGTTTTAATCTTCTAATGATTACATGGGCAGCCATTACTACACCTTGAGTTGGACCGCTTGTTACAACTGCGTCTACCTCATCATCCTTAGCAGCTTGCATAGCCATACATAAAGATGAATCCTTACCAGCTCTTACAGCTCTAACGGGGTTCTTTTCACCCATATCCATAGTCTTATCAGTATGAACAATACTGATTCTATCCATATTAGTTAAAAGTGGCTTTATTTTGTTTTCATCTCCATAAAATACTATTTCAAGCTCTGGAAATTCCTTTAAAGCTCTTAGTGCGCCAGGTACTGTAGATGTAACACCCTTATCTCCACCATTGGCATCAATTCCGATTCTTATCATAAATATGTCCTCCTAATTAGCTTTACCAATCTTTTCAAGATTGTAAATTAATATCTCATCAAATATTTTACTACTATATTCTTTATTTTCATACTTTTTAAAATACTCTTGTGCATCCTTATTAGCACATAAAAATATTTTGTAGTCCTCTTCAAATGAAGAATATAAGAAATTATTAAATCCACTCTGTTCAGTTCCGAAATAATCTCCAGGTCCACGAAGACGGAAATCTATTTCAGCTATATTAAAGCCATCACTTTCACCCTCTATTGCCTTTAGCCTTTCATTTTCTTCATCATTTGATACTAAAAAGCAATAAGATTTAAAGCTTGATCTACCAACTCTACCACGTAGCTGGTGTAAGGTTGCAAGTCCAAATCTATGGGCATCCATAATTACCATCACTGTGGCATTTTTTATATTCACACCGACCTCAATAATGGTTGTAGAAATCAAGATATCATACTTATTATTTATAAAATCATTCATAGTTTGATTTTTAGTTTGATTATCTAATTTTCCATGTATGAAACCAATTTTTCTATTTGGAAGTGCCTCAGAAAATATTTGTAGGCACCTCTCAACACTGATTGTTGGATTGTCTACATCAACTATAGATGGACAAACAACATACGCCTGATGTCCACCATCTATTTCTGTATCTATAAATGATATCATCTTATCAAAATTATGGTCATCAACAATTCTTGTTGTAACCTTTTTTCTACCCACAGGCATTGTATGAATAGATGATATATCTAAATCTCCAAAAAATGATAAGCCTAAGCTTCTAGGAATTGGTGTAGCACTCATATATAAGGCATCTACACCCTTATATTTGCTGGCAAGCTTTCCTCTAGCATTTACACCAAATCTATGCTGTTCATCAATTACTACACCGCCTAAATTAGAAAATACAACCTTATCCTCTATTAAGGCATGTGTACCTACAATTATATCAATTCTACCTTCTGATAATCTAGTATAAATATCATTTTTTTCTTTTTGTTTTATAGAAGATGTTAATAATTCTATTTTTACATCTAAATTCTTATAATATTTCTTTAAATCCTCAAATACCTGTCTAGCTAAAATCTCAGTTGGAGCCATATAAGCAACCTGATATTTTGAAGAGACTATCATAGCCATAAAGGTATAGGCTACAATACTTTTTCCAGATCCTACATCACCTTGAAGTAATCTATTTAATACCTTATCAGATAAAACATCAGTTTTAATTTCCTTTAAAACATTTAGCTGATCAGGTGTAAATTCAAATTCAATGTTACCTAAAAACTGCTTCATGAAGCCAGAATCTATAATTCTAGGTGACTTAGTTTCTAGATTTCTTGTCTGTTTTAAAGAATGCAATCTTAGGCTATACCAGAAGAATTCTTCATATTTTCTTCTTCTTAAAACTTCTTTTACTTCATCCTTATTTTTAGGAAAATGTGAAGCATATAAATATTTATCAATTGGATATAGTCTATATTTATTAATTAAATCTTGAGGCATGTATTCGCTAATTATTACATTTTGACTAAACACCTTTTCTAAAGTATTAGAAATGAAAAAATTAGGAACATCCTTAATTTTATAATCACATTCTATTTTAGATTGAAATTCTTCGCTAAAGACCTTTTTAACCTGTATTTCATGTTTTTGCTTATTGTATTTACCATATAATAAGATAATTGTGTTAGGCCTTATTTTAGTCCTTAAATATTCACCTGAGAATACGATACATTTATATCTCTTATGATGCGCTATTATATAAAATATAATAGCATTTACAGTTCTATACTTAATAAGTACAGGATTTGAGTCAACTACACCGCTTATTACAGTGTCGTTACCATTTACAAAATCCTCGTATGATTCTTCATAAATGGTATATCTTAGAGGAAAAGAAAAAATTAAACTTTTTATTGTATCTATTCCGTTTTGATAAAGGGCTTCAAGTCTTTTAGGACCAACACCCTTAATATCTGAAAGCTTAACCATTTTTCCACCCTCTAGAAAAATAGGTTGAGCTAATGCCCAACCAAATTATTCAACAGCAATTATATATGAGTAAATATCTTGTTGTCCACTTATTAGTTCAACATCTAAGTTAGAGTTGATATCTAAACATATCTTTTCTACTAATGCTACTTCTTCATCCTTTACATCTTTTCCGTAGAATAATGTAATGACTTCAGAATCATCAGTTATTATTCTTGATAATAAGTCATGTAAAACTTCATCCTTCTTAGCCTTAGAAACTAAGATTTCACCATTAGAAATACCCATATAATCGCCTGATGCAATCTTTACACCACCAATTTCAGTATCTCTAATAGAGTAAGTAATTTCGCCTGATGTTACATTAGCAATTTGAGCACCCATAGCTTCTAAATTTTCTTCCATTGTAGCTTCAGGATTGTAAGCAACTAGTGAAGCGTAGCCTTGAGCAATTGTCTTAGCTAAGATAACTTCTACGTTGCAATCCTTAACCATGCTAGAAGCTTGTTTAGCAGCCATAACAACGTTACCGTTGTTTGGAATGATAATTACATTCTTAGCATTTACTTTCTTAATAGCATCTACGAATGCTTCTGTTGAAGGGTTCATTGTTTGACCACCTTCAATTACATAATCAACACCAAGTTCTTTAAATGTTTCTACAATACCGCTACCGAAGCATACAGCAATTAATGCAAAGTCTTTCTTTGGACCAGCTGTTTCCTCTGCAGGTTTAGCCTCTGGTTTAGCTTCTGCCTTTGGAGCTTCTTCAGCAGGCTTAAATTGTAGAACCTTACGGTTATCAATTTCAATATTTAGAAGAGTACCAACCTTTAAAACTAACTCTAAAGCTCTACCTGGACGGTTAGTGTTAAGGTGGATATTTACGTTACCATCTTCCTTAGTTACACCAACTGTGTCACCTAAAAGTGATAATGAAGCCTTTAATTCTTTAGCATCAAAATAGCTTGGCTTTTTAAGTTCAACTACTAATGAAACCTTGTATAGATTTCTGAACTTAACTTCTTTAGATTTTTCTTCTTTCTTTCCATCAGATACTTCAAGGATTTCACCCTTTAATGCAAGGTTCATACCCTCAATGATACTCAAGAAACCAGCACCACCTGAGTCTACTACCTTAGCTTCTTTTAAAACTGGTAATAAATTAGGTGTATTAGCAAGTGACTTAGAAGCTTCATGTACATAAGCATCTAGTAAATCATCGATGCTTGAGAAGCCATCAGTCATATTCTTTACATTTTCAACTGCTTCTCTAATAACTGTTAGGATTGTACCTTCAATTGGAGTCATAACTGCCTTATAAGCAATCTTACAACCTGAATCTAAACAGTTAATAAAGTCTTCAACATTTAAAAAGTTATGTTGTAATTCCTTTAATCCTACATAAAATCCACGGAAGAATTGTGATAGGATTACACCTGAGTTACCTCTGGCACCCATTAAAGCACCACGAGATAATACTTTTGCGTTATCTATAATTGAGCTTGATTCACAAGCTTCGATTTCTCTTATACCTGAAGTGATAGTCATTGACATGTTAGTACCAGTATCTCCATCTGGAACTGGGAATACGTTTAGCTGGTCAACGTCAGCTCTATGATTTTGCAAATTGATCGCACCATTAATCATCATTTTCTTAAATAGTGCAACATCTACACTGCTTACGCTCATAATAATTCTCCTTATAAATCTCTCTATGTAAACTTGTCTTAATTTCAATTTTTAAACTAGTTATTATATAACTAGTGGCGTATAAACGCACGCACTAAAAATATATCATTTTTAATGCAAATTGTCAAACTATATTAACTATACAAAAAAAGAAAACGCTATAAAGTTTTCCTAGCGTTTTACTTAAATTTGATTATTTTATATTTTTTGATTAAAAATATTTGCGTGTGGACTACTCAGCTTCAGCATCTTTTTCAGGTTCTAAAGTCTTAGCCTCTTCAGTGGCATTTTCCTTGTTTTTGCTCACTACTAATGTCTCACTATTTATATGTCTTTCAATTGTCTTTGGAGTACCCGTTAATTTGATTTTTCCAACTAGATTTCTACTAAATCTCTTAAGCTCAGCCTTAGCCTCAGGATAATCATTTTGACTAGCTAAACGATACCAGTCATAAGCCATTCTTAGGTTAGGCTTTAATACACCATATCCAGTCTCATAACAGAATCCAAGCTTACACATAGCATATCCATCACCAAGCTCTGAGGCCTTAACCCAATAATTCTTGGCAGTTACAGGATCTTCTTCAATAAATGAGCTTTCTGGATGCTGGTAAATATCACCTAAAAGGCTTAATGCCTTAGGAAAATTTTCTAATGCCTGAGACTTTAATAGGCTAAGTGTCATCTTATAGCTTACCTTACAGCCTAAGCCTCTATAATACATCTTAGCAAGCTCGTACATTGCATCCTTATTTCCGCTATTTGAAGCCTCTTCAAAGTACTCAAAGGCTCTTGAATAATTAGTATTAATTATCTCACCAGCTACATAGATTAAGCCTAGCTTATAGGCACAATTGTAGTTTTTATTTTCATAGCCTTTTTTATAGAAATATAAGGCATTTTCTGTATTTTTGTTTATACCTAAGCCATTTAAATAATAATCAGCTATCTTCTCACAGGCATAGGCATCATTTTCTATTGCGGCAGCTAGATACATAGTTGCGGCATGGTGGTGCTTAGATAGCATTTCGTAGCAATCTCCGGCTTTTACCATTGATTCTACATCCTTTGATTTAGCCGCTATTAAGAACCATTTTAGGGCTAAATTAATGTTTTTAAAGGCACCTTTACCCTCAAAATAAGAAAGGCCCATATAGTACTGTGCTTTTGTATGTGAGTTCTTTGCGGCAATCTCAAACCATGAAATAGCTTGGGTAGGATCCACCTCAGTACCTCTACCATAATAACAGCATAAGCCAACTAGGTATGCAGCCTCTATATTCTTGTTCATAGCCGCTACTAATAAATGCTTAAATGCTGCATCATAATTAACGCTACCATTTAAGCCATAATAATAAATCTTACCCAAAATAAACATGGCTTCATAGCCTGTTTCATCGTTTTTAACAATTAATTCAAGTAAGGTAACAGCTTCTTCATATTTTTCTTCTAGATATAATTCTTTGGCACGAACAAATAACGTACGATATTTATTTATTGTATATTCTGCCATACAATCACATCCTTTTCCCTTATAAGATATTCTATCTTATTTACTATAAAAATACAATATAAAAGGGATGTTTGCCATCCCTTAAATATCTTATTCAGCTTCCTCTTCGCCTTCAGCGTCAGCTTCTACTTGTTTAATTTCAGTTACTGTCTTTTCACTAATAGTTAAATAGCCTTTATCAATTAAGCCTTGTTCATCCATAAATGGATAATCTTTAGCAAAGTCTTTATCCTTATAGCCTTCAACAAATTCTAGCTTCTTATTTTGAGCTAATAAGTCTACTAATTCTAGCATCCATTGAGTTTTTCTCTCACTCTTAGTTTTGTATTGGAATGGTGTATCAGCGTATGTCTTTTTATTAGATACATCCTTACCAACATACTTAGAGCCTTCAAATTGTTTTGGATCTAAAGCAAGGTATAAAACCATTTGTTTAGCAGTAAATTTAATTTGTGCTAATTGTTCTTTTTTAAGTCTGAATTTTTCACCTTGCTTAGAAATTCTACTTGTTAAGCCATAAGATAATAATCTATTCTTAACTTGGTTATAGAACTCTTTATTTTCTTTAGAAGCAACACAAATTCTACCTTCGTATGCTCTTTTCTTTCTAATTACTGTATAAGTATGAGTTTCTTCATTATATGTGATTTGTGTATCTGATTCTGCCTCATCCTTATCATCATCGTCATCATCAGCTTCCTCAACTGGTTCTGGCTCTGGTTGTGGTTGTGGAATTTCTTCCCATAAAGCATAAAGTGTAGTATCAGCTTGAAGCTCTAAGCCTAAATCTACTAACTCTTCTGCGTTAGGCTCTAAAGCCCAGCCTTTAAATTCAAATCCTTCCTCATGAAGTAGAGGTAATTCAGTAGGAACTGCTTCTAGGTCTTCTTGTGGATCTAAAGTTTCACCATGTCCTTGGTTATCAAATGTTAATTTGTATTTAGGAGCTTTAACTTCTTCAACTGGAGCTGGTTCCGGTTCCTTTACAGGCTCTTCAGCTTT
Source organism: Acholeplasmatales bacterium (assembly GCA_017454375.1). Lineage (GTDB taxonomy): Bacteria > Bacillota_I > Bacilli_A > Acholeplasmatales > Anaeroplasmataceae > Anaeroplasma. Next base: position 18,814 of record JAFTDB010000023.1, on the reverse strand, counting down.
AGGTTCTACACCTTTTTCTAAAACAAGCTTTTCAATTTCATCAGCTACCCATTTATTTTCATCATTAAATTTAATTACCTTATATTGGTTACTTGCCTTATCAAATAAAACAATAGTATTTGTATCTTTCATTTCATCCACCCCTTATTAATCAATTTCCTCGGCATCAGCCTTATTAGTTTTAACTTCATTTTCTCTTAAAAGCTTTTTAGATTCCTTTAAGATTTCTTCTTGGTTACGCTCTAAGCTGTAATATTTCTTGTTTCCAGCGCCATCTACAAATGTTACATCAGATAGTTCAAATCTAACTAAATCAATATATGGATATTGTTCATCAAATTCTTTTTTATCAAGGACTTCATATGTAACATTATTTTCTTCAAGAAGCTTATTAACCTCTTGATTGATTTCTTCTTGATTTCTAGTTACCTCATGAGCCTCATATTCTTCAACTCTACTATCATAGAAGAATGCTACATCAACTTCCTTAATATCAGCCTTAGGCTCTTCCTTAACCTCAACTGGATTATAATCAACCCTAGCACTTGTTTGATATACGATATCTTCAATATCCTTAAATGGTTGAACTAAATCAGCTTCATTAACCATTCTGTTAGGAACTACTACTGGTACTTGTCTATCGATTCCAGATAAATCCTTTACGATTACAACATCACCAACATTTAGCTTGTAGCCCTTAGGTCCAAACATATAAACCTTACTCTTCTTATTGAAGATAATGCCAACAGCCTCAACACCATTAGGATCTTCAGCAACGAAATAATCATTTCTTCTTTCAATTGCTAATTCAGATAAAGCCTTAACTCTTCTATTAGCCTCATGCTTTTCGTTTTCTTCTCTAGCTTTAGCCTTTTCTTCCTTGATTGCTTGTTTCTCCTCAGGAGTAAGTTTAACAGGCTCTTCCTTAACTGGTTTTGGTTTTTCTGGAGCTTTTTCTTCCTCTTTCTTTTTATTCTTATTGTAGTAACTTACAATAAATATTGCTACTGCCAATACAATAATCACTACACCAATAACAACCAGTACGGCAACTAATGTTGAATCAATAGCTAAGATGAAATTTAATAAATTGATCATAAGTCCACCCCTTTTTCTTTTATTAAATCATTTATTATCTCTTTTGCCATAATAATACCCATTGTAGCTGGGACAAACATCATTGACCCAGGTATTACCTTACCACTTTCTTCTGAGGTAATCTTCTTTTCTACCTCAATTGGTAGTTCCTTTGAATAAACTACCTTTACACCCTTTACTCCACGCTTTCTAAGCTCATAACGCATAGTCCTAGAAAGTGGGTCTGTATCGGTTTTAGATATATCACATACTATAAGCTTTGTAGGATCTAGCTTATTACCAGCCCCCATAGCTGATATAACAGGCTTAGATGCCTCCTTAGCCTTTGTTATTATAGATATTTTTGCAGATACAGTGTCTACCGCATCTACTACATAATCATAACTACTAAAATCAAAATCATTTGAATTTTCAGGCAAGTAAAAACATTTATGGATTTCAACATTTGCCTCTGGATTGATAGATAAAATTCTTTGTTTCATGACATCAACCTTATCTAAACCAATGTTATCAATAGTTGAGATAATTTGGCGATTAAGGTTTGTTTCATCAACATCATCTGCGTCGACTAAAACAAAATTTGAAATACCGCTTCTTGCTAGGCCTTCACAAACGTAGCCACCAACTCCACCTACACCAAATATAGCAACTTTTTTATTTTTTAATTTATTTAAATAGTCATCACCAAATAGTATAGCTATTCTATCGAATTGATGTCCCATTTTAGCCCTCTTTTACTATGTAAAGTCAAATTATTTCTTTATACTATAATACCATTTTTATTTTTCATTTTCAAATAATTTTGGCTACATTTACAAGCTTCTTGCAAAAATTTCATATTATTATTATAATATGCCCAAAAGGAAATTGATAAAATGAAAAAATCTAAAATATTAATTGCAGTATCAGTTTTATTATTAACATCTTGTGGAGGTGGTGCCGTAGCAACCTCAACTACAACATTGGCGCCTACCACAACCCCAAATACTACTACAAATACTACTTCAACAAACATCTCTAGAAGTGTAACATTCTACCCATTAAATGGCGAAGAGTCATACACTCTAACAGTGAATTATGGAGAGAATGTAGCTAAGCCTACAAATCCGTTAAAGGCTTCAACAGAAACCTATGATTATGTGTTTGATTGCTGGTGCACAGAGGAATCTCTTGAAAGCCCATATTCATTTGATCGTAGGGTTACAGATAATCTAACACTATATGCTAAATATGAAGAACGTGTAAGAACAGTTTATGTAACAGTTCATGATGGTGATAACACAATTGGCAAACAAGCTGTTAGAACATCTAAGCTATCTGATTTTGAATATGAGGTAGTAAGACCAGGCTGCGAATTTGTAGGATTTGAGCTTGATGGTGAAATATTAGATGATGATTATGTATTCTTAGATGATATCACTGTTACTGCTATCTATACAGATACATATAAAAAGGTCTCAACTGTTGAGGAATTAGTTGAGGCAATTAAATTAGCTAAATATGATTACACTAATAGTTGGGATGATGAGACAAGCTCATTAGTCCAAACATTAAATAAAAAAGGAATTGTAACCAGAATAGAAATTTTAAATGATTTAGATTTAGGTTATTATAAATTATCAAGTACTGCTAAATCATCTGGTATAATTGATAATTTCTCTTCTAAACAACAAGCAAAGATTGATAATAATACCCTAGGTATTACATTATCAGATATGTTTACAGAAAACGGTATGTCTCAATTAAAAATTGAGGGCATATCTAATTTAGAAATATTTTCTAAAAATGGTGCCAAGATAACTCATGGTGGAATCAAGCTAACAAGCTGTCATAATGTAACAATTAAAAATCTAGAATTTGATGAATTATGGCAATGGGAGGATTCAGCATCTTCTTCACCATCATATGTAATTGGTGATTATGATGTATTTGGATGGGCATACTTCAAAATATCTTTTTGCGGTAATGTCGTAATTGATCATTGTACATTTGGTAAAGCTTATGATGGAATAATCGATATAGCTAATCCAGATTACACTACATGTGTATATAATTATGAATCTGATGGTTCAATTAAAATTGATAAAAATGGTAATAAGTCTATGAAGCTATATACTTATACTAGAGCCCCATATGATGGAGATGGTACAGAGAATGTAGCTATAACAAATTGTAAATTCAATGCTGGCTCTGATGATCATGATGGATATTTATATAAAATGATGGAAAATATTGAAGCTGATTACCAAAGATCAAAAACTGATTCATCTTACGCATGTAAATATTTATATTATAAAACTTTAAGAGATACATATGAGCTATCATTTGAAGATATATTATATGGTATAGCTATCCCACAAAAGAAAGGCTTCTTATGCGGAGATAGAGAGGATGATGAATCATTCAATACTAAATTATATGTAACATTTGGTAATTGCTATATAAAGAATATTGAAGATCGTCTACCAAAGGTTAGAGGCGGCTTTGCCTACTTATATAATACAGTAATTGATTCACTTGATTATTACACTTATAGAACAAAGATTATTGGAGCAAAAGCAATTAATAATTTAAATTCTAAATATAAATGTGCTCTTGTTTCACAAGGTATGCTACTAAGCTATAATGCAGATTTATATGCTGAAAATGTAATTGTTAAGGGCGTATTAGAAATCTTAAAAAATAATGAATCAGCATCACAAACTGCGGGCTTTAAGCTAGTTAACGTATCATACCAACAAACTCCAACTTCTACCCCTAGAGTAGGTGGTAGTGATGATGGCACATTCTCATCATATTCTAAATTAAGCTCTACTTCATTTGATTGGCATAATAAGGATAATGAAAAGCCAATTAACCCAGAGCTAATCGCACTTGATGAATTAGAATCAACATTAAATGCTGAATGTGGTACTTATAATAATTAAAAAGAAAACTGCGAAAATTCGCAGTTTTTTTATAGGTCATAAATATCTTTATATTTTTCATTTAGATATTCAATGAAATCTTTAGCTGTTAAATCCTTATTAGTAATCTTTTTTATCCATTCCTTTGAATCTAAATGATTAGCTTCTTTAAATACATGTTCCTTTAACCAATTATTAATTGTTTTAAAGTCACCCTTTGATACTACCTCATCAAAGTCATATTCTTTTTTGAATTCTTTTAGGTACATTGCATTATATGCATTACCTAATGCATAGCTTGGGAAATATCCAAAGCCACTTGTCCAGTGAACATCCTGAAGGATACCTTCACTATCATTCTTAGGTTTAATACCTAAATATTCTTTATATAATTCATTCCACTTCTTATTAGCATCCTTAACCTGAAGCTTACCGCTTGTAAGTAGCTTTTCCATTTCATAGCGGATAACGATATGTAGTCCATATGTAACCTCATCTGCTTCAGTTCTAATTAGGCTTGGCTCTACTACGTTAATTGCTTCATAAAATTCTTGTTCACTAACATCTCTAAACTCGTCAAATACTTCTTGGAATTTAGGATAAATCAGATGAACATAAGCCTTTGAACGACCAATGATATTTTCAAAGAAGCGTGAAACTGACTCATGCTTACCATTTGATACATTATCATTAATATAATGAGCGTAGTCCTCATCTGGTTCATTTTGCATTAGGATAGCATGTCCGCCCTCATGAATAATTGAATAGATATTAGACATAACCATATCTTCATAATAATGAGTTGTTACACGGGCATCATCCTTGGCAAGTGGTAATGTAAATGGATGTTCTGTTGTTGATAAATATCCTCTATCAAAATCAAATCCATTTAATTCAAGTAAATATTTAGAGAATGTTTCTTGTTTATAAATTGGGGCCTGTCTTCTTAGGAAGTCTGTTCTAATCTTCTTCTTAGAATTTTTAATCTTATTTAATAAAGTAATTAGACCTTCCTTTAATTCATCAAAGAATTTATCTAAATCTTCTTGTAATAAGCCCTTTTCATTATCATTAAGCATTTCATCATAAATGTCATCAAAATGATTATCTCTTAATTCAATTTTCTTCTTTGATACTTCAATAACCTTTTTTAAAGATGGTACATATTTTTTATAATTATTTTCTTTCTTAGCAGTTAACCAATCAATATATGCCTGATTGTAAACCTTAGAAAATTTTAAATCCATCTTAGGTGTAATATTTTTATTTTTTAAATATGATTCATATAAATCCTTAACTAGTACTTGATCTAAATAATCTAATGAATCAACTTCTTGATATAATTCAATTACTAGCTTTTCAAAAGCTTTTGATTTTGAAATCTTAAATGCTTCATTTGATAAGAAGGCCATTGTTTCACTTTCATTTTCCATAGCCTTTTTAGGTACGCTTGTTTCAAAGTCGAAGCCAACAACACCCATTGCGTGACCATATATACGAATTAATTCTAGCTTTTTATACAACTCTTTTAATTTATCCATTTTCTTCTCTCCCTTTTTTTATATTATACATATAAATTATTTAATTACTAATCATTTTTACCGTGATTTTTAAGTATGAAGCCCATTAAGAATGGGGCAGATACTAATCCTGTTAATACATCCGCAATTGGCTGTGATATCGCAATACCTGTAAAACCTAGATTCATTGCCTGGAAAATATATAAAAGTGGTATAAACATCAAACCACCTCGTAGGATGGCTAAAAATGAGGCTAATTCGCTTTTTCTTATACTTTGGAATAACATATTAGTCACATTAGATAAAGGCATAAATAACAAGCCTATAGAGGCATATTTTAATGCCATATAACCATAATCTATTACTTCCTGGTCATGGTTAAATAAATAAATTATTTCTCTTGGGAAAATCATTCCTGCAAGAGAAAGTATGGCCACTAGTCCTGTTCCAAAGAAGGCTGTAAATATAGCGCCATCTTTTACTCTTTGATATTTTTTAACACGGAAATTATAAGCTGAAACTGGCTGTAAGCCTTGACCAATACCAAGACCAACACACATAACAAATGATGAGCACTTATTAACAACACTCATTGCCGCTACAGCACTATCACCAAATGGCTTAGTTAAGTTATTTAATATACCACTTGAGATACTTGCAAGACCTTGTCTTAATAGCGACGGGAATCCTGCCCTTACGATATCGAAATTAAGCATTAGTTCTTTTGTAACATATCTAAATGATATCTTTGATTGGGCCTTAGCATAATAGAAAAATACTAATACAGCAAAGCTTATAATTTGTGATATACCTGTAGACATACCGGCGCCAAAGATACCCATATTAAATATTTTTATAAAGACATAATCTCCAAACATATTTAATACACCACCAAGGCCAAGCCCTATCATCGCATAAAAGGCCTTTCCCTCATAACGTAGGTTATTATTTAATATTAATGCCCCTACCATAAATGGCGCACTAATTAAAACCCACATACCATATTCCTTGGCATAAGGTAGTACTGTATCACTGCTTCCTAGCATATACATAAATGGCTCTAAAAATATTAGACCAAATACCAATAAGGCAAACCCTAAAAATAGTCCCATAAAAAAGGCAGTTGAAACATATTTAGAGGCCCTGCTTACATTTCTATCCGCAAGCTCCTTGCTTACATTAGTACCAGATCCATGCCCTAGCATAAAGGCTATAGCCTGAATGATACATTGAAGTGTAAATAATATACCAGTTGCGGCCTGAGCACTTGTTCCAAGACCACCAACGAAATATGTATCAACCATATTATAGATATTAGTTATCAGCATAGATACGGTTGTTGGTATGCCTAATAATATTATTAATTTTGATACTTTAGTTTCAGTCATTTTTTTATAATAACTTTCACTTCTATCCATCAATTCACCTTCAATTTATAACGATGTAATTTTACTACATTTTAACACATAAAAAAAGAGAGTTTTTAACTCTCTATTTTTGTGTTCTTACCATATAAGATTAAATTGATTAATTTAAATATCCAAACTGGTAACCATTCTACAAGTACTACTATTAATACCATAATAATACTATATGCATAAATTAATTCATAGTTCATATTTTGAATTTCTAATATGATTGCTTTACCTAGTGTATTGTTAGCTCCTGATATATATTCAGTTGTTACAATAACCTTAATACCCATACCAACCATATTAGATATAGCTGTCTTAATATTAGATGATATTAGTGGTACATATACTCTTAATAATACTCTATGATTAAAGTTAGATTGCAATCTATATACATCCTTAAAATCTTGATCAATATTAGCTATACCATTCTTTACATTCTCATAAATGATTGGAATCAATATTAATGTAGCTGATACTACAGGAGTATATGAATAATCAAGTAAAAACATGATTATTACAAGTAGCACAATAATTGGAATAGAACGTAGGAATATCATCATAGGCTTCATAATTGTTGCAAATCTAGGATGGAATCCCGCAATCATACCAAGAGCAAAGCCTATAATAAAGCTAAACATAAATGAGATTAATAGGTGTAACAATGTCCAAAGTATATAGATATATGTTTGACCTTGTCCAAGCAATATGAAAAATGATTTGATTATTTCAAACACATTAGGAAATAAGAAATTATCATTTTTCATCATTGATAATAATTGTAAAATTACACCAATTAGGATAATTCCAATAATAAATAATATTAAATTTTCAATCCTCTTTTTAGTAGTAGAACTCATCTTGAGGTAATGCACCTCCGAATAATGCTAATTTTAAATTAGCTACTGCATTAATTTTTTCTTTTACATCAGATGCTTTCTTATAATCAATATTTGATCCTGGAATAGCATTTTTAAGTACTGGTACACCAGGAGCACCTAGGAATGCAAATGCACTAGCAGCTGATGTATCTAAATCTGTTTTAATTAAATCACAAGATGCTTTAATGTCAACTAGTAATTGATCTACTAAGCCTTTGTGGTTAGCTACAGCTGAAGCACTAACGAATAGACCTGCTTGTGGATATGAACCTGTTCCGCTTAATTCTGCATATAATTCTTGAACAGAAATTGATTTGATTGTCTTTTTTGTTTTAGCAGCTGATAATGCTGGTTCAGCAACTAATACAATTGCTTCTGCATCTGTTAATAGCTTTTCTTGTGTATTTGATGTAGAACCTAAATATGTTCTTTCACCTGTTGTGATATTTTTAGATGTAAGTACATAATCAACGATAGCCATGTTGATTGAGTTTTCACCAAAGAAAGTAACGGGGCTATTGTTTAGTGAAGCTAAAGTGAAATCTTCTCTTTGACTTGCAAAATATAAATTACCCCAAGTTAGTACTGAAGCTAATTTATATGTACTCTTACCTTTACTATAAAGGTTTGCACCCATATTAATTGGCGCAACAACAATATCCATTTCACCTTTAGCGAATGCTTGTTGTAATAATGTTGTGTCAGATACTACTGTGTAGTTATCCTTTGTGTTACTTGTTGTAACATAGTTTGCAAATGATACTGCTGGAGCACCACCTGGCATAATTCCCTTTAGTACATATTCATCTACTGTAGTAGTTGATGTACTTGTAGTTGTTGAAACTGCTGATGTAGTTTCTGTTGTTGTAGGTGAAGGTGTAGTAGTTGGTGTAGCTGTTGTAGTTGTAGCTTTACCATTACCTGCACATCCTACTAATGTTGTTCCTATAAATAATAGGCTTAAAGCTGATAAAAATATTTTTTTCATATAATACCTCTCCAATTTTATTATATCACAAGAGTTTATAAAAGTGTAATATTTATTACATTTTTAAAACGCTATCATTGATTATTTAAATACTATTTAAAATGTGATACAATAACACTTGGTGATTATTATGCAAATAGCTAAAAATAGCGAAATAATAAAAGAATTTAAAAATCAAATAAAATCTATTACTAAATATCCTAATCTAACTATTAGTGATGATTTACAAGTACTTCAAATTGTATATGATTACAATTTAAAAATAGATACACTTCTTTATGTAGATAAAGAATATCATGATGATACTAAATTATTATTAGAGAATTTAAAAACAGTATCTGATAATGTTTATGAAATATCAGAATCAACATATTCTTCTATTGCCTTAAAAGAAAATCATGTTGGTATTATCGCATCAATCAATTTACCTAAGTATACATTTGATGATTTTAAAGATAAAGAATATTTAGTTGTATTAGATAAATTAGAAATACCTGGAAACATTGGTACTATTTATAGAACATTAGAATCAATTAATGTTGATGGTGTAATACTTGTTGATCCTGTAACTAAAATTAATAATTTAAATGTTACATCATCATCTCGTGGTTCATCACTTATTATTCCAACTATTATGGCAAGCTATGATGAGGCTAGAGAGTATCTACTTTCTAATGGATATGATATTTATCTAGGTGAACCAGAGCTTGGTAAGGATTACCAAGAATATGATTACAAAAATAAAATTGCATTAGTATTTGGTAATGAAAGATTTGGAATAAATATGGATTGGTACAATCATAAGCATTTAAAGGTATATATTCCAATGGAAGGAAAACAAAATAGCTTAAATGTTGGTGTAGCTACTTCTATTGTGGCTTACGAAGCATTTATGAAAAGAAGATAAAAAATGTCTTGCAGATTTTGCAAGACATTTTTTTTACATATCATATTTACTCATAATCTTACTTGGAGATTTAAGCAGTAATGTTCCAATTGGCAACATACCAAATAATATATTTAGTGCGGCCAATAAGCCAAGTCCTAGGAATGGATACATAGTCTTAAAGATATTAATATCTTTATAATATAGCTGATAATAGAATTTCAATAATTCTCCACCAACAAATACTACAAGTACATATCCAATAACTGATGTGAATAATAAATATATTATTATCTCTAATAAATACTTAAAGAATATTTTGTGTCTCTTAACACCAATACTTCTTAGCGATCCAATATATCTAATATCATTAATCATCTTAGTACGCATTGAGAAATAGATATAAATAAATGTAACAATTAATAATGCTAGGGCAACACCAAAATAGATAAGAGATTCATATAGTGATGCGTTTAGCATATAGTCATTATAAATACTTTCAATGCTGCCAACATTATAATTATGAGCCGCAAAATAATTATTTAGCTCACCCATCTTAGATGATGTGAATGCGATTCTATAATTATAGAGTCTGCCCATCACAACACTCTTTTGAACAATAGTGTTATGAACAAATATACCACGCATTAGTGATTTACCAACACCAACTATTTTGAATGTGAATGCCATTGTGTCATTACCAAGTGATATCTCATCACCGATATTAAGGCTTCCATTAAATTTGTAGTCATCTGTTACTACAATTTCATTTTCTCTTTGTGGCATACGACCTTCAGTTAAATCAAATTCAAAGGCGTTAGCGGCATACGCAGTTAAATTATTTACAATGTAGCCTTCCTTAGTAATTGTATCAGTTGCCTTAGAAGGCTTGAAAACCTTTGAATAATTTTTAAGTGTTAAACAAACTATGTTTTCGTTTCCTTCTACTACAGCAATATTTGAATGTGTAATGTTTCTTACCACATCATATAATTTAAAATTATAATTAGCATTTAATAAAGTCTTATAATTCTTAAGCTCTAATCTTCTTAAGATTTGATCAGCCATAGCTCTATCAATTACAACTTCTGTTGTTTCATCAATCTTACCAGCAAGGACTGTTCTATCCTTTAATAGATCAAATCCGTAAGCATAATTAAACTCTAGCCTATCACTAACAGTCTCATAGCTATTCTTATTATATGATACTGTTAATGTATTTACTCTATCAGGCATGTCATAACAGATACCATAAAGATTATCAATAAGACCACTATCATATGCTTCATAGACTACTCTATTTTCATATTGGGCATTATTAGTACTTGATATAACCTTTATATCATTACTTCTAAATACCATTGAATTATCAAATGTTAATCTAGTACAAAGTAATACAACACATACACCAAGTAGCACACCAATAAAGAATAATGACAATTTTACAAAGAAAGCTTTTTTACTAGATTTAAAGAATGAAGCTATACTAGCTAATATAATCTTAAATACATTTAGTATTTGAAGCTTATTATCCTTCTTATCCTCAAAGAATGAATCATCATAATCATTCTTAAATTCAGTGGCTTCACTTTCTTCTTTCTTATCTAATATTTGAATATTAGAGTTATCAAGAAGCTCAATCTTAACATTAGATTTTAAATAATATGTTCCATTATTATAAACTAATTTTAAATCTAATTTTGATACATCCTCATTAGAATAGATTTCAGCGTTGAAATCTCCTGATGCGGTATTATGCTTTAAATCTGATAGATAAATCTTATTAGATTCATATTCAGATAAATCACCACTATTATGGTTCTCTCTAACATTAACTATCTTACCATCTTCGATATCTAATATTACATCAGAATAGAAATTAGCTAGCTTCTTATTGTGGGTTACTAGAATAACTAAAGACTTTTCACTTATCTTCTTTAGGATATTCATTATCTCAACAGAGTTATTGCTATCAAGGTTACCTGTTGGCTCATCCGCAATTAATATTTTACTTCGCTTAATTAAAGCTCTCGCAATTGATACACGTTGGCGTTGACCACCAGATAATTCCTTACATAGCTTCTTTCTGAATCTATATAAGCCTACAGTCTTTAATACATAATCTGTACGCTTCTTTACCTCATCTGGATCAGTGATATTTAATACATCTAATACAATCTTTAAATTTTCAAATACAGTAAGATTATCAAGTAGATTATAGTTTTGGAAAACATAGCCAATGTTTTTAATTCTAAAATCATCAATCTTACTCATTTGATAACCATTAAAATGATTATCATCATAATCGATTGTCCCCTTAAATGAATCAAGGCCACCAATCGCACTTAGTAGTGTTGTCTTACCAGAGCCAGACGCACCAAGAATTGTGTAGAAGCCAGTATCAGGTAGCTCTAGGCTGACATTATTTATAACATGTATTTCGTTTCTTCTACCACGGTTGTAGTATTTGTTTAGGTTATTAATCTTAATCATCCTAATCACCTGCCCTCAAGGTAGTAGATACCGTAAATGAGAATAATTTACGATTGAATCTTCTAACCAATAATAAGCTTAATATAGTTAGGATAAAGAAATACCAAATACTAATAAATACATTAATATGCTTGAACATAATAAAGAATTCATTATTAATTGTTTTACCTAATATAAACATAACAATATATACTAAGATGATTGCGAAAAGTGATACTGTAAGTATCTCAAATCCAACCACTCTATTCATATCCTTTTTAGCTACACCTAAGGTTCTATAAATACCATATGTAGCCTTCTTACTAATATAGATACGAGATATTACTAAATATGTAATATAGAACAGTAAGATAAATGAAAGGCTTGAAGCAACAATACTTGAATAACTAATTATATTAGACATAAATCTTTCAGATGCCGGAATAGTATCATATCTTTCTACATCAATATAAGAAAGACCATTTTCATTACAAAGGCGAATCATAGTTCCCTTATCACCATAAACAGATGCTTCATGAATCTTCTTATCAACGAGTGATGAGAAGCCTGGCCCCTTAACGAAATATGTCTTATTCTCATCTAAGCCAAGTGATGGATATTCACTTGCCTTATGGACTTCAATATCGTTTAAATCAAATAATAAATAATCTTGATAATAACAATTAAATTTCGTTACTTCTTCATTTGTGATAATTTGTGTCTTTAGGCTTGCTTGCTGCCAGTACTCAACCTTTGTAATATTTGTTTCAAATGTTAAACTTGATTGCGAATTCTTTTCTGGAATTCTAAAGAAAGAATCCTTGAAGTCCTGTTCAAAAAGCTTAGAGCCTGTTAATGTATAACCCTTTATATCCTTTCTTCTTTGAGTACCAACTATCTTATATTCTGTATCATAAGTTAGTGTTCTTGTTCCATTCATTGAAAGAACAATAGTCATACCAAGAAAGCTAGAATCACGAGTTGTGTCTGATAGCATTATAAGCTCATAATCATTTTCTGGTAATCTACCGGCATCAACATATAGATTATCAGGAGTCTTTTCATAATACACATTAAATGCTCTAGAATATAAAACATTTCTTGTTGTAACAACTGTTACAGTCTTTGTAGAATAAAAGTTATTTATAGCATAATCATTTGATACCTTTTTAAGTACATTCTCATCAATATCAGAATGATCCTCATTATAAACAATTAGCTTATTAGGTCCAGTATATGGGAATATATTCACAGCTTCTGGATGTGATAAATTATTATTAATAAAACAGAATAATAATATTGTGATTAAAGCTATGCTTAAAAACACCAAGAAAGAAAATACTGTCTTTTTAGGTGTTGATACTAAATTCTTAAAGGCAATTAAGAAATCTATTTTTCTTTTTACCGGAACATATTCAAGCTCTAGTGGTGTTTCTTCTGGCTCTCCCTTGAAGTCCTTTAAATAAAAGTCTTCAATAACCTTACCATCAAACATAGTTATCTTTCTTGTAACTATGTCAGCTACCTCATCATAATCATGAGTAACTATTAAGACTAGCTTATCTTTAGCAACCTCCGCAATAAGCTTAATTATTTCTTTTGATGTTTCCTTATCCAGATTACCAGTAGGCTCATCACAGGCAAGTATTTCACAATCAGATGCTAAAGCTCTAGCGATAACACAACGTTGTTTTTCACCACCAGATAGATTTGTACCACGGTTATGGATTCTATCAAATAGACCAACCTTAGTAATAATATCTGTTGCCTTCTGTTTTGCGTCCTTAGGCTTAACACCATTGATTAGTAGTGGCATCATTACATTTTCAAGTACAGTGTATGAATCAATAATGTTATAGTTTTGGAAAATAAAGCCAACCTTATTCTTTCTAAAGAATTCCATATCATCAATTTTGAAATATGATGTTTCATTACCCATGTAATAGATTTCACCATCATCAAAGGAATCCATCTTTGTAAGCACGTTCAAAAGAGTGGACTTACCAGATCCACTTTCACCAGTGATTGCGACAAACTCACCACGATTGAGTTCTAGCGATACATTGGTTATGCCTTTATATACAGAATTTTCATTAGAATAATATTTACTAACATTTTCTAATTTCAGCATTATTGCCACCACCAAAAATTATATTTTGATAATTTTAACATATTGAATATAAAAAGAAAAGGGCTTAAGCCCTTAAAATGATAATGTTTTATCTTCTTCCTTTGGTAATACTGTTACATTTTTAGCATGTAGCATTACAACATCCTCATCAACGATTCTACTCTTTTCATGCTTTACTTCGCATTCTAGGTAGATACAATCTCCAACCTTAGGTGTGTAATTAGTTTCATTTTTTACTTCATATCCTAAAAATTGGACATCATTTTCACAACAAACCATTACCTTTCTACCAATGACAAAATCTTTTTTATCTACTTGGGCAACGAATGTTTTGAATTTAAATGTTTTACCAAAATATTTTTGATAATTGTCGAATACATCTGTATACCATACAGGATATACATCTTCTTCAAAAGGTATAACATCCTTCTTTAGATCATATGGTAGATCTTCTTCTAGCATAGTAGTTAAATTACCATCACTATTTTCAAAAGCAATTTGAGCTTGTTGATTGATAGCTCTTATTTGTCTTCTGAAATTAGCTAGCTCAGTAATTCCATCACATCTATTGAATATTACAAGAGATGAGAATTTTAGCATATTAGAAAATACATTACGCATATTATTAAACATTACCTTAAATGTTGAAGCATCTATTAAGGTAATTATTTGATAAATTGCCATATAATCTGGGAAGTCTTGTTCAGTTAAATCAAAGAATGAGTTATATTCAATAACATATCTATCGGCAACACATTCTTTATCAACACTCTCGATATATTCTTGAGTGAACTTTTCTTTTTCTGTACAAGTCTTTAATGTAATACCATATTTTTTACACCATTCATCATCATATTCTACTTCGCCCTCTTCAGTTGTGAAGATAACTGTAGAACCATCATGATAGGTGTCGTTATGTTCTACAATGTCTTTAATTAAAGTAGTTTTACCACTTTCAAGAAAGCCATTTACTATAAAAATAGGCACCTCTTTCATCTTATCACCTATTAGAATAATTGTTTGATTGTTTCTTCATCAATCTTAGAACCGATAACAACAATCTTACCCATATGAATTGCCTTATATGGTTCTACTTCAACCTCTTCTGGAGTTAGGTTGAATACATACCAGTTATCATTTAAATCTCTAATGATACCTTTAGCTCTAACAACTACACCATATTCGCCAGCTGCAAGCTTATTTAAAGTTTCCTTTAAAGTATTTAAATCATACTTCTTAACTGTTTCAATACCGATTGATGTGAACACTTCATCAGCATGGTGATGATGATGGTGCTCATGATCATGGTCGTGGTGATGATGGCATTCGCATTCTGGGTCGTCGCATTCATCCTCATCATGGTGATGGTGGTGATGATGTTCGTGCTCATGTTCTTCTTCGTCATCATCGTCATCGTCATGGTGGTGATGGCACTCACATTCAGGATCGTCACACTCGTCTTCATCATGATGATGGTGGTGATGGTGATGTTCATGGCATGAACAATTTGGATCATCACATTCGTCATCGTCATCATCGTCGTGATGATAATGAAGTAATTCATCATCTAATAATTTAACATCAAAGCCTTCATATGCTTTTAATAAATCTTCATCTGATAATGTAGCAATAGGAGTTGTAATAATTACACAATTTTTGTTGTGCTTACGAATTATTTCTACTGCAGTTTCTACTGTATCCTCTTTAGAAATATCAGTTCTAGATAAAATTACAGTTGATGCATTTTCAATTTGGTCAACGAAGAATTCACCAAAGTTCTTATCATACATCTTAGCCTTTTTAGCATCTACCATACATACTAAAGAGTTGATTGCGTCAGCCATACCAACTGATGATACAGCTTTAATGATATCTGATAATTTACCTACACCAGATGGTTCAATTAATAATCTATCTGGGTTGAACTTCTCAACGATTTCTTTAAGTGATTTTGAGAAATCACCTACAAGTGAACAACAAATACAGCCTTGTGATAATTCTTTAATCTCTATTTTGCTATCTTGAAGTAAATCTGTATCAACTGAAATCTCACCATATTCGTTTTCAATTAATACTACCTTTTCATCTTTTAATTTAGTTTCTAGTAATCTTTTAATAAATGTTGTCTTACCAGCACCTAAGAAACCTGAAATAATATCAATCTTCATCATCTTATTTTCCTCCTATTTAAAGATGTTTTTAAATCCGCTTAAGAATTTATCCCAAGGAGATTTCTTTTCGCTCTTTTCACATGCAGCTAAATCCTGAAGAATTTTCTTTTCTTCACTAGATAGGTTTGTAGGAACCTCAACATTACAAATAACATATTGGTCACCTCTACCCATTCCACCTTTAGGATTCTTTGTACCTCTACCACGAAGTTTTAATTTAGTTCCTGGTTGAGTACCTGCAGGGATTTTTAATTCAACATCGCCATCAATTGTTGGTACCTTTATAGTATCACCAAGTGCGGCTTGAGTAAAGCTTAATGGAATAGTTAAGATAATATCTAAGCCATCACGCTTAAATTGTGGATGCTCACCACAGATGAATGAAATGTATAAGTCACCTGGTTGTCCACCATTGAAACCTGATTGACCATATCCTTCCATACGCATTGACATGCCTGTTTGCATACCTGCTGGAATATTGATTTCAACATCCTTAGTTCTTCTAACACGGCCTGTACCGCCACAGTCTGGACATTTCTTAGTAACAATCTTACCCCTGCCCTTACAATCAGGACAAACAGTTTCCATTTGTGAAACACCAAAGATTGTTTGTTGTCTCATAATTACACGACCACGTCCATTACATTTTGGACATGTCTTAATATCGCTTCTTGATGCAGCACCGCTACCACCACAGCTGATACAGTCCTCATCAACTGATAATCTAATTTTCTTCTTACAGCCATAAACAGCTTCTTCGAATGTGATATTCATTTGTTTTTGAACATCTGCACCATCTCTTGGTCCGTTAGAAGATTGTCTTCTACCATTACCAAAGATAGAATTGATAATATCATCGAAACCGCCGAATCCTCCACCGAAGCCACCAAAGCCGCCAGCTCCGCCTCCGCCAAATCCTTGAGTTGGATCTTCAAAGCCGAATTGGTCATAACGAGCTTTCTTTTGTGGATCAGATAGGACATCATAGGCTTCATTTATTTCTTTAAATTTTTCTTCAGCACCTGGTTCCTTATTAACATCTGGGTGATATTTTTTAGCTAAGCTTCTAAAAGCTTTTTTAATCTCATCATCAGATGCGCCCTTTTGAAGACCAAGCACCTCATAATAGTCTCTTTTTGCAGCCATATTTTTCTCCTTCTATATAGCAATAATGAAGGGCAGTATCTACCCTTCATTTCCTTTTATTATTTTAATTAGTTAACATCTGAGAAATCAGCATCAACTGTGCCATCGCCGTTACCAGCTGCGCCACCTTGGCCTTGGTTACCGCCTTGAGCACCTTGAGTTTGTTGATATGCTTTAACTGCAATATCTTGAGCTACTTTCTCTAAAGCTTCTTTCTTTTCTTTGATTTCAGCAAAGTTATTAGATTCTAATGCCTTCTCTAAATCCTTGCATAAGTTTTCAGCGTTTTCTTTTTCTGTTGGATCAACATTTTGAAGTTCATTTAATGCTTTTCTAGTTTGGAAGATTAATTGATTAGCTTCGTTTACTAAATCAGCTTGTTCTTTTCTTTGCTTATCTGCTTCTGCGTTTTCTTCAGCTTCCTTAACCATTCTGTTGATTTCATCTTCTGATAATCCAGAACCACCTTGAATAGTGATCTTTTGTTCCTTACCAGTACCTAGGTTCTTAGCTGATACGTTAACGATACCATTAGCATCGATATCGAATTTAACTTCGATTTGTGGAACACCACGTGGTGCAGCAGGGATATCACCAAGTTGGAATCTACCAAGTGTCTTGTTATCTGCAGCCATTGGTCTTTCACCTTGTAATACATGGATATCAACAGCTGGTTGGTTATCTGCAGCAGTTGAGAATACTTGTGATTTAGAACAAGGAATAGTTGTGTTTCTATCGATTAATCTAGTGAATACACCACCTAGAGTTTCAATACCTAGTGATAATGGTGTAACATCTAGTAATAATACATCCTTAACATCACCTGTTAATACACCACCTTGAATTGCAGCACCCATAGCTACAACTTCATCAGGGTTAACGCTCTTGTTAGGTTCCTTACCTAATTCCTTCTTAACTAATTCTTGAACAGCAGGGATTCTTGTAGAACCACCAACTAATAATACTTGGTCTAGATCCTTTGGAGTTAATTTAGCATCTTGTAATGCACGTCTTACTGGTCCTAAGCATCTATCAACTAAATGACGTGTTAATTCATCGAATTTAGCACGAGATAATGTTCTATTTAAGTGTAGAGGGCCTGCAGCTGACATAGAGATGAATGGTAATTGAATTTCAACTGATGTAACACCAGATAGATCCTTCTTAGCCTTTTCAGCAGCATCCTTTAATCTTTGAAGTGCC
>JAFTDB010000022.1 GCA_017454375.1 Acholeplasmatales bacterium | reverse complement strand
GTCTTTCATTAAGTGGAATAAGCGAATCCCATTTAATATCTTCCTTTTGGTTATATTCATCTGGTTTAATGTAATTAGGACTATTTACAATCTTTGTTTTATAGAACTTAGTAGCACTAAACCATATGAGTTTTAGTTCTGCATTATCTAGGGGTGGCGTACACCTTTCACTTACCTTTAAAAAATCATTATAAGCATCAGCTGTATCACCATATCTTTTAATGATTTTAGAAGCTTCTTTAGATAATGTAGAATTACGACTACCCTCAAGTATTGGAGCGTCTTGCATTAGGAAATTTTCAGATTCTTTGTCCCATATAAATTCAGATAATGTTTTATTACCTTCAACTAGTTCAACGTGTGGATTAGATGTTCCAAAGAAGAATCTAGCCGAATCAAGTGCATTATTATCTATAAAAGGAAAATAGTTATAAACCTTTTGTTTTAAAGATGAATATTTAGCTTCATCCGTTATCTCATCTATTGGAAAGAGAACGTGAAACTTAGGTCTAGCCTTTTTACCATTTTTAGATATTAAATGATGTCTTGAATATTGAACATAAAATCCAACTTCAGGGAATGCCTTTTTAACATCATCAACGCTAATCCAATTAGATGAATCTTCAGCGTGGTCATTATCAATATCAACAGGCAAGCAATCTGCCTTAATAAAGTTTTTAATGCTTCTAATATTATCTTTATAAGTAGCACACACATAATCTAGTGTTGTTGCCTTACTAAATGATTCAATATTATTAACTATAACTTTATTGTCATATCTGATATTTTGTGGTAATCCTCTAACATTTGATTTATAGATTGTTATTGATTTCATCAGTCTTACCTCCACTAGACTCCTTTAGCCATTTCTTATACTCATCAATAGGAATAATGATTCTTGAACCAATTCTTATAGATGGAAAATTTGGACTTTTAATTAGCTCATAAGCCTTAGGAATCGAAATGCCTAATTGGATAGCAAGTTCGTGTACTGTCATTGTAGTTTTTTCCATTTCAGTTACCTCCATATTTGTTGATACACAACAGGCAGATGATCTACTCAATTTATTTGAACCATCCTTATTAAGTAATTGAGTTAAACCTGATAACGGATTTATTTAATCTAATTCAAATAAAATCAATCTAATCTCTTGTGTTCGATGTCATTTTACACTATAATATAACCGTAGAAAATGCATCTAACGGTTAGCCTTACGGTTATATGAAAGAGGTAAGAAAATGGCTATTAATAATTTTGATATTCACAACAAGTTTGATATAAAATTCCCAAAAGTTTATAGAAAAGAAAAGTTAGGATTTGCAGATATAGGCGGAATAGGAAATATCGTTTATAAAAAGGTTATATATAAAAACTATGAATGTAATCTTGTGGACGATGATAATAGTTATTGGATTCATCCTACTTCTAAAGCACCTACCATTAATCCAGAAGAAAACTATGATTTGACAGGTATTAGGATTCTTGTTTCTTTATGCAATCTAGCTAAAGAAATCAATAAAGACCCTATTCCTGAAGATATCCCTGAAGAAAATAAAAAGAGCATCAAAAATGCTCAGAAGAAAAGTTACATAGAATTGATTATGGATTGGTGTAAAGAAAACATGCATCCATATGATATTGAAGATTTATATGAAAAATATAGACCATTAAAAAAGGGAGAATTCAGGGAAGATAAACCTGATATGTATGATGGTTGTTTTAAGGTTAATGATTTTATGCGTGAATTAATATATGTATATATTGTTTTTGATGCATATTATGCACTAACTGAAGTTATTAAAGGTAATCCTGAAAAAGCGTATAATTTGTATTATGATGGTATCTACTTTAATACCTTAGATATTTTCGAACAATACAAGTATACAATTACTTATGACAAATATGAGGAAGACCCTAATTGGGATGTAATTAGAGCGATGCAAGAATCAAATAAGCATCAACATTCGAGACTTAATTCAATGGATGAATTTAGAAATGCAGTTATTAAGGATAAAGAGAATATATTACAATTCTTATCTTCAATGATTCCTGATATAAATATGACTCTTAAGATTGAAGATGGAAAAGTCAAATTTACAGCTAATGTTAATTCAGTCTTTGATATATCTTGGTATACAATAGCAAGACTTATGGCAGTTAACGGCGGATTAAATGATTTTGACCCTAATATAACATCAGAAGATTGGAGTGAAGGATATGCACAAGAATGCCAAAGCTGTGGTCAGTACTTTATTAGAACAAATAATAGACAAAAATATTGCATGAGAGCTGACTGCCAAGCTGATAGAAATCGTAGAAAACAAAAAGAGTTCCAATTAAGAAAGAAAATGTCGTCAAACAGTAGCAAAAAAATGTAAAAAGTGATATAATCTGATTAATGGTTTGAAATGAGGTAAAGACATGAAAATAGACTATGCGGATGCAATTCTTAAGTTACGAGTTAAATTAAATTTATCACAACAAGAAATTGCCAAAGTTTTAGATGTTTCTTTCCCTTCTATAAGTAGATGGGAAAATGGTCACAATGAGCCAACAAAACTTGTTAAAGTAAGAATTGTTGAAATGCTTAAAGAAAATGACATAGAGATTAAGGAAAAAGGAGAATGATTATGCCACAAAATGATTTTATTGGAAAAGAAACTGATGAAATGTATACTCAGTATACTGATATAGTAAATGAATTAGATCATTATCCTGAAGAACTCTTTTTAGGCAAAAAAATATTATTCCCTTGTGACTGGGATGCGATTTATAATTGTGGAGATAAAATTCAATTTGAAACGCATAATAAAATAAACGAAATCATAAATATTATTCCAAATGCAGATATTCCTAAATGCAACTTCGTTAAATATTTTTGGGATACATATGCAAAATATCCAGAAACTGGGGTTAAATTGTTTACTTCAGGATTTAATCCGAACAATCCTGCTAATCCAAATAATTTAAGTTGTATGGATGTTGACTATTCACAATTCGATTGGGTAATTACAAACCCGCCTTTTAGTTTTGTTACCGATTTTTTAAAAATTTTAACCGATGAATCAGAAAGACGAAAAAACACTAGTAGACCATTTCATTTTATTATTATGATTCCATGGGAAACGTTAGGTAATGCATTATCCAATTTTTTTGTTCAAAAGAAAATGTTTCCTGGATGGGGGAAACACATTAATCTATCTTTCCTAGATATTAACAAAAACCCTATTCAAAACGAAAGAGGAAAACCTAGATTAGTTGCGATATATTGGGTTACCGACTTGGATATGAATTTTCCTACAGTTGATAATAATTATTTTGTTCCTCAACATTCCGTAAGTGAAAATTTACATTTATTCTTTGATGAAAGATTATATAGGGACGATGCACCTAGAGATGAAAATGGCAATCCATGTGCTTCCGATGGATATCCTATATTATTGCATAAACAATTCAAAAGTCTTTACTATGATTACCCTGGATATCAAGCTGTGCCTATAACTTGCATAGACTACTATAATCCTAGAGTATTTGAAATTTTTGGATGTACGTCAGTTACTGAACCTTGCAGGACAATTGGAAATTTCAAATTAATTCCAAGTGGCTTTGGATTACAAAATAAGATTCCAGGGGTAAAGAAAATTTGTTCTTATTTAGTAAAAGTTAGACCAGAAATAATTGAAGCTTCCAGAGGAAAGAAACCAAGTGAAGTATTTGATGCATGTAAACATTTATTAGGAATAGAGGAGGTTAATGTTTATGAATAGAAAAATAGAATACTGGACTATTCAAAAATTATTAAACCTGCTATCAAGCGGAAAATTAAACTATAAACCAAGTATTCAAAGACAATTCGTTTATAGTACAATTCAACAGCAACAAGTTATAATGTCGATTAGAAAAGGATTCATTGCCTCATCTTTAGTGATTGAAAAAGTATCAGAAAATGAATATGTTTTATTGGATGGAAAACAAAGAATCAATTCTATTATTGGCTTTGTAAATCATGCTTTTGATGTTGAAGGAATATATTTTGAAGATATTTATAGAGTTGATAGAGTCGATAGAAACGATAGATATAAAGCACCACAAGTTACAGAAAATGAAATTGATAAAAATGATAATTCCGGTGCTGCAACATTGCTAAGATTCGAGTTCCCAGTGGTTCTTTATTCTGAAATGAATGAAAATGAGAGATTAACACTTTTCAATGTAATTAATACTACTGGAGTACCTTTAAATGTGTGGGAATTAGTCAATGGTAGATATCCACGCGGAGTTCTTGCAGATATGCGTATCAATTATTTTAATGAAAATGTAGGCACAAATTCAGTAAAC
Source organism: Acholeplasmatales bacterium (assembly GCA_017454375.1). Taxonomy (GTDB): domain Bacteria; phylum Bacillota_I; class Bacilli_A; order Acholeplasmatales; family Anaeroplasmataceae; genus Anaeroplasma. Next base: position 76,468 of record JAFTDB010000022.1, on the reverse strand, counting down.
CTTGATTCGACTTTTATAAGAGTTAAAAAGTTCGAAAAATACTTTGGTACTCATGAAATAAATAGAGGTGAATTATATCAAAAAATACTTGAAAAATTATTTGTAATGTATGGTGGAAATCTTGATGATAGGCCATATGAAATTGTTGACGGAATTCAAATCAACCAGAAAAACTATAATAAGTTATGTAGATTTGTTGAGTCACATTTGAATGAGTCTTTTGCTAATTTTGCAGCTGATTTAATTGCTAAGATAGATTTGTTCTACGAAATGTTTAAGGATATTAACAATTTAGGAGTATTAAAGGAAGTATGCTTTAATATTGGAGATTATTCTTTCTTTCAAGAACATAGAGATGAATTTTTAAATAATGATTCAAAAAAGACAAATTTACACTTTCTAATTTCTCAATATATAAATTCTGACATCAAGTCCGTCAATACTGATCATCAGCAATATTTTGAAAACATTTTACTACCTACCGCATATATGTTGAATGATAACTTTAGAACGACCTTAGATACAAAGAGATTTTATACTAAGGAAGATAAAGAAAGATTATTTTTTGCCGAACACACTTTCAATTCTTCGACAATGCAAGTTAGATGTCATGGAGTTATGAATGATGGAATTACTGAGTGTGGATGTGGAAGAATGATATCTTTAAATGAAGCAACTGTTGACCATAAGAATCCATGGATTTTAGGTGGTAGAACTGATGACGATAATGCACAAATACTTTGCAGAGAATGTAATAGTTCAAAGGGTTCTAGAATTATAGCTAGTTTGTTAGAAACAACGGAGGATAATGATGAATAGTGCTTTTCACATAATAATTAATGAAATAAGAAAAAAATATGCAGGTAAGAAAGCATCTATGTTAGATGTATATGACATTGAAAGTACTTATAAGATATCATCATTCATGAATATTAGAAACGATAATTGTGCCTTTTTGAGAATTACTAGCTTCGGTCTTGATGAAATTGTTTTTGAAGATATAGTTACTAATTTAGCTTTTATAAAAGAGAATTTCACACAATATGAAGATCTTGATTTTGAAATTAAAAAATCACTTTATAATCAAGCATATGGAATTATTCTTGAAAAAGATAACAATAGATTCATGGATAGTTCACTTCATAAGGCAAGTATCGATTTCAAAACTGATAAAGAAGAAATTATACGATTGAAGAAAAAGTGTGAAGAACTAGAAAAAGAAATTGCAAGATCTAAAGGAAGTAACCAACAGTCACTTTTTGATTTGTTTGATGAACAGTAATGAGACAAAAACTTGTTAAGGACAACCATATATTATTGCCTAAAGCTTTAATAAAATTTGGCGAAAAGAAATACATTGATTTAATGTATGAAAAGGGCGAAATTAGATTTTCTCCATCAAAATCATTTAATAGTAATGAACAAAATTTAATAAATGACAATTATGAAGCTAATGCGTTTTATAAGGTAAGTAATATTTATTATGCACTATTGAATGAAGATACAAACACTTACGGAACACCTAAAAAGCTAGCCAATGAAACAATTATGAGAACAAAGAATAATTATGTTAGTAAAATACCTTTTTCTTGTTACTATTATAGTGAATCAAGTGTGATTAATCATTTATTTAGAATTGATAATTACGATGAGTTAGTCGATGCTTTAGATGAAAAGTATGATACAGCATTGATAATTTTAAATGTTCCAGAATATTTTGAAAGACTAAAAAAGATAAGTAACATTTATTTTAATTATGTTTATTATGTTGCTGAAACCCCAACTGAGACGGAAGAAACAAATCATTTACATTTTCTATTTTATAAACGGATTAACTACAAAAATCAAAAGGAATTTAGAATTGCATTGCCTGACATACAAGTTGAAAATCCAGTTAATATTAATATAGGTTCTATAAGTGATATTGCATTTGAAGTACCTATGTCTAAATTAAAGAATGGCATCATTTTAGCGACTTCCAAAGAAAAAATGAATGAATTGATAAACGAATATGGGCTTGAGATTAAATCTTAGGCCCTTTTTATCGTTCTTGAAAATAAAAAACTACCTAGATTTTACTCTAGATAGTTATCGTTCATACGTTGTGTGCTCATTCCGAGGCTATTTTTAGGCATTAAATAAATCAATATCTAAATATTCTTTTTTCTTATTTCTATACAAAATATCACATGCATAGAACAATATTATTAGTGTATAAGATGCTCTATAATACATTTTTCCAATGTTTTGAATCTTTGTTCCAGGATAAGATACTTCTACTTTGTAATTGCCTGCAGAAAGCTTGTAAGATATTAAAGAATCTGTATCTATTACATCAGTGTAGCTTACCTGATTATTAGCTAAATTAGTTACCTTTATTTGATATCCAGGATAATAAAATAATGGCATTTGTACTAGTGCTTCATTTTCTACATTTACTTCTATTACATAGTTTGGAGCGTTCTTAGTAACAACCTTTACATCACCGCTACCACTCAATATAACTGGTTCAAACTTATATGAATTCTTATTGATATTCCAATCTACTTCTGTTTGAATTCCATCATGAAGTGAGTTTTCATATTGTGACTCATAATGATAATTGTAATAGAATGATTTAGGTAAATATTCTAAGTTAGCACCAATAGACATCTTCTTAGCATATATACTTTCATCTACAGTTAATAACCAATTCTTACTATTATCATGAACTATTCTTTTTTCTACAAGTGGTTGACTAAATACAATCAAGAATGATGTAAGGAATACTCCAAAATAAATAGTGAAATTGTATCTAGCCATATAATAGGCTAAAAACACTGCACTAAAGAATGAGAAGAATGCCCATATTCTCCATGGGAATTGAATAGTTAAATAAATTTCAGGAATAACCTTCCAAATAAATGATGTACAAACCATCAAAAATGTTAATACAATTAAGCCAAAATAAATATATCCAAATCTACTTTCTTCTATTCTTGTAGGCTTAGTAAATAACACCTTAAGCATATATAAGATAATGAATAGTGTAGCGCCAATAATTACTTCTCTTCTTCTTAAGAAGATTAGTGAAATAATTAAAAAATAAACTACAGGAATTATGAAATAATTCTTATTATGCATAAGCTTTTCACATATCTTAGATATGATTATTGTTGATACTACTAAAGCAATATAAATACTAGTTTCTTTAATAATACTAACTGTAGACATTTCTTCTATATTCCATGCATTTAACCAATTAAAGTTTAGGAATCCTGAATACATTCTAAAGTCAGAACGTCCACTTACATAATCTCTACTAGTCCACATTCTATCACTATCAGAGACATTATAATAATCCATCTTTAATAGCTCAAAGGATGAGAATAGGACAATAGACATAAAACCAACTGTAATAATTACAGTAATGATTGCGTAAATTAAAGATTTCTTATCTCTAATTAATAACTTAATTATTTTATCTATATAACAAAGAATAAATATACCACCAAATGTATAAGCAAATAGGGCAGTTATATTATGAGATAAATACAAGCCAGCCGCTCCAATTATTATTTCAATAAATGGTTTTGCTTCAGACTTTTTTAGATTAACAAATTCATATATTCCTAAAAAGAAAATAGGAATAAATGCGAAGGCTACAGCCTCAGCATAAGCTATTCTACATGTTGCATCAAATAGTCTATATGGATAGAATGCAAAAAATGATGCCCCAATAAGTGCTATAAATCTATTTTTGGATACCTTATACGCAAATATATAGCATGCAAAGACACTTATTATAACTGATAATAAATATACTATCTTAAAGGCTAATATTATATTCCCACCTATCATGTATGCTACTAAGGCAACAGACATGTGTGGCAGTGGTGAATAAAATAATAATTTACCAATACCATATCCAGACGCCAAATTAGAGCTAATTGGTGATATATAATTATTCTTTAATCCATTATATAAATCTAAAATAGATGAATAATGGAATGTATAATCATCACCAAGTGGATATCCTTCATAAAATAAAGTGTATGAAGAGATAAACACAAATGCTACTAATATAACATATGGTATATATTTAAATATTAAATTATCCTTTTTTGCATAAGAAATTGATAATTCCATATTTCAACCTCAAATTAATTGATTTTAATAATAACATATTCACATGATTCTTCTGTTCTAAATGGATATCCCCATCCAGTGAATCCTGATGTGATTAATAATGTTGTATTGTCCTTTTTATATTCACCATAAATATAGTGGCCTAATAATCTTCTAATAGTACCTAAAGGCCAAATCTGACCAGCATGTGTGTGACCTGATAACATTAAATCAACTCCACATTTAGCACATTCATCTAAATCCTTTGGTTGATGATCTACAACTATGAAATATTTATCACCTATTTCATTTTTCACAGATTCAACACTTCTCCTAGGGTTATCCTTGTGATTAGATAAATCATCACGACCAAATAAGACTATTTCATTGTTGATGATTACGTAATCATCCTTTAATATTTTTACTCCAACATTTGTAAGTGCTGTTTCAATATCCTGATCACTAAATGTTTTAGGCTTATATGGCTGTCTATCGTGATTACCATAAATATAATAAATACCATATTTAGTATTTAGCTTACTAATCTTATCAGCAAATTCTGTAATCTTTTCTTTAGTTGTATTTTCTTCAAATACATCTCCAGCAAGTACTACAAAATCTAGATTATAATTATTCATTATATTTATTTTATCATCTAAGATTTTAACATCCTGAATAGTTCCATAATGGAAATCAGACATTAGGGCAATCTTATAATTTCCTGCCTTAGGTGTATTATATGAATAATTAGTTTCTACTACATTATTCATTTTATAATTACCATAACAAAGTACGGCAGTTGTAATCATAATTGGAATAATTGTTGTATAATGTAGCATCTTTATCCAATTATGCTTTTTAATTAATTTATAAAATATTAAATAAATTAAATCAAATACTATAGAAAATGCACAGTATTGGCCCATTATAATTAAATACTTATTCCACGCGTCGCTACAAACAAAGCCGATCAAAGCGGCAGGAATAATCATTAATATTAATGAATATATCTTTACTTTTTTAGTTACTATCTTGGTCATTCTTAAGAATATGAAATATAAATATAAACCTATACCAATACCCATAAGCAGACCAAATACATGCATTATATTCATAAAGCCACCATTATTTTAAAAAGGAGGCAATAGCCTCCATTTTATGCAAATTGAGTTGCATTAACCAAAGACATTATTCCTTGAGTTAATAAATAAGCAAAGATAAGAGCTAGCATTACCTGAGCAACTCTTATTTCCCATACTCTTCCTTGTTTAAACAGGTTTTCTAATCTAGTTTGAATAATTAATAGATAACTGATTAAAAATGTTAATAGGAAAACAATTGTATATGCTAGATTATAAACATTGATTGCTAAAATCATAATTGTCCAGCTCCACTATTTTTAATATGCTCACGTAGTTCTCTTTCTTTTTGAGTGAAATCTGTAGTCTCTTGTCTATTACGTTCAAGACGTTCCTTTCTAGCAGCCTCTAAGTTACGCTTAGCAGATTCTAAGCTAGAGCCTGATTGAGCCTCTTGAACTAGGATAGTTGCTACATTATCGTGGAATTCAACAATACCACTAATAATTGAGATATAGATTTCATTTTTACCATCTACAAGTTTAACATAGCCAAATTCTAGTACTGATATTACTGGTACGTGGTCCTTTAAGACAGCGTATTCGCCATCCTCTTGATCATGGACTACGAAGTATTCTACTTCCTCATCATAAAGTACACCCTGATGAGTAGAAACAACAACCTTCATTATTTAGTAAGTTCCTTAGCTTTGGCGATTGCATCGTCAATTGTACCTACCAAACGGAATGCTTCCTCTGGTAAGTCATCATGTAAACCATCAAGGATTTCTTTGAATCCTCTGATTGTTTCACTAATTGGAACATACGCTCCAGGAACACCGGTAAATTGGCCACCAATAAACATGTTTTGTGATAAGAATAATCTTACTCTTCTTGCACGAGTTACAACTAATTTATCTTCTTCTGATAATTCATCCATACCTAAGATAGCGATGATATCTAGAAGCTCATTATATCTTTGAATAATCTTTTGAACTCTTCTTGCTACCTCATAATGCTCCTTACCTACAACATTAGGCTCCAAAGCACGAGATGTAGATGCAAGAGGGTCAACAGCAGGATAGATACCTTCCTCTGTTAGCTTTCTTGATAGGTTTGTTGTAGCATCCAAGTGTGTAAATGTTGTAGCTGGTGCTGGATCTGTGTAGTCATCAGCTGGAACATATACTGCTTGAATAGATGTGATAGAACCATTCTTTGTAGATGTAATTCTTTCTTGTAACTTACCCATTTCAGTAGCTAGGGTAGGTTGATAACCTACGGCAGATGGCATACGACCTAGTAGGGCAGATACCTCTGAACCAGCTTGTGTGAAACGATAAATGTTATCGATGAATAAAAGTACATCCTGATGTTCCTTATCACGGAAATATTCAGCCATCGTAAGACCAGTTAGAGCAACACGCATACGTGCTCCTGGTGGTTCATTCATTTGACCAAAGGCCATGGCTGTTTTACTAATAACGCCAGATGCGTTCATTTCTGTGTAAAGGTCATTACCTTCTCTTGTTCTTTCACCAACACCTGTAAATACAGATATACCACCATGCTCTTGAGCAACATTATGGATTAATTCTTGGATTAATACTGTCTTACCTACACCGGCACCACCAAATAGACCGATTTTACCACCCTTGATATATGGAGCAAGTAGATCTACTACTTTTATACCTGTTTCAAGGATTTCAGTACCTGTAGATAATTCATCTAGCTTTGGTGCTTCACGGTGAATTGGCATCATTTCAACATCCTTGATTTCGCCCTTATCATCGATTGCTTGACCAAGTACATTGAATACTCTACCAAGTGTACCCTTACCAACAGGAATAGTGATAGGTGCACCAGTTGATTCTACTTCCATACCTCTAACAAGACCATCAGTAGAATCCATGGCAATACATCTAACCTTACCATCACCAATATGAAGTGCTACCTCAAGTGTTAGGTTAGTTTCGTTTTTAACCTTTAAGGCATCATTGATGTTAGGTAGACTTTTATTATCAAATTTACAATCTACAACTGGACCTTTAACTTCAACTATATGTCCGATCATAATTATTTACCTCCAATTGCATTGGCACCACCGATAATATCAATAAGCTCATTTGTAACGACATTTTGTCTAGCTCTGTTATATAGAAGCTGTAGCTTCTCAATAACTTCCATTGCATTATCAGTTGCACTTTTCATTGAATTCATTCTAGCAGAATGCTCTGCAGTTTTGGCATCCAAAATGACACCATAAATTATATCCTGGACATACATTGGAAGTAATAAATCTAAAGTCTTATTTATACCTGTCTCATAGATATAATCAATATTTTTACTTTCTTCTTGAGCTTCACTCTTTTTAATTGGCAATAATTCCTCGAATGTTACCTCTTGAGTTAAGCTATTAACAAAATGGTTATAGATAATAACAAGCTTATCTATTTCACCATCTTTATAAGCATCAATAAATTTCTTAGCTAGAGGTGCAACATCTAAAAACATTACATCATCTCTAACATAAGTAACATCTTCCTGCATTAATGGGGCATTTATTCTCTTTAAGAAATTAAAGCCTTGTTTACCAATTGCCCCACATATATATTCATCCTTTGAGCTATGCTCCTTAAGCTTAGCGCTTAATGCTTTAAATAAAGATGAATTATATGCTCCCGCAAGACCTCTATCAGATGTGATGATTAAATATGCTGTCTTTTTGATTTCTCTTGATTTTAATAAGACATTATCATATTCCTCATCTACTCTTTTAACAATGTCAAAGGTCATATCCTCAATTCTTTTCATATAGTCCTTGTAAGACTTATATGTCTTTTCGGCTCTTTTAACCTTTGATTGACTAACCATGTACATTGCCTTAGTGATTTGAGCTGTTGATTTTGTTGATGCTATTCTTCCTTTTACTTGGCGAAGAGAATTAGCCATAAAATCACTCTCCTAGTTAAATTCTTTTACAAATTCATTAAAGAATTCTTTAATTTCATTAACATCACTAATTTGTTTTTCTTCTCTAATCTTTGAAGCGATAGCTTTAGCCTTATCATCATTCTTCATTGCGAAATATAATGAATCTTCAAATCTAGCTATATCTTCAATTTTGATATTATCAAGGTAACCATAAGTTAAGGCAAATAATGCCATAGCTTCCTCTTCCATTGATAATGTCTTATGTAGGTCTTGCTTCAAAACCTCTTGAGTACGTTTACCACGTTCAAGTCTAGCCTTAGTTTGAGCATCCAAATCACTACCAAATTGAGTGAAGGCTTCTAGCTCACGGAAGCTAGCTAAATCAAGACGAAGTGTACCAGATAATTTCTTAATTGCTTTAGTTTGGGCAGCACCACCAACACGTGATACAGATAGACCTGGGTTAATGGCAGGTCTAATACCTTTATAGAAATAATCTGATTGTAAGAAGATTTGACCATCTGTAATAGAAATTACATTGGTAGGAATATAAGCAGAAATATCGCCTGCTTGTGTTTCAATAATAGGTAGGGCAGTAATTGAGCCTCCGCCTAGTTTCTTATTTAATTTTGCAGCACGTTCAAGTAGTCTTGAATGTAGATAGAATACATCACCTGGATATGCTTCTCTTCCTGGTGGACGATGAAGTAATAGTGACATTTCACGATACGCAACGGCATGCTTAGAAAGGTCATCATAAACTATTAATACATTCTTACCTTGATGCATGAAATATTCTGCCATACTAACACCAGAATATGGTGCTAAATATAATAGTGGGGCAGGATTAGATGCAGAAGCTGATACAATGATTGAATAATCCATTGCGCCAGATGCCTTTAATGTTTCATATACATTAGAAACAGTTGATTCCTTTTGACCGATTGCTACATAGATGCAGATAACATCCTTACCCTTTTGGTTTAGGATTGTATCTACTGCAATTGATGTTTTACCAGTTTGTCTATCGCCAATGATTAATTCTCTTTGGCCCTTACCAATTGGAACTAGGGCATCAAGTACTTTGATACCAGTTTCAAGTGGTTCATTAACTGCTTCACGATCCATTACACCAGTTGCCTTTACTTCAATAGGTCTAGTCTTTGTTGATTTGATAACGCCCATACCATCGATAGGCTTACCAAGTGGATCAACAACACGACCAATGAATTCCTCACCAACAGGTACTTCAAGGATTCTGCCACTACATTTAACAATGTCGCCTTCTTTAATTTTTGAAGAATCTCCAAGAAGAATAACACCTACGGCATCTTCTTCTAGGTTTTGAACCATACCATATACATCGTTAGGGAAGATTAAAAGCTCACTTGACATAGCCTTATCCAAACCATAAACGATGGCGATACCATCACCAACCTCGACTACATAGCCGACATTTTCAGTTTTGATATCTTCTTGGTAGTTTTTAATCTGTTCTTTTAAAACCTTAGAGATTTCAGATAGATTAATATTTGCCATAATAATCCTTTCTATAAAGACTTCTTTAATTGATCTAAGGAATTCTTTAAGCTTAAATCAATTGCCTCGTTGTTTACAACAACTCTATATCCAGCAATTAGCTCAGGCTTAATTACATTCTTTATTTCAATTTGATTGTCCTTATATCTATTCTTTAAACCATTTTTAATTTTATTTAATTCTTCTTTAGTTAATGTTTTTGCACTAAAAACTCTAACCTTGATAATGTTTTTATTCTCTAAAACCATTTTTGTATAACGTTTGCCAATCTTTTTTAGATAATTCATACGATTATTATCTACTAAGACAAATAAGAAATTTAAAAAGTTTTTGTCAAAAGATTTAAACGTCTTTTTTATAACCTCTTTTTTCTCTTCCTTAGAAACAGTGGGGTTATCAAAGAAGTTTATGAAATCAGGAGTTTCATCAACTTCCTTTAAAGCTATAAAGTATTCAGAATATTCATCTATTTTGTTGTTCTCATCTGCTAATTCATAAATAGCCTTTGCGTATTCTTCCTCAACCATTATTCATTAGCTCCCTTTAAAATGTTATCAACAACATCTAAATACTTATCCCTCTCAATTTCACGTGAGACAATCTTTTCAGCAGCTTGGAAGGCTACCTCAACGATTTCCTTACGGATTTCTTGTTCCATGCTCTTCTTTTCATTTTCTAATTCTATTTCGAGGTTATCCATTCTATTTTTAGCATCCTTACGAGCTTGGTTAATTATTTCATCACGCTTAATGTTGGCATCCTTTTCTGCCTTATCAAGCATGTCCTTAACCTTTTGCTTAGCTTGCTTTAATTCTTCTTGTAATTCAAGCTCAATTTCCTTTGCGCTTTCCTTAGCCTTTTCTGCTTCATCTAAATCTTGATCTATTTTTTCTCTTCTAGCTTCCAAGATTTTAGTAATAGGCTTCCAAAAGAAAATTGCTACTACAACGAACAATATAATTGTTGCCGCAAGCTGAATGCCAAAATCAACGGCAAAATCCAAGGTGAATGTTAATCCATTACCTAGAGGTCCTAGAGATCTTTTAACTAAATCAGTGATTTGTGCTAATGCATCTGCTAGGTCTAAAAACATAATTATTCTCCTAAACTGTTAATAAGATTGCGATGATTAAGCCGTATAGACCTGTAGTTTCAGATACAGCTTGACCAATTAACATAGTGATTCTGATATTACCAGCCATTTCTGGTTGACGAGCGATTGCGTCTACTGCGTGAGCTGCAACATTACCTTCACCTAAGGCAGCAGCGAAACCTGTGAATACTGCTAAACCAGCACCAATTGCCTTTAAGCCTACACTGATATCACCAGTAAGCTCTAAAAAGTTAGTAAAAAAGTTTGTTAAAACCATCATGAAATCCATATATTATTCTCCTCCTAATTATGAATATATTTTTTCTTCATCTTTTATTTTCATTGATGTAAATATTATTGATAAGATTACGAATACAGCAACCTGAATAATACTGAATGCTATATCAAACAATAAATTAATAAATGGCATTACAGGGACTGCGAACCATCCAAGTGCACCCTTTATTAATATTGAAATACAAGCACCGCTTGTTACATTGCCATACAAACGTAGGGCAAGTGATATTGGAAGTGAAACCTCACTTACCAAATTCATTGGCATCATTAGTGGAATTGGGTCTAAGAATCCCTTTAAATATCCACCAATACCATTTGACACTATACCACTAAGCTGAATTACTACAAACGAGCAGAAGGCTAATGTTGCAGTAACGATTAAATATCCTGTTGGATTCTCCAGCAAGAAGATTGCTGAAATGTTACCAAAGAATATAAAGATAACAAGTGTCAAAAACCAAGGTGCATATTTCTTCCATCTAATACCAATATTTTCTTTTACGAAATTATTGATTAAATCGACAATCCACAAGAATGGCACTAGCCAAAGAGGTGTCTTCTTCATTGGGTCTACTTTCCTAATAAAGAAATAAAGCACAATGAAGAATAGAATTAATGAGCCTGTGATGATTATAGTAGATAACATCGCAGGCTTTAATTGGTAATCAAAAGAAAGTATCACTTAAGATCAACCTCCTTCTTCTTCATGGTCAATAGTAAGATAATAAAGACTATCTTAACTGTCACATAGCCACCGCCCGCAACGAGCATCTTAGCTACCAAGACAGTACGCTCATCATTTCTTGCAAGAAGTCCAAGGACAACCAAAACCCCAGCTACTAACAAGAATCTTAATAAAAACCATAAGATTGCTGATTTACGGGGGTTAAATGTTGTATGATTTGGATCTAGCTTATTAAGCCTTACAAGTCTAGCATTTTGCTTGACCATCATTCCATGTGTCATTAAACCAAGTAGGACGCCGATTAAATAGTACTTCCAATCTTGTTTAGTAAGAACTAATACCACTGTAATAATTATAGCTAGAACAGCAGAGATTGGAACTACGAAAAAATTAATCTTTTGTTCCCTTGTCATTATTCAATTTTTCCTTTTCTTCATCCTTTAAAATATAGAACAAATATGAGATAAAGATTATTACTCCCATAATTGCCCCAACTGTAGCAAGTAGGGCTGGCCAGAATGAATTCCAATCAATCCAGAATCCAATTAAGAGTCCTAGTCCTACTAAAAATGCAATTGTGAATATACCTTGAGAGGCTAAAGCGTAAGCCTTAGCCGCTTTACTAGTTTTCATTATTTTGTTCCAAATAAACGATCGCCACAGTCACCTAAACCTGGAACAATATAACCTACTTCATTTAATTTTTCATCTACTGCACAAGCATAGATATCAACATCTGGATGAGCCTTTTGTAATGTCTCAATACCTATAGGCGCAGCGACTAAGCAACAGAATCTAATTTTCTTTGCACCACGCTTTTTAATCATATCGATAGCTGCAACGGCACTACCTCCAGTCGCAAGCATTGGGTCAACTACTAATACGATTGTATTTTCGTCTTTAATATTATCTGGGAATTTAGCATAATACTCAACTGGCTCTAATGTTTCTTCATTTCTGTATAAGCCAATGAAGCCTACCTTAGCAGTTGGGATTAGATTCCTAATTCCATCGACCATTCCAAGACCAGCTCTTAGAATTGGTACAATTACTACTTCACAACCAAGTACATGTTGCTTTGTTTTGCAAATAGGTGTTTCGATTTCAACATCTACTAGTGGGAAGTCCTTGCTAACCTCATAAGCTAGAAGACCAGCGATTTCATTTACGTTTTGATAGAAATCTCTAGTGTTAGTTTCCTTTCTTCTAATATTAGTTAGCTTGTGATTAATTAAAGCATGATGTAAAACTGTTACAGACATTTTTTAGAATTCCTCCTCATATTTCGCAATCTTATCTATTCTTCTTTGATGTCTTTCATTAAATGAGAATGGTGTTTTTAACCATACCTCAACAATTTCCTTTGCTAAATCATGACCTGTGTATTTTGCTGATAATGCTAAGCAGTTAGAATCATTGTGTAATCTTGTTAGCTCTGCAGCATCCTTACTACCGCATAGAGCACATCTAACCCCCTTAACCTTGTTGGCAATCATTGATATACCGATACCAGTATAACAAATAACAATACCACGATCACACTTACCTTGTTGTACATCCTTTGCTACTAAATAGCCGTAATCTGTATAGTCACAGCTTTCTTTAGTATATGTACCTTTATCAGTAACCTCATGACCTTCTTTTTTTAGATATTCAATTAAGAAATTCTTTAATTCTAATGCAGAATGGTCACATCCGATTGAAATTTTCATTAGTTCACCTTCTTATCTACGTTATTATAGCACATAATTTTATTAAATAAAATTAATATCGTAAAAAATTAGGCAAAAAGAAAAAGGCAAAAAATATTTGCCTTTAATCTTCAAATGAATGAACGTCATTTAGTTCATATTTTTCATCTTTTAAGCCGTTAAATACGACATTTTTAAGTTTTACCTTATCAACATAAGAGAAGATTAATCCCTTACCCTTCATAGGCTCTAAGCCATCCATCATAGCTGGTCTACCCTCAACTGGGTTTTCAGCATAATTGAATGTCACATTTTCGATATCAATTGAGCCAATTGGTTGTTCAGGAAGACCATAGAATGTTCCTGCAGCAACATTGACATTTTTACAATCAATATCCTTAAATACGAATTTGCCTAAATAAGGTGTTCTATCATCGATAGGTAGTTTTTCTTTTGAATATACATATTCAGTATGTCCATCTGGATCACAGAAATAAAACATATTGATTACAAGTGGTGTTAATACATCAGTCATCTTAATATTTTCAAATGTTATACCATCAATAACTGCATCCTTACCACGACCACGTCTAGTCTTGATTCTTAGACCACGGTCAGTTTGATTGAATAAGCATTGTGATACTGTGATATTCTTGATACCGCCACTCATTTCGCTACCAAGTACAATTGCACCATGGCCAAAATTCATAGAACAGTTTCTAATGTTGAAATTCTTTGATGGCTTCTTGTATTTTCTACCCATAAAAATCTTACCAGATTTGATGGCAATACAGTCATCACCAACAGAGAAATAAACACCGATAATATCAACATTCTCACATGATTCAGGATCACATCCATCAGTATTAGGAGAATCTTTTGGATTGATAAGCTTCATATCAATGAATTTTAAATCATTTGAAAAATATGGATGTAGATTCCATGAAGGAGTATTAGTAAATGTTACACCTTGAAATTGAATGTTTGAACAATGATTTAAGAATAATCCTCTTGGTCTCCAAGCGATTCTTCTTTCTCTTACATTGTCCCACCAATCACCATTTTGAGCATTACCATCAATAATACCGCGGCCGATAATCTTAACGTTCTCAACCTCAACACCAGTGATAATGCTGGCAAAGCAATCAAGAGGGTTACCCTCCCATGAGCCTAGATTGAATTCATCCTGCTCATCAGTTGTGTATACCATACCAGGTAATACTGGATAATGATTCCTATCAATATCCCCAACTAATCTAGCACCTTCCTCTAGCTCGATTGTAATATTGCTTTTTAAAAATAGTGGTCCTGTGTAATAATCTCCCTTAGGAATAAATACTCTACCTGCCTTAGGACAAGCAAGTATTGTAGCTTGTAAGGCATTAGTATCTAATGTTTTACCGTCACCCTTAGCACCAAACTTTTTAACATTTAGTGTTACATATTCATCTAAAGTAGTAAGCTCACGAACAAATTCAGTACCGTCACATACTAATTTAACTTTATATGTTTTATTTGGACATAGATTGTATACAGAGTATACATTCATGTTGATATCATCTTCTACTAATTCATCATTTAAATAAAGTGAATAATTCTTAGTATTAACAATATCATTATTTTCGCATTCAATTGTAAAGCTTCTAGCACTTACAAAGATAAAATTAAATTTCATAATTAAACTCCTTGAATTTGTCTTTTATATACTACTCTTTGTCTAATCTCAACAATTAAATCCTTAATAAAGACAAAAACTGTATCAATTAATAAATACCATAGACCATATGTAAAAGGCTCAATACCTACACCACCAGTTGTACCAAATGGATCAAATACCATATGAATACTACTTAGCCAGTATGTAATAAAGAACATAATTGTAGTACATACTGCAGCATATAAGAATGAAAGAATAAATGATAAGAATCCTTTACAGTTAACCATATTATATCTATATGTATTGTTTCTTCTGTTATACAACATTCTAACGACTATACGTACTGCATAATTCATTAGAAGGGTAGTAAACAAAGTAAGCATTACTAATATTTTAACAGTTAATTCTGCTTGAGCTGCTTCATCAGCATTAGCTAAACCTGTCACAATAATACCTAGGCTTTGTAAACCGAATAACAAGAAAGAGGCAGCCGCAGCTGCCCAATACTTAAGGACTATAATGATCAACCACGATGGGATTTTAGAAAATTTATCCAGTTCATAAGGATTGATTATTTCTTCATTATTTTCCTTATTCTTTCTCATATTAATAAGTTACCTTTTCGTAATTTCTATCGTAGAAGATAAAGCCTAGTACACAACCAGCAATAGATGTAACAACTGATATGATTACAAATAGTATAGACATAATTGCATCTTGATTGATTATTGATTCAACAGATACATTTAAACCACTTGTTGGATCTTTAAGCGTTGCTTCAGTCGCGAATATTGCAACAATATAGAAGATTGAGCAAATAAGAATACCAACAGTTGTAACAGTTGCCTTTACTACTGAACCTAAATTCTTCTTTCCAGATACAGAAAGAGAGAAGAAAATGTTAATAATACCAAGTAACATTAATACGAATAAAATCATACCTGAATAGTTAAATGGTAAAATATGAACAGTTTCACGTGCAGTTAGGTTAAGTGTTGTTGCATTAACTTCATATGAAGCTTCTTGTTCAACGTTGTTTGCATATGTAATAGCTATTTCTGAACCTTTAAGTTCCACCTTATATGATGTTAATGTATCATCTAAGCCTGAAACAGCATGATATACACCAGCATACTTAACATTTTTGAAGTTTGTAGCATTATATTTGCTGCCATCTGTTGTAACATCAAATGAAGCCTTTGCAGACTTAGCTGAATTAACATATGTTGCATCGTTTGATGCAGCATTTGCTCTTAAATCAACAAAATATGTTAATTTACCTAATTCAGATACATCAACTGCTGAACCATATACATAGTTATTAACAACCTTAACTGGATAATAGTTCATACTCATATATTCATAAATTGTTAAAGTATAATCAACGATTTTGTCTGCGCCTTCACCTGTAGGTGTATCACAGTTAACAGTTAATTTTTCTCCATCTAAAGTAGCCTTTACGTTTTCAGGAGTAGGAAGCTTAGTTCCTTCTTTTTCTACATAATCTCTAATTAATACTAAATTATATGACTTATTGTTATATGATAAATTATCCATTTTAATCTTGTAATAAGTTTGATCTGGAGCATCAGCATCAACTTCAATTACGTAACTACCAGCTGTACCTTCAACAGGTCTTGTATAAGAAGCGATTACGTTTCTTACAGTTGGAATATGGAAAATCAGGAAAAATCCTAAGAAAATACCTGGGATTGCAATTAAAATTGCAGGTAACTTCATGTTGTTGTATTTGAATGATGTGAAGAAATCAACAAATACAAACTTAATATAATGTCCAAAAGCTTTTAAGCCTTTTAAGAAAGGATTAGTTTTTTGTTCTTTTTGTTCCATAATACTCCTCCTATCTTATTCTACTAGTAGTTTCAAGGTCGAAGAAATGTGCTTTCTCCATATTGAAACATGTTCTAATAGTACCTTCAAACTCTTGGTTTCTTGTATAAATTTTTGCAATCAATGATTGCTCTCCTAGATAACCATATACTAATGTATAAGCACCTAAGAATTCGAAATAATCCATCTTCAAATCAAATTGAGATTTAGGGTTAGCTTTTAATGATGCTTCATCAACAGCAACATATTCTGCTCTGATTGCCATCTTAACAGCTTTTCCAGCATAATCTTTTAAAATCTCTTTTTGATGAGAAGTTAAATAGAATTCAGCACCTGATTCATGGATGAACTTCTCGCATTTTTCATCGACTTTACCATCGAAGAAATTCATTGGAGGGGTACCAATGAAACCAGCTACGAATAAATTCTCTGGATTATCAAACATTTCTTTTGGTGTTGCTATTTGTTGAACATAGCCGTCCTTCATAACAACAATTCTAGTTGCTAAAGTTAATGCTTCAATTTGATCGTGTGTTACATAGATAAATGTAGCATTTAATCTATCATGAAGTTGCATTAATTCTTTACGCATTGATCCTCTTAATTTAGCATCCAAGTTAGATAGCGGTTCGTCAAGTAAGAATACGACTGGGTCACGAACGATTGCTCTACCACAGGCAACTCTTTGCCTTTGACCACCAGATAATTGCTTAGGTTTTCTATTTAAGTATGGAACAAGGCCAAGAATCTCTGCTGCTTGCATAACACGCTTGTGAATTTCAGCAGGATCAACCTTTCTTATTGTTAATGAGAATGCCATGTTATGGTATACAGTCATATGTGCATATAGCGCATAGTTTTGGAATACCATTGCGATATCTCTATCTTTAGGAGCAACATCATTACATCTTTTACCGTTGATTATTAAATCACCGTTTGAAATTTCTTCTAGTCCAGCGATCATTCTTAATGTAGTAGATTTACCACATCCAGAAGGACCAGCTAAAACAATAAATTCGCCTTTTTCAATATCAATATTAAAATCATAAACAGCGTGGAAGCCATTTGGATAGATTTTGTTGACGTTCTTTAATACTACATCACTTGCCATATGTTCTCCCACCTCCTATTTATTTTCCTTTAATGATTCCATATAGTTTTCAAGCTTAATAGCTCTCTTAAGGCCAATTACACCAGCTGAAATAAAGAATGCAGCAGATGCAATTAATAGAATTATAGCAAACCATCCTCTAAAATTACCATCTTGAGGAAGATAATTAATTAGATTATTTGTGTCATTAGTAATAGTTTTACCAAGGATGCTTTCATATTGTGCCTTATCTCCTGCAGCAGCGTTCTTCCATTTATTAAAGTTAATAATTAAAAGAAGTGGAACCCAGAAGATTCTAGCAATATTAATTCCACCAAGAACAATTAAAACAATTGATCCTTGCTTAGAATAAGCCTTTGCCTTTTCAATTGATAAGAATCCAAATAGTAGGATTGCAATATTCATTAAAATCTTAACTATAACTAAAAAGCTATTAGGGTTAAAACTATTAAGGCATATAAAGGCTGCAAATATAGAACATGCAATACCTCCAAATCCAAGTTTGTAAGATAATCCATTGTTTCTATAACGCATCATTTCACATTCAAGATTTTCATCTTTTTTCAATAATTCGTTTTCCATTAGATCAACTCACCTACAATCTTAGAGTTTGCGATTACTTCTGCTCTTCTTTGTGCAGTCCATTTGTATTTTAATATAGCAAATACAATTAAGAATACGTTATAAGCTAAAACGAAAGCAAATAATAAATCATAAAGAACAAATGTTAATGCATTACAATCGAATGAATTCATTAATGTTGCTAAATTCTTACTATTTGTTTCGGCAGTAACAGCTAATTGTGTGTAAATTCTATTATCAGGGTTTTGTAATACTGATATCAAATTGTAATAAGTATAATTTTGAGCTAACTCATTCATTAAACTGAAAGATGAAATAATCAATACTAAATTTAATACGACTATTACACCTGGCAATACAATACCAGCAATCAAGTTACTCTTGTAATAGATTCTTCGGCTATTATTTCCAAACACAAACATTAATGCGAACATAACTAAAGAAAGAACTGAGAAGATTACAATCATATTATTGTAATTATCTAAAGACTTCTTATAGTTTAAAACTTGCATTTTAGCTTCTTCTTTTAATACAGTACCATCCATGTATTGAGTTTGGAACTCTTCCAACTCTGGATGTGCCTTATAAGATTCAAGATCATCATAAATGCCAGAACCTAATTGATTAACAAAATCAAATAAAGGTCTTTGGTCATCTCCGTTTAATGTTGCTGTGGAGCCGATAACGATTCTTTGTTCGCCTGTTGCTCTATTAGTTTCAATCATATAGTTTACTCTTAAGTATCTATATTGAGTCATGAAACCTAAACTTAATATTAATGTTAAAAGTGAGAAAACTCCGCATAGCAAATATATTAATTTAGCTTTTTTGGATAAAAAGTTTTTCATTTTTAACCTCCTTTACAGGTATGTTTTGGAAGCCGAAGCTTATCGGCCTCCAAAACTAATAAATAAAATTATTGTTGCTTAGCCTCATCAGGGATGATTGTTGCACCAACTGAGTTAGCCATAGCATATAGATAGTTATGGTTCTTAGTTTCAAATAAACCTTCAACTTCTGCTAAAGACTTGCTGTAGTTTGTACCGTCAGTTACAACTGTACCGCCTTCAAACTTAGAAGCATCAGAAACTAATACAACCCAACCATTAGCTGAAGCACTTCTCTTATCTTGTGCCCAGAACTTAGTTACTGGAGCATATAGATCAGTGATTGATGTACCTAATGTAGGATAGCAAGATACTGGAACTGTTGAAGTCCAAGTATAATTTGCAGAAACACACTTAGAAGATAATTGTGCACCAGATAATACTGCATGGTTAAGAGCATTATAAGCATCCTTAGCCCACTTGTTAGTAGATTGATAATCTAATGCAGTTGGACGATAGTGACCAACACCTTGAGTTGAACCAATTACACCACGGAAGTAATCCCAAATGTCACCACCAGTTTCTGAGTAGTCAGATAATACGGCAGTCTTTAAGATTGGCCATTGTTCATCAAGAACTGTGCCTAAATCCCAATATGTAGAAGGACCGAAGTTATGAATTCTATTACCTTCTTCAGAGAATAAGTAATCCATTAATTTAATTGCGCCTTCAACGTTATCAGAAGTTGATGGGATACACCAAGAGTTACCCTTAACAGCTCTGTTTTCTTCATAATATCTATTTAATGTCTTACCAGTCTTATTAACTACATTGCTTTCACCAGCAAATAAGCTTTGAGATTGTGACCAAGAAGATGTAGAAGCCCAATATGTTAATGGTGATAATACTGGACGAATACCCTTAACTGAGTAGTTAGCAAAGTTAATACCAGTTGAAGTCTTCTTACGATTAGCTGGTTTAGTACCTAAACCACCATCTAGATCGTTAGGTGCAGATTGAGTTGCAGTATAATCATGCATTAATAGACCGAATGATGATTGACCATCAGTTGTATGAGCGAAATACTTATTAACATAAGTCTTACCACCCTTAGCACCTTCAGCCCAGAAGTCTTTTAATAATAAGCCTTCTTGATATAAGTCGTTTAAATTTTCTAGCATATCATAAGAAGCTGCTGTAGTTTCAGCATCATGCATCTTACCATCAGCTGTGAAATATAAGTGATCCTTTTCAGCACCCATACCTTGAACGCCGAAGATTTCACCAGCGAACATTAATAGGTTTTGAATACGTGAGTTATCTTCTCCACGTGGGAACCAGCCTTGTACTTCTACACAGTTTTCAACTGCAGATGCAGCGTCACCTGTTACATCATAGAATAATACATCTGGGTTAGCTTTGAATACACGCATTAAAGCGATTAATTCATCAGTGTTGTATGCAGCTTTACCAGAAGTGAAGATTTCTGAACGCTTAGCATAAGTTTTGCCATCGCCAATCTTTCCTTCAAATGCAGCATCTAAATATTCTTGCATTTGTTGAATTAAAGCTCTACCTGTTGTACCAGCAGTTAAAGATTCATTTTGTTGTTTAATGATGTTAGCTGTTTGTTTAATAACTAAATCAGTTGCAGCTGGTGCACCTGTATCAATCTTTACAGTTGTTGTAGCATCAGGGTAGTTATAGTTTGCATCAATGAATGGTGTGAACTGTGGAGCACCCTTTAAGCCTTTAGATGTAGCTGCTGCTGTAGTACCTGCTGCAAGTTGACCTAATGTTGCAGGTAATGTAGATAAATCAGCATCTAGTAATAATTCAACAGAATGAGTATCCATTACTATCATTCTTTCGATAGCATTGTAACCATCTAGATATGGTGTGAAATAGATTGCTCCATTATCACCATATTGAATTTCTTTTTTGATTTCTGGATGTTCAGTAAGATATTGTTTGAAGTTAGGCATCTTATTAGCGTCAATGTAGTCTTTTAAGTTAACTGCTTTACCTTCAGAACCCATCTTATTGATGTTTGCAGTTGAGTTATAGAATAAGTCAATCTTTTGTGAAGCATCAGTTGAAGAAACCCAACCAGTAGGAGCATCATTGAAATGCTTATAAGTTGAATTATCATCAGCACCTTCATTATATGTAGATGCATCTCTTAACTTTAAGTTAAGATTTGTTTGATAAGTTTTCCAAACTGGTAATAAGTCGTTAGCCTTATAAGTAATATTATCAATTGGGTTAGTATGAGTTGTGTTACCACCAATTTTTTGGAATGTAATACCAGAAGTATTCTTATAGTTTAAGAATACGTCTACTGCATTCTCTGCAGGTGCAGTAGTTGTAGGTGTACCACCTGTTGTTGTTTGTGTAGGTGTGTTTCCACCACCACATGAAACTAAAGTTAAACTAGCAACTGCAGCTGCTGCAGCTACGCCAGTTAAAAATACTTTCTTTTTCATTATTTGTTTTTTTCTCCTCTTTTTCGTTTACGGTTTTTTATTCTTTTACGCCACCAACGTTAACACCAGCTGCAAAGTATTTTTGTAGCATTGGGTAAACAATGATAACTGGAATAATTGAGCATACAATAAATGCGTATTGTAATGCATAAGTTGAATATGGTGGTTCCCATGTACCATTGTTCAAACGTTCTACCATTTGAGCCATATTCTGTTTGATATAAACAGTCAGTAATGTATCAGTGTTAGATGTTAATAGCATTTGAGCCCAAATATAGCCATTCCATCTAGCAACGGCATAAAACATTGCTACTGTAATGATTGATGATTTTGACATTGGCACATAAACCTTTGTTAAAATTTGGAATTCTGTCGCACCATCAATTGTGGCAGCTTCTTCTATTTCTGTCGGAACGCCACTGAAATAATTTCTTAATAAGATAATGTTGAATGCATTAAAGCCTAACGCAATAATGAACATGTATTTGTTATCAACGCCAAATCTTAAGAAGTTTCTGTATGTTGGAATCATACCAGCACTAAACCACATTGTAAATACCAACATGAAGTTAAATCCACGTCCAAACATTAATCTTGTTTTTGATAATGCATATGCACCACAGATCGCAACTAGCATTGATACTAAAGTACCATAGATAGTAACGAAGAATGTGTTACAGTAAGCAAGCCAGAAATCATTATCAGAAAGAACTGTTATATAAGTATCAAAATTGAAGCCTACAGGCCAAAGCACAACTTGGCCAGTGTCTACAGCACTCTTAGATGATAATGAGCCTGATAAAACATAAATGAAAGGATATAGACATGCAAGTGCAAATATAGTCAACAATACATAAGACATTATCTTAAATATTTTTTCTGTTCTGTCGAGTCTTTTCATCTTTCATCCTCCAAACTAGAATAATGATGTAGATGATACACGTCTACTAATTGCGTTAGCTCCTAGAACTAACACCATCGCAATAATTGAGTTGAAAAGGTCTGCTACTATACCCATTTGTTGGATAATTTGAACACCAGGTACACTTTCTCCTCTACCAGTCATACGATAAACCACTGTTGATACAACATCGCCGGTTTCCCAAGCAGATGATGTAGAGCCAATCAATAGGATTATCTTTTCGTAACCTACGTTTAAAATCTGACCGATACGCATAATCAACATAATTGTTAATGTTGGGGCCATTCCTGGCAATGTAATATAACGAATTTGTTGAGTCTTTGTAGCGCCATCGATTCTTGCAGCTTCATAGCTTGTTGGGGAAACAGCTAAGATAGCAGCAAAGTACACAATTGAACCATAACCGGCACCTTCCCAAATACCTGAAACCTGGTAGATTGGTCTAAAGAATTTAGGGTGTACAAGTACGGAACGTGTGTCTCCGTTCAACGCTCCCATTGCTTTTAAAGCATTATAGATTATACCTGGAGCACTTTGACCAACTTCACCGTTACACCACAATGTGATAATTGTTGCAACTACAACAGCTGAAACAAAGTGAGGCAGATAAGCAGCAACTTGTAGGAAGCTTCTATAACCAGCAATTTTAATTTCGCTGAATAATAAAGCTAGGAAAATTGGAATAGGGAAGCCAAAGATTAGACCATACATACTATTAACGAATGTATTTCTAAATGCTCTCCAGAATTCTAATGATCCACCACCTACGAAGATGTACTCAATCCACTCAACACCACACCATTGTGAATTGTATAGTGCGTCTGCGGCAGAGCCCCATTTGAATCCATCAAGGATTCCGTAAATCGGCATGTACTTAAAGCAAATCAAGAACGCTAGCATTGGAATTAGCAAAACGTATAGACGCCAGTCTTTTACAAGTGTCTGAAGGGTTCTCTTCCACTTGGTACGTTCTACTTCATCAATGACACGCTGATCAGATTTAAAAGTATTTTGCATACACACACCTTCCTTTTAAAGCGATTTTTCTTGCGAATCCTCTGTGCCTGAGTCTTCGCTTTTTGCAGTAAAAACTGAATCTTCAGAATCTTCAGGCTCCTCGATTCTGAAATTTTGATCCAATTCATCTAATTCTGCGTTTAATTTATCATCAAGAAGCTTATCATGAACATTTGTCATGACTCCCTGTGACCTAAGAATAAGACCTCCCACCACCATAGCAGCTAGTGAGAATAGGTTAGCTATGAAGCCACCTTCACCATAGGTACACAAATTATGAGTAAATGTACCTTTAGAATTTGTGACTACATATTCTACATAACCCTGGTGAAGCAAATCACCATGTGAGGTTAATAATCTAAATACTAAAAGTTGAACTAAGTTATATAGCACAAAGTTTGCGATACAGATACCGACAAGTGCGTATATATTATGAACAACTTTCTTTGTTTTGAACTTTTTGAATATTATTACATCAAGCCCTACTGTTAGCATTCCACATATGATTGATATATATGCTTGCCAGCCAGTATAGCTCCAGTTATAAAATGATTTTAGGGTATCAATGTCACCATTCATTCCACCAATCATAGTTGCAATAGCCAGGAATGGAATAGTTATTAAACCCCATAAATTCCATCTAACGACTGCTAGAAAGACTATAAAAAGTGATATGAATGTAGTGGGTGTTGTATTCGCAAATACCAAACCACCAAATCTAGCACATAAACCCTCTAGTAAGGCTCCAATTATAGTTAGCATCGTTAAATCTATTACCATGTAGCTTTTTAAACTTCTTCTCACAATGCCTCCTATATGAGTCAACGTTATTTTTTGGCTAGACACAGCGAAAAATAGCGCTTTCATAGGTTAATTTTAACATTATGCAATTTTTCAGTCAATATAAATAAATTTATATTAGGCCCATTTTCAGGAAAAATTAACACAATTTTAAGAGTCAAGGAAAAAGTAACTCTTTTATTTGCCATTATTAATGTAAAATTATGATAATTGTTGATTTTTAAGGACTATTTAATATAATTTATATTAAAGGAGTTGATATAAAATGAACATTTATGTCGAAAATAACAACTCAATTAGTAATCAAATCGCTAACGCCAATGAAAATGATGTAATTTACATCAAAAAAGGTATTTATAAAGAAAAAATTGTCATAAATAATGACAATATTACAATCATTGGTGAGGGAGAAGATACAATAATTGAAAATATGGACTATTTCCATAAGATTTTGCCTGATCACAATGAATGTAATACCTTTAGAACCTATACAGTATATGTAAGTGGCAATAATGTTACTATAAAGAATCTAACTATTAGAAACACAAGTACTCCTTCTTCTAAATATGGCCAGGCAGTGGCCTTATACGTAGATGGTGATAACTTCAGTGGTGTTAACCTAAATATAGAAAGTGCCCAAGACACATTATTTTGTGGACCATTACCACATGATTTAATAGAAAGATATACTGGTTTTCTTCTTCCTTCTCAGCTAAGAGGTCTACAATCTCATCAAAAATATAAAAACTGCAAAATATCTGGTGATGTAGATTTCATCTTTGGATGTGGCACAGTACTATTTGATAAGTGCGATATCATATCAATTGGCAACGGCTACCTAACTGCCCCTGCCCATTATGAGGAAATAGAAACTGGTTTTGTATTCAATGAATGCAACATCATATCAAAGGGTGCTAACAATGTATATTTAGGCAGACCTTGGAGAGATTATGGATATGCTGCCTTCATAAACTGTAATTATGGTACTCATATCAATCCTAACGGCTTCTCAAAATGGCCTGGAGCTAATAGACATGAGCACGCTAGATTCTATGAATATAGTAAAAATAGAGCCAACAGGGCTCCATTTGTTAAAGAATTATCTGATATAGAAAAAGATAAAATATTAAAATTATTTAAATAGTTGGTGATTTTATGACAGAATACGAAAAGATGTTGGCAGGTAAAATATATAGGCCTGCAGATTCAGAAGCCAATAAGCTGGCTCATAAGATGCATGATTTAGTTACAGATTTCAATAAATTATATGATACTGATCCTAAAAGACAAGAGCTTTTAGATAAAATATTTCCTCAGCATAAAGGAGATATTTATGTTACAGGTAATCTATATGTAGATTATGGTGTTCATACTAAAATAGGTGATAATTTTTATGCAAACTACGGACTTACAATCTTAGATGTATGTCCTGTTGAAATTGGAGACAATTGCTTCTTCGGCCCAAATGTAAGCCTATTAACTCCACTTCATCCCTTAAGATATCAGGAAAGAAATCAATATTATGATGAAGAGCTTAAAAAGGTAACCGATAGAGAATACGGAGCACCAATAAAGATTGGTGATAATTGTTGGTTTGGTGGTAATGTAATAGTACTTCCAGGTGTAACAATCGGAAATGGCTGTGTAATAGGTGCTGGATCTGTTGTCACACATGATATCCCAGATAATTACTTAGCATATGGCAATCCATGTAAGGCAATAAGAGAAATCACTGAGGAAGACACAATATATAATAAAAAAGAATTATGGTAAAAAAATAAGCTGTAAAGTCTAGTTTGATAACTTGCTTTACAGCTTTTTCATTATTTTAAATTAAGAGTTGCGATAAGCTCTACATTTGGACATTGTGGGAACATATCAAGTGGTGTGATTGAACTTACAGAATATTTGCTACTTAGCTTATCTAAGTTTTTAGCAAATGTTGCTGGGTTACAAGAAACATAAACAACTCTCTTTATGTTTCTTTCTAAAATATTATTAACAAATTCATCCGTTAAACCAGTTCTAGGTGGATCTACAACTAAAACATCTACTTCCTTAATCATATCCTTGAAGATCTTTGCAGAATCACCTTGTAAGAATTCAGTATTGTTAATCTTATTTAATTTAGCATTTTCTTTAGCAAGCTCAATGGCATTCTTATCATATTCAATACCAATAACCTTCTTAGCTAATTTAGATAAATATAATGATATTGAACCAACACCACAATATGCATCTACTACTACTTCCTTTTTAGATAGTTTACAAGCCTTTAAGATGATTGAATTCATCTTAGATGCTTGATTAGAGTTTAATTGGAAGAATGTAGTAGGTAATACTTTATATTTATAATCATCTAAATACATTTCTAAATATTCATCACCCTCAAGAAGTGTAGTATCTTCAGAGAAGATATTACCTTGCTTAAGTGATGGATTATAATTCATATAAACACTCTTAACTTCTTCTATGCCAATAACCTTCTTAGCTAATTTATTAACTAAATCAGATTTTTCATAACATACGAAGCACACCATTGCTTCATTTTTAGAATTAACTCTAACTGATACAAATCTTAAGATACCAGTTTTAGTTTTAGGATTATATGGGCTAACTGCAATTTCATCAGCATATTTTAAAATCTTATTATTGATCTTATTGATTAGTTCATCATGAACTAAACAATCTTTAATAAAGACATTATGGTTAGTGCCACTTTTAATCATACATAATTCTAGCTTATGTTCTTTATTCATAGATACAGGTAAGATAGATCTATTACGATAATTAAATTCTTTATCTGATTTAACTGTTTCTCTTATTTCAAAAGAACGTGGATTTAATTTTGTATATCTAGATATAGCCTCAATTACCATATCTCTTTTGAAATTACACATAGAATCATATTTGATATGCATTACACCACAGCCACCACATTCACTGCAGAATTCACACTTTGGTTCTACTCTATCATCAGATTTATGTAATACCTCTAAGCTTTCAGCAAAAGCCATCTTATTTTCTACTCTAGTGACTCTTACCTTATGTCCTTCCTTTGGAAGTGCATTATTAACAAAGATTGCTAGTTTGTTATAATAACCAATTCCTTCACCATTTATTCCTAATCTTTTAATATCAAGAATAAATTCATCACCTATTTTCATTCTTGCACCTCCGCTACATCAAAATAGTCATATTTGGCATATCCACTTCTACCTCTTGTGTATATGCCATATTTACCGCCAATCCATCTACCTGGTGTGGCAATAAATTCATAATCATAATATTTACCATTTATACCAAATATATATTTATCTGGTTCTAAATATAACATATTAAATATTATTTCATCTTTATTATAAGCCTCTTCAAAAATTATTTCATTACCATTATCTTTGAAATTACCTTTGATGATTCTTACATAATTTTTATTATTTTTTCTAATTACATTTATACTAGCATAATCACTACCCATATAGCATAAGCCAGTATCCTCACCTTCATTTAAATGAAAATGACATAATGTTTTAATCTCAAATGATTTATAAATTAATTTTGTTAAGAATGCATTTGGTAATAAATCTAATTTATTAATAGATTCATTATTACCACTCGCATACAAAATTAAACCATTATCTAATTTGTATAAATTATCCTTTTTATTGGCAGGTGTTTGCCATATTAATGATAATTTATTAGATTTAAAATCATCAGATGTTTGTATTTTATAATCCTTATTAGGCTCTGTAAAATATTCCCATTCATCTACTGGTGCACCACCAAGTAGCTCATCCTTAACATTACCTATAATTGGCCAATCATTAATCCATTTAACTGGTTCAAGATGAACAATTCTACCATAGCATTTCAAATCCTGGAAATGATAGAAAACATCATTACCATCAGAAAGTGTTACTAAAGCACCCTGATGTGGACCATTAATTTTTGAATCATTCTGTAGCATTACAATTTTTTGTTCATATGGTCCATAAACATTTTTACTTCTAAGTGCTACCTGCCAGCCAGTCTTAACACTTCCAGCTGGAGCTAATATATAGAAATAATCATTTCTTTTATAGAATTTAGGCCCTTCAATTGTAGGTGCGGTGTCATGACCATCAAATATTATTTTATAATCTCCACTAAGATTATGTTTTAAATCAGTTGATACCTCATATAGACCTAATACTGAATTAAAACCAATTCTACTTTTAGCAAATCCTACAACTAAATAACATTTACCATTATCCCAAATAGGGCATGGGTCAATAATACCTTTACCCTCAATTAAGCACCAATGCTCAAATGTACCATTTTCTATATCATCAGTTCTATAAATATAAATACCTTCATCAGGATACGGAACAATGATATAGAAATATCCATCATGATATCTTATTGATGGTGCCCATACACCATCTCCATGACATACATGATCAAATCTTTTAAATGGGATTTCATCATCTACATATCTTAAGATTTCAAAATTAACTAAATCTTTAGATTTTAAGATTGGTAAGATTGGTGTGTGATTAAATGAAGATGCGACGAGATAATAATTATCATTATATCTTATTACATCTGGATCACTATAATCAGATAAAATTACCGGATTAGTGTATTTCATTAAATCACCTACTTGCGATACGCATTATATCATTAATAGTTATATATACAAATAAAGCTAATATTAATATGAAGAATACATTATTAATTGTAGCCTCAACCTTCTTAGAAGGCTTCTTCTTTGTGATAGCCTCAACTAATAAAAATACGATTCTACCACCATCAAGTGCAGGAATTGGAAGTAGATTTACAACACCGATATTAACTGAGATCATTGCTGTAAAGCTTAACAGTGCTAGGAAGCCAGCCCCAATATAGTTTTTAACCATATCGAAGATACCAACAACTGATGATAAATTCTTAACGCCTACCTGTCTTACACCACTAGGTGCGATAAGTAGCTTTAATGTTCTAAATATTAATGTGAAATCATTCCAGAAGCTTGCAAAAGCATTACCGAATGATCCAAAGAAATCAAAACGAGTAGTTGGTGATATACCAATCTTATTTTGAATCTTATCAATTCTTTGATTAGATAATACCTCATCAGTGTAAGTTTCAATTACACCTGATGTTAATAGTTTATAATCATTATTTTCATAATGATAATATGTAAATTGAACCTTGGCAGCTGATGTAATACCTTTGAATATCTTCATAAGCTCTCCCCATGAAGTTATTTCTCTGTTTACAAAATCAGTCTTACCTTTGGCTTTATCTGTATCATCATATGTTACAGATATCTTAGTTAATAAATCACCAGTTGCGATGATATTAGAATTCTTATCCTGATATCTATCCTTGCTAACAGCACCAACCTCTAATCCTGTATAGGTATTAGTTCCTGCAGTTTTAGTAGCTAGCTTATAATCCTTAGCACCGATATTTGAAATACCAACTGATACGATATATGTATAAGCTTCTATTTCAAAAGCTTTTTCTTCACCATTTCTATTTACTGTAATATTTAATGTTGTTTGGTTATTATTATAAGCATCCTTAGTTGCTTTAGAAAAATCATCCCAAGATGTAATAGTTACACCATTAACTAATTTGATTTCATCTCCAGCAAGAAGCTTATTGCTTGCTGGATAATTATATTCTTCTTCTACTGAAACATTACCAATTACACTTGATGATGTATTAGGTACGCCTGAAGCAAATGCTACAATAATATAAATGATTAATGCTAAAATGAAGTTATTTAATGCACCACCAACTAAAGTGATGAATCTCATCCATTTACTTTTAGCATCAAATGAACGATCATATGGCTCTATTTGTAATGTCTTATTATGCTCAAATACATATTTAGCATTATTTCTAACCTTATAGAATGTTGAATTAACTCCATCCTTTAATGTTATGTAAAGCTCAGTATCATCCTTACCAATTAGGTTAACAGATTCAACCTCGCCTCTAATCATGCATTCTTTCTTTTCATCTAAGATGATTTCAACTACCTCATCACCCTCGATGTTGATACCGACATTATCTCCAACCTTAACCAAATCATCAGTAGCCTGCTCACCAGCCATTGCTACATAACCACCAATTGGAATTGCTCTTATACAAAATAAAGTTTCCTTGAATTGATGCTTATAAAGTATTGGTCCCATACCGATAGAGAATTCATGGCATAATATTCCAGCCTTCTTAGCCCAGAATAAATGGCCAGCCTCATGTACGACAATAATAACACCAATGATTAATATAAACGCAATTATTGATAATATTACTAGCCAAGCACCTGTAATGGCTAAAAACATAATTAATCACCGAACTTTCGTAATATCTCGTTATAAATATCCTTACTAATATTAAAAATATTATCTAGGTTATATTCGATAGCTTCATATTTAGGCTCATAAATATATGAAGCAATTATTTCTTCTATTTGTAAAAATTCAATTTTATCATTTAAGAATAAATGAACTGCAGCCTCATTAGCCGCATTTAATACTGCGTAGTAAATTCCGCCCTTTGAAGCTACATCATATGCATACTTTAAGCATGGATAACGATCAAATGATAATTCTTCTAAATGAAGTGTCATACCTATCATTGAGAATTCCTTACCACAATCTAACTTCTCGTGTCTTGGATATTTCAAGGCATATTGAATAGGTATATGCATATCAGCACTACCTAAGGCAGCCTTGATTACACCATCCTTGTATTCAACAAAGGAATGGATAATTGATTCCTTATGCAATATTGTTTTGATATTTTCATAAGGGATATCAAATAAATAATGAGCTTCGATAACTTCAAAGCCCTTGTTCATCATAGTGGCACTATCAATTGTGATTTTGCTGCCCATACTCCAGTTAGGATGATTTAGGGCCATCTCCTTTGTAACGCCAACTAGTTCTTCTCTTTTTTTATCTCTAAATGATCCACCTGAAGCAGTGATGATCAAATTCTTAATTTCTTTTTTATCTTCACCATGAAGACATTCTAGGATTGCTGAATGCTCAGAATCAATTGGAGTAAGTTTTACTCCATATTCAAAAATCAAATTCTTGATGATATCACCAGCAACAACCAAGGTTTCCTTATTAGCAAGTGCTAAATCTTTTTTAGTTTTGATAGCGGCTACTGTTGGAGCAAGTCCAGATATACCAACCAAAGCATTGACAAAAAGCTCGTCTTCATATTTATGATATTTGGCAACCTCAATTAATCCTTCATCCCCATAACAAATTATAGGATTATAAGATAATTTGAAATCAACACGTTCTCTTAATGAAATTATTTCAGGTTTGAATTCCTCACAAAGCTTCTTACCTAGCTCTAGGTTTCTACCAAGTGTTAAACCAACAACCTTAAATTCATTTTGATTTTCTCTTATAACATCAAGTGTTTGTGTACCGATTGATCCACAAGCACCTGCAATATAAACATATCTCATTTTAAATCACCTATTAAATGATTGGGAATAATTGAATTTCCATGACTAGGAATGCATAGAATACGGCAGATGCGAACATAAGTGAATCGAATCTGTCTAGAATACCACCATGTCCTGGGAAGATATTTGAATAATCCTTTACACCAAAATCTCTCTTTAGCTTTGAAGCAATTAAATCACCGATTTGTCCACATACTGATAAGAATACTGTTAATACAATAATGAAGAATACCTTACCTACAGTTGTGAAGTCAGCATAGCCAAATACACCATCGAAGAATTCCATTTCAACGCCATGGTGGAAAATGCCTGAGAACTTAGGATATAAGAATAAAATCAAGAATCCTACTACTGTAGCTGTAAGTGTACCACCAATTGCGCCCTCCCAAGATTTCTTAGGAGAAATGGTTGGTGCCATCTTATGCTTACCAAGTGTTAATCCAAATACTAAGGCGAATACATCAGTAAGTGAGATTACTACTGCTAGATATACGATGAAACGTACACCAAATTGACGCATTGCAGTCATGGATGCAACCGCAACACTGACGTAGATAACCGCAATATATAATCTACCTAAATCTGACACTGTAAAATCTTTAACCATTACAAGTGAGGACATAAAGATAATAAACGCAATAAAAATGCCAAACATTGGAGATAGTTCTTCCATTGTTTTACCAGAGTTAGGGTTGATAATAATGTGTTGTAGCACCTTCACAACCAGAGTATCCCTACACTGTGGAATGTAATTAACAAATGATGCGTATAAAATAAGCATAACTACTATTGCAATAATACGCATTACAAGTGGTATTTTCTTTTCCTTATCGTACATATGTATTAGCTCATACATTGCGCCAATACCCATAACTACCATTAGAACTTCATAAATAGGCTTACATGCTGGCACCAATAAAAGTGGAGCTAGTACTGCAACTAATAATGTTCCTGTAATTATTCTTTGTTTCATTATTCATCACCAAATTTCGAAATATAGCATAATTATAACAAAAAATCTAGCATAATGCTAGATTTATATATGTTAGATAGTCATTAGATCTTTATTTTTCTTTTCTGTTCTTTCTTCGATTTGTTTTGTCTTTTCATCGATTAGCTTTTGAACATTATCAAGTTCTTCTTTTTCTTGGTCTTCAGGAAGTGATGCTTTCTTAATTTCATCATTTAAATCACGTCTGATATTTCTAAGTGCTACCTTAGCATTTTCTTCCATCTTACCAACGACCTTGATTAATTCTTTTCTTCTTTCCTCAGTCATCTTAGGTAAGATTAATCTAATACCTGCTCCATCATTTTGAGGAGTAAGTCCTAGATTTGAAGCAAAGATTGCAGTTTCAATTGCCTTAACTGATGATTTATCATAAGGTTTAATATATAACTGATTTGCTTCAGGAACTGTAATTGAAGATAATTGCTTAATTGGTGTTTGAACACCATAATAATCAATCATAATTGTATCAAGTAGGCTTGCATTAGCTCTACCAGTTCTTACTGTTGATAATTCTCTTTCATAAGACTCAATTGTCTTATCCATTCTTTCTTCGCCTTCAAGCAAAGTCATTTCTAATTCTTCCATCTTATTTTCCTCCTACTGTTACCTTTGTACCAATATCTTCACCCATAACAACACGTTTGATGTTACCCTTAGTGTTCATATTGAATACAACTAATTCAACGTTATTATCTTTACATAGTGATGCGGCTGTTGAGTCCATTACTTGTAAATTATTCTTTAATATTTCTGCGAATGAAATCTCTTTGAATAGCTTAGCATCCTTATTTGTTCTAGGGTCCTTATCATATACACCCTCAACCTTATTCTTAGCCATTAATACCTTTTCAGCACCAATTTCTGTTGCACGAAGTACACAAGCTGTATCAGTTGAGAAATATGGATTACCAATACCACCAACAAAGATACATACACGACCCTTTTCTAGGTGTCTAATAGCACGTCTACGAATATATGGTTCTGCAACATTGTTACAAGGAACAGCTGTCATAACACGTGTTGGAACACCTGCTTTTTCTAAGGCATCTTGAATAGCAAGACCGTTCATAATTGTAGCTAACATTCCCATGTAATCTGCTTGAGCACGATCCATTCCTAGACCTTCAGCAGTCTTACCTCTCCAAATGTTGCCACCACCAACGACAATGCCTACCTCAACTCCAAGATCATGGATTTCTTTGATTTCACTAGCGATACCAAAGACAGTTTTTGGGTCAATGCCTGAGGCTGTATCTCCCTTTAGCGCTTCACCACTTAGTTTTAATAATACTCTTTTTAACATACTAACACCTCCGTTTTTTTAAAAAATAAGGGGACATAAATATCCCCTATAATAACTACTTAAATTGAGCAGATTGAGCTGCAACTTCAGCGGCAAAATCAGATTCAACTTTTTCAATACCTTCACCAACTAAAAGGCGTACGAATGTTGTAACACTCATTTTGGCACCTTGTAAGTAAGCCTCTACAGTTTGATCAGGGTTCTTTACGAAGCCTTGAGATAATAAACAAGTTTCTTTTAATGACTTTTCAAGTCTACCTGGAACGATTCTTTCAGCAACAATGTTCTCAGGCTTTGGTTTATCTGATTCTTTATTTTCATTTAATGCAGCAGCAAGAATGACTTGTCTTTCTGATTCAACAACTGAAGCAGGAATATCATTTCTTGATACATACTTAGGATTTAATGCAGCAATTTGCATTGCAACATCTTTTGCAACTTCTTCGTTAGAGCCTTTTAATACAGCAACAACAACGATGTGACCACCCATATGCTTGTAAGCACCGAAGATTTCATCATCATTCTTAGTTAATACTGTAACACGACGTAAAGATAACTTTTCGCCGATAACTCCTGAAGCTTCAAGAATAACAGTCTCTAATGTCTTACCATTAGATTCAACTTTTAAAGCTTCTTCATCATTAGTTGCATTTGAATTAACTAAAATTTCACCAACTGTATTTAATAAATCAGTGAATTTAGCATTTTGAGCAACGAAATCAGTTTGGCTATTTAATTCAAATAATACAGCTTTGTTGCCTTTAATTGCATAAGAACATAAGCCTTCAGCAGCTACTGCTGAACCTTTCTTAATAGCTTTTGCAATACCACGTTCACGTAACCAAGTTACAGCAGCATCCATATTGCCATCAGTTTCAACTAATGCCTTTTTGCAATCTAGCATACCTGCGCCTGTACTCTCACGTAATTCTTTAATCATTTGTGCAGTTATATT
The DNA here is from genome assembly GCA_017454375.1 of Acholeplasmatales bacterium. Taxonomy (GTDB): domain Bacteria; phylum Bacillota_I; class Bacilli_A; order Acholeplasmatales; family Anaeroplasmataceae; genus Anaeroplasma. The sequence goes on along the minus strand of JAFTDB010000022.1, from coordinate 41,037 downwards.
AGCCATGATTTCCTCCAATTATTCTTCTGTTTTAGCTTCTGCTTCTTTTGCAGGTGCTTCTACAGTTTCTGTCTTTTTAGCTCTAGGTTTTCTAGCTGGCTTTTCTGCCTTTTCTTCAGCTTTAGGAGCTTCTTCTTTAGCTTCTTCAGCCTTAGGAGCTTTCTTAGCTCTAGCAGGTTTTTCAGCTTTTTCTTCTTTAGCTGGTTTTTCTTTATTGATTTCTTCAGTTAAGTTTACGTTCTCGGCACTATCATCGAACTTCTCAACTACACCACCGTTAGCTTCGATTACTGCGTTAGCCATAACCCATGTAACAAGTTTTACAGCTCTGATTGCATCATCGTTTGCTGGGATAACGAAATCAACATCATCTGGATCGCAGTTTGTATCAACGATACCAAATACTGGAATGTTTAACTTTCTTGCTTCTAAGATAGCATTTCTTTCTTTTCTAGGGTCAACGATGAATAATGCATCAGGTAACTTCTTCATCTCTTTGATACCACATAAGAATTTTTCTAGCTTAGCTCTTTCAGCTAATAATTTGATAACTTCTTTCTTAGGAAGCTTTTCAAATTCGCCATCTTCTTCCATTTTGTATAAGTCTTGTAATTTTTTGATTCTCTTTCTAATTGTTTTGAAGTTAGTAAGAGTACCACCTAACCATCTTTGGTTAACATAGAATTGGCCGCATCTTTCAGCCTCTTCCTTTACAGCTTCTTGAGCTTGTTTTTTAGTACCAACGAATAATACTCTACCTTCGTTTTGAACGATCTTAAGTAATTCTTGGTATGCGATTTCGATTTGACTTGCTGTCTTTTGTAAGTCAATGATATAGATTCCATTTCTAGATGCGAAAATGTATTTCTTCATCTTTGGATTCCATCTACGAGTTGCGTGTCCGAAATGAACACCAGACTCTAATAGTTGTTTTTTAGAAACTACTGCTTCTGACATTTTTTTCTTTCCTCCATTTTATTTTTGTTACAACCTCTGCCACTTTCAATATCCGCCTCCAACGAATTTCGCACACGACGGCCGACTCCAGTGACATGTGTATTTTAGTGCCTTTTGTATAATATCATAGATGATATTAATTTGCAACAAAAATTTTAAAAAGAAAAACGGATATTATATCCGTTTAACTCACAGGCTTAGCATTATTATTCTCAACAAGGAACTTTACAAAGCCTTCTTTAGCCAAAGGTTTAGAATAATAAAAGCCTTGAATATGGTCACATCCATACTGAATAAAGCGCTCTGCTTGGCTTAAAGTCTCAGTACCTTCAACAACTATTTCACGATTTAAATCCTTGATCATGTTAATTGTGTTTTTAATAACACAGCTCATATCCTCTTCTTCAAAACGATCAACTAAGCTCTTGTCAATTTTAACAAGCTTAAGTGGTAATTTAGAGAATCTATCGATATTAGAATAGCCTGTACCATAATCATCAAGCGAGAAATGAATACCAATTTCACGTAGCTTTTCGATATTCGTATCTACTATCTCATAGTCTGCATCCATAGATTCGGTAAATTCAAGGTTAATCAATTCTGGAGATACATTATACTTTTCAAGCAACCCCTTTACTCTTTGATGAAGAGTAGGATCTGAACAATCAACAAATGATAGGTTAACCTCGATATATTCAAGGCCTAAATCTTTAAACTCATCTGATGATATAAACTTTAATACTTCTTCAAGTACATAATTATCAATTTGAGTGATACGGCCATTCTTTTCAGCGTACTTAATAAATAAATCTGGAACAATAAACCCATACTTTGTACTATTTAATCTAACTAAAGCTTCTGCAGAAGTAAATTTTTTTCTCTTTGTATCAAAGATAGGCTGATAATAAACCTCAAATTCATTATTTTTTAAGCCGTCATCAATAATATTTTCAATATTATTTTCAATTATGAAGCGTTTATCATTTTTCATTCTGCTCATTTCAATGATCTCATTAACAGAATCAAATTTTGTATGAATGTTAGATAAGAAAGCATTGAAAAGTGATATGTTTTCAAAATCTTTAGTTACATTAGTAACACATAAAAATACCTGAGGACGGAAATCAATTTTAATTCTAAGCAATTCACTAAAATCGTTTCTTATTCTATCACCAACTCTTAGGGCACTATCATAAGATGAGAATATACCTGCATAAACACCTTCATCAAGGGAATATGTTTTATATTTTGAATCTATATCACGATAACGTCTATCAAATTCAGAGCACATGTAATGAACATATTTTTTAGTGTTTTCATAATTTAGCTTATTGTATATTTCTGAATAGTTCTTAATTTTTAAAAGAACAACATACTGATCCTTTTTCAAAATATAAGCTTTTTCAGTAGTACTCATAAATTTAGAAAAGGACATAAGTCCTGTCTTACTATCCATAATCTGATCGGCTGTTTCAATTGCTGAACAAATCATAATGAATGACAATGCTGAAACGAATAATTCAACATAATAACCAGGATTAAAGAATTGAATAATTATTGCTATAACTGACATAGGTGTTACAGTAAATAGCGCTACAAACTGATATCTACCAAAGAATTTACGACAAATTACTAAGAAAGTCGTACTATAAGCTAGGTAAATTGCGGAAATTACATATAGAATCCAAAGTAAATTACCACGTGTATAAGTACCATCTGGTAATATTTCAAATATTGCATGAGTTGAAAAATTAGATAATATGAGGATTAAAGCTATTACATAAGGAACAATCGTAAGTGTCATCAAGAGACTACTTTTTCTTACTGTAGACCATGAATCGGTAATTGCGAAAAGATAAATAATAAAGGCTACCGGCATGGTGTTTCTAGCTAAGAAATACCCTGTGTTACATACCCACATTAAGTCACTACCTATTTTTTCTGGGTAGCAAGTAGGTATCTCACACAAGGCCGCAATAAAACAGCAGATAAGTATTCCAATAAATATCTTGCTGGATTGTGTCTTATAAATTTTTTTAACGAACATTGAGAATAACAATAGAACTACAACCAATTCAGCGGCTGCATCAAAGTAGAAAATATCTCTCATATTATCAACTCGCTTTTGTTTATTATAACATTTTATTTTTAAAAAATAAAGAGGCTAAAATTAGCCTCAATATTTCGATATTTAAAGTTATTTTTATGAATATGTTAAAGTGACAATCCATTTTGCATTATTGCGTAATATATTCTATAGCCCATTTCAACATAAGTTAACGCAATTAATCCTACACCAAATAACACTACAATTAAGTCTAATGAATCATCATACTTTCTAGTGAATGAGAATAGCATCATAAATGGTATAGCAAACATCAAACCGGCACTTTGACCCAAGCTAAGTAGCATTATCCATCCCAACTGTAAAGCTTCTAGCAATATTATTACAGCAACAATATCAATAACTGATATAATCAACATAACAACGCTGACATAAATAGAAAATTTTAGTGAAGTTCTATTTGAATTCAAGAATGCTGGATAGTCTTCTTCTTTTCCACCAAACTTTCTAAAGTTACGTTCTCTACGCTTCATCCAGAAGACAATTAGGATGAATAAAAGATAGATTGCTGGTGGTTTAGTAGGAAGTAATGGATAGATTGCAAATGGTACTGTTATCTTACCAAAATCAACATATATTCTCATTACATATGCCATAGCTGCTACAAGAAGTGGAAATAATGCAAACGATCTAAAAATGTATATACTCTCTTCTTGAAAATATTTCTTAGGTTTATAAGAAATAAAGAAGTTGAATAGAGACATCATAAGCAAATCTGCAAATACATTTATCTCAAATTTGCTACCAAGTTTAGATACAAACTCATCTGGAGTAACCTCACCAATAGCTCTAAATATACCCGCAGCATAACGATAATATGCAAATATTATGGCACCTGCCATACCTAAATACGCAGCACCATAGAATATCAATACATTCTTATGCGATTTATTACCATTTAAAATAGTAGAGAATGTCGCAATCATGAATAGTGGTACTGATAGTGGTGTAAAAAACTCTAAGCCATACTCAACAACATCTGATGGGATTAATGGTTCTGCAAGAAGCTTAGCTGAAATTGAGTTCATGACAACAACTTGAGCTACCGCAACTGAAATCCACGCAATTAAACGTAGGTATCTATAAGACAAAGGACCACGATATTTAATGTCGTGGTCGAAAATATATCTTTTCTTCTTTTTTTCATATCTTTTGGCTTTTTTTGCCTGCTTTTTCTCCTCTTTAGAAAGAGGTTGATCAAGCACTTCAGTGTTCTCCATAGGATAGCACCTCCTATTTTGATTCTTCGCTTATGAATTCATACATAGAGGTTGCATCTTCTTTTTTTACAGAAACGTCTAAAGATTTAACCTTTACATTGACTCTTTTAGTTCCAAATTCAATAGTGATAATATCTCCAACCTTCACTTCTTTAGAAGGCTTAGATACTAAACCATTAAGTAAGATTCTTTCATTTTCAGCTACTTCTTTAGCAACTGTTCTACGTTTAATTAATCTTGATACCTTTAGATATTTGTCTAAACGCATTATTTATTTTCCTCTTCTTTAGGCTCTTCAGTCTTTTTCTTACGAGGAGCTCTAGGCTTCTTTGGAGCCTCTTCTGCTGGCTTATCCTCAGTAGCTTCAGCCTTTTCTTCTTTAACAGGTTCAGTTTTAGCCTCTACTGCTTCTGTAGGTTCTGCTTGAACAGACTCAGCATCAACTGGAGCTTCTTCTACCTTTGGTTCTTCAGGCTTCTTAGCTTCATGAAGCTTATCATACCAAGCGATATGACCTGTAGCCGCAATTTCATCAATTTCAGATTTATTGATTGTTTCAAGCTTCAATAGATATTCAGCAATATTAGTTAATAACTCTTTATTAGAACTAATAACTTCTCTTGCTCTATCGTAGCATTCTTCAATAATCTTTCTAACTTCCTTATCAATTTCTAAGGCAACTTGATCTGAGAAATTCTTATCCTTTAGATAATCTCTACCTAAGAATACACTTCCTTGTGGTTGTTCATATTGGATAGGTCCTAAATTAGACATACCATATTCAGTAACCATAGCTCTAGCAATCTTAGTTGCTTGCTCGAAGTCATTATGAGCACCTGTTGATACATCACCAAACATTAACTCTTCAGCAACTCTACCACCTAAGAAACCAGTGATAGTATCATAAAGCTGAGTCTTAGTTTGGAAGAATGTTTCTTCCTTAGGCATCATTAGATTATAACCACCAGCTTGTCCACGTGGAACAATAGTGATTTTTTGAACAGTTGATGCATCCTCAAGCTTTAAGCCAATTACAGCATGGCCAGCTTCGTGGTATGCAACAAGTTTTCTTTCCTTATCAGTGTATTTTCTACTCTTCTTAGCAGGTCCCATCATTACTCTATCGATGGCTTCATCGATATCTTGAACGTTGATGACCTTTCTATTTTCTCTTGCAGCAAGTAAGGCTGCCTCATTTAATAGGTTTTCAATATCAGCACCACTAAATCCTGGTGTACGAGATGCAATCTCATCAAACTTAACAGCTGGATCAATGTGCTTATTTCTAGCATGTACCTTTAAAATAGCCTCTCTACCTCTAACGTCTGGGTTAGAAATAGTAATTTGACGGTCAAAACGACCTGGTCTTAATAATGCTGGGTCAAGTACATCTGGACGGTTTGTAGCCGCCATGATGATAATACCAGTATTACCATTGAAGCCATCCATTTCAACTAGTAATTGGTTAAGTGTTTGTTCACGTTCATCGTGTCCGCCACCCATACCAGCACCACGTTGTCTACCTACAGCATCAATTTCATCCATGAAGATAATACAAGGAGCATTTTCCTTTGCTGTCTTGAACATATCTCTAACTCTAGCAGCACCAACGCCGACGAACATTTCAACGAAATCAGAACCAGAAATTGAATAGAATGCAACTCCTGCTTCACCAGCTACGGCTTTAGCAAGTAATGTTTTACCTGTACCTGGAGGGCCAAAAAGAATAACACCCTTTGGAATTCTCGCACCAATTTCATTATACTTTTTAGGGTTCTTTAAGAAATCAATAATTTCAACAAGCTCTTCCTTTTCTTCATCACATCCAGCAACATCCTTAAATGTTACAGTTTGTTTTTTTGATAGCTTGGCAGTAGATTTAGCAAAATCAATTGCGCCACCAGTACCACCGTTTCTCATTAAGCTTCTAAAGATGAAGAATAACGGAATCATCAATATCAAATATGGTAGTAATGATAATAAGAATGATAACCAGAAATTAGATGTAGCTGGAATAATCTTAACATTTAGGTTTTGATTAGTTATTATAATCGCATTTAATCTATCAGTAGTAACTGCTACTCTAAATGTAACACCATCAGTTAATGTACCACTAATGTAATATAAATCGTAGTTATCATTAATAGGTGTAGCCTCTACAGCCTTTGATGTATCAATTTTGTTATCTACTACATATTGCTCAAATTCCTTATATGTAACAACCTTAACTCTTGAGCTATTGTAAGTGTTAACTAAGAAAATAATAAGTCCAACAATTAATGCAGTTACTAACAGTATGAAAATAAAGTTATAACTACGTCTTGGACGATTATTTCTCTCTTGATCGTTTTTATCTTGCATAAAAACCTCCTACATATATACTTCTTTTTTCAATACTCCTACGTATGGTAGATTTCTATAATTTTCATTATAATCAAGTCCAAATCCTACCACGAACTTCTTTGGAATCTTTAATCCAACATAATCGGCTTCAATTGGGAACTTTCTTGCTTCAAATTTATCAAGAAGCACAACAATTTTTACACTATTAGCTTCTTTGAATAATTCCATTGATGCTGATAAGGTATTACCAGTATCCAAAATATCCTCAACAATGATGACATCCTTACCCTTAACATCAGGTAGGTCACCGATTACTCTAATCTTACCAGTAGATTCTGTACCCTCATAAGATTTAATTCTTAAGTAATCAAGTGTACATTTTAAATCTACTCTTTTTAAAAGTTCAGTCATAAAAGGAAGTGCTCCCTTCATATAACCGATAAATAGTGGCTCTTTGCCAGCATAATCTTTGGTGATTTGCTCACCTAATCTTCTGCATAATGCATTAAGATCTTCTTCTGATAGAATAATTTCTTCTATGTCTTTGTTCATTTCATTTCTCCTCTACGATTAAGTACAAATCCTCATGTCCCTTCATCGCATAGATAAGATCTGACTTAATGTAGTCATAAACCCAAATAACATTATCATCACCATCAGTGATAATCATAACTTCATTTCTTCTGTTATTTGGAACCTTATTATCGATGAATACTCGACTAATTTTTTTGTTTCCAGATTTTAACTTAATATAATCCCCGTCTTTTTTATTCCTAATAAAAAACGGAAATTTTAAACAATTATAGCACAACTTTAGATATTTTACACTATTATTTGGTTTAATCTTTGAAAAATATATTTTATATTCTTCAAATTCTAAAACATCATCTAAGTCAAGCTTATATTTTAATTCATCCTTTTTAGTGGCTTTTGTAACATATGACTTATCATAATTTCTTACAAATAAATAATCATCATTTAAATCGATTTGCTTATTACCACTATTTGAGGATACTAAATCTAAAACATTGTAGATGATATTATTGTTTTTTCTGATTTCATTTTGCTCAAGCATTAAACAAATAATATCCTTTTTTAAGGCAATATCTAAGTCATTAAAAGTATCATAAACGATTTTACTATCATTATCATTTAGATACTTAATTGAGAGCTTTCTAATAAAATTAAATGATTCCTTTAAAATAGTAGAATATTCTAAAGTCTTCATAGCCAAGTCACTACATTCTTCCTTTAGGATAGGAACAACATTATGTCTTAGTCTATTTCTTAAGAATAAATCTTCTTGATTAGAAGAATCCTCGAAATAAAGGATTTTTTCTTTTTTTGCATATTCATAGATTTCATCCTTAGCTGCACATAAAAGTGGTCTAATGATTTGAAATTCACCATCATCATTCACTACAGATATGCCCCCATATCCGTATAGGTTAGATCCTTCCATTAGCTTCATCAAGATGGTCTCAATTTGATCATCTAGATGATGTGCTGTACAAATAATGTTGGTGTTATATTTTTTACAAACATCTCTGAAGAAATTATATCTAGCATTATGAGAATCATTATGGAAATTATCAGTATGATCATAATGATATTCTAATACCTCATATGGAATATTAAGCTTTTTAGCCCAAGCCTCCATAGCCTTTTCTTCTTCTTCAGATTCCACTCTTTTATGATGATTTACATGGGCTAGGATAACCTGATATCCAAGCTTATATAAGACATCTAAAAGAACTGTAGAATCAACGCCACCGCTTACAGCAACTACTACAGGCTTATCTATATTTATGTTATTAAGTTTTAAAAAATCCTTAACCTTCTTTAACATAATAAAAATCTCCTGCATAAATTATACTTAATTTATCAATTATATTCAATAAAACAAAAATGTTAAATAATGTGAAGGCAAATTAAAAGGGTCTACAAAGACCCTAATAATTATTTTATATCTTTCTTCTTGAAGATTATCCAGCCCAGTACTGTAAATAATGCAGCATAACAAACTGGAGTAATGAATAAGGCAATGAATGTGCCTAATTCATATTTAGTGATTGCGATATGCTCAGCTAGATAATAAACATCGACATATCTAACTACTTGCTCCAATGTTGAGCCTGGAGCTGTAGTTGCTACTATAGAACCAAGCAATGAGAAGATAGATGCACCTGCAACTGGAATTACGATTGAAAGTGCAACGCTCTTTAATCCTACAACGAACATTGCAGTTAAAGATACTTCAAAGAATACTATAAGCATTTCAAAGAATAATGATACGAAGAAGCCAGCAATTTCATCACCAACATTAACCTCTGCACTACTATATGGGAATAATGTTAATGATAATGCAAAGGCAGCCATAGATGATATAAATAATACTGCAAATGCCACTACGAACATTGAGATTAATAATGAGAAATAAATCTCTGTTCTGCTTCTACCATAGATTATCTTATTTCTTACAATACCATTACTATATTGTTTATAAACAATAATAGGAAGGAATACCATAACAACAAGTGATGCACCACCACTCATAGCAAATGATAGGAAGGCAAATGCTTTAGCATTAACCATTAGCTGTCCACCAAGGCCTTCAATGTTGGCTGCCCAGATAGCAAGTCCCTTATAAATAAGTGGATTCAATAGTGCTATACCAAGAACAATTGATGCCATCACTATAAATAGTTTATCTCTTAGAATTGTAATTAAATCTAGTTTAATAGTCTTAAGCATTGTTACTACCTCCCATAGTTGAAAGATAGAAGTCTTCTATTGATGCTTCCTTTGTAGAAATGTTAACTACTGCTACACCAACAGAGTTTAGTTTTAATACTAAATCATTTACATTAACATCACCATATACAATTATTTCATCAGCTGAAAGCTCAATCTTTTCAAAATCATCTTTAATTAAATCATAAGCCTTTTGATTATCTGTAGTCTTAATCTTAGTTGTCTTAGTCATTGCAGCTTCAATATCACCTCTATCGATTTCAGTTATCATTTTACCATGAGAAATGATACCAAATCTTGTAGCAACTAAGTTAAGCTCAGTAAGGATATGAGAAGATATCATAAATGTGATATTTTTCTCTTTATTTAGCTTTAAGATTAATTCTCTTACTTCTACTATACCCTCAGGATCTAAGCCGTTTAAAGGCTCATCTAGAATTATAAATTCAGGATCTGTAGATAGACACATTGCGATACCTAATCTTTGACGCATACCCAAAGAGAAATTACCAGCCTTCTTATGCATATCTACATTACCAAGGCCAACTAAATCAAGTAATACTTTAGCCTTAGCTTCATCCTTGATACCAAGGATAGCTTGATTTAAAAGTAGATTGTCCATCGCATTAAAATTTGCATATACTGATGGTGATTCTACAATCGCACTGATTTTGCTCTTAACCTTATTTAATTCTTTTTCATTCTTTGAGCTTATACCAAATAATTCATAATCACCACTGTCAGCACTGATTAAGCCTGTGATTACTCTAATGATTGTTGTTTTACCAGCACCATTTTCGCCAACAAAGCCATAAATATCACCGCGATTAATCGTAAGTGAAACGTTGTCTAAGACCTTTTGCTGGCCATAGTGCTTAGACACCCCATTTGTTTTAAGTATTGTTTCTTCCATTTTTCTCTCCTTTTATACTAAACTACTATTATTTCCATTTTTATTTTTGAAGTTGAATCTTCATAATCCATCAACAATTTATTATATACATTTCCACCAATATAATTATTATAGAAATAATTAACATGCATGTAATGAACTACTACATAATACGAATATTGTTGATGTGTTTCAGGATCTGTAGTTTGATATTGTTGTTCGAATAAATCTTGGTACGTATTCCACCCAGATTCAGGAACGTAGTATCCTAAATCAGCATCAAACCTAAATTCTATACTTCTATATCCACCATAAGGATTACCATATGGGTCAAATTCAGAGCTGCTTATAGAATATTCCATTCTAATTGGGCCAATATCAATTTGTGTGTCATAATTCGCCACATATAATTGAATACGATCATCTTTACTACCTGAATAGCCAACATAATGATATGTTACATGTCCACCACTTGTAGACTTAGAAGCTTTAACCTTCAATGTTAGTCCTGTAGGCTCTACGCCATCCATTGTTGTACAAGTATCATAGTCAGCAGATATATCACATTTTCTAAATTCATGTGTTAAAATCGTTGCGGTAGTCTCACTATCCTTTTGTACATTAACAATTAAACTCTTATATATTTTTGCCGTATAAAAACGATATGTAGTATTAGTGTTTAAATAATTTATTTCGTTCTTCTTGCTTGAATATAAATTACTTACACTTGTTTCAAAATATTCATCCTTTTCATCAGAATCAGGAGTTCTTATTATACGAATATCAGAATCATCTGATGTAAATTCATAAGTAATTGTTTGATAATTTGGACTATTTAATGTTAAATTAACAAACTTATGAGAAGAATTTAATACAGGGAACGTTGTTCTAAATATCTTAATATGATCACCAGTACCATCATTTATATTGTATCTAACAGCTATATGAAGAGTATATTTACCTGTAGATAAACCTGTAAATAGATATCCATTATATCTAGAGTTTTCACCTGCTGAAACAGGTTCAATATGCTCAGTAGGATAATCTGCTACATATGTTTCAAATGATCCTTCAGTTAGATATTGATAAATTGTTATTTTTTCACTATCTGCACTATAAGGAATCATTGCTTTATAAGAATTGAAATTAATATTTGTTCTTACGAAACTCTTTCCTATATAAACTATTGAGTTATCAAGTACAAGTTCTGGTTCAACATACTTTTCAAATGATTTATAGCTTGTCATTACAACACATGAGCTTGTTACATCATCAAGATCAATCATTAAATAATATAGGCCATAATGCCATGCGACATCCCAAGCGAATTCATAATGCATTACTGTTGTATCCTCAGGAACTGAATCATTTGAATGGGCAGGTTCTGTAACCGTACCATGGTTAGCTACCGTTTCAACGCCAAGCATATAGTTTGTCTTTGAATCCATAAATACTATTGTATGTGTTGCGGCATCTACATCTCGTTTTGGTAATAACATTACTTCTACTTTCTTATCTTCAGTAATGTTTTCAAGTTCTCTGTAGTCACCTACAGCATAATAATCATTATAAATAATAGGTAATGTAAATGAGAATGGGTTATGATACATCCAATCAGTATATGATACTGATGATCCTTCACTTACATAATATCTATATAATAATTTTTCTCCTCTTACAGGATCGTTATAAATAATTCTTACACATCTTTGTGGTAGGTTAGAATTAGTTGTTCTAATCAGGAAGCCTACAAAGTAGAATGCATATCCTTCAGTTACACGATAAGGATATGGTGAATTATGATGCTTTTGATTAGCACTTCCACCAGATGTAGCCTTATCATACATGAATGATGTTTTGTATTCTGTATCAGGTGTTAAATCATCAAAGTATACAACACTCTCGTCATCAGTTACTTCATGTTCAGCAACTAATGTATCATCATCTGCATTAAGTAAGTATACAGCCTTTAGTACATAACCTTCAGGGGCCTTTTCTCTATATTCACCTAAGTCTACTGATATTGATGTATTTGAAATAGTATTTTCATCAACAAAGTACTCAATATCATTTAATTCTGTTATACCAACTGTTTCAAAATGTTGAGTCTTAATAGTTCCAGTTCCACCAGTGTATGTAAAATCACCATTTATTATATGTTTTCCATTCGCAGTAAGACCTGTTATAGACATCTTGCCTATAGCTTGTGTAATGACCCATAGTCTACCATCTTCATCTACAACTCTCACGTTGTATGTAGAAACTAAATCATCCTTTGTAACAAATACATCAGCTGAAGTTGAATCTTTTAATACAACTGAAACATCTACTGCGTTATATTTTTTAAATTCAGCATTAACATCTAAGTCGGATGTGATGTTATCAAATCCCTTATCCCAGCCTGTAAACTCACTAACCATTGAATCAGTGCCAATGAATTTTGCTGGATTATTTGGTGAAGTTGCTGCTTGACCATCTTCAACTGCTTCGGTTTTTAAAACAGTTCCATTAGATAAGAATCTAACAGTATATTTTTGTGCTTCAACTGTTAATACCTCAACATTAGAGAATTCACTAGGCTCATAGCCTGTGCCTATTGCTCTAATCTTAACGTTATATGTTCCTGCTGCTAAATTAGTAAGCACTTGAGTATGAGTAATAGTACTTCCACCCGTTGCAGTATAGATTGTCTTTTCATCATTCAAATATATTTCAAAAGTTGTTGCGTGATCAATGCCTTGCCATGTCAAAGCGGCAGCACCTGTCTGTACTAAAATTGTAGTAGGATTTAATCTAATAGAAGGTGTCGCAAGCACTGGTACATTATAGGTTTCATAATTTGATGGATCAGAATCCAAAAATCCTTCTTTACTACTCTTGGCAACAACATAAACAGAATAGCTGCTATAATCACCTGGAGTATTCTCATCAAATGTATATGAATTAGTTGTTAAATCTAAATGATCATTGTTTAGATAAATTGTGTAAGATGTAGCATGATTGATTTCATCCCAGCTTACAACACCGTTATTTATTGTAATAACAGGTGCATCCAATTTAACATTTCTCTTTTCAACCTTTAATGTTATTTCAACTGTTTTAGAAGCAACATACGCAGTCATTGTATATGTGCCTGCGTTAGCTAGCTTATTATAATCATCTAGAGCTAGCATTGACTTATCTAAATATTCATATTCAAATGTATCATTAGAATAATCAATTTTGAATATAACATTATCAAGTTCATTATCTAAATCATAAATATTTAGTGGAGTTGTGGCGGTATCATTTTTATACACACTAACGTCTGTCACTGTAGGTCCGGAAGGATTGTCTCCACCACCACTTGTTGTCGTAGTAGGTGTAGTTTGTGATCTAACAGTTAATGTTTCGACATTAGAAAAATCACTAGATTCATAGCCAGTTGCCATAGCCCTAATTTTAATTTGGTATGTACCAGCATCTAGACCAGTAATTATTTTTGTTAATGTTGCATTATCTGTTCCTGGAACCATTATTGTTTCTTCATTTACATAGATAACATATGATGTAGCATGAGAAACAGAATGCCATCTAACTACACTTACGCCACTAGCTCCATAAATTGTAGTTGGTTCAAGATCAATTCTTGGAGCTGCAAGCTTAGTCTTTGTAGAAGTTGTTGGAGTCTCGGTCGTAGTTGTGGCTGGCTCCGTTGTTGTGGTAGCTGGTTCAACTGTTGTAGTAGTTGTTGGCTCCACAGTTCCTGTAGTAGTACTTGTACTAGTTCCAGGTTCAGTAGAAGTCGTAGTTGGCTCTACTATTGTCGTTGTTGGCTCAGTCGTTCCATTTTTAATATTGAAAATCGTTGAGCTTATCGCACACGACGTGGTAAATAATAAAGCTAAGCAAATAATGCTTAAAATTATTTTCGTTTTTTTCATAGGGGTTACCTCCTTTTTTAAACGATTCGATTGTTCATACGACGATTATACTCCTCTTGTGATATTAATCCTTGAGCTAATAACTTATCATAAACATCTTTCAAATCGTCTTGTGATGCTTTACCTCTATTTGGTTGTTGTGGCATAGACACATGAACTGAGTCTAAGCCCTTTAGAGGAGCATCACCCTTTCTGGCAGCCTTGACGTCGATATAGAACACCAACGATATAACCATCATTAATGCTATACCTACAACAAAGCAAATAGTTGATAATGGTAAGAATAATACTGTAGATATAAATCCAGCAGCACCAATAAGAACTACCCATAAAATGATATATAACACAATAAGTCCATATTTGAATTTTTCTACTAGACGTGCATATTTTTCATTGTTGATCGCAATAGCAAAAATAAGCTTTACAATAGAATAAATAAACATTATTCCCATCAAGCCAGCATATCCAGCCATATAAATATCAACAATTACAATCCCACGTTTGTGATAATCCATGTATAACTCTGCATTAACATATGCATACATAAAGAAAGTTACGATGGATAGAGCAAACAAAACTAAACTAATAGTAGCTAAAATTACTCTTAGTTTTCTTCTGCTCATAATTATCACCTCCATCAAATCCTTATAAATTTCATTTTTTATTTCTCGTGAATCATTGTTAGCTTCAACGCTTGATGCCAGCCATGAATCTTTTTAGTTCTAGTTTCATGATCCATAGTTGGTTGGAAGACATGTTCAATTTCCTTATTTTTTCTAATGTCTTCAAAATCCTTCCAATATCCAACCTTCAAGCCTGCAAGATATGCAGCACCTAGGGCAGTAACCTCTACTACCTTAGGGCACTTAATTGAAGCATGTAGGATATCAGCTTCAAATTGCATTAGGAATTTGTTTTTAGATGCACCACCATCAACACATAGTGTCTTGATGTCGATTCCTAAATCATTTTCCATTGCCTTTAATACATCATATACTTGGTATGCAATACCTTCCATAGTAGCACGAATAATATGCTCCTTAGAGGTACCTCTTGTTATACCAACAATCATGCCTCTTGCCTCGCCATCCCAATATGGAGCACCAAGTCCTGTGAATGCTGGAACAACATATACACCATCAGTATCATCTATTTTCTCACAATATCTTTCAGTTTCTTCAGCTGTCTTAACTAATCTTAATTCATCTCTTAGCCACTTAACTGCGGCACCACCGATGAATACAGAACCCTCTAGTACATAATCAGGCTTTTGTCCTTCAATAGTTGCACCTAGGGTTGTGATTAGACCATGCTTACTTCTGATAATTTCATTACCAGTGTTCATTAGCATGAAGCAGCCTGTACCGAATGTATTTTTGATGTCACCCTTATTAACACATAGCTGACCAAATAGGGCACCCTGTTGATCACCAACAATACCACAAATTGGAATTGAAGCACCAATTTGATCTACATCTGTGTATCCATATAAATGTGATGATGGGAATACCTCTGGTAAGATATTCTTTGGAATATCAAATAGCTTTAATAAATCATCATCCCATTTAAGCTCGTGAATATTAAATAGCAATGTTCTAGATGCATTTGTATAGTCTGTAGCAAATACCTTACCACCAGTTAAATGCCATAAAAGATATGTATCTACAGTACCAAAGCATAATTCATCATTTTTAGCTAGCTCCTTTACACCAGGAACATTATCTAAAATCCATTTAATCTTTGTTGCACAGAAATAGGCATCAATTCTTAAACCTGTTTTAGAATAAATCATTTCATCTAGATTTTTATCTTTTAATAATTCCTTACAATATTCATCTGTTCTTCTACATTGCCATACGATGGCATTGTATACTGGTTGGCCAGTTTTCTTATTCCAAAGAATTGTAGTTTCTCTTTGGTTAGTAATACCAACTGCCTTTATGTCCTTCATTGATACACCAGCTCTGATTACTGCTGAATAAACAGATGCCATTTCACTTGATAAAATTTCCTTTGGCTCATGCTCAACCCAGCCTGGTTTTGGATATAGCTGTGCGAATTCCTCTTGAGCCATACCTAATATATTACCACTGTGGTCGAATACTATTGCTCTAGAAGATGTTGTACCTTGATCTAGAGCTAAGATATATTTTCCAGCCATTACTTTACACCTACATTTCTACTAGCTACTATATCAATGCCAGTATTTAATACATTCTTAATAATTACATCTCCAATACTTACTGGAGCATTAACTTCTAATCCCTTTAGTTCATTTAAAACATCAAAGATTAATTCCTTAGGAATAGCTTCTCTTGTTTTAACTGATACAACATCATCCTTACCATTTTTAACCTTGATACTTGATGTTACCATTCTTTTTGGGGCAGTTACCTCATTGATACCATACATTTTTCCTCTAGGGCATGTATTACCAGTAACTGTAATATTATTTTTGTCACTATCATCTACAACTAGATGACATCCCATTGGGCAGCATATACATACAAACTCTCTCATAGCACTACCTCAAACTTACCACAATATTAGAAGCATTTCTTAATTTCTTAACTTGAGTTGCGTCAAGTTCAATATTTTGCATTTCACCTGGAGTAAGAATTTGTTTTTTCTTAGAATAAATTGCTTCTCCATCACAGATTACTTCTAGATATTTATTTTTATAAACATTACCAACTCTTAGCTTTAATGATAATGGTTCTGTATCATCACTTTTTAAAATCATTTCTGGAACCACATATCTTACGCCATCCTTGGCTTCAATAATTGTCTTTTCATATTTCTTATGCTCAGCTGAATTAACATATTTATATGCATTCTCTCCAGCCTTCTTAGCTTCAAGTGATACAAAATCTACTAAATCATGAACGTGTAATACATTACCACATTCAAACACACCATCGATGCTACACATTAAATTATCATCAACGTTAGCACCTCTAGTTACCTTAGAGATATCTACATTAGCCCCTCTAGCAAGCTCGTTTTCTGGTAACAAGCCTACAGATAATAACAATGTATCACACTTGATAGTTTCCTTTGTTGACATAATAGGTCTTAGCTTTTCATCAACCTTGGCAACTACAACACCTTCAACTCTTTCCTCACCTAAGATTTCAATTACAGTTGTTGATAATCTAAGTGGAATATTAAAGTCATTTAAGCATTGAGCAATATTTCTATTTAAACCTGATGAATAAGGCATTAGCTCTAATACAGCTTTTACCTTAGCACCCTCGAATGTCATTCTTCTTGCCATGATTAAACCGATATCACCACTACCAAGAATTACAACTTCCTTACCAGGCATCATACCATCGATATTAACAAGCTTTTGAGCTGTACCAGCACTATAAATACCGCTACATCTAGAGCCTGCAATATTGATTGCTCCACGAGGACGTTCACGGCATCCACAGGCAAGTATTACAGCCTCGGCATCAATCTCTAATACGCCTTCCTCATTTAAGGCTACAACATGCTTGTTCTCTTCAAGTCTAACAACAGTTGTATTCAATAAATATTTAATATTTCTTTTCTTAACTTCATCAATATATCTTTGAGCATATTCAGGACCAGTTAATTCCTCCTTGAAGGTATGAAGACCAAAGCCATTGTGGATACATTGGTTTAATATACCACCAAGTCTATCTTCTCTTTCCAAAATAAGAATGTCCTTTTCACCTTTATCATATGCCCCTATGGCAGCCGCAAGTCCTGCAGGGCCACCACCAATAATCAATATCTTAACGTTCATGATTCTACTCCTTAATATCTGAAACAATTAATTTAGAATTGTTACCCTTCTTTGTGATACTCTTAATATCAACACCAAGCTCACGTGCAAGTATCTCCATAATTCTAGGTGTACAGAATCCCATCTGGCATCTACCCATACCAGCTCTGGTTCTTCTCTTTACACCATCAAGATCTCTAGCACCAGGGAAACGATGAATTGATTCAATAATTTCAGCCTCACTTACAACCTCACATCTACAAATAACATGACCATAAAGTGGGTTTTCCTTAATAGCTTCCTTTAATTCATCGCTACTCATATTTGCAATTCTCTTAATAGCTTCTCTATTTGGATTGAATTTAGGGTTTTTCTCTAGATGTAAGTACTTAGATACTTCATCTACTGCATATTTAGCGATAGCAGGTGATGATGCTAAACCTGGAGATTCAATACCCACAAGGTTATATAATCCTTCAACATCACTTGCGAATTCAACTACGAAATCACCCTTATCCTCATGAGCACGGTTACCACTAAATTGAGTGATAATTCCACCCTTATATAAGCCAGGTACACTAAGTGTTCCTTTATTCCATACCTCTTCAAGACCCTCAAATGTTGTCCATGTTTGATCCTTATCCTTAACATCATAAGCTGTAGGACCAACTAAGATATTTGAATGAGTTGTTGGGGCAACTAATATACCCTTACCCATCTTAGTAGGTAATTGGAATAATGTAGTTTTAGTATAGAATGCAAATTCTTTATCTAAAAGTACATATTCACCCTTTCTAGGAGTTATATGATATTTAATGCTTGATAGCATGTTATTTATTTCATCAGCATGTAAACCAGCCGAATTGATAACTACCTTTGTCTCATATTCCTTACCATCTTTTGTGAATACTACAAAGTGGTCATCAACCTTATTGATATCCTTTACTTCCTTTTCAAATTCAAATTCTACACCATTTGAATATGCATTTTCAGCTAAAGCAATACACATCTCATATGGTGATACTATACCAGATGTTTTAGCATATAAGCCTTTTGTTACTTCCTTGCTGACATTTGGTTCCATCTTTCTGATTTCATCACCAGATAAGATTTCACATCCCTCTACACCATTTAATTTAGCTCTATTTAAAAGATCATCAAGTACTCCATCCTTATCTTCATCAAAAGCTAAAACAAATGCGCCATTTTGTTTATAAGGAAAATTTAATTCCTTAGCTAAATCTGGATACATCTTAGCTCCAAGAACATTAAAGTATGCCTTCTTACTACCTACTTTAGCATCAAATCCAGCATGTACTATACCAGAATTAGCCTTTGTAGTTCCGCAAGAAACATCATTGTTTCTTTCTAAAACTAAGAAATTACCCTTGTATTTAGATATTTCTCTAGCGATTGCTGTACCTACAACACCCGCTCCAATTATAATTGCATCAAACATTTTTTATACCTCATTTTTTAAGTGCTTATTAAGATTATATCTTAATTTGAAAGCGCATACAATCCTTTTAACTATTTTTTATAAATAAAAAAAGTTAAGTAACATTACACTTTTTGGAAAAATTACAACAAAAAAAGTCCCATCAGGGACTAATTTTTAGATACTATAATTTGGCCAAACAAATGTTGAATTTAAATTATATTCACCATTATCAATTAATAAATCTTGGCCACTCATTGATTTATTAATTACTGTTAAGAAATATACCCATTCACTAACTTCTTCTACACTCATCCATTTTTTAAGAGGTGTAACATCCATTATTTGGTTCCATAACTTTTTATCTTCCATTACAGCCTTATTAAGCTCTGTATCTACTCCACCAAGTGAAATAGAGTTAGCTGTAGCTTTGAATCTAACAAGACGAGTTGCTACATTCTTCATATAGCCAACTACGCCAGCTTTGGATGCTACATATTCAGGAAATTCGAATCCTGATACAGCTGAAGCCGAAGCATTGAATAATACTGATTTAATTTTATCTTGGAAGGCATACTTTTCAGTTACATAGATAGTGCCTTTTAGGTTATTATCAATATCATCAATTGAATTTTGGAGACCAGCATTATTAAATAATATTTCAATACCCTCTATTTCTGGTAATGAATTCTTGTTTGAAATATCACAAATAATATGGTGGTAATTAGGATTTTCAATTGTTGCCTCTTTTAAATCTAATCCGTATACCTCATGGTTATTTGCTAAAAACTTTAATGCTGCTGCCTTACCAATTCCTGATGATGAACCAGTAATTAAAACTTTCATTAATTATTTTCTCCGTTTGTTTCGTTATTATATTCAAAATACTCGTGGCCCACATTGTTCTTCTTCCAATTTCTAGTTACACGGTAACCAAATGGTGAGAAGACAACCTCCATAACAAGCTCTAATCCAGCACCAATTAATGAACAAGTAACGCATTGTACAAATGTCCAGCTAAATCCATCCCAAAAAATTGGGGCAAATACCATAAATGTTAGTAATGCGAAGATTAGGTTATCAAAGAATTGACCAACAAATGTAGATACATAGCTTCTAGTAATGAATGCTACTCTACCATCAGGGTTTTTCTTAAACATCTTACCAATTGAATAATTTAAGATGTTGTTGATTATAGCTGATGATATGAAAGCTATAGTTGAGCTTAGTAGAATGAACCATGTACCACCAATTATAGAATTAAATGCTGTGTAGTCATCAGCATTTGATGGAATAATGCTTACAATCCAGAAAATTAGACATGTTAATAGGTTTACTAGCATAGCGAAGATTGATAATCTTGTAGACGCCTTAGGCCCAAAGTGCTTAGTTACAATGTCCATTGACATAAATGATAGCCAGGAAACTAAGATACCACCATCAATTGCTAGGTAGTCCTTTTGATATATTGTCTTATTAGCTAGTAGATTCATCATAATAACTGATAATACGAATAAAGCTACTGCCACTGAAGGAATTGATCTTAAAAGCAGCACTGTAACCTTGAATTCCTTCTTAAAAAAGTTATCATGTGCTTCAATATTTTTTTGCATAAAAAAAATCTCCTTGGTTTTAATTTCTTAAGCGAAGGATTTAGAGGCCGAACTTCGCTATATAACACTAATAAATTAGCGAGCACATTGTATCACTAATGTAGTGATTAATCAAGGAGAATATTTTATTACATATTTTTTTATCATTTTATCCTCCTCACTTGTTAATTATAGGCATCATTTCTATTTGTACAAAATAACAAAAATCGGTATGAAAAATAATCATACCGATTTTATATTTATATAGTGAATTATTTTGTTATAATTTATATAACTAAATTAAATATATTTTTATATCAAATCGAATAATAAATCATAAAATAATCACACATTACATTGATAGTGTCAATGCGTTTATTAAAGGATAAATTAGATATTTTATAAAATATAATCAAATCAATAAATCACGATATTTTAGCATAGTGTGCCAATTACTATAATGTAGGGTAAATAAAAGCAATCCTCCAACTGGAAGATTGCTTATTTTTTTACTTAATTGCCTTCTTAATTTTTAAGATATTCTTATCATCTTTTCGTTGATATTTAATATCTGTAGATAGCTTTTGAACTAGTCTTATTCCTAGTCCACCAAGTGGCATATCAGGATCAAACTCTTTTATCTTCTTCTCGTGAGTATCTAATGGGTTGAATTCAACACCATTATTTTCTATATCAAAGATGAATACATTATCTTTAAGCTCAATATCAATTTCAATAACGAGCTTTTCTTTATCTTCATAAGAAACATAATTATTTAAAAGCTCATCAAAGATGATATTAACCTCAGATAATACCTTTGAATCTACATATGAATAATAATCATTAATTCTATTATTAACGATATCAATTATGTCATATCCACGATTCACAAATTTGAAATGAAGCTTTGGTGTTTTAAGCTCTACAATCATCATTGTAACATCATCAAATGCTTCTTCATCACCTACGAATGTGGCAAGCTCACCTTTCATATTATTTAGGCAATCACTAATTTGTAAATCCTTATCTTCCTCAAGAACCTTTAAGATTCTATCATAGCCAAATTCTTCTTTGTTAGAATTAATAGATTCATTTAAGCCATCTGTATGTAAGAATAGCTTATCCTTCTCATTAAGCTTAATCTCATCAGCATTGTATTCAAAGTTTTCTACTCCACCTAGGATGAAGTTAGAATTAACTTTTAGTTGCTTAACATCCTTAATACCAATAATGAATGGTCTTTCATGTCCAGCATTAACAAATCTTAATACTCTACTCTTAACATCCAATATACCAATGAAGGCAGTGATGAACAATCCTTGCTTGTTATTATCAATTAAGGCATTGTTAACATCGAAGCAAGCTTTTGTTAATTCTTCATTGCTCATTAGCTTTGATTTAATAAGCTCTTTGGCCTTCATCATAAACAAGGCTGCAGGAACACCCTTACCAGATACATCACTTATAATGATTGCCAAGTGATCATCATCAATATAGAAATAATCGTAGAAATCACCACCGACCTCTTTAGCTGATTTAATTGATGCACGAATCAAGACATTCTCATCATTTAAATTAGTTGTAGGTAGGGCCCCAAGCTGGATATCTGATGCAATCTCTAACTCTGATTGCATCTTTAATCTACTTGTAGTTTCTTCTTCAATTCTTTTTGCATAAGAAATAATTTCATCCTCTAGCATTTCAAATGAATCTGATAACATTCTTATTTCATCATGTGTATTAATGTTTGTTTTAATTACTTCTAACGATTTATTATTTAATAAATCATCCTTGAATTTATCAGAAGTCTTTGTTAGCTTTTTAACATTCTTAACAACCATTAGATGGGCAAAGTATGAATAGAATAATACAAGTAGTACACCAATACCTAAAAGTGTTGATGCTAGAATAATTGCGAATTCCTGAAGTGTGCTTTGAATAACTAACTTATCGTAGTTCATAATTATTCTACCTACAAACTTATCTCCATCTACTATATCTATATAGTATGTAAGATAAGAGCCGTCCGCATAATTTCTATTATAGATTCGTACGGTTTCTCCAAGTGGTGTATAGCCACCTGAAGTTATATAATCTATAATCTTCACATCTTCAGCTGTAAGAGTCTTATATGAGCCTGGAAAATCACCAGTAGCCGTCTCATCTTCAAATTTGAACATTGTATTAACAATGTCTACGTAACGGTTACGTGTTTGATCATAATAGACTAGTTCACCTAGTACACCATCTGCGACACTAAGTGCTGATACAAGATCAGATCTTAAGCTAGCATGATTGGCTCTGTTGGTTGGGCCGGTTCTACTCATTCCTATTATGGCTCCTCCTGATGCAGAAGGATATAAATCAGAATACTTAGAATTAAAGTAGTTATAATATTCTTCTAAAGATGTATTTTTTGGATAATTAGGATCATCCGCTACTATCGTTTCATATGTATCAATAACATAATTAACTACGTCGCTTCTAGATTCTGATGTAGAATATGATTCAACCTTAGCCCTTAAATCACTTAACCAATCAGCTGCAACATCTATAGATGTTTTTAAATATTCATCATATTTAGACTCGACACGATTCTTATATGTAAAGAAGCTCGCTACAAACGCAACTATGACTAAAAAGAGTGTTAATCCAAAGCCTAAGAGGAATATTTTATGGCGTATATATAAACGCATAATAACAACTCTTTTCTATTTAATAGTTAAAATATTTGCAAATCCTGTAACGTTAAATACTTCCTTAACAACATCATTGATGTTATGAATTTCAAATTTCTTGCCATTTGAATCCAATACCTTCTTTGTTGCTAGTAATACTCTTAAGCCAGCAGATGAAATGTACTCTAGCTCTTTAAAATCAAGAACTACTAAGTCTTCAGTAATCTGTTCCTCTCTTAAGCATTTTTCTAGCTCAGGGGAAGTATTAGTATCTAATCTTCCCTTTAAAGCTACAGTTAATTCATTTCCATGTTTTACTACTATTTCCATATTAATCTTCCTTTCTATACTTCAAAGAATCCTAAGCCCTTTAATGCTACTAGGAATCTAGAAATGTACTCTGTTGATGTGTTTGTAAATGCAAAGCCTTTACGATATAGAACTTGCATTGTGTAGTTGTTGTCAGCAACTGGTGTATGAGGTGGTTTAACATTGTTACCCTTATATGCAAGCATACTTGTTAAGATCTTAGCCTTCTCTGGATCATTTTCAGCTAACTCTAATATCTTAACGAATTTCTCTGGTTCAACTGCTTTAATAGTTAAATCAATACTATTCATTACAGCAAATAGATCGTTATATAGAACACGATGGTTATTGAATGGATGAAATACCACACATTCCTTTGGTGTTTCAATTAGCTTTAAGATAGCTTTGGCAACATCATCGATTGGTGAGAATTCAATTGTTTGATTTAATTGTCCATAACCAACACAGCCTAGCATGTAGAAGGCTTTAATTCTACCCATTGCTGAGTTAGTGTTGAAGTTGATTTGGAATTCACCATCAGTATCACGTGGAGCTAGGTTACCAACTCTCATGATCTTACCAATAACCTTACCCTCAGCTACTGCCTCAAGTACTAATCTTTCAGCTAAGAATTTAGATCTAACATATTTATTATTTAATGATTGATCAATAAATAGCATTGCTTCTGTTGCGTTATCAACAAGCTTAGCACCTTCACGCTGTGGAGCCTTCATTGTAGAGCCTGTTGATACTTGGATGAATGCAAGCTTGTGCTTCTCTGCGAAATCAAGTAGATTTCTAACACCACCGATATTAACATCTTCAATTTCTGTGCCTTGTGAGAAATGCTTAACTACGGCAGCACAGTTAATGATTGTATTAATATTCTTTAGATATTCATCTTTGACCTTTAATTCCTTTGTAACATCACCTTCAATAACGAAGATACGCTTACCGAATAGGTCAGAATAATCCTTTTCATTATAATAGAATAATTGACTCTTTAATCTAGTCTCAGCTGTTACATCACCCTTAGAACGAAGTAAGCAATATACCTTACTATCATAATTCTCAATTAGATAACGTAGGATATGAATACCTAAGTATCCTGTAGGTCCTGTTAATAATACATTACCCATCTTAATACTTTCGCCTTGTAGATAATTAGCTAGGTTATTACCCTTTAATAGCTCATCAATCTTAGTGTAATCATAATCATATACTTCATTATCTAAATCTGATGCAGTAGGCTCTTCTCCACCACCAACAAGCTTAGCTAACGCTCTTGGTGTTGGGTTAGCAAATACATCAGGGAATGTTAGCTTATAGCCAAACTTAGCTGCCCCAACTGTAACACGAATTGCTGATAATGATGTACCACCAATATCGAAGAATGAATCAGTTGCACCAACATCGGCAAGATTCAAAATCTCTTTGAAGATATCACAGAATTTCTTTTCTAGATCATTTTTTGGTGCTTCATGTCCACCAACATCAAGTAACTCTGGTTCTGGTAGATTCTTAACATCTATCTTACCATTAGGTGTAAGTGGCATCTTAGCAAGTTGTAAGTACGCAGTTGGTACCATGTACTTAGTTAATGTCTTAGATAATTCATCCTTTAAATCATTAACATTAATCTTGGTATCAGCAGTGAAGTATGCACATAGATGCTCAACATTAGAGATTGTCATAATCTTAACAACTGAGTTTGTAATACCAGTTGCTTTAGCAAGTGCACCCTCAATCTCACCAAGCTCAATTCTTAAGCCTCTTAGCTTAATTTGGTTATCAGTTCTACCAAGGATTTCTACATCGCCATCTTTATTCCATCTAGCATAGTCACCAGAACGATATACATCAATTCCCTTATACTTGATGAAGGCTGCCTTAGTCTTATCAGGTAGGTTGTTATAGCCCTTACCTACACCCTTACCACCAATGTATAATTCACCAACTACTCCACGTGGTAATTCATTGCCATCGCTATCGACAACAAATTCAATTACGTTATATAGTGGCTTACCAACAGAAATTGATTTAGCCTTTGTTAAATCCTTCATATTACATGATACACTTATTTCTGTTGGACCATAAGTGTTCATAATAGTTGCTTTAGTATTCTCTTGTAGATATTGAAGTAATTGAAGTGGATACTTCTCACCACCACTGGCGATGAACTTACATTTCTTAACACATTCTTCAAATACATCAACATCTAGATATTGTTTTAATCTTGATGGAGTTGCGTTGATACCATCAACATTATTAGTCTTAATTAATTCAGCTAATGCAACTGGGTCATTAGTTGCTTTATCTGGAGCAAGGACAATTGTAACACCGTTAGTTAAAGGTGTACCAATTTCCTTAACAGACATATCGAATGATACAGTTGTAACTGCTAGGAATGCATTCAAGCTCTTAATTGCTTGAACATAGATATTTGCTTTAGCATCTGAATGGTAGTTACATACACCACGGTGTGATAACATAACACCCTTAGGTCTACCTGTTGAGCCTGATGTATAAATTAGGTAACATAAATCTTCACTAGAAATATCCAGATCAGGATTATTAACCTCATTATTTTTAAGTAGCTCTTCAACATCTATAGCATTATCATATTCCTTAGCCATTTCCTTAGTTGTGATAATTAGCTTAGATTCAGAATCCTCCATAATTAGGTTGATTCTTTCCTTTGGATAATTAGGGTCACAAGGAATATATGCATTACCAGACTTCATAACACCAAAGATTGAAATAATTAATCTTGATGTTCTAGGAAGTAATAAGATAATACGAGACTTATTAATACCCATCTTCATAATTGCATGAGCAAGCTTATTAGCTTCCTTATTTAATTCATCGAATGTGAATTTCTTATCTTCTGCAACTAAGGCTAGCTTATTTGCATTCTTCTTTGCTTGAAGCTCAAGTCCACGATGATATAGATCAAATGATAATGGGCCTTGTTCGATACAACCAAACTTATCGATTTCTTTTCTTCTTTCATCATTTAATAAATTAATATGTAGGATATTCTCATTAGGATTATCCATTAATTTATTTAAGACAATCTCAATTGATTTAGCGAAGTTAGTCATTAAATCTTCTGTATATAATCCCTTATTATAATACATTACGATTGCAGGCTTATTATTCGCATTTTCAATATGAATAGATACCTTGAATTTTGCAGATGCTTGTTCAAGTGATGTAATACCTTCTAAATCCTTAATATCTAGCTTATCAATAATACCTAATTGATATTCATATACGATTGCTGGATTGAATCTATATAGCTCATTAATCTTAGCGAATGGGAATGATTCATTTTCAATGGCACCATTAAATGATTTTTGAGCCATCTTAATGAAATCCATCACCTTCATTTCACTAATCTTAACATGTAGAGGTATTGTATTAACAAACATACCAAATAAATTAGATAGCTTTAGATTACTTCTACCACTACTAATAGTTGATAAGTATACATTCTTATCATTAACATAACGTGATACTGTGTAATATACGGCCGCAAGCATTACCTGGGCAGGAGTGAATCCGTTATCCTTAGAGAATTTATCTAGCTTATCAAAATCAAATGGTTCTGCGTATGTTGCAAGCTCTGTACCACCAAGGTTGATATCATTAGTTACTTCTGTAGATGATTCAAATTCATTAAACATCTCCTTGAAGTAATCAAGACGCTTCTGGTAATCAGGTGTAGTCTCAAATGCTTTTTCATCATGAACATATGCAAAATATGAATACTCTTCTTTTTCAATCTTATCTCCAGCAAGAATCTTTGATAGATCATTAATGAAGATAGACATTGATGCACCATCAAATACTAGGTGATGGAAATCAACTAGCAAGTAAATATTTGATTTAGCATTCAGAATTGTAAATCTAGCAAGAGGTCCTGTATGTAGATCAAATGGTTTTATAAATTCATCTTTGTATTTTGAAATGTCATCACTTGCTACATCAATTACCTCTGGTTCTATTTCAAATGTATTGTATACCTGAACGATATCACCATTTACATTTTCAAAGTGAACATTGATTTCTCTATGCTCTTTAGCAATAGTCTTTAATGTAGTCTTTAATACATCAAGTGATAAGCTCTTCTTGAACTTAAAAATTGATGGAATGTTATATGTTACAGCCTCTGGATTTTTAATGCATTCAAAATAAACACCAGTTTGTGGGTTAGAAAGTGGAGCAGATGTATAAGTTTGAACCTGTGCTTCTGCAGCTCCCTTATTTGATAGCCAATAATTGATAATGTAATTTTCAATATTGATTATTGTGAAATCATTATTTAAATCCTTTGGTGACATATCAACATCAAATTCTTTATAAATTTGTGTTAATAGCTTAATTGATAATATTGAAGTTAATCCATATTCAAATAAGCTTTGAGATATAGATACATCCTTAACACCAAGTACACCTAAAGCAATTTCCTTTAGCTTTTCTTCAAGTGCATTTAATGTTCTATTAGTTTCTTCCTTAACTTCGATTTGTGGTTCTTCAAGTGCCTTACGATTTACCTTACCATTTTGATTTAATGGAATTCTGTCTAGCTTAACAAATGTTTGAGGAACCATGTATGGAGGTTTAATACCTAGAATATATTTCTTGATATCATCAAATGCAATATCCTTAGATAATACTACATAAGCACATAGATATTTACCACCACTAGGATGATCAAATGCCTTTACCGCAACATCCTTAACACCATCATAGCCTCTGATTACCTCTTCAACCTCAGATAGCTCAATTCTAAATCCTCTTACCTTAACCTGGCCATCCTGACGACCAACAAATTCGATGTTACCATCCTCCATGAATCTAACGATATCACCAGTACGGTAAGTATTCTTATATTTAGGATTTGTATCAAATGGGTTATCAATAAATACTTCTGCAGTTTTCTCTGGTCTATTTAAATAGCCACAGCCTACTTGGTTACCAGCTAAATATAACTCACCGATTGCTCCAACAGGAACACGTCTACCATCAACACCCACAACATAGCCCTTGAAGTTATCTAGTACTGGACCAATTGGTACATTCTTATCATCAGGCTTAACCTGATATGCAGTAGATAGAATACTACATTCAGTAGGACCATATACATTATATGTTTCATATTTATCACTGATTGGGAACATGATTAATCTTTCGCCACCCATTGATAAATATCTTAGATGCTTATTCTTACCATCGATACCATATTGTCTACCAACCTGAGTAGTTAGGAATTGATGTGTTACACCATTAGACTCAAAATACTCATCCATCTTTTGTAAATCTAGACGATATTCTTCTGGAAGTATTACTAGCTTAGAGCCAGTTGATAATGCTGGATATGTATCCATCATATTGGCATCAAAGCCAAATGATGCATAAGCACCAACAGTGTCTTTATTAGTTAATTTGAAATATCTTTGATACCAGCCAACGAATGTTGAAATATTCTTTTGAGATAATTTAACACCCTTAGGTACACCAGTAGAGCCTGATGTATAAAGAAGGATCATGATATCATCCTTTGATGGCTTTTCTAATTTAACATTCTCACCCTTGATATCAGTAAGCTTATCAATTAATAATACTTCACCATCATATTCAGTAATTAGATCACGTTCAGCTGATGTAGTAATTAATAATTTAGCATTACTATCCTTAATCATGAAATTTAATCTTTCAGTAGGATATGTAGAATCTAGTGGTTGATATGTTACACATGCACGCATTGCGGCAAGTCCACAAATAGGCATTAGCTCAGAACGTGCGATCAAGATTGATACAACATCTCCTCGCTTTAGTCCCTTCTTAACCATCATAGTTGCAAGATTATAGCTTAATTCGTCTAATTCCTTATAAGTTAAATTAACATCCTTAAACACTACTGCAGTCTTGTCTTTATTTGTTTTTGCAGATTTTTCAAACATTGCAGGGATAGTTAATTCTTCATCATAAGGAACATCATTATTATTAAATGAATCTAATAATTCTAATTCTTCCTTTGATAATACATCAACACTAGCTACTCTTTCTTCACTCATGAAGTTAGTCAATATTGCCTCATATGCATTGATGAAGTGGTTAATGAATTTTTCTGAATATTCATTAGCTTTATATTGAAGCTTAACATTAAGCTTATCGCCATATTTGAATACTTGGAAATCAAGTGCTGAACCTGTAGCCTCAAAGTCAACAGGAATACGTTCAAACTTGTATCCACAAATATCATTAACTGCTAGATATTCACCTTGGTATGCGAATAAGACATCACTTGAAATACCACATTCACTAGCAACCTCTAGGAATGAATAAATATCATTATTCATCGCATTCATTTGTTGATTTCTAATATCATTTAAATAATCAGATATTCTCATCTTCTCATCATATCTAGCATAGACTGGTAATGTCTTTACCATCATTGCGACTGTTCTATTAGTAATCAAATCACTTCTACCATTATAGATAGTTGTGAATAATGCTTCTCTTTGATCCTTAAATACTGATAGTAAATATGCAAACGCACCAATAGAGATAACATTAAGTGTTAGATTTAATCTCTTTGAATATTCAACTAGTGCATCAGCATCAACCTTAAGTTCTCTATCAATAGTTTCAAATTTAACATCAGCTAGGTCTCTATCCTTAATTGGTTTACTATCTAGCTCAATTGATTTGAATGTATCTAAATACCATTTCTTACTTTCTTCATAATCATCACCCTTACGAAGCTCAGCTTCATTAAGTGCGATATCTAAGATACTATATTTTTCACATTCTAGTTTTTTTCCTAAATATGCATTATTGATATCATCTGTGAATATCTTCATTGATGTACCATCATAGATGATATGATGGAAATCAGTGAATAAATATAATGCATCTTCAGTTTTGATAATTCTTATTCTAAATAATTCATCAGTTGTAATATCAAATGGTTGAACTAAATTAGATTTAAGATTTTCAAAATCCTTATTTGATACTTTCTCAACTTCTTGTTTATATGTAGATTCATAACGTTCCATATATGGATTAGAATTATTATCTTCCTTGATATGAACCTTAATATATTTGTGAGCCTCTACGGCAGCCTCACATGCCTTAGCTAATTTCTTAGGATCAACCTTATTATCAAGCTTTAATAGGATTGGGTTATTATAAATAGCCTTACCTCTATTAAGCATACATTCAGTATAGATACCAAGCTGTGTATAGCTTAGTGGAGATGTTTTAGCATTCTCAAAATGAGTCTTTGCTTCCTTCTTTATTGCCGCAGCAATCTTCTTAGGGGTTCTTTCCTTATAAACAGTCTTACTTGATAAATTAAGATCGCTTAAGATTGTTGATAGCTTCATTACCTTAATTGAGTCACCACCAAGTAAGAAGAAATCATCATCACGTCCACTTTGTTTTAATCCAAATACTTCCTCAAATGCCTTACAGATTCTTTCCTCTAGCTCTCCAACAGGGGCAACATAATCACTTGTTAGATTGTCTAAGTCTGGAGCCTGTAGCACCTTTCTATTAACCTTACCATTAGGTAGGTATGAGAATTCTTTAACCTTAACAAAGTATAGTGGAACCATATAAGGTGGTAATACTTTTCTTAAGCTTTCTTTTATCTGATCAGCTTCTAAGCTACCCTTGTAGAAAGCACATAGGTAGGCATTACCATCACTATTTTCGAAGCCCTTTACAATTGCGTCCTCTACACCATCAAGGTCACGAATTCTAACCTCAACCTCACCAACCTCAACTCTTTGGCCGTTGATCTTTACCATCCAGTCCTTTCTATTAACATAGACTAGGTTTCCATCAGGTAATTCTCTCATTAAATCGTTAGTGTGTAGATACCCACCACGGAATAGCTCTTCTGTTTTCTTTGGATCATTAAAATAGCCCAAAGTAAAATCGCCCTTGATACAGAACTCACCAATAGAGCCCTTAGGTACTTCCTTACCATCATCATCAAGAAGCTTATATTCATATTTAGTCTTACCAACAGGTGTTGAATCATATTTTTTATCAACTAAGAAGTTACATACTGTACCTAATGTCTCTGTCATACCATAACAGTTGATTAGCTTATAGCCTTCCTTACTTTCTTCATTAACAAGCTTTTCGCTACCTGTATAAACTACCTTTAATTTATCAGACTTATTATGAAAGTTTTTAAGTACTGAAGGTGGTATGAAGACATAACCAATTTCTTCATCCTTGATGTAATCCTCAAGCTTATGAATATCAAGTCTTACATCATCTGGTGGTAATACTACTTTAGCTCCTTCTCTTAAAACCTTGTACATAGTTAGGGAAGCAACAAAATAAAATGGTGCTAGCATTAAGAAGCTATCCTCTAGCTTATATGTGAAATCACCCTTCTTAAGTAGTCCCTTGAAATTATGCATGATACCCTTAGGGTTACCAGTTGAACCTGATGTATAAATAATTAATGCAAGTGCATCATTATCAGGAATTGAATATTTCTTACATGGCTCACACTTTTTAATTTCAGCAAGTTCCTTTTCACCAAGTACAAAATCAGATTTGATTTCAGATAGAATGTAGTCAACTCTATCCTTAGGGAATGATGTTCCCATTGGAACTGCTGCATATCCCATTAGCCATACACCGACAGTTAATGAAATATATTCATAGCAAGATCCTAAATAGATAGGAACCATCGCCTTAGGCTGTAGTTTTTTTCCTTCTAGATAAGTAACGGTCTTTTTAGCAAGCTCAAACATTTCTTCATAGGATACTTCTTTTCCCTTATCCTTGATAGCAATTCTCTTACCTTCAGTTTCTAGTCTTTTAACTAATACTTCTAAATACTCATTTTTCATAATACTACACCTCGATTAATGTTTGATTAAATCCAATAATTTGGTTATATCGCAATTTAATTGATAAAGAGCTAATTAGCTTTTGAGAAATCTCATCCTCTGTATCAATTAGAGGGTTATAAGGATAACCATTAGAACGCATTGATACAATGATTGATTCAGCTGTTTTAATTATTCTTATATCAATAAATACCTTCTTTTTATGCTTTTCAGCATTGTTCGTATTGACTATCATTTCTTCTAATATGACAGCAACACGATTTGATTTGAATTCATCTATATTATTTTCTAAAAGAATTCTACCAACATCCTCTGATATCTTTGTTGCCTCTATATCACTAGCAAGTACTGTGAAGTCCAACAACAATTCGTTATTAGCCTTTGGTAGTAATAATATATTATCAAGCTTCTTTTTCTTCTTAATGAAACATAGGACAATAAATGTAATTAATGTTGTGCCACCTTCACTGATTAGATACATCCAAATTAGACCGTTAAGCTGGTAGTTAGGAATTAACATAAATGTAAGTGGAACACATAATATGATTTGTTCAACAAGTGGAATCAATACACCAACAGTCATCTTTTGAAGTGCTGTAAAGTAATAAATTAAAATGTAATTGATTCCAGCGAATACAAGACCAATTGAGAATAATCTTAAGAATACTACATATTCATCCATAACCTCTATGATACCAAATAATGGGAAGTATAATGGAGCGAATGCTTCAAGCAAGATGATGATGATTACGACTAAGACTAATAAAAAGCACATCACATATCTAACTAAAAGCTCGATTCCTTTATAATCCTTCTCACCATAGAACACACCCATGATTGGCATCATCGAAGCACCGGATGATTGGAACACCGCCGTAGCAATTAAGCTTAGATTGGATGCTACAGCAAATACCGCAAGTCCCATATAGCCAACATATTTACCAATTACATAATTTGCAATGATTGTTGAGATTGAAACGAATAATAATCTTGAAGATGATGGAGCACCATTCTTTACAATGGCAGTAAATATTTCTTTTATTCCACTATCACGTTTGAATATATTTGTGAAATGTAAATTACGGTTTTTCATAAATAGGTAGACTACCGCAATTAGTACACCACCAACATAACTCATATCAGTAGCGATTGCCGCACCTGTTACTCCTAGATGACCACCTAATATAAATATTAAATCGAATGATATATTTATTAAGCCACCAGCAATTAATAATGTCATTGATAATTTAGCAAAGCCATCACTTCTAATTGCGTAACCCAAATAGGTTGATAACATCATCGCAGGGGCTGCAAGAATAACTATCTTGGTATATGTTTTAGCAAACTCTAAAACATCAGCGCTACTTGTAAATAAAGTAACTATCTTATCTGATAAGAACCATCCAAGTAGGCTTATTAATCCACCAACAAGTAAACATAGAAGAAATCCAAATGTAAATGCTGAATCGCTTTTCTTAGTATTTCTTTTACCAAGTGATATTGAAATCACCATACTTGTTCCAACACTTATTAGTGTAGCGATAACCGCGACTATACTAATTATCGGATTAGATGCCTTAACACCTGACATCTCCTTTGTACCTATGCAGGTACCAACAATAATGGAGTCAACAATTGTTGTAATCTGTAATATCAAAACCGATACTAATACGGAAAAGAAAAATTGGAGATATTTCTTTTTGATATTCTTGTTATTTCTAACATTCTCCATAAAACCACCATCCTTTTATAGTAATGCTATTAAGAAAAAAGACTGTAATTTTTCAAAATTTTAATTTGAAATTTTTACAGTCTTTTAGCATTATTCTATTTTTTTGCGCGCTTCAAAAAACATTCGATAGTATTTTCCATTAGACATGTTATTGTCATAGGTCCAACACCACCTGGAACTTTTGTAATATATGATACCTTATCCTTAACGTCATCAAAGAATACATCACCACAAAGCTTACCAGTTTCTAAGTTTCTATTAACACCAACATCGATGACTACAGCACCTTCTTTAACCATATTTGCAGTAACAAAGTTTGCCTTACCAATTGCAGCAACCAAAATATCTGCCTCTTTAGTTACAGATGCTAAATCCTTAGTTCTTGAATGCGTAATAGTGACAGTCGCATTGCGGTCTAATAACAATTTAGACACAGGCATACCTACGATATCACTTCTGCCGATTACGACAGCACGTTTTCCTTCAATTTCAATATTAGCACTATCCAAAAGCTCAATGATACCCTTTGGTGTACAAGGAATTGTTCCTTCCTTTTTTAAATAAAGTGCAGCAACATTTCTTGGATGGAAGCCATCAACATCCTTTTCAGGTAATATCTTTTCAATTACCTTATCCTTTGAAATGTGCTTAGGCAAAGGAAGTTGAACTAAAATACCATCAACTAAATCATCCTTATTAAGCTCGTCAATCTTGTTAAGAAGCTCTTCTTCACTCACACTTGTGTCATATAGCACAGTTGTGTTTTTGATTCCGATTTCATCACAAGCCTTTGCCTTACCCTTTACATATGAAACACTACCTGGATCATCACCAACTAAAATTACTACTAAATGTGGTACACGACCATATTCAGCATTAATCTTAACTACTTGTTCTGCCATGTAGGCTCTTTTTTCTTTTGCTAAATCTTTTCCACTAATAATTTCCATTATATGTTTTCCTACTTCTTAAAATAATTTACTGCGTTAACAAATATGTTAGAACACTTATTGCCTGGAATATTTTTGTATAATCCTTCAACATTTCTTTCATTGTGTCCCATCTTACCAAGGATTAAACCATCCTTAGAAATTAAACCTTCAACAGCATATGAGCTACCGCTTGGGTTGAATTCACCATCAACAGCCATATTGCCGCTTAGGTCAGTATATGCGAATGCTACTTGACCATTCTTAATTAAGTCAAGCATCATCTTCTTGCTACAAACAAACTTACCATCATTATGAGATACAGGTGTAGCGATAACCTCACCAGTCTTATAGCTATGTAGCCATGGTGATGCATTAGTCATAACCTTTGTATAAACTATTTGAGATACATGCTTATCTAAATCATTTTCAACTAATGTTGGATAATCTTCTTTAACATCACCAAGTGTTTCAAATGGTAATAAGCCTGATTTGATTAATGCTTGGAATCCATTACAAATACCAAGAATTAATCCCTTACGTTCAATTAGACGATTAATTGCTTCCTTAACATCCTTGTAGTTCAAGATGTTGGCAACAAATTTACCAGAGCCATCTGGTTCATCAGCAGCACTAAAGCCACCAGTTAAAACTAGGATGTCTGATCTATCAATTTGCTTTGCCATTTCCTTAGCAGAGTTAAGGAACTCTTTATTTGATTGACTTCTAAATACCTTGCTAACAACATTTGCGCCTGCATCTTCAAATGCACGCATTGTGTCATAGTCACAGTTAGTGCCTGGGAAGATAGGGATATAGGCAATAACCTCATCCTTGTTCTTTAGAAGGCTAATCTTCTTCTTGTATGGTCTAAATGACATAACATCATTTTGTTTAATTTCATCCTTATTTTTGAATACCTTAGAGAACTTCTTAGTATTAGCTTCCTTAATTGAAGGTAGAGTAAACTTAACGTCATTAATCATACCGAATTGGAAGTGGCTTGTACGACCAATACGTACGAAGTTAGGGTTAAGCTCATCAGGAACCTCAAGCTTACCATCAACCTCAATTAGAATAGAGCCATAATTGAATCTATTTAATTCCTTTTCATCAACTCTACAGTAGAAGCCTACAGAGTTACCTAAGCTCATCTTAGTTAATGCTTCAACTAATCCACCATAGCCGATTGCGTATGCACTGACAATCTTACCAGCTCTGATATTATGGTTAACGAATTCAAAATTATCCTTTAGCTCATCAAAATTTGGAGTAAAGTTTTTAAGCTCTTGGTGTCTAACTAAATATAGCTTATGACCACGAGATTTAAACTCTGGTGTGATGATTTCATCATCCTTTGCTGTTGTGAAGGCAAAGCTAATTAATGTAGGTGGAACTGCTAAATTGTTAAATGAGCCACTCATAGAATCCTTACCAGTAATTGAAGGTAAGCCTAATTCTAGCTGAGCCTTTAGGGCACCAAGAAGTGCCGCGAATGGTTTACCCCAAGATAGTGATGAAGTCATCTTCTCATAATATTCTTGGAATGATAATCTAATATTATTGTATTTAGCACCTGAAGCCACTATTTTAGCAACAGATTCAATGATTGCACACATTGCACCATGATATGGACTCCATTTCGAGATTTCAGGGTTATATCCATATGTAGCAATAGATACAGTCTTAGTCTTACCATTTAAAATTGGTAGGCGTTGAACTGATACCTGTGCTTCTGTTTCTTGATATTTACCGCCAAAAGGCATTAATACTGTAGATGTTCCAATAGTTGAATCAAACATCTCAGCTAAGCTCTTTTGACATACTACGTTATCACTTGATAATGTATTGAATACTCTATCAACAAGTGGTTCATCAGCTCTGATGAATGGGTTCTTTTCCTCAACCTTAGCGATAACGGCTTCAGCATTATGCTTAGCACCTGCAGATTCAATAAATGAATGAAGTAGGTCTACAACAACCTTCCCCTCATATTTCATAATTAAATGATTGTCGTTAGTGATATAACCAATCTCACTTGAAGACAAATCTTCTTCATCGATATAGGCAGTTATTTCTTCAACATCCTTCTTCTCAACAACGAAGATTAATCTTTCTTGGCTCTCTGATAATGCTAGCTCCATAGCACCTAGCTTATCACCCTTAACAGGAAGCTTATCTAGGTCAACTACACAGCCATCACTTAATTCACCTAAGGCAACACTAAGTCCACCAGCACCCAAGTCGATTGCACGCTTAATAAGCTTAGTGAATTCTTTTCTTCTAAATAATCTCATTAGGTTTCTGGCAACAATAGCATTACCCTTTTGAACATCCTTTGATGCTTGAACGATTGAATTATTTAATTCTACTGATGCAGCTGTAGCACCACCGATACCATCAGCACCTGTCTTACCACCAAGGATAAAAATTAAATCTCCTGATTCAGGTCTTTCACGTTTAATATCCTCAGCCTTGATTGCACCTAAAATAGCACTTACTTCCATTCTCTTAGCAACGAAATCATCATGATAGAATTCGTGAGCTAATGTAGTTGGAATACCAGCTTGGTTACTATATGCTGAATAACCCTCAACTGCCTTTGTTGATAAAATCTTTTGTGAAATCTTACCATCAAGTGTTGAGCTATATTTTGAATAAATATTACCAGCACCACTGACACGTAGTACCTGATATGGATAAGCACGTGATGCAAGTGTATCTCTTAGTGCACCACCAATACATCCGTATCCACCCCAGAATGGTTGCATTTCTGTTGGATGGTTATGAGTTTCATTTTTGAATTGTAATAACCATTTCTCATTTTTACCATCAACATCGACATTAACATAAATTGATGGGGCATTATGCTCATCAGATTTTTCAATGTCCTTTAGTCTACCAATCTTTCTTAGATACTTACTACCTATAGTAGCAAGATCCATTAAAGTCATATCCTTTTTATCACGCTTTAAATCTTTTCTAACATTTACATAGTTATCATAAGCTTCTTCTAGCTCTGCTGATAAGAAAGATCTATCAATTTGAACATCGGTGATCTTTGTTCTAAATGTTGTATGACGACAATGGTCTGACCAATATGAATCGATTATTTTAAGTTCTACATCATTAGGGTTTCTCTTTTGTTCTTTAAAATAATTAACTACGCATAATAAATCATCACGATTCATTGCTAGCTTGTTCTCCTTTAGGTAAGGAACTAAATCATCCTCTTTTAAATCTATTAACCCTTTTACTTCTTTTACAGCTTGAACGCTCTTAGTATGTTTTTCAAAATATTTAGTTAAGTCTTTTTCTCTAAAGTCAGTAATCTTTAATAAATAATTCTTAACTAATTCAAAATCTTTATCTGAAATATCATCATCTAGAATAATAATCATGCTAGATTTAATTTCACCAGCAAATTTTTCATCTATTAATCTAATACAATAATTTGCTGCAAAAGATCTTTGATCATAATATGGCTCTACAAATTCAGCAGCAACATATTTTTTACCTTCAAGATTTAATTCAAAGAAGACATCATCAGTTACCTTTTCAGCAAACACTGTATATAATGATTTTTCTAAAACTTCATCATCTATATGAGAAATGTCATAAGTGTTAATGATTCTAAGTTCTTTTAATTGTAAATCAAGATTACTGTTTATTTCTCGTTGTAATGACTTACAACCAGTACGGTAATCTTTTTTTCTTTCAACAAATATTCTTACGTTATCCATATTTTTCACTCCTTTTTCCAAGAAATTTCAATTTAAATAATTATAACATATAATTATTAACTAGTAAATAAGGGCTAAAAAGAAAAAGGCACGAAAATGTGCCTTATTAGGCTAAATATTAGCCTTTGCCCCATCTAAATTAGGAATTGTAATATCTTCTCCGATATTAGAATATGTTACAGTATATGTTTGATGACAATCACTAGTCATAAATTTAGTTGCCTTGTATTTAGATTCAAGATCAACTAAAACTGGTGTAAAGTCATCCTTGATAGTGATAGTTATCACAATAGATTCAAAATCTGGATAGCCATCCAAACCACCAAATTGCTTCATTTGAATCTTAACATTGTTGGTTGCGGTTTTAGGATCAAATGTAATTTTGAATTTATAATTACCATCCTTTTCCTCTACCTTCTCAACACTCTTTACGGCATCACCTTGAATGCTGTAGCCTTCAAGTGATTTTTCATAAGGATATACACCATAAATATCTAAATATTCATTAATTGTAGATACTTTATATTCTCCATCATTATCATGATAATATGCCTTATCATTATGGTAATATGCCTCATGAACTGTATTCACTAAACTAGAATGTGATTCATTCTTTGTATATGAATAAACACCTTTTATATTTGTTACCTCAATAGATTGATCAGTGTTTATAAATAATACTGAGGCAGTAGTCTTACCTGAAGTGACTGCCTTGTATGATTTATATGAATATAATCTATCAACAAATAATCCTGGTATTAATGATAAATCTTTAATTTTTGATACACTTACCTCTTCATATGCTGTAGTAGCAGTTGATGATGTAGGTGTAGTACTACCTGATATAGTTGCTGCAGTTGTTGGTGTTGGCTCTTTTGTAGTTGTTGGAGTAGCTTGTCTAGTTAGAGTTTCTCCTCCACCTCCACCACAGCTGCATAAAACTGCTATTGCAAGTATAGGTAATAATAGGTACTTCTTTTTCATATTATTTTTCTTTCTTTTCAACACTATATTTAAAAAATCTAATAAGCATAATAATAGATACAACAATCATTAAAATGCCGATACCTAGAGGTAGATATGAATCTACATATCCTAATACAATAAGTTCTTTTTCAACATATTGTTTAATGATACGTGATACAAATCCTTCAATGATAACAACATCGGCTAAAACACTTATAAATGTCATTTCCTTTAATCCTATTACCATTAAATCTGTCTTTTCAAGTGCTCCCTTTAATCCGAAGCATGATAATATTACAGATATTACCATGAAGCCAATAAGTAGGCCTCCAAGCCAGCCTTCATATGTCTTATTATTAGATGCATCTATACCGTTAATCTTTAATACAACAAATAAAATGAAGATAGCTGAATATAAAAATACTGCAAAGAACATTTTTAAATATGCTTTCTTCTTTGCCTCTCTAGTTTTAAATACGTTTCTTACAAATAATATCTTACAAATAAATACCATTAAAGTAGATACTGAAGCAATGATTAAGACATTAGACATAGTCATAAATCCTAATACTGCTTTATAGATAACGCTTGCTAGAGTTATAAAAGAAAAAATAAAGGTATTTCTTTGTAATTTCTTTTTATTCGCCATAAATATCACGTATAATCAATTTAGATAGGTTTGATATCTTAATTGATTACTTTTCCTTTCTATCTAACTTAATAGATTATTTCATCTAATAAATAGATGTTATAATAAATTGCACTGTGGATCCTTTTCTGTAAAAATAAGGCAG
>JAFTDB010000021.1 GCA_017454375.1 Acholeplasmatales bacterium | reverse complement strand
GTGACTACCTATATATATGGGTAGTATTTTTTGAAAGTTAGAAGAAATGGTGAATTAATGAAAAAAATATATAAAAATTTATCAGTTATTAAGGAATCCTTAACAACTGAATTAAAAATAATTAGACATATATTTGGTATCTAAAACAGAAGAGAGGAAAGAAAATGGAAATAAGTAATAATTTTAAAATAGTAAAATATGAGCAAGATAATATATCTATAGATGTTAGATATGACATTGAAAACAAGACAATCTGGCTTACACAAAGTGAGATAGCACTTGTGTTTGAAACAACTAAAAATAACATCACAATACGTTTAAAAAGTATAATAAAAAATGCTCTAAGTAATAAGTGTGATTTACCACTTCTTGTAAAGGAGGAATTAGTTAAAAATCGTCTAACGAAACTATATAGTTTAGATGCAATTAAAGAATTATCAAAACGTTCTAAATCAGCATCTGGTTATGATTTCATTAAGTGGGCAGATAATTTAATTAATTATGGTTTCGATAATCAAATGTCAGATTTATCGCCATATAAAGCCAATAATTATGAAATAGTGACTTTTGAAAATGATGAAGTTATGCTCGATATTAGGGTGTCTCCAACTGAAGATACAGTATGGCTTACACAAAGTGAGATTGCAATTCTTTTTAATGTTACTAAGCAAAATGTCAGCTTTCATATTCAGAAAATTTTAGATGAAAAGGAACTTGATAAAAATCGAGTTGTCAAATTTTACTTGACAACTGAATTTGAAAAATATAGACCATTAAAATAAAGAAAGGAAAAGAAAAATGGAAAATAGGAAGAATTTTAGAATAATAAAATATGAGAACAATAATATATCTATAGATGTTAGATATGATGAAGAGAATAGAACTATATGGTTGACACAAAGTGAGATAGCGCTTGTGTTTAAAGTGAATAGGCAAACCATTTCAAAACATATAAATAGGGGAAAAACGCTACAAACATGTTCCTGTGAGGAACAAGTTCAAATTGAAGGAAATAAAAAAGTAAAAAGAAAAATTAATCTCTATAATTTAGATATCATAGTAGATATATCACAACGTTCTAAATCATCATCTGGTTATGATTTCATTAAGTGGGCAAATGATTTAATTAGTAACGGCATTGATAATCAAGTGCTTGAATTATCGCCATATAAAGCCAATAATTATGAAATAGTAACATTTGAAAATGATGAAGTTGTGCTTGATATTAGAGTTTCTCCAAATGAAGATACTGTATGGCTTACACAAAATGAGATTGCGTTATTATTTAGTACATCAAAGAAAAATATTAGTACACACATTAATAATATTTATGATGAAAAAGAGCTAGACAGGAGGGCAACTATCCAGGAATCCTGGACAGTTCAAATTGAAGGTAATAGAAGGATTAATAGGAAAATTAATTATTATAACTTAGATATGATTCTGTCTATTGGTTATAGAGTAAATAGTAAAAAAGGAATTGAATTTAGAAGATGGGCTAGTAAAGTTTTGAAACAATATTTAATTAAAGGCTATGCCTTAAACAATCATAGATTGAATAATAGATTAGAATCATATGATTATTTAATAAATGATTTAAGTGAAGCAAAGACAATGCTAATTAAATTAGCTAATAATGATGTATCTCAAGATAAAATAATAGAATCAATTATTAATAGAATAGATAAACTAGAAAATAAAGATAAGATGTTTGTTGGACAAATATTATATGAGAATGACTTTTTTGAGGGATATTCATTTACAAAGAAGAAGTTATCTAGTGCTAAATCATCAATTATACTAATAGATGATTATGTAGATATATCCGTGTTAGATATGTTTAGTGAAGTAGATAAGAATATAGATATATTAATATATACATTACCTAGCTCTACATTAACTAAACAAGATATAGATAGGTTTACAAGTACATATAAAGCACAAATAATAAAAACAAATAAAGCACACTTTAGAATATTAATAATAGATGATGATATCTATGCATATACATATTCTATAAAGGATTTAGGAAAGAAAAGATCAGCCATAATTAAGATAGATTTTATTGATAAAAATAGTCTAATTTGTAATCTTTAATAATATATGAAAAAATAATTTGACATTGATACATTGATTTGATAAAATGTATAAGCACGTGTATGCGTAAGCTACACTCGAGTGGGAGGATATATGTAATATATCTGCTTAACCACATCATTGAAAGAAGGAGGAAAAAACATGGCTAAGAAAGTTGTAAAAGTAGTTAAACTACAAATACCAGCCGGCAAAGCAAATCCAGCTCCACCAGTAGGCCCTGCACTAGGACAAGCAGGTATCAATATTGCTGGTTTTTGTCAACAATTCAATGACGCAACAAAAGATAAAATGGGATACACATTGCCAGTAATCGTATCAGTATACGAGGATCGTTCTTTTACATTCGTTGTAAAGACTCCACCAGCTGCTGATTTATTACTTAAGGCTGCAGGCATCGCTAAAGGTTCTGAGAATTCAAAAACTCACACTGTAGCTACTATCAAGAGAGATCAAGCAAGAGAAATTGCTAAAATGAAAATGCCTGACTTAAATGCAAACGATATTGAAGCTGCAACAAATATTATTTGTGGTACAGCTAAGAACATGGGTATCGTTGTAGAAGATTAATTGGTTGTTATATAGACAGCCTAAAAATTGTGGGAGGAATTCTTCCCGCTTGACCACATTTTAGGAGGAAAAAATATGAAAAGAGGAAAGAAGTATATTGAAGCAGCAAAACTTGTTGATTCAAAAAAGGCTTATCCTGTACTAGAAGCATTAGATTTAGCTTGCAAGACTTCAGTAGTTAAATTCGATGCAGCAGTAGATGTTGCATTCCGTTTAAATATTGACCCTCGTAAAGCTGAACAAAACATTCGTGGCGCTTTAGTATTACCTAATGGTACTGGTAAAACTAAGAGAGTATTAGTTATCGCTAAGGGTGCTAAGGCAACTGAAGCAACTGATGCTGGTGCTGACTATGTTGGTGATACAGAGATTATCCAAAAAATATCACAAGGTTGGTTAGAGTTCGATACTATCATTGCTACACCAGATATGATGGGACAACTTGGTAGATTAGGTAAATTACTAGGACCTAAAGGTTTAATGCCAAACCCTAAGACTGGTACAGTAACAATGGATGTTGCTAAAGCAGTAAAAGAAGCTAAAGCTGGTAAAGTTGAATATAGACCTGATAAGGTTGGTAATATTCAAGTTACTCTTGGTAAGGTTTCATTTGGTGCTCAAAAGCTTAATGAGAACTTAAAAGCTGTTTATGATGCTATCATGAAGGCTAGACCTTCAACTATCAAGGGCGGATATGTTAAGAACATTTCTGTAGCTTCATCTATGGGCCCTGGTATTAAAGTTGATCCATATTCTTTCAACTAATACCGAACAAGAAGCTAAATTTAATAGCCTAAGACAGTAGGCGAGCGTAAGCTCTTAATTTCCTACCGAGGTACAAAAAAGATTTCAAATCTTCTCTGTCTTCGGTCGGAGAAGATTTTTCATTTTAAAATATTACGGAGGTGTAAAAATGAAGGAATCTCTTGCTGCAAAGCAAAAAGCAGTTACTGAAGTAGCTGAAAGAATTAAAAATTCAACTTCTGTAGTAGTATTTAAGTATCAAGGTTTATCAGTGCTTGAATTCCAAAATCTTCGTAGAGCAATGAGAGAACAAGGCGGCGAAATTTCAGTTATTAAAAATAACATTTCTGCACGTGCTGCTCAATCATTAGGATACGAAGGAATGGTAGATGCATTCGTTGGCCCAGTTGCAGTAGCTTTCTCAAATGATTTAGTTGCTCCAGCTAAGGTATTATTCGATGCTACAAAAGGCGAAAACGCTAAAGTTGAAATCGTTAAAGGTATAGTTGACGGTGATATTTATTCATTCGATCAATTAAAGACTTTAT
Organism: Acholeplasmatales bacterium; assembly: GCA_017454375.1. Classification (GTDB taxonomy): domain Bacteria; phylum Bacillota_I; class Bacilli_A; order Acholeplasmatales; family Anaeroplasmataceae; genus Anaeroplasma. The sequence goes on along the minus strand of JAFTDB010000021.1, from coordinate 56,474 downwards.
CACAATTACCATCATACGAGACATTATTAACTCAACTAGCAGCTGGTATGATTGGAACATTAAGCCAACTTTCAATTGGTTTAAATATGTTAGTTGAAAAAGGACAACAAGCTTAATTTATTTATATAACGGAGGAAAAAGAAAATGGCTAAGTTAACAAAAGAAACATTTATTGAATCATTAAAGGAAATGACTATCCTTGAAATCAAGGAATTAGTAGACGCTATGAAGGAAGAATTCGGTATTGACCCAACTGCAGTTGCTGCTGCTCCTGCTGCTGGTGCTGCTGCAGGCGCTGCTGCTGCAGAACAAACTGAATTCGATGTAATCTTAACTAACGCTGGTTCAGCTAAGTTAGGTGTAATCAAAGTTGTTAAAGAAGTAACTGGTTTAGGCTTAAAAGAAGCTAAAGACTTAGTTGACGGCGCTCCAAAACCTGTTAAGGAAAAAGTTTCTAAAGCAGAAGCTGATGACTTAAAGGCTAAATTAGAAGCTGCTGGCGCAACTGTTGAAGTTAAGTAATTAATATTCAATAAATAAAATTGGCTATCCGATTGGATAGCCATTTTTTTATTTCTTAATATAATAAGTTTGTTTAGGACCAGTATCGTTTATAAGTACATCTTTACCATGATACTTAAATAGTAGAATAGTAGCACCATATAAATCTCCAACACATCCTCCTATATGGAAGCCAAGTAGAAGAGAGAATGCTGAATAGAATACTATATTATCAATAAATATGATTGGTAAACCAAATACTAATATAAATACTACAAATGGTGCTAATGAAGTAATAAACATTGGCCATTTTTTGTTATATAGCTTTGGTACACCACAATACGCAACTGTTAATGTAAGTCCGAATGTTAGTTTTTCATGAGTAAATATTTTATAGAATAATCCGTGAGTTAATTCATGCAATATTACATATGCTAACAACATTGCTACAAATGCTAATATACCGAATAGAAAGATATGTAAATTATTGGTTCTATATTCTCTAAACGTCTTAAAAGAGAACCCCTTTAAGAATAAACATAACACGATTGTGCCTGCTACTAATAATAAGTTAACAATTAATCCATATATAATTGTAAACTTAGTACTTTTAGCATCGATTACATAATCCTCTACATAATCTTCTGGTAAATCATTATAATAATATTTTGTTTTTTCGTTCATTTTATCACCTAGAAACAATTGTAATATGTAGTAATTAAAAAGTCTACAATAATTATTATAAATATAGTATAATAATTACGCTAATTGAGGTGATAAAAATGACTCATTATTATTCTAAGGATTTAGGTGATTTAGAATCAAAACCTAAAACATTTGATTATGAGTTTAATGATATAAAGTTTAAATTTCATTCAGATCTAGGAGTATTCTCTAAGGATTTTGTTGATTATGGCTCATATGCCCTTTTAAAGGCCTTTAAACCAAATAATATAGACGGAGATATATTAGATATGGGTAGTGGCTATGGAGTGCTTGGAATCATTATTTCTAAGATTCATAATAAAAAGACTATTATGTGTGAGATAAATCCACGTTCATATGAATTATCTGTAAAAAACATTGAAGAAAATAAGGTTGATTCAGTTGCCTATAACTCAGATTTGTATGAGAAGGTAGAAGGTATGACTTTCGCATCAATTGTTACTAATCCACCTATTAGAGCTGGTAAGAAGGTTGTATATGCAATATATGATGGTGCATATGATCATTTACTACCTGGTGGAGAACTATGGGTAGTAATCCAAAAGAAGCAGGGGGCTCCATCTTCAATGGACCATTTAAATGAAGTATTTGGTAACTGTGAAATAATTAATAGAGATCACGGATATTATATTTTGAAATCTATTAAGAAATAGAAATTACTTGAAAATTTAATTATCATATTCTATAATAAAAATAGGAAGAAGCCTAATCAACAGGTTACTCCTATTATAAGAATTACTTATAACATGAGAAACACCGTTGCCGCGGTGTTTTTCATTCCTCATGTTATAAATATAATATACTATTACTTATTTCTTTTTGAAATAATAACAATTATTAATTCTATAATAGAATCAAATAAGTTGATAATAGCTATTATTAAATATAGCATAGAAAACCTCCTATAGATTTAATATATAAGAGGTGTCATGATAGTTCATGTTTATCACCTCCAAAATAAAAAAATATAGGAGTAACACCGTTATTAGGCTTCCAATAATATTATACCAAAAAATAAACATTTTCTCAAGAAGATGAAGTTTCTAAAATCGGCTCAATAGAGCCGTTTTTTTTGATATATAACGTTCAAATTTGATACAAAAATTTCAATTAAAATGATTGATTTTTCTTAATTTTTTATCAATATTTTAAAGATTTTATAAAAACTATATTATTTTATTATTATAAATAATAAAAGTTATCATTTTTTTATTGTAAAATGTTGAAATATATTTATAATATAGTTAGTTTTTATTTTAAGGGAGAATGCCATGATTAATGTGTTTTCTGAAATAGGTAAGCTTAAGGCTGTCCTATTACACGAACCAGGTGAAGAAATAAATAACTTAACTCCTAAATATCTTGATGAATTATTATTCGATGATATTCCTTGGTTGCCACTCGCAATCAAAGAACATCAAAGCTTTGCTAAGGTATTTACTGATAATGGTGTTAAGGTTTATTACCTAGTTGATTTAATAAGTGAAGTACTAGATAAATCTGATGAAATTAAAAAAGAATTTATTAATAGATTTATCTTAGATGCTAATATCAAGAGTCAAACACTTGGTGAAATGTTATTTGAGTATTTATATAAAATAGATGATAACAAAAAATTAGTATTAAAATGTATTTCTGGAATTAAGAAAAATGAGCTTGAAGGATATAAAAACAAGACCTTATCTGATTTTATAAATACTACAGCTCAATTTATCACAAACCCAATTCCAAACCTATATTTTACAAGAGATCCATTTGCGAGTCTTGGTAATGGTGCTTGTGTAAATAGAATGTATTCTGATACAAGAAGAAGAGAAACTATATTTGCTGATTTCATTTTCCATTATCATGATGATTTCAAAGATACAGTGAAATATTATGATCGTTTTGATGATTTTGAAATTGAAGGTGGAGATATCCTAGTATTAAATAAGGAAACTGTTTTAATTGGTGTATCTCAAAGAACTTCATCTCAAGCAATAGAACAATTAGCTAAGACATTGTTCTTTAAAGAAAAGACTTCATTTAAAACAATTCTAGCGTTGTCTATTCCAATTGAAAGAACATTCATGCATCTAGATACTGTGTTAACACAAGTAGATTATGATAAGTTCTTAATTCATGAGGGCTGTTATAATAGCTTAAACATTTATCGTATAACAGAAGATAAAGAAAACTTTGGTAAATTAAGCGTTGTTCCACTTCAAGATAAGCTAGATGATGTATTAACTTCATACATTGGTAAAAAGCCGACATTAATTTTCTGTGGTGGTAATGATTCAATCACATCAGATAGAGAACAATGGAGTGATGGTTCAAACTGCTTATGCTTAAGACCAGGTGTAGTTATCGCTTATGAGAGAAACGAAAACACTAATGAGAGATTACGTCAATCAGGTGTTAAGGTTATAACAATTCCTTCTAGTGAAATATCTAGAGGTCGTGGTGGCCCACGTTGTATGTCAATGCCATTAATAAGAGAGGAAATATAGAAATGAATTTAAAAAATAGACATTTATTAACTTTATTAGATTTCACACCAGAAGAAATCAATTATTTATTAGAGCTTGCTGCTAGATTAAAATTTGAAAAGAAGAATGGTATAACTCACCAAGTTCTAAAGGGTAAGAATATCGTATTATTATTTGAAAAGGATTCTACAAGAACACGTTGTGCATTCGAAGTTGCAGGATATGATCTTGGTATGAATGTAACATACATTGGTTCATCTGGCTCACAAATGGGCAAGAAGGAATCAATTAAGGATACTGCTAGAGTACTTGGTAGAATGTTTGATGGTATTGAATATCGTGGATTCAAACAAGAAACTGTTGAATGCTTAGCAGAGTATTCAGGAGTTCCTGTATGGAATGGTTTAACAGAAAAATTCCACCCAACTCAAATTCTTGCTGACTTCTTAACTATCAAAGAATACAAAGGAGATTTAAAGGGTATTAAATTTGCTTATTTCGGAGATGGTAGATACAACATGGGTAACTCATACATGGTTGGTTCTGCAAAGATGGGAATTGACTTCCGTATGGTTGGACCAAAGGAATTATGGCCAAGTGAGGATTTAATCAATAAGTGCCAAGAAATCGCAAAACAAACAGGTGCTAAGATCACATTAACAGAAGATGTTAATGAAGGTATCAAGGATTGTGATGTAGTTGCTACAGACGTTTGGGTATCTATGGGTGAACCTGATGAAGTATGGGCTGAAAGAATTAAATTATTAAAGCCATATCAAGTTAATAAAGAATTATTTGCTAAAGCAAAATCTGATGCAATCTTCTTACATTGTCTTCCATCATTCCATAACCTAGAAACTAAGGTTGGCATGGAAGTATATGAAAAGTTCGGTTTAAATGGACTTGAAGTAACAGAAGATGTATTCGAATGTGAAAGATCAGTTGTATTTGATGAAGCAGAAAACAGATTACATACTATTAAAGCTGTAATCTACGCTTCAATGGTAGATGCCGAATGAGAATCGTAATAGCTTTAGGTGGTAATGCCTTAGGAATTGATCCTAAGATTCAAAAACAAAACACAGATTTAACTGCTAAATATTTAGCTAAGATTATTAAGATGGGACATGAGGTAATCATTACTCATGGTAATGGTCCTCAAGTTGGTCTTATCAATCTAGCTTTTGAGGAAGGCTCAAAGAATAATAAAAACATCTACATGATGCCACTAAGTGAATGTGGAGCTATGAGTCAAGGATATATTGGATATCATTTATCAAATTCTTTATTAAATGAATTCAATAAAAATGATATTAGAAAAAATGTTGTATCAGTTAATACAAATGTATTAGTTGATAAAGATGATGATGCCTTTAAAAATCCAACAAAGCCAATTGGCTCATTCTACTCTAAGGAAGAAGCATTAAAGTTTGGCTGTCCTGTTAAGGAAGATAGTGGTAGAGGATGGAGAAGAGTTGTTGCCTCTCCTAGACCTCAAAGCATCCTAGAAAAAGCTGAGATTGAAACATTAATTAAATCAGGCTTTGTTGTAATCTGCTGTGGCGGTGGTGGTACACCAGTTATCTATGATAATGGATACAAGGGTGTTGATGCTGTAATCGATAAGGATTTCGCATCATCTAAATTAGCTACAGAAATTGATGCAGATATGTTAATGATTTTAACAGCTGTATCAAATGCTAAAATCAATTTCGGTAAAGAAAACGAAACTGATTTAAAAAATGTTACACTTGATGAATGTAATAAATATCTTCTTGGAGAAGAATTTAAAAATGGTTCTATGAAACCAAAGGTAATTGCTTGTATGGACTTCGTTAAAAATGGAGAAAATAAAAAGGCAGTTATCACTGATATTGAGCATGCCTTGGATGCAGTAAATCTTAAGGAAGGAACAATCATTACTAAGTAATTATGAAGAAATTAAGAGAAATTAAAAATGGTGATTTATATTACAATGGCTATAATTTAAAGGAATTAGCTAAAGAGTATGGTACACCATTAAAGATTACATTTTTAGATGTTATTGGTGAACATATTAATTCACTTAAGGAAGCATTTAATAAAGCTAAGAATGAACTTGGCTATACTGGTAAGTTCATTTATTTAAATGCTAATAAAGCTAATTATGGTAAAGAAGAAATTGAAACATCATTCTTATCAAGTGATGGTTTAGAAACTTCATCATATTATGATTTATTATTAACAACAAAGATGTTTAATAAGCATCCTGAATTTAAAAATAAATTAATCGTATCAAATGGTTTAAAGCTACATGATTATTGTGATGCAATAGTTGACACATATAATCAAGGCTATGATATCATCGATATCATTGATGATTTAAATGAATATGAATATTTAAAATCAAAGAATTTACCAATCAAGGTTGGTATGCGTATTCACCTATCATCACTTTATGAGGCAGAAGTACCTGATGATAGATTTGGTTTAATGGCTCAAGATATTAAATATATCTTAGATGATATTAAGAATACTAAGCTAATATTAACTACTATTCATTATCATCAAAGAGGATTTGATTATGAAGAAGATAAGTTTAAAGAAAACCTATTAAAAGCATTTAATCATTATCTAAATGCTAAGAAGCTATATCCAACTGTAGTTAACTTCGATATTGGTGGTGGTATGCCACTTCCTATTGAAGAAAACTTCAATTATGATAGCTTTGCTAAAACAACATTATCATATCTAAAAGAATTATGTGAAAAGAACCATTTAGATATGCCAAATATCATTGGAGAGAATGGTAAATTCTCTCAAAAGGATTCTACAGTTAATATCTACAAGGTTGTAGGTGTTAAAAACACAGGTGCTTATCCATGGCACATTGTTGATGGATCATTATTAATTGCCCTACCTGAAATGTATGCATTAGGTGAACCTATTCTAGTTATGCCAATCAATAACCTAGATAAGCCAATGCAACAAGTTAGACTTGCAGGTATCACTTGTGACTGTGATGATGTATTCTTTGATAAATCAAAAGGATATTTTGAAATATCAAAGAAAGAAGATAACTATATCGGCTTAATTGGTACAGGCTCTTACCAAAATAGTATGAATGGTAAGGGTGGTGTTCACCACTGCTTATTACCAGAAGAGAAGGATTTATTAATCTATACTAAAGATGGTAAAGAAGTACGTGAAATTCGTCATGAGCTTCAAACAATTGAAGATGTTTATAGAATAATTAATTTTAAATAATTGAGATGTAGGTTGTCCTACATCTTTTTTATTGATTATTTATATTAAAAATATGATATAATAAACTAAAGGGGCTGATGATATGAAAAAGAAATTTTTGTTATTATCTTTATTATCATTATTCGTATTATGTTTAGTATCTTGTAATGGAATGAATTTTACAATTTTTTCAAATACAAATACTACAACAACTCAAAATGTACAAACTACTAGTGTAGAGCCAACTACCACTCCTAGTGTAACTACTACATCAAGTACTAGCACTACTAAAGCTACATCTACTAGAACTACAACTAGTACGACTACAAGGACTAACACAACAACTAGAACCACCACCTCAACAACAACTAGAACTACCACATCAGCTGTAGTACCAACTACTACAACAACTACTGGTGGTACTACAACTACAACAGAGGTTGTTGATAATACTGGCTCTATTCAAAATATGGCAATTCTTCATGCCTGGAACTGGAAGATGAATGATGTTAAATCTAAATTATCTCAAATCAAACAGGCAGGTTATGGGGCTATTCAATTATCACCAATGCAGGTTAAGGTTGATAAGACAAGCTGGAGTACAGAATCAACATCATCACAATGGTGGAAGCTATATCAACCACTTGCTTACAAGATTGCAGAAGATAATGAATCATTTTTAGGAACTAAAGCTGAGCTTACATCTTTATGCACAGAAGCTAAAAGATACGGCATTAAGATTGTGATGGATGTTGTATTAAACCATCTAGCAGGAAACGGTAGTGGTTATAATTCAAGTGTGTATACACAGTATCCTCTACATAATTATGGCTCTAAAGCTAATGATAATAATGGTGAATCAGTTGTTAAAGGACATATCGATTTGCCTGATATTGATACAAGTAATTCAACAGTTCAAGCTGATGCCTTAGCATTACTTAAAGATTATTTGGATTGTGGTGTATCAGGATTTAGATTTGATGCGGCTAAGCATATTGAAACACCTGATGATGGCACATATGCTTCAGAGTTCTGGCCAACTATTATTAATGGCTCACGAGAATATGCTCAAACTAAAGGATATGATGAACCATATTATTATGGAGAAGTATTAAATACTCCAGGTACTGGTAGAACATTTGCTTCATATACAAAGCTAATGTCAATATGTGATAATAACCAAGGGACAATGGTTATTAACGCAGTTAAAAATAATACATTATCATCACTTAATACAACTTATAATACTGGTGAGAACCCTGATCATTTAGTATTATGGGCTGAATCACATGATACATATGCTAATACTAGTGGTTATGATATAACTAATAATGTATCAAAAGAAAATATTAAAAAAGCTTATATTATTCAAGCATCACGTAAGGATGCCGCAACATTATATTTCGCTAGACCTACAAGTATGAGTACAAGGATTTGTACAATTGATGATACAACAGGCTGGAAGGATAATGAGACAATTGCCGCAAATAAATTCCATAATTTATATGTAGGAACTAATGAGACAATTACTAAATCAAATAACTGCTTTATCAACATTAGAGGTACTGGTGCAACTGCCGGTGCAGTTATTGTATATTTTGGATCTGGCACATCATCAAACGTTACACTAGGACTTGAGGATGGTACATATATTGATTTAATATCTAAAACTGCAGTAGCTGTAGCAAATGGTTCGGCTAATATAACATTTACAAATGGTGCTGCAATATTAGTTCCATCTGATATGTATGATGGAGATACTAATTCATATACATCATCTGTTGTATTAAAGAACTATAATACTGATCGTTCATATGCAGCATGGGTATGGACTACAGGTAGTGATGGTAGATGGATAGAGTTCTCTACTGATAGGGATGCATTAGGTATTAATTTAGACAATAATTCTAACTACATTATTGTAGAATTTAATAAGAATGTAGAATATGATTGGGTTAATAAAATAAGGCAAACAAATGATTTGGTTTATAGAGGGAGCCAAATCATCCATGAATATTCATCTATTACTTGGAAGTAATGTGTAAAGCTCTTGGTAACAAGGGCTTTCTTCACTATTTTTTTCTAGATTAAGAAGAAATGTTAATATATAATAGACATAAGTTAAAAAAATGGGGAGAGACAATTATGAAGATAAAAAGACTTTTAGCAGTATTTTTATTTGTTTTTTGTATTTTATTTTTAGGTTCATGTGGTGGCAATGGTGATATTAGTAATAAAGACATTGATTCTTTTAGTAAGGATATCAAGGTTTTTAATCCGAGATTTGATGATGATAAAGATGTAACATTTGCCTTATCAAACTTTACATCTCGTGAGCATAAAAATTTATTAATGCTGGATTATACTATTAAAATTACTAATGAGAATTCAAATAAGGTAATAATCAATCTAAGTGAAGCTAAAGCTTATGGTAATGATGAATTATTACAAGAGCATGTATATGATGAATATGATTTTTTAGATGCAACTGTAAATAAATTGTTTACAGATAAAAGCTTTACATTAGCAAAGGATGAATCTAAGAATTTCGAATTTATCTTACCAATACCTGATGGTAATATAGATTCATTAATTAGAGTTGATTTCAAATTAAACAATGTAACATTAAGTGTAAGCCATCATGGGGCATCTTATAAGCCTGATAAATTTACATATGTTCATAATCCAAATTTAAATAGTGCAGTACTAGCAGATGCAGAATATGATGCTAATGCAGTCTTTGGATATAAGCCTAATTTAACTGGTAGCTTGAAGCAATATGCAACTTATGATTGGACTAAGGAAGAAGATGTACTAAAGTACAAACAAGAAAGAATTAAATATATTGAAGAAAATGATGCGGCTATCAAGAGAAAAGAAACAGAGTTAAGAGCACAAGGTAAAAGTATTGAAGAGATTGCTAGAGCATGCTCAACTTTAAGAAATCAAATAAGATTAGATCAATACAAGGATGACCCTGAGGGACTTGCAAAATTAAAGGCTAGAAACCTTGAAAAATATGGTCATGAGGAAGGTCCACTTCCTGATGAATTATATGTTAAATATAATAATTCTTGGGAAACAGTATTAGAAAAATGCTATTCTCCAAACAAGGGAATGGATGCATGTTGTGGAGTATATGACATGTATTATTACTTAACTTAGTTTTTCAATTATATTGAAAATAATTTGTATAAATGGTAAAATTAACCAAAGGAAGGTAAAAAACTATGAAAAAATCTTTTAAGGTAGTATCTTTATTTTCAGCATTTGCAGTAGCTGGATTAACATTAGCTTCATGTATGATTAGTATTAATCCAGGTCAAACAACAACTACAACAACAGCTCCTGCTCAAACTACTACAACTACAACAGCTGTAGTAACAGACACAGAAGTAGAAACTACTCCAATTGAGGGTGGTAAGTATATGTTGAATAATGTTGTTTATGATTTTAATAAAGCTAATAAAACAGTTAAAGCAACAAAGTATGAAACATATGCAGAGTATACAAGTAATACTGGTACTGTAGTAATTGATACTGTTTCTGTAAAATTTGTTCAATATTCAAAGGCAACTGGTGGCGCAGTTAAATTTACAAGCGGAAATACTGATTATTATATTTATAATTATGTTGACCCTGATACAGCAGCTACTAAATTGAGACTTGATATGAAGACTGGTACTGGCTCTTCAAGAACATCAGGATTCTACCCATTAGCTGATTTAGTTCAACCTACATATGGTACATTTGTATCTGAAAAATTCACTCAAGACAAAGTAGATGCACAAGGACAAAGAATCCCTACAGGTGAAGGCGGATATGAAAAAGAAGACTTCTATATGTTTATAGAGCTTACTGCAACAAGTGCTAAAGTATTTGTTAGTGATAACAATACTACGCATGGAGAAACTCCACTATATGTTAAAGACAATTATGATCTTTTATTACAACATGCTCGCCTATTTATAAGAATTCCTCATAATACTGAAGCAAACTATAATTGCAGTATTGAATTTGAAGATGATACAACAATTAGGGTTACTAACTCTTATGAAAAAGCAGGCGATTATAGCTGTGATGGCAGATTCACTAAGGTTGAATAATTAAGTAAAATACCATTGCCATTTCTGGCGATGGTGTTTTTAATTTATTAATTTTTTAAGAAAGGGGCAATATTTATGAAGCTTAAAAAATTAAGTATTTTATCAATTGCTGTATTAGCAATAACTACATTAGCATCTTGTGGAGGTGGAAGTAGTACACCTACAACAACGACTCCATCACCAACAATCACTACACCTAGTACTACAACAACGACAGTAGCACCTACTACAACTCCATCTACAACTACCACAACAGTAGAGCCTATAACAACTACGACTACAACTACTACATCCACTACAGATAGTAGAGAAAAGTATTTGATGTATACTTTAAAGGATGGTGCTGATAAAACTAAAATGTATGGCACACCATGGCTTGACTTATCAAGAGATGGTATCGTTAAGATGATTGAAAAGCCAAACATCAAAGATGACTTTTATGGAAATGTTAATTATGATATTTTAAATGGTTTACAAATTGATGATAACACAGCAATGGTTGGTGGTATGGCTGGCGCTATCAACGATGTTACTAAGAATCTAAAAAAGATATTTACTGAAACTACAACATCTAATTATTCAGCAGGTGTGAAGAAGATTTATTCTTCATATAACACAACAGATAAAACAGCTGATAAGGCATATGTTAAAGGACTAATTGATGAAGTAGAAGGATATTCTACTTTAGATGACATTTATTCATTTGTAGCATCTAAAAAGGGATACGGAATGTTATCTCCACTTTTTGATATCTTAAATGAAGAAACACTTACTTTATATGAAACTCAATATAATTTTGATACATCATCTATTTGGAGAGCATATGATGATACAGCTAAGAGAAGCTTTGCGGTAGGAGCTGTAAAAGCATCACTTATGAAATTTGGTGTAAGTGAAACAGATGCCGAGGCAATTGCTGATACAGGTGTACGTATTGATAGTGAAATCCACGCATATAACCAAATGGCAATGCCTGTTTCATCAACAGTTGGCCAAATTGATCAAACATTTACAAAATTAAAGCCTAGTAGATTATTTAAAGCTCTTGGCTATAACGATGATAAGGGTGTTGCTTGTAGAGGTGAATTTACAAGTATAATTAATAATTTTGAAAATCTAACACTAGCTGAAGCTAAAGCTTTATTAAAATATCGTATTGCATATTCTTATAAGGTTGCTTTATCACAAAAAGATTATTTTGAAATTACTGACCCTATTATTGAACCATTAGAATTAGAAGATAAAAGAAGAATGTATTTTGGTGAGCAATATACAAATTATTTATTCACTGAAATGTTTGCTAAAGTAATTGATAGATGCTATATCGATAACTTTGTTCCAGCATCAATTAAGACAAGCTTAACTGAAATGATTAATTCAATTAAAACAGAATATAAAAATGTAATTGATTCTAAAGATTGGCTTAGTGCTGAAACTAAGGTTAAGGCTAAAGAAAAGCTTGAGGCAATGGAGTCTGGTGTATTATATCCAGATTATCTACCTAATATTGCAGCACTTGATACATCTAGCATTTCTACATTTGCTGAATTTATTGCAAATTATAAATCATGGGATATTAGTGCGAACCAACCAGCAAATAATGTTGAAAAAATATGGATGGGCTCTATTACACTTCCTAATGCTCAATATATGATTTCTAATTCACTTTGTATTTATTCAGGCTTAATCGCATCTATGGATTTAACATCAACAATATCAAAAGAAGAATTATATGGTAGCATTGGTGTAGTAGTTGGACATGAAATATCACATGCTTTTGATGCTAATGGTGCTGAATATGATAAATATGGTGCTCGTGAGAATTGGTGGACTGATGGTGATAAAACTGCCTTCAGCACAAGAGTTCAAAAGATTATCGCTAAATATAATACTTTTGATTATACCAATACACTAAAATGCCCTGGTGAAAGAGTAGTAAATGAAGTAATTGGTGATATGGGTGGTATGGCAGTAATGCTAAGATTAGCTGAAAAGGATACTAACTTCAATTATAAGAAATTCTTCGAAAGCTATGCCAATGTTTATGCTTGCATCTTAAATGATCAAATGTATATGGGTGGTATGATTTATAATGATTCTCATCCACTTGCTATGCTAAGAGTTAATAATGTATTAAATCAATTTCAAAAATTCTTAGATACTTATGGTATCACTGAAGGTAATGCTATGTATGTAGCACCTGCTGATAGACTAGTAATTTGGTAGAAATAAAGGGCTAAACAGAGAAGGTTTAGCCTTTTTTTGTGAAAATAAGGATATATTTTGGTAAAATAGTGATTATGTATTATTGAAAAAATAATAAAAGTGATACATAATAGAAATAATATAGGTATTTATAAAAATACCTATTTTTTCGAAAATTTAATATAAAAATCAACCGATTTAGGGAAAAAGAAAGGTGTTGATTTGGTATGAAAAAATTCAAAAATATTTTATTTGTAATAGCTGCTTTATTCATAGCAGTAATTACACTTGCATCATGCGGAGGGCCAGCTGAGTATGTAGTATCTTATTACAATGGTAAGGATCTACATACGACACAAAAGGTTGTGGATGGTAATAAAGCCATAGCTCCTGCTGCTCCAACAAAAGAATATATGAAATTCGATAATTGGTGCACAGATGAAGAACTAAGTTCGGTATATGACTTTAATACGCCTGTAAAGAAGGATATGAGTCTTTATGCTAAATTTAGTAAGATTACGTATACACTAACATTTGAATCTAATGGAGGAAGTAAGATAGAAAACAAAACTGTTGAAGCTAATTCAACTGTAGCTGAGCTTCCAACTCCAACTAAGGATAGATTTGCTTTTGTTGGTTGGTATACAGATTCTGAATTAAAAAATAAATTTACTAGTACAACAAAGGTATTAGCAAATCAAACATTATATGCAAAGTGGCATGAAAAATATTTCGTGATTACTTTTGATGCGGAAAATGATTCAAGATTGTTTACTCAATTAGTAGAAGAAAATACTTTAGCAGTTAAACCATTCTCACCTGAAAAGGTTGGATATGTATTTGATGGTTGGGCAAAACAAAATGGAGAATTATTTGATTTTAATACGCCTATAACTTCAAATATGACACTTAAGGCAAAATATTCTTTAGATGATAAAAAGTATTGTCTTGTATCATTTGAGGCAAATGGTGGATCATCAGTTCCAGCAAAATTAGCTTATAAAGGCGAAACAATTAGTATTCCACTATCAGTTAAAGACGACTACATTTTAGAAGGCTGGTATACTGATAGTGCATTAACAAATAAATTTACTGAATCAACACCTGTTAATACTGATATAACTTTATATGCAAAATGGACTGAAGCTAGAACTGTTACATTCTTTAGAGTAACATTTAATCCAGATAATGGTGAATCTACATTCACACAAGCTGTTATGGCAAATACTTGTGCAATCAAGCCACAAGATCCAGAAAAGACTGGATATAAATTTGTTAATTGGGTTAAAGAAGATGGATCAACATTTAATTTTAATGAACAGATTAGCACTAATGTTACATTAAAGGCTGATTATATTAAAGTTGATGAAACTAAATGTGTTGTATCATTTGAAACTAATGGGGGTTCAACAGTTTCATCAATTGTAGTTAATCCAAATTCTACAATATTACCTCCTTTATCTACTAAAGATAATTATATTTTAGAGGGTTGGTATATTGATCAAAAATATGAAACTAAATTCACTAAAGATACAGTAATTAATTCTGATTTAACCTTATATGCAAAATGGACTTCAACTGATGTTGATAAATATTATATAGTTACATTTGATTCAGATAACGGTAATCAATTATTTACTGAATCAGTATTAGAAAACAAAACAGCAATTAAGCCTGCTAACCCAGAAAAGAGTGGTTATAGATTTGTTAACTGGATAAAAGAAGATGGTGCAGTATTTAATTTTAATACTCCTATTACATCAAATATAAAATTAACAGCAACATATCTAGCAGTTGATGATTCTAAATATGTTGTATCATTTGAAGCAAATGGTGGTTCGACTGTTTCAGCAATGGTTGTTAATCCAAATTCAACTATTGGCTTACCTTTATCATTTAAGCAAGGATATATCCTAGCTGGTTGGTATACTGATGCAGCATTTGAACATCAATTTACTCAAACTACACAAATTACTTCAAATATTACATTATATGCTAAGTGGGAAGAACTAACAGGTGATGAATACTTTGAAGTAACATTCAATCCTAATAACGGTAGTGTATTGTTTAAAGAGACAGTAAGACCTAATACACAAGCTATTATGCCTATCAATCCAGAAAAGCTTGGCTATGCCTTTGTTAACTGGGTAAAGGAAGATGGCACTGTATTTAATTTCAATACACCTATTAATGCTAATATCACTCTAACTGCATCATATGTTGAAGTTGATAACACTAAATATGTAGTAACATTTGAAGCTAATGGTGGCTCAACAGTTCCAGCAAAGGTCGTTAGCCCTAAATCAACTATTAGCTTACCACTATCAATTAAGGATGGTTATATTCTAGTTGGCTGGTATACAGATAAAACATTCGAACATGAATTTACTTCTAATACAGAAATCAATAATTATTTAACACTATATGCAAAATGGGAAGTACCTGCAGGTGATACATATTATGATGTAACATTTGATTTAGATAATGGTGCAACTAATATTGTTGAAAAGGTTAAGGAAAATGGACTAGCTATTAAGCCTGCAACACCTGAAAAGGTTGGTTATACATTTGTTAATTGGTTAAAAGAAGATGATACTGTATTCAACTTCAATACACCAATAACTGCTAAAATTACATTAAAGGCTTCATACGTGAAGGTTGATAATACTAAATTTGTAGTATCATTTGAAGCAAATGGTGGTTCAACTATTTCAGCAATGGTTGTAACACCAGGTTCAACTATTGGCTTACCTTTATCAGTTAAGGATGGCTACATTCTAAGTGGTTGGTATACAAGTCAAACATTTGAAGCTGAATTTACAAAAGAAACAAGAATCAATTCAAATATAACATTATATGCAAAATGGGATAAACCAGAAGAAAACCAATATTATGAGGTTACCTTTGATCCTGATAATGGTGGTGCTACATTTAAAGAGGTTGTTGCCCCTAATAGTGTTGCTATAAGACCAATGAACCCAGAAAAGAATGGATATGCATTTGTTAACTGGGTAACAGAAGATGGCACTGCGTTCAATTTCAATACACATATTAGTGCTAACATTACCCTAACTGCATCATATGTTGCAGTAGATGACACTAAATATGTTGTATCATTTGAATCTAATGGTGGCTCAACTGTTTCAGCAATGGTTGTAACACCAGGCTCAACAATTAGTCTACCTTTATCTGTTAAAGAAGGATTTGTACTTCTTGGTTGGTATACTAATTTAGAGTTCACTGAGGAATTTAATAAATATTCAGTTGTTCAATCTAATATGACATTATATGCAAAATGGAGAATTTCAACTGAAGGCTATGTATTCACAGTTACATTTGACCCTAATAATGGTGATGCACTAATAGTTGAGACTGTTGAAAAGAATAAATTAGCTATTAAGCCTGAAGCACCTACAAAGGATGGATATAAATTCGTTAATTGGTGTATAGATGAAAAACCATTTAGCTTCAATACTCCTATTACAGAAGATATTAGATTAGTAGCTAAATGGAGAGAAGATACATCTGATATTTGTATTGTGTCATTTGTTACATTTGGTGGCTCTGAAATCAGCAGTATAGAAGTAAAATCAGGTGATTTATTAACATTACCTACAGAACCATATTTTGAAGGAAATAGATTCGTTGGTTGGTTTACAGATCTTGATTGCACAATACCATTTGATAAGACAGCTCCTATCACATCAGATATAACATTATTTGCTGAATGGGATTATATTGTTGGTGAAACATATACTGTAACATTTATTGATAGTGATGGTAATCCAATAAGTGTTATGATAGCTGATAACACTTATGTATATAGTCAAACTGTAGAGAAGGGTGCTGATGCAATACCTCCTGCAGATCCTATTAAGGAAGGATATCGTTTTGATGGTTGGAGTACATCTTATAAGAATGTTCAATCTAATCTAGAAATTAAAGCTACTTTTGTTAGAGCTTATAATGTATATTTCTATGATTATAATAGAGTATTATTAAAACAAGAATTAGTTGATTTTGGTAACAGCCCTATAGCTCCAGAATCACCAACAAGATATGGATATCGTTTCATTGGTTGGGATGTTGATTTCAACTACATTACTCAAGATACAATTATTCAAGCGACTTATATTAAACAATATGAAATCAAGTTTAGAGATTATAATAACGAAATAATTACTTGGGATTGGTATGATGAAGGTGCAAAGATTATTGCTCCTGAGGTACCAGCAGTTACAATTGAAGATAAAGAATTTGATGGTTGGGATCAAGAATTTGATACAGCTGTTAAGGATGTAACTATTAGAATGACTATTAGAACAAAGATTTATGCAGTTAACTTCTATGATATAGATGGTTCTATTTTAAAACATGATATTGTCTATATCGGTGAGGATGCAACTTCTCCTGATTTGACTGGTAAGATCTATATTGATTGGAAGTCAGCAAAGAAGACAGCATACATCTTTGAAAAATGGGATAAGGAATTCAATAATGTAACATCAAGCCTTGATGTTAAAGCAATTTACAACAAGATTGAAGAACCACTTATCTATGTTGAAACTGGAGAAATATCTCAAGGACAAACAAAGGTAGATGTTTCAGTATATCTAATTTATTCAGGTGATTTTGAAGCAGTTCATATGAATTTTAGGTACGATCCTAATTTAGCAGTTAGCGAGGATTCAATCACACTTCGTGGTCAATTCAATAGAGGTGCTCAATCAAATCTTACATTAGACTCATATAATAAAACATTCTCATTCAACTGTATTAATACAGAAGGATTTGAATTAAATGGTGACTATGCTGAGGTAATGAAGATATCTGTTGAGGTAGATAAATATTTCAGTATAGGAGAATACAATATTGAAGTGTTAGATGGTTCTTATCTAACTAACAATGGTGTTGTAAAAATCTTACCTGTCGTTATCAACGGCGGCGTTGTGATAGCTTAAGGAGGTGACAAGTTATGAAAATCTTAAGATATTTAGGAAGTAAAAGAAAAGCAATTAGAAGATGGTTTGGATTAATCATTGGAATTATTTCAGTTTTCTCACTTGTCGCTATGTTTACGGGTGGAGTTCATGTTTATGCTGGCGCTCAACCTGCCCAACCTGCAGAACAACAAGCTCAAGAGCAGCAACAAGCTAACGCTCCAGCCAATGTTAATAATCAGGAAAACCCTGCAGTAAATGGTAATGCAAATGCTCCTCAGCCAGCTGAAGCGGCACCTAAATGGCGTGAAAGACAAGATGCTGGTCACTTAAGAGATGTGAGTGCATCAATGACTAAAGCTGTATCTTACATTACTACTGCGATTGCCGACACAATCAGAAGTGCAAGAAGTGGTAATTTCCAAGCATTTCCACTAGTTATAGCAACATTAAAATCAACAGTAAATGTATTAACAGCATTTTCAAAATACTGGCCAGGCTTGGGCAATGTAGTTGATAGTTTAATTGATGGATTAATAAATATTATTGAAGCATCAACTGATGGCTCTAGACAATCTGATACTGCAAGATTAATGAGCTTCATATCTGATCAAATTAATTTAGTTAGAGAAGATATAATTAAAGTAAGACAAGACATAGTTGAGCTTTCTAATGCAGTTGATGAAGGCTTTGAAACTATTCTAAATGCTTTAAAGGATTCATTTGAAAACTTTGAAGCTAAGACTAGAGTTAATGAATTCTTCTCGACAAGTACTGGTGCATTTAGTTATAAACAACTAAAGAGATATCTATATTCTGATGCTACAGATGGATATGCTCACGAGTTTACTGGTCAATTATTTAAAGAAAATCCAAATGAAGAATTAGTTACTACATTATCAAATAAGCTATATTCTGCATTAATGTCAACATCACAAGATAGAACTTCTTATTTAGAAATGTTTTATGATAACATTATGCAAACTGAATCACATCGTTCAATTTTTGAATATTATGCTGATTTCTTAAATTCGAATTCAAGTTATTTAAACGGACAATCTCCAGCTTTAGCATCTGTTGAATTTATGAATGATGTTTACGCAACATTCCTAACAAGTATTAACTATATAAGAACAATTAATACTCAACAAAGAACTGAAATGCTTTTAAAGATAGAAGATATTAATAATGTAAATTTCGATGAATTAAAGTATAAATATGGTTCAGGTGAAAATGATTATGTAACATATAATGATTTAGCTAAGATAGAAAAACGTCTAAATGAAATGGTTGAAAATGTTGATTATCAAGTATCTAAGGATATGGCTTATGTATTAAAGCTAGACAAGAACTATTTCTATACAGCAAAAGATGGTGTATTTAGAAGCTCTTATAAAACTAAAGCTGAAACATTTGGAAATGTTGAAGTAGGATATAAGCTTCAATTTACAGAAATTAATCAATCTGTAGCACAATTACTTGGTTATGATATTAATAACTTTAAATATTATTTAACTGATTCAGATGGCAATAAGCTTAATGAGGGACAAGAAGATAAAAAGACTTATACTGTTAATACAACTAAGCCATTTAATTTAGTTGTTAAGTATGAGGTTAAGGATAAATATGGTGATCCAGTTTATGCTAAAAATGAATATGGTGTAGAAGAACCACTGGTTTATACAATTTACAACATGTCATTTAGAGTTGGTGTAAAGAATTCATTTATTGCTGGTAGTGGTACTCAACAAGATCCATATATAATTGGTAATGCTGATCAATTTAAGCTAATAGGCACATTAGATCGTCATAATTGTTATTCATTAATAACAGATGTAGATCTATCTAATGAAACAATTACACAATTCTTTGATGATATTACTCCATATGCTGGTTCATTTAATGGTAATGACCATTTGATATCTAATTTCAAATTAAGCACAGCAAAAAAACAACCATCATTATTTGGTTATATTTCATCAACTGGCTCAGTTAATGGTTTGAAAATATGGAAAGCTAGTATTCAAAAGAGTGATGATAATGATTCAACAAAGCTTGTTGGAGGTATTATTGCCGGTGTCAATAATGGCACTATATCATTCATCAATATTGATAGCTGTGATATTAATATATCTCGTGATTCAAAAGAAACTAATAATAACGTCAATAAGGCTATCCAAATTTATGTTGGTGGTGTAGTAGCTGAAAACTATGGTTCAGTTAAATACATTGCTGTGAAATGGACAAATGTTAAGGGCTATTCAAAACGTTATTATGGCTCTAACGAGGATGGTGCTAACGCAAATGATGTATATGCTGGTGGCGTAGTTGGCTACAATGGTGCTGATGCAGAATTATCATATGCCCAAATTGATGGTAATAGTAGAGTTGATGCAGGAATAGTGTGCGAATCTGGTAAGTCATTCTCAACACGTCGTCCATATGGTAAAGCATATGCTGGTGGCATTGCTGGTTCAGCTGCTGATACAAAGAATATAAATAATTTATATGTTAAGGTAGTTAATTTATCTGCCACTGCAGAGGTTGAAAACTATGGTTTTATGGCCTTTGATACAGATAAGAATATTTCTAAATTAACTAGTCATTATGTTGCAGGTCAATCATCTAATAACATATATAGAATAAAAGAAGAAATTGAATGGCCACCTTCAAAGACATATACAGCAACACTTAAGTTTAGTGGTGAAATGGATACTACTTATAATATTGATAAATCATTAGTATTAGAGCCTGGTACTAAAGCATTCTACCCAGCAGGTATCCAATTAAGATTAAAGGATGATCAAACTGGTGTAGTTAAATCATATAGTCCAGCAATCGTTGCAGTAAGAGGCTTTGATTCCAAAAATGCTAGCTTAACTGAATCAGTTAGCCGTAAGGTTCAAGTAGATGTATCTGTTCAAGAAACTGGTTTAGTATATACATTTAATATTGATTATGTCATCTTACCAGATTCTCCAAAGAGAATTGATGTTAGAGGTGCAGGTACCACAGAATTTGCTTATACAACTGATGAAAGTGCAAAGATAGTTGATCAAAAAGCGAATCAAGTATTAGGTACTGATAAGATTTATTTAGTAACCACTACTGGTAGAGAACTAAAGGTTAATGATGAAGCGACTATTTCAATTGATGTAACAAAGCTTGGTAAACAAAAAGCAATCCTAAAGGCTAAAGGATTTACTTATGCTGAATTTGAAGTAAATGTAGTTTGTGCTAGCCATTCATGGATTAATGAACAAAGAGTAGTAGAAGGATTTGAAGTATTTACTGACTCTGTTACAGGTGAACCATATTTTAGATTATATGGTTATACAACTAAAGAATGTGAGCATTGTCATCTTGTTGTAAAAGAATTATTCGCAGATATTTATTCAACTGAAATAATTAACCGTGTAGAGGCAACCTGTGCAGCCGTAGGCTATACAGGAGATAGAGTTCCATATTACCTTAATGAATTAAATGAGAAGGTATATCTTGATTATGTACTTGAAAAAGGTACAACTATTCCAACAATTCCTCATACATATTTACATGAAGATAATATGGCTGGTAGAACGCATACAGACTATGGTCATGAATGTGGTATTTGTGGACATATAGAACCACATCTATATTCTTTAGTTGAAACATCAAGTGAAGTATTAAATGGATTAGTTTATACATGTGAAACATGTGGACATACAATCGTTGTGGAAAATGTTTCTAAAGAATATATCTCTAAGCTTCCAAGAGTGGTTGTAAATGATTCATATGCACTTCCTGGTGTGCACCAGGTAGTTGTGTATGTAGATTTACACGCGAATGTTGGAATTACATCAGCTAATTTCTCAATCATTTATGATTCTAATCTAACACTTGTTTCATATAGATTAGGTAATATTTTAAATGATTCAAAGATTAGTAGCTTTAAGGAATATGAAGATCATTTAAATGTTGTTTTAGCACAAACATCATCTGATGTGTCTACTGATGGCACAATATTAAAGCTAGTGTTTGAAACACCAGCTAATGCCTCTGCAGAGGATAGATACAAAATTGATGTTGTAAATAAAGGCAATACTGATAGATTTACAGATAAGAATGGTAATAAATTAGAATTCTTATCATATGAAGGCTATATCAATATTGTTGACCATTTACCTGGTGATGTTAATGGTGATGGTGCAATTGATATGCTTGATGTATTAATCGTATCTAAATACATCGTATTAGATGACTTTGAAAGAGCTAATTATATCAGCGAAATGACAAGTTTAAATCCAAGCTTCTCAATTAGCTATGGTGATGTAAATCTTGATAATATCATCGATACTGATGATGTTGTAAGATTATTAAGATTTGATGTTGGTGGTTATGAATCACAAATCATCAGTCAAAAGTTTATTGTTAATCTAAATTATAATGATGGAACAGGTACAGTAGTACCTTACCTAGTTGATTATAATTTTGGTAATGGCACTTATGGTAACCTACCTACACCACAAAAATCAGGATATCGCTTCGATGGTTGGTATACTGATATTACTGGTGGCGATAAGATAACAAGCACATCTTATGTAAAATACAATAATGAGCAATATGCTCAAACATTATATGCTCATTTCACAATTAATATGATTACATTTGATTCTAATGGTGGTATGGGTGAAAAACCTGCGATCACAATGTATACTGATTCAAAGGATATGAACTTCAGTATTTATTCTCCAAATGGTGATCAATATATTATTAAAGAATCAACTGTAACATTTGATACTAATTTAGAAAATGCAGTCAATAAGACTGATACTTATAGACATGTATTCCTAGGTTGGTCTACATCAGCAGATGGAAAAGTAATAACTAACCTAAATTCATTATATGACTTAACTAACTTCAAAGATTCTCAAGTTGGTAGTGTTACTTTATATGCAATTTGGAAGGATGTAGAAATTGAATATTACACACCATCAGAGGCAAGTGTAACAGGATACTCAGTTGCTGGATGGATGACAAAGAAGAATGGTACTTTAGCTGATGTAGTATGGAAAGAAACTGATGGTAATTATAAGGTAAGCGAAAATGTTACATTCTATGCTAAATGGGATCTTGTAAGATATTACATTATCTATGATGCTAATGGTGGAAAAACTTCTGATAATCAAGTCTTATATTTTGAAGGAAGTCAAAGGAATTCAAAGGTTGAACAACCCCTAACTTCAATGGCATCTATTGGCTTTAATAAGACTGGCTATACATTCGCTGGATGGACAACTGATGTAGCATTTGCTGAATCATGGTTCTATTTAGTAGAAAAGAATTATAATGAAATTATTTCTGGATTTAATTATAAATATGTTGATGGTATGACAAGACCTATAACAAATACTGATTATGCATTTGTTGATGGTGCTCTACTTCAAGCATCTATATCATCAAAGCCAGATGCTATAAGAAATTCAAGTAATTACATCACAAAGGGTGTAGTAGAAGATCTAGAACAATTTATAGATGAAAATGGTTTTGTTACATTATATGCATTATGGACTCCAAATAAGATTTCTATAACATATAATACTGAGTCTACTACTGCAGTATTAAATGGTACAGGATTAAATGCTAAGAATAATCCAGTAACTCTTCCATATTATTATGGCTATGATATTATCTTACCATTTGATTTATATGTAACTCATTTTGACGGAAAATCTGTATTTGTTGAAGAAACAGTTTTAGATAATCGTATTTCTAAGTTTTCTATTCCTCTATTAACAGATAAAGAATTAACTAGATCAAATGGTGGTGTATTATATTCATATAATCTTCCTACAACACCTATAACTGCAGATGCAAATGTAGAATTTGAAACTGATAATAAAGAAGTTAGATATGTCCATTATTTATATAAAGGCTATGAATTGTTTACAGATAAAAGATATGATGGCTATTATGATGATGGAAGCTATACATTTGCTACAGATTTATCTGCTATAGGATTATCAAAAGATTATTATTACATTAGTAGCTATAAATCTATAGTTGATTCTAAGGGAACACCTTGGATTTCAGAAAATACAAAATACACAGATGCTATTACTCCTGGTACTAAAAATACAGGCGCATTGTATAACGTATTACCTGATTTATATATTGAAGTTGAATTAGTTGGTGGTACTAAGCTTATTCAAGGAAATACATCTCCAATCGGTAGAGCAAGTTACCAAACTTATGTAATCAGAGATAATGGAGATTTCACTCCAATCAGAAATACTAAGAACGTCTTCATAGTACCTGACAAGATGCAAGTTTCTTCAAATGAGATAGAAGATGTTCGTAGTCTTGTTAGTGTAATTTATGAATTAACTGGTAATTATTATGATATAGCGAGTCCAGAAAACAACTTCAAGGTTATGTTGTTGCCAAGTGGCTTACAACACCTGCATAAGAATGCAATTGATAAATTCTTAGATTATGTTGAGATACTTGTGCTTCCAGATGCAGCTGGAATAGGTGGTATAAATATTACTTCAAATACTGGTAGCTTAAAGAGAATTGTATTATCAAAGCTTGACAGCTTTGAGGATTCCTCATTAATTTACAATGCTAGTCCAAATTATATAGTAGATATTTATTATCGTGGTACAGCAATGGATCTAGCTATGCTTGAAGCAAAATCACCTCAAGCAGCTATCTTTGATAAGACTCTATATAAGATTAGATGCTATAGTGAGCTTGATGATGATTCTAATAAGTATTGGCAAATTGTAAATGGTAATGTATTACCATGTATAGTAAAAGCATAACTATCTAAATAATGAAAAGCTTTTTAGGTTAACCCTAAAGAGCTTTTTCTTTTGGTAATCCTGAAAACTTGAAAAGATTTAATATAGTGAGTATAATAAATAGAAATGAAAATGACATTTTTATATAATTTGGTGTTGGAGTTGATGAATTATGTATTATGCATTAATTGGTACATTGGCAGTAATTATCCTAATTATTACCAATCATGATATCCTTTTCAAACGACATAACGATCATATTATTAGAAGCTATAGATTCTTTTTATATGCTGTAACTTTTTATTATATTACAGATATATTATGGGGTATATTAGATTATTACAGATACAGAATACCTTTATATGTTGATACTGAAATATATTTCATAGCTATGGCTGCCGGTATTATGGCATTAACACAATATGTTGTAACATATATAGAAGATAAAACTATCTTCCGTAAAATATTACCAGGTGCTGGTATTATATTCTTTGTAACAATAATTATCTTAATGATTATTAATATCTTTAAGCCGATTTTGTTTAGCCTTAACGGAGCTGGCGATTATGAAACCGCAACTGGAAGATATTGGATACTTGGTATACAGACAATCTTATTATTTGTTACAGCCGTTTATTCATTTGTTGGGGCGATACGTACTAAAGGCCTAGAGGGTAGAAGATATCTAACAGTTGGCTTATTAGCAGTATCAATGCTAACAGCTATTGCAATTCAAATGTTTAATCCATTATTACCGCTATATTCAATTGGTTATTTAGTAGGTACATGTTTACTTCGTGTATTCGTTATTGAAAATGAAAAAGAAGAATATAGAGAGAATCTAGAAAAAACTTTAGCTCATGAGAAAGAACAATCTAAAGAGCTAAAGGAAGCCTGGGAGCTTGCTTATACTGATGCCCTAACAGGAGTTGAAAGTAGACTTGCATATTTAGAGGCTCAGGAAAGAATCGATAATTTAATCAATGAAAATCAATTAAAGGATTTTGCGTTAATTGTATTTGATATCAATAATCTAAAGAAGGTTAATGATACTCTTGGTCACCAGGAGGGTGATAGATATATCATTAGTGCTTGTGAATTAATTAAAAATACATTTAGAAATAGTAAGGTTTATAGAATTGGTGGAGATGAATTCATGGCCTTACTAAGTGAAGATGATTTTGAAGTTAAAGATGAATTAGTATCTATATTTAAAAAGAAGATAGAATCCAATATAAAGAAGAATGAAGTAGTAATGGCTTTTGGTATGGCAGAATATATTCAAGGCGAGGATTACAGCTTTAGACATATGTTTGAAAGAGCTGATTTTGCGATGTATGATCAAAAGAAGCAGATTAAGTCTGCCGCAAAAAATAGTAAATAAATCAAATAGTCGGTGAGATTTATCACCGATTATTTTTGTGAAATGTATAAAAAAACAGCTAAGCAAATTAAAATAGACCCTATAAAGTAGACACTTATAAAAAAGACGTTTTCTACTTTAGAGATATCATATCAATGTACAATCAGCTTCAATCTAGGCCGCGAATCCCCTAGGGGATTGATTCCTTATTAATAACATATACCATTTTTTATTAGTGTCCTTGACATTGGGTACATATTATTAATTTGAGGTGTTTTTTTTGTGGCATATTTGTTGCATACAATGTTGTACAATATCATCAAACAAAAAAGTGAGGTGCTAATTATGACTCCAGAAACAAGAAAAGAATTATATGATTGCAATGTCCACGGCATGATAGATGATATTTTTAAAAATTATAAAGGCAATAATGAAATGGATTATATTAATAAATCCATTGCATATATATTAAAATATGGATTGGATAGAAGAATTCCTAAACAAAGCTTACAGGAATTAATTTATACATGTAAAAACCAAGTTGCTACAATGGTTGTGCAAAAGCAACTCGCTGCTAATCCTAATGATTTAACTAATATGCAATCTAAGGAATATGATTTAGCATTAAAATTTTTCTTTAATGATCCAGTAGGCTTCATTCAAGCAAAGCTTGAGGATGATGAATTTTATGAATCAATTAAGCCAAAGGAAAGTGAAGAATTAAAAGGCTTTGCTTATAAAGGTTATATTAAAAATTTAGATAAAAATAGAGATAAATTTATTAAATTATTTAAAGATGAGCAAGATTATAAACTAGAATTTAAGGTGCATGGTAGATATAAGGATAAATATACTTCCTTTGAAAACGGAAGAACGTTAACATATGATACCTTAAAGGCAATTGAAAGTAAAATACCTGAATCTAATCACTCAATTGCTAAAGCTTTTGAAAAACAAAAGCCTAGTACTTGGGAAAGAAGACTTGGAAGAACTTCAAAGGAATATAAGGCATTCAAAAGAACATATAATGCTTATAAGGATAATACCAGAAAGGGTTATGGCGATGATAAGGCATTAGAGGATGTTGCAATTCGCTACCTACATCACAAATTTCCAAGGCTAAAGGAAGGAGAATTCCCAACTGCTGAACAGATAGCTAAGCTTAAAGGAGCTGGAAAGGAAAGAGCTGCTTTTTGTTTGAAGGTTGTTGAGGCAGTTCGTGAAACTCGTACTAATCAAGCTCAAATTAAAAAAATGATAGGAGCTGTTAAAGAATTAAATTTAGGTGAGGTTAAGCCTGAATATTTAAAAGCTAATGCAGTATTAAAAGAAGTAGCAAAGGAAGAAAAGACTGCAACTAAAAGCGCTAAAGCTGAAGAAAAAGTAAGCCCAAGAAGAGGCGCATTAAAAAGCACAAGAAGAAATAACAGAACAGTTAGTAGTGAAAGAAAAATTAAACTTAACCTTGGTGATAGCAAAGCTCCAGAAAGAACTAAAACAACAGGTGGACCTAAAAATGTTAAAAGGCATCCAAAAAGAATAGAGCCAGAAGAAAAAAAGGTTGTAGAAGAAAAACCAAAAGTAGAGGTTAAGGTTGTTAAGCAAGCTATTGATACTAAGGAATTCCAGGCTAATCTTAAAAATGATTTAGAGGATCCTACTTTAGCAACTACTAAGGTTGAATTAAGTGAAAAAGCTATAGAAGTGCCTGAAGTTCAAGCAACTGAAATAAAAGAATAATCGATAATGCCCACAATTTATTTGTGGGTATTTTTACCTTTTTAAAAGTGATAAAATAATAAAAATAAGATGTTGGAGGTGATATTTTGAAAAAGCATATAATTATTTATATATTAATAGTTATTTTTGGGCTTTTTTCAATTTTAATATCATCTCCAATAACTACTTATTCAAAATCATCATATAATGATCATTCTCATTTCTTTAGAGATATTGTTAATCAAAATCCAGAATTTAAAAATGTATCATTAACTAGAATTTCAATGCTTGGAAGTCATGATGCCTTAAGTGATAAAATTGATTATTATTCAGCTCCTAATAAAAGTGAAGATAATATAGTAAATAATAGATTATTACGCTTTTTGGGGAAAGGCATGATGGTGCGTCTAGCAAGAGCACAAAGTGAAGATGTTTATAAACAACTATGTGCTGGGGCTAGATATTTAGATGTTAGAGTATGTAATGTTGATGGTATATTTTATAATTCACATGGCTTGATTAGTGAAGAATTTGAAAATAATTTAAAATTAATATTAAAATTTTTAGATGAAAATCCTGGTGAATTCATACTATTTAATATTAATAAATATTATGAAGGAAATTCTAATTTCAATGAATTAGAGGAATTTATAAAAACTGTTAAATATAACAATAAAAATTTATTTGATTATGTAAATTATCAAAATATTAATTCATTTTCAAAATTAACTTATTCTAATATAACTGATGATGGGAAAAAGGCTGGTGTTGTATTATTTTCTCAAGCAGATAATAGAAGTGGTATTTTTTCTTTGTTAGATTCAAATGATATTATATCTAATTGGCATCATGAAATTGATTCTAATGCCTTAATAAAGAAAATAAAAGAAGAATGTATTAAAGAAAAGAATATGGACATTAAATATCTAAGAATTAATCAGGCTCAAACATCACCATCTACAAAAGATGCGTTTAAAACTGTTACATCTTGGTCATTATTGCATCATGCAAAAGAGCATAATGTTAATTTATTAGGACAGCCTGATATCAAAGATATTATTGATTCAATACCAATTTATATGGTCGATTATGTAACTTGTGGGTATAAAGATTTCAATAATAGGATAATTGATTTATTATCTGAAAGAAATATTACTTTAAAATAATGATTCTAGCCCTTTTATATTTATTAAAAATAAGTAAAAAAATGAAAAAAATAAAAAACTGAATTTCTAGGTCAGCTAATGGCCTTGTTGTTCAGTTTTTTTAATTCACATTGAAAAATACATTGAATTTTGAAGAATTTTTGATGTTTATGGATAAATAAAATAAAAAGCCAAACCTTAAAAACGGCTTAGCTGTGCGATTTTTTAAGTGGCAGGGGCAGAAGGATTCGAACCCTCACTAACGGTTTTGGAGACCGGCTTGCTACCATTGACAATATGCCCCTAGTCGAAGAATAGTTTATCACAATGAATATTGAATTGCAAGGATAATTTTATTCTTGCCTATTAATTTTAATATAAAATTAAGAAAATTTGATTGGTTTTATATACAATAAATATTTATTTATTGTAAAAAGATTTAAAAGAAGGTAAAATAAAACATAATAGAAAACTCTAATTTAGGAGGTATTAGGTATGAATACTGAGATAATTAAGTTGTTGATTTGGGTTGTTCCATTATCAATTTTTCTTTTATTTTTGATCTTTGGAATAATCTTTGGTCTAATAAGAGGCTTTAGAAAAAGTCTAATATTAGGAATCCACGCATTAGTTATTTTTGCTGGATTAACAATTGCATATGCGATAATTGTTAATAATCCACAAACTGATGGAGCAATTGTATCTATCACAAATAACTTTATGGGAGCTGGAGGATTACAAAGACAGTTGGGTGTTGCAGAAGAAAACACAACCTTCACTGCAATAATGATTGAGCTTTTATCCAAGAACATGAATAACTATGGTGAGGGTGTAAAAGCAGTGCTAAGTGAAAATGGTGCATATATTGCGACACTTGCTAATATGGCATTAAGATTAGTATTAGCAATAGTAGTAATGGTTGCATATCTATTATTAGTTTTCATTTTCTACTTAATCTATTTAATCTTCTACCCAGAAAGAAGACATAAAGCTAAAAGAGAAAAAGCTTATGCTGAATTAAAGACTAAGCATCCATATTCCAAGCATCCACTTCTTGGTATGCTAGTAGGAACACTTAGAGGTTTAGCATCGGGTTTAATTATCATTTCATTCATTGGTTCATTCTTCTTTATCGCAGTAGGTGATAGTGGAGAAAAAACATATGATAAGATGGATTTCGGTAATGAACAAATGAATCAATATTATGATATCTATACTGGTATTGCTAGCTATGGTAACAATGGTATATTCAAGGTTTTAAATTTATTAAAGAATAAAAATGGTCTTCCATACTATCTATATGCTACTGACTTAGTATTTAGTAGTACATATGAAAAAGACGGAAAGGTAATAAACTTTAGAACAACAGAAGAAATTGGTTCTTATACAGGCTTTGCAACTAAGTCAATTGATTTACTTGTTAAGCATGGCGGAGAAGAATTAAAAACATTATTCTCTGATCCTAATAAGAGTCAAAATGAAATACTTAATGTTGTAACAGAAATAATGCAAAAAGAAGCATTCCAAACTGAATTTAACAAAATGATTGATGAATTTGAGGCTGGACATTATTTTGCAGACTTCGCACTTGCATTAGTTGACTCAATTTCTGCCCATATTGATGAATTAAAAATTGAAGGTGATGGTGGCGAGTTATTAAAAATCTTATTTAAGAAGGGCTACCTATCTCCAAAGATTGCAGCTGAAAAGGAATTATTAGATGCAGGTACTTCAGTTGGTGATAAGCCATGTCTTACAGCATCTCATCTATTATCAAAAGATGATACAAAAGGCTTATTAAAGCTAGCAATTGGCGTAATATCATTGAATATTGCTAATATGAAAACAGATAAACCTGATGTATCAGCACTATTAAATATTTCTGAACAAGTATTACCATACCTAAAATCTCTATCTATATTAAATGATGCAAATAGAAAACAAGAAGTTAATCCTGTTCTTCAAAGAATCTATACTTATGTATATGAAAATCAATTCAATAACGCACTAAATAGTGTTACAGGACAAAATAGTAAAGCAGAGAGTATTGATAAATTATTATCAGCTAATACAACTACTGAAACTGACTGGGTATTTGAAATCCAAAAATTATTAGATGTTGGTGTTTCAGTTGTTAAGCTTGGTAAGAATGTATATGATCCAACTAAGGATTATAAAGACAAGAATGTTTTAATTGAATTAATTCTTAATATATTTGAAGGCGAGCATAGTGCTGAAAATATAGTAGAATATCAAAACATTAAGAATGCACTTGCTGAATCTTCACTTGCTGATTTATTACTTCAAATTAGTTCAATTAATAAAATGGTATTTGGTGGATTAAAGAACTTATCTTCAAGTATCTATATTCCTGATAATATTAAATTTGTTAATCAAGGCGAAACTAAGGGTGAGATGTATAATCTACTTGATAGCTTTGAAAAGATGTTAAGAAATAATAACTTCAGAATGGAATTTAAGGCCATCTTAGATTCTCAAGGCCAAGCAAGCGATATTAGTATTAATAATCTATTCAATTTAATTACTTCATTAACAGAGAATGACTCTGCAGGCAATAGAATTATTGATTCAGTTGCTTCATCAACAATTGTAAGAAGTGTACTATCTGGCTTATTAATTGATCACAAGAGAATAAGCTCTGATTTTGAATTATATATTCCTAATTCTGTATTAACAGAAGTTGATGGTGAATATGTTAACCTAATTAAGAAGGATGAAATAGTAAATATCGTAGAAGCAGTTAGTGAATTATCAGATTCTATTCTTGATTTCATTAATGAGGGTGAATACCAATACGATATTGATCACTTCATTGAACAAACTGATGCATTAGCTATTTTAGATTCTGTAATCATTGAAGGTAGTATTTC
This sequence comes from Acholeplasmatales bacterium, assembly GCA_017454375.1. Lineage (GTDB taxonomy): Bacteria > Bacillota_I > Bacilli_A > Acholeplasmatales > Anaeroplasmataceae > Anaeroplasma. The sequence goes on along the minus strand of JAFTDB010000021.1, from coordinate 24,397 downwards.
TAATATCTTAAAGAATAAGCTATCAGGAATTGAACAAATTAAATTACCTACTGACTTAGCTACAAGCCTAGATGGTTGGTTATCAAAGACTGAAGGCGAAGAGCTTGTTCCTGGTGAAACATATCGTTTAATTCATTCTATTAAGGCATCTGGTTTTAAGGTATCTACATTTACTAATACTTCAACAGATATTCAAACTAAGATAGTAGAAGCAGTCCAAGATTTAGATGAAGATGAGCTTAATGATTTATTATCATCAAAGGTAATTCATTACACAGTATCTAATTTATTATCTACTTTAAATTTAGGTAGTATTACTTTAATTATTCCTAATGAACATAGAATCGCATTAACTGATGATTCAATTCCATATTTGATTAATAAACAAGAAATAACTGATTTTATTATTGCTTCAACTGATTTGATTGTTGGTGAATCATTATCTGAAATTTCTCCAGCACAAGTTGTTGCTAACTTTGCAAATCACAAAGATACAATGCTTGAATGTGATATCATTTGTGCTACATTCGTTAATTACTTATGTAATGCAGAAGGTATTTCAACAGTATTATATATTCCAACTGATTTATTTGATTTAGCTGAATCTACAACAGCAATTTATAATTACACTCATACAAGCCCATGGCATGAAGAATTAGGTGACTTAATTACTGGTATCAGTGAGATTATCGATCTAGATACAGTAGATCTAGCTGATTCTGATGCTGTAAAGGATTCTGCATTAGAATCAATTAAGGGATTAAATGGTGCATCTGATGCTGATGTGGAAAAATCTAAATTAGAAATCTGTCATAGATCTATAATTATTTGGTTAACTATAACTGATATGCTAGATGAATCATTTGCTGATGTTTTATCAGCAGGTCGTGTTGGTATCCTTGATGCCATCAAGACATCTTATGATGAAGCACACCTTACAGACCCTAATTATTTAGCATATACACAAGCAGAGGTTTCTGCAATAGTAGATTCTGCGAATGTACTTAATCTAGATGTAACAAATGTTGCAATTGATGACATCTTATCTGAAATCAATACATTCAATAATCCACTTCCTGCATACAATAATAAATCTACACTTCAAGTATTATATGGCTCAGATATTATTAAGTGTATCTTAGCTGATAAGCTTGATGAAGTATTAACTAGTACAGTTGTTGCAACTGATGTTAGAGATTCAGTAGCTGTTAAGGATAACTTAACAACAACTGTTAAGGTGTATAAGGAAACAGAAGTATCAGTACTATTAGATGCTATGAGTATTCTAGAAATCACTGATGCAACTAACTTTGATGCTGATGATGTTAAGACTAAGATATTAACATTAAATAACAATTATGATTCAACTGATCCTTCTAAGGGTACTAAGCTAGATAAATTATATTTATCAGTAATTATTGTATTCATATTAAAGGATAAGCTAGATACAGCATTAACTGATGCTGGTGTACATCAAGCTGTAATTGAATCTGCTTATGATAATCATACAGTATTAAATAAGAAATATTATAAGAAGAATGAAGTAGCAAGCATCATTGATACATTAAATTATATCGGTATTACTGATGTAACAACTATTGATACATCTTCATTAACTAATACTATTCTTGATGAAGCATTTGATCTTACAAAGCTTTATGAATCAAATATCACAATTGATCTATTATCAACAAATGCTAAATCTGTATTTGATTCATCAGCTACTATAGTTGATCATGATAGTGCTAAATTTGAATTTGGTACAACAGGTATTTATTTCTACAACATGCTTGAATTTGTAAATATGAAGAGAATGCTTAACCATCTACATATTGATAATTTCAATACATTTAATGCTACAAACCTAGTTATTGATGATGAAACTATTACATACATTTTAGGCTCATACATCCTAATGGCTACAGTATCAAAGAATGTAGTTAATAATGGTAGTATGGTTGTTCCAGCATCTACACTTGCTGATCCTACACATGTTTATGCTGAATCTTCTAATATTATTTCAGCTACTGAATTAGAAGCATTATTAACATCAGCTAAATCATTTGGCTCATCAATTAATGGATTTAGTATTGATGATGTAGTTATGGATAATACTAAGGTAACTGCAATCATGGCATCAACAATCTTAAAAGCAACTATTTCTAAGAATGTTGTTGATAATGTAAATATCGTAGTACCTAAGTCAGTATTAATTGATTCTACAGCTGCATACTCTGCAACTGCTAATTACATCAATGATACTGAACTAGAAAACTTACTTAACGCATTTGTTGCATTCGGTGGCTCTGCATCATTTGATGCCTCTACTCTAAAACCAGATGCTACTATTTTAAGTAATTCAACATTAATTGCTGCTAGTACAATTCTTCGTGCTAACATTACTAGAAATATTAAAAATGATAATAATCCAACACAACCAGTATATGTTTCAAATAATGCAACATATGTATTACTTGATGAAGATTTAGCTGGAAATAACTTAGCAGTATTAACAGCAACAGAAATTAAGAATTTAATTGTCGCATTTAACAAGTTGACATCTGGCGAATCATTCGATGCTAACATTAGCTTTGATACTATTAAGGATTTAACAACTGATGATCAACATACTATTTTGAAATCTAGCGTATTACGTTGTATTGTTAGTGATGTAGTAACTTCATACAATGTTGGTGGAATAAAATATGATAGTATTAGATTGCTTCAAGCAAATATCACTATTTCATTCTCTAATGAATATAAAGATGAGAATAATATAGAAGATGTTGTTTATAACTTTATTGTAACAACAGATGTTAATCCACTAGCGCCAGATTGTAATCATATGTTTGAATTAGCAAATAGTATTCAAGTTGTAAACATCTTAAATGCAACTTCAACATCTATTGATGAATTAACTTCTGATGAAATTTTAGCGTTTGTTGCAATTATTAATAATATTCCAACAATGACACCAGGAACTGATTACGCGCTTAAAGCTTAATCAGTAAAACAATAAATATAAAGGCATAGGTTTTTCCTTATGCTTTTATAACGACTAGGAGGAATTATGAAAAAGAAATTATTAATGTTATTACCAGTTTCATTATTAATACTAACATCATGCTCTTTTTTGGATAATTTAATTAATCCAACAACTACAGGAACTACTGCAGTAACTCCAACTACCACAACTACTAAGACTGGTATGACTACTACAAGGACAACAACAGTAGCTCCTACAACTACTACAACAAGAGTAGAACCGACCACTACGACAACTATTACAACATCTACATCTACAACACAACTTGTCAATGTAGACACAGCATTATATTATGATGATTTATTTGATTTAAATAATAAGGTTGAATTAAGTATAAATATATCTAATTCAGAATTAAAAAAGATAAATGATGATTATATGCGTAATACATATCGTATGGCTGATTCATTCAAGGTTAAGATAACTTATCCAAATGGTGATATTCTTGAAAGTGAAATAGATGAAGTTGGAATTAGAATGAAGGGTAATACATCTAGAGCTTCATTTATGAATGGTAATGAAATAGCAAATAATGCTTCTTATAAATTATCATTTGATGAAACATTTGATGATGAAGAAGAATATACAGCAAGTGAAAGAAAGGTATGGACTGATTCTAACGCTAGAAAGGTTAGAAAAGATAGAACATTCTTTTCACTAGGTGGCCTTGAAATTAAATTCAACCGTGAGGGTGATGCATCATATTCAAGAGATGTTTATGCTGCTAAGGTATACAAGGATAATGGTATAAAGGCTCAAAACACAACCTTAGGTGTAGTTAATTTTGTTAATCAAAATACATCATCAAGTGTTGATCCTTTATATAAGATATATGAACCAGTAGATAAATATTTCGTTCATCGTTATTTTGAAGGTAATGATGATGGTGATTTATATAAAGCTACATATGGAAAAGAAACAGGTATGCCTACACTAAATCATACAACAGCTAATGCTTATGGTGTTGATACAACAATCTATAAGGGTGATCAACCAATGTCATATGATTTAAAGACAAATAAGAAGAAGTCAAAACATGTAATGATGAAGAACTTCTTAGAGTGGATTAATTCAAGTGAAACTGATTTGTCATCAACACTTGCTGATTATATGGATGAAGATTATTTCTATACATTCATGGCTATTCAATATTTTACAGGTGACTGGGATAACTTCCTATATGATTCAAATAATTATTATCTTTATTTTGGAGATAATGGTAAAGCATATTTCATTCCATATGATATGGATAGATGCTTCGGTATCCAAGCTAAGAATAATGATATGGTAAATAAAAGATATAATGATTATTGGAATCTACAAGGTGATAACAATAAGAGTAATCTTTTAAAGAAAACTATCTTTAAATCAGAAAGTAGTGCTCAAATGGCATATCAGAATAAAATAAAAGCTATTGCCTCTAGCGTATTAAACAACAATAGCTTTGAAAATAATGTATATAACATTATATATAACAATTATAATAATATAGTAAATATTGATAAAGGCAATGCTCCAGCAGAGTATAATAATGCTCCTGAATCTTATTTTAGACAGAAATTAGCATTGATTGGATAAGAAAAAAAGTCCCGATTGGGACTTTAATATCTAATCTGGGGCGCATAACAGGGATCGAACCTGCGCATAACGGAGCCACAATCCGCCGTGTTAACCACTTCACCACATGCGCCATCAAATTGCCTTTTCTATTATACACAATTTTATTATTTTGTAAATAACAATGTTGAAAAAAATCAAAAAAATGATAAAATCATATCGATACGTATAAAAATAGAGGATTAGAAAAATGGTTAGAATTCTATTAAAAATATTATATTTTGTATTTGCAGGTATCATAGGTGTTATCTTTGGTATTGTAACATACCGCTCAAATGCCTATTCTGCAATATATGCAAAAACACAAGATTATATCAAAAACAAACAATATAATGAATTAGTTAGAACATATTGTGGTTACTTCGATAGTACACCTATATATACATATGAAGGAGAAAACTTCAATTTAGTTGTATATAATGGTACACAAGAAGTATCTGCAGGAAGCTCTACAAGTATCCCATATTATCATCATAGCTATGATAAAGCATATTACTTTATTATGACTAATGTTAAATTTGCTACAAACGATGTTAACTCATCAAACTTAACTGGTATTAGATTATATGATAATTCAGTAAATCCTGCTAAGACATATGACTTTAAATTAAGAATATCTACAACTATTAATGAAAAAGATTATATGGATAAGGATAAGATAACTAAACCAGAAGATTATACTCTTCATAATGAAAGAGAATATATCAACTTCGGTAAGAACTGGGGATTCTATAGAGTAGTATTAACTGAAACTGATATTAGAGCAATCAAGTCAGCAACTAACATGAATATTGATTCTTATAATATTATTAATAATGAAGGTGTAACACAATTAGCTAATAATGTAGCATTTAATTTTGGCTTCACTGAGCAATTCTTCACTGATATTCAAGATCTATGTACATTATATAATGTATTTATGCCTGTATCTGATGGATATAATTCTAATCCAAAGACTAAGACTAAAGAAGAATATGATGCAGCATATACAACATATGAAGCAAGAATGAATGAATGGAAGACAAAGGCTCAATCTAAACAAGCACCATATGATAAATACTTAATTGCCTATACTGAGGGTGAAGTACTTGGTAGCAGTGCAGTATGGCCAACTGTTGGTGTAATGAGTATTTTTGTGGTAGTTATCATTTTATTATATTTATTATTATTTGAAATGAAGAGAATTAAAGGCTTGATTGAAAGAATTCGTGGTAATAGAGGTCAAAAACAAAGATATGTACCTAATAAATTACCTGAGAATTATAAAAAGAAACAACCAGAATACAAGCCAAAGAACATAGAAGAACCAAAAGATAGTGAGACTGAAGAGTCAGAATAAAATTGAGAGGACAACCTCTCAATTTTTTTTATAATTTTTTTAAAAAAAGAAAAACGTTTTCATTGACATTGTAGTTAAAGTGGTTTATTATATAGATAGTGATTATATCAAAATGATAGTAAATCTATCAAATACTATGAAAGGGGTTGTATGTAGTATGAGCATTAAAGAAGTTAAGCTAAACTATATCATTGATGTTGCTACTGGTATGATGTTAAACACATCAATTAGCGAAGTAACAATTAAGGATATAGCTAAACAAGCTGGTATTGGTGAAGCCACAATGTATCGTTATTTCTCTAAAAAAGAGAATATCCTACTTGGTGTAGCTATGAAGCTTATGAACACAGTTTTGATTGACTATAGTTCATATGATTCAAAGAGCAGTGGTTATGAGAAGATGAAGTCTTTTTATAGCAATTATCTAAGAATTTTTAATCATCACCCAGAATTCTTTAAATTTATTTCAGAACTTGATGGATATATGATTGAAAATAAATTAGACAGCATTGAAATTTATGAAAATGGTGTAGACAAATTCAAGAAGATTTTTGATGGTCTATATAAAGAAGGAGTAGAGGATGGAAGTATTAGAGAAATAGAGAATCTAGATTTATTCTATTTTTCATCAACTCATGCGTTAATCGAGCTTTGTAAGAAAAAAGCTGTCGTTAATGATGTTTTATTACAAGATAAAGTATCTAACAGAAGTGGAGAAATATCTTGCTTAATAAATATTATATTAAATTATTTAAAAAGATTATGAGTCTAACATAATCTAAAAAAGTATTAAAAAAAGAGGAGAAAAGGATATTAGATTAGACATAATATCCAAAAAAAGAGAGTTTTTATGGAAAACGTAGAAGTAAAAGCAGTAGGCAAACGTCTATCTAAAAAACAGATGTGGATATTTGCCATCGGCCAATTCGGTTGGTCATTACTTGGTGGTATCATCAGTGCTTGGTTAGTTACATACTATCTACCTACAGCAGATGATATTAACAAAAATGGTGCAATGCAATACATTCACCCAGGTCTAGTAATTGGTGGTTTCTTAACTATCATCGGCTTGATTACATTTATTTGCCGTATTTTTGATGCCGTAACAGATCCACTTGTTGCAAATCTATCTGATAATTCAAAAAATCCTAAAGGAAGAAGATTCCCATTCATGAAGATAGCCGCAATTCCATTTGCAGTTATGACTGTATTAGTATTCTGTGCTCCATTTGGTGCATATGATGCTGGTGGAAATGCTGGTAACATTGCTTGGATTTTAATTTCTTTAATTTTATTCTATTTATTCATGACTATGTATTGTACACCTTACAATGCATTAATTTCTGAATTTGGTAAGACACAAGATGATAGAATGTATATCTCAACAGCAATTTCATTAACATTCTTTGCTGGTACTATGATTGCATATCTACCATTCGTATTAGCTGGACCACTTAGAGGTATGGGCTTATCATTTGCATGGAGCTATCGTGTTCCATTCATCGTACTTGCTGTTGTTGGCTTAGTTGCTATGTTAATTCCAACATTCTTATTAAATGAAAAAGAATTCGTTGATGCTGAACCTAACAAGACTAATATGTTCAAGTCTCTAGCATCTACATTCAAGAACAGAGAATTTAGAAAATTCGTTGGTTCTGATATTATGTATTTCATCGGTTTAACAATGTTCCAAACTGGTTTACCATTCTTCGTAAAGGTATCTATGCATTTAGGCGAAGGCTTAGTAATGGTATTCATGGGTGCAATGACAGTATTATCTGCATGTTTCTATCCATTAGTATCTGGCTTAGTTAAGAAATATGGTAAGAAGAAGCTAGTATGCTTAGGATTCTTAGGCTTAGCACTTGCTTATGTTGTTACAGCTATTTGCTCATTCGTATTAAATGGTCAAGCTGAAGCTAACGCATTAAGCTATGTATTTGGTATTGCTGTAGTAGTTATCGCTGCATTCCCAATGGCACTTCTTGGTGTTATTCCTCAATCAATCGTTGCTGATATCGCTGAAGCAGAAGCTATTACAACTGGTGAAAACCGTCAAGGTATGTTCTTTGCTGCACGTACTTTCGCAATGAAGTTCGGTCAATCTGCAGCTATGTTACTATTCACATCTTTAGCAATCTTAGGAACAACTACTGCCGCTACAGGTAATGATATCGTTCCTACAGAAACAGGTCTAGCAATCGTTGCAATCGTTGCTATGGCATTCTGTATCTTAGGTGCTGTAATTCTATTCTTCTATAATGAAAAGCAAGTAATGAACACTATTTCATTAAACGAAATGAAATATGAAAGTGTAAAAGAAGAAAAAACTGAAGAAAAAGAAGATAAATAATATGAAGCTAAATTACTATATTGATTCTAAAAAACGTTCAACAAAAATAAATAATAATGATATAGAATTTTCAAAATCAGTTGAAGGTAATAGACATATAGTTAAGGTTAAAGTTTTAAAAGATTTAACTTTAGGAAATGCAGTAATTGACGTCAAATTTGACGTCAATTATTACGATGTGTATTTTTTAAATGGTTACCAATCATGGACTGATTCATTTGAAAATAAGCTTGTAAAAAGAGAAAGAAATATTTATAAAAGTCCCCATATTATTTCCCATTTATATGCAATGGATAAATATGGTGATGCGACATTTTATAAATATAAAATGAATAAGCTACATGGCTATGATATTTTTTATAGCAAGGGTAGAAGTGAATCATTCATCTATAATCTAAATCATCAAAACGCTTATTTAATTATTGAATTAATTAAAGGTGTAGGTAAAGGTAAGCTAAAGCTTATTTCTGAAACTAAAGGCTTAGCTTTAAAGGCAGGAATGGAAGTAGTAATATTTGATTATTGCTTCTACAATAATTATGCTGAAGGCTTAAAATCATTTAATGAGGCATTCCCTAAAAAAGATATAGAAAAAATCTTTGGCTTTACATCTTGGTATAACTATTATCAAAACATCAATGAAAAAATTATATTAGAGGATTTAGATGCATTAGATAATCGTTTTAATTTATTCCAAATTGATGATGGATATGAAACTAAGGTTGGTGATTGGCTAACTATTGATCCAATTAAATTCCCTAATGGATTAAAGCCAATTGTTGATAAGGTTCACGCTAAAGGCTTAAAGGCGGGTATTTGGCTTGCTCCATATGCTGGTGAAGAAGAAAGTGAATTATTCAAAAATCATAAAGAATTATTTGTTAAAGATAAAAAAGGTAACTATTTAAAGGCTGGTGGCAACTGGAGTGGATTCTATGCATTAGATTATTCTAATCCTGATGCTAGAGCTTATATTAAAAAATCATTAGAGTATTATCTTGATATGGGATTTGATTTCTTTAAATTAGATTTCTTATATGCATCACATATCATTCCAAAGAATGGTATGACAAGAGCACAATATGCTAATGAATGCTATCATTTCTTAAGAGAAATCTTAGGCGATAAGATTATTTTAGGCTGTGGCGCTAACGTTATTAGTTCATATAATAATTTTGATTATCTACGTGTTGGACCAGATGTTTCATTAATATTTGATGATGTTTGGTTTATGAAGATGTTCCATAGAGAAAGAATTTCTACTAAGGTAACACTTCAAAATACAATCTATCGTTCATTATTCAATGACCGTTTCTTTGGTAATGATCCAGACGTATTCCTGCTTCGTGATAACAACATTTCTTTATCAAAAGAACAAAAACATGCATTAATTACAATCAATGCACTTTTTGGTAATGTCTTAATGACATCTGATAACATTGCTAATTATGATGAAGAAAAGAAAAAAGAATTAGATTATGCATTAAATTTATATAATAATGCAACAAACAAAGAATTTAAAAAATTGGGCAGTACAATAGAAGTAAAATATGAATTAAATGGTAAATCATATAAGTTTGTATATGATACTAGAAGAGGTGTAATTAATGGATAAATCAAGCGTAATTTTTGGCAATCCAATTGACAATAAAACAATAAAGAAAGCAAATAAATCAAAAGCTAAATATCAAAAAAGATTTGGTGATGACTCTAATAAAGATTATAAGATTGGCTTCAAACCAATTGATACTCTTGATTATATCGATGCATCAAACATTGTATTTGCTGATGAAAATCAAAAATTTGAGGATAATGCCCTAATCGTTGGTAATATCCGTATGGGCTTTGGTCACTATAGAATCAGTATTGCTATGGCATCAGCTGCTAAAGCATTAGGCTATAAGCCATACTGGTTAGACCTAGCATCTTTTGATGCTACAGGCTCTAAGATGATTAGACATCAAAATGACATGTATTCTACAGCTTCAAGAATTTCTCAAAAATCTAAATTATTCAATAAGATTGTTTGGGAACCATTAAACTCTGAAGGTTTCAAAAAGATTACATATAATGCAGTAGATCAAAAGAACAGTGAGTTATTAACTCCAATATTTAGAAATATTCCAAAGGATATTCCATATATTGCTACACACGTATGGCCAAGCCAAGGTGCAATACATGCTGGTATGACTCATGTAGTTAACGCAATTCCTGATAACTGGCCAATGGGTTTACACCTATCAGAAGGTGCAATTCACACTGTTCAAACACCTTTTGCATACTTAGGCTATAAAATGCTTAATGGCTTCGCTAAAAAGCCTTTAAACGGTCTTCCAGAGTCTGAATTAAAGATGACTGGCTGTTATATCGACCACGAGCTTTTAGTTGATCTAGAAAACGATAACAAGAGAAGAAAAGCACGTATCGCTTCAGGTAAGCCACTAAGAATTTTAATGACTGTTGGTGGAGCTGGTGCTGGCTTTGATATGTTCTTAGCTATGGTTAAGCATTTAATTCCATATGTAAAACAAAATAAGGTTGCATTATTCATTAACTTTGGTGATCACCAACATGTTTATGAAAAGATGTGCCAAAATATTAAAGATATAAAGACAACTAACTATTTCAATCAATATGATGAATTCAAAAAGTTCGTATCTAGCATTAAAGATGGCGAAGCATCAGGTATCTATGCAATCTGCAATAATGATATCTTCCAAGCAGTATATTCAACTAACCTATTAATGCCAGTATGTGATTTATTGGTAACTAAACCATCTGAGCTTGCATATTATCCTATTCCAAAGCTATTCATGCGTCATATCGGTGGTCATGAGGTTTATGGTGCAATCAATGGTAGAGAATATGGAGATTCTACATTTGAATGTCCAACTAAAGAATCAATTAATGAAATGTTAGATAGATTAATATCTGATAAAGAAATTATTCCTCATATGTGTGACCAAATTGATGAGCTTAAAAAACAAGGTCATTATGATGGTGCATATGAATGTGTTAGATTAGCTGCAGGTTTAAAAAAGTAATGAAAGAATTTTTAAAAGAAGAATTTGTTAAAGCATTTTCTGAAAATCCTAAATATTTATATAAAGCACCATCTAGAATTAATCTAATTGGTGAACACATTGATTACAATGGTGGAGATGTTTTACCAGCTGCCATATCTAAATATATTTATGCAGCTGTATCAGTAAGAAGCGATGACAAGATTGTTATCTCATCAACAGAGATTAAAGGAATCAAACAAGCATCTTTAAAATCAATTTCTTATAAAAAAGAAAATGATTGGGGTAACTATGTTTTTGGCATGTTTAAAATCCTTATGAATCAAGGATTCAAAATCAATAAGGGTTTAAACATTATGGTTTCTTCACAAATCCCTGTAGGCTCTGGTTTATCTTCATCTGCAGCATTACTAGATCTAATTTGTTATATTTTAAATGACCTATTCAATCTAGGATTAGATAACAAAAAAATCGCCTTATTAGCCCAAAAATGTGAAAATGAATTCTGTGGTCTACGCTGTGGAATTATGGATGAGGCTGCCATTTCACTAGGCTTAGATAATATGGCAATGTTACTAGATTGTGCTAAATTTGAATACAGCTACCATCCACTAAATTTAGGTGAATATAGAGTAGTTGTAATGAAGACTAATAAACCACGTAAATTAGTTGAATCTAAATATAATGAACGTGTTGATGAATGTACAAAGGCATTCAATGTCTTATGTAATAAATATCGTATCAAGAATCTTTGTGAATTAAAGATTGAGGATTTAGATAAGATTGAAAAAATCATCAATGATGATGTTATATTTAGAAGAGTTAAGCATGTAGTAACAGAAGAAAATAGAGTTAAAGAATTTGTTAAGGCTTTGGACTCTAATCAAATTGAAAAGCTAGGAGAGCTTCTTGATGCTTCACATAAATCTTTAAAGGAAGATTATGAGGTAACAGGAGTTCACCTTGATACAATTGTTGAATGTGCTAAAAAGTACGGCGCAATCGGTGCTAGAATGACTGGTGCTGGATTTGGTGGCTGTGCTATAGCAATCATCAAGAAAAACGAATTTGAAACATTTAAACAAAATGTTGAAAAAGCTTATTTTGAAAAATTAAATATTGAACCAGAGGTCTTCCTAGTAGAAATAGTATCTGGTCCAAAAAAGGATTCTAATTATGATTTATGATTTGATTGAATCTTTAATAAATTATGCCGTTTTAAACGGCTTAATTTTTGAAGATGACGTAATATATACTAAAAATAGATTAATATGTTTTTTACACCTAGATGAGCTAAAGGAAGGTAAATTATTAGATTTATCTTTTGAAGAGATTCTAGATGGCTTTATTAAGTTTGGTATTGAAAATAATTTATGTGAAGACTCTTTGGTTTCAAGAGATATTTTTGATACTGAATTAATGTCTATCTTCACAGATAGACCATCTAATGTAATTGATAATTTTTATTCTCTTTATGATATATCAAAAGAAGAGGCTACAGCTTATTTCTATGATTTTTCAATAAAGACAAACTACATTAGAAAATATCGTGTTGATAAGGATTTAAAATGGAAATCTAATACACCTTATGGTGACTTAGATATCACTATTAACTTATCTAAGCCTGAAAAGGATCCAAAGGATATTGAAAGGCAAAAGAATATGCCTAAAACTAATTATCCTGTTTGTCTTTTATGTAAAGAAAATGTTGGCTATAAGGGTAGATTAAATCACCCAGCTAGAGCCAATATTAGATTAATTCCACTTACACTTTGTGGTAATGATTTCTTTATGCAATATTCACCATATTCATACTATAATGAGCATTGTATAGTATTATCAGCTGAGCATCATCCAATGGCTATTGATAAGGGAGCTTTCAATAAGCTATTAGACTTTATTGATTTCCTACCACATTATTTTGTTGGTAGTAATGCTGACCTCCCTATAGTAGGTGGCTCTATTCTAGCTCATGAGCATTTCCAAGGCGGTAGATATGAGTTCGCAATGGATAAGGCTCCATCTATTTATGATTTCAAGATTAAGGGCTATGATAATATTTCATGTGAGCTATTAAAGTGGCCACTTTCAGTTATTAGATTAAAATCTGATAACAAAGAAGAAATAGTAGAGCTAGCTGATCATATCCTAAATTCATGGATTAACTATTCAGATGAAGAGGTTGGAATCTATGCTTACACTGATGGTGTTAGACATAATACAATCACTCCTATCGCAAGATCTGGTAAATCAACTAAGTATGAGCTTGATTTAGTGCTAAGAAACAATATCACAACTGAAGAACATCCACTTGGTGTATTCCATCCTCATAAGGAATATCATCATTTAAAGAAAGAAAATATTGGCTTAATCGAGGTAATGGGTTTAGCAGTACTTCCTTCTAGATTAAAAGAAGAAATCGCATTATTAAGCGAATATTTAGTGAGTGGAAAAGATGTTAACGATAATGAAAAAATATCTAAACATGCTGAATGGGTAAACGAATTAAAACAAAAATATACATTTACTAAAGAAAATGTAGAAGAAATATTAAAGTCTGAAATTGGTAAAACATTTGGTGAAATACTTGAATGTTGTGGTGTATTTAAACAAACAAATCAAGGTATTGAACACTTCAAGAAATTCATAAAAACATTATAAAATATAGCTTAATTATAAGTAGGCAATAGTGTAAAACTATGAGCCTACTTTTTTTATTAAATAATAAATTATTTAAAAAATGATATATTACTTTATTTATTCCACATTTTTTGATATAATAACAACTCGGATTGGAGTTGAGATAATGGAATTTATCACAAACAATATAGATGAGACAATCGAATTAGCTTATAAGCTTGGTTTAAAGCTAAAGGCTGGCGATGTTGTGTTATTCACTGGTGATTTAGGTGCTGGTAAAACACACATGGCTAAGGGTATTGGAAAAGCATTAGGTGTGAAGAAGATTATTAATTCTCCAACATTTACGATTGTTAAAGAATATCAAGGTGAAAATACTAAATTATATCATTTAGATTTATACCGTTTAGAAGGATTAAATAATGATTATGATTTAGAGGAATATATCGAAACTGATGGTGTATGCTTAATTGAATGGCCATATCAGGTTGAAGAAATATTACCAAAGGAGTTTATTAAGGTTAATATTGAAATCACTGGTGAGACTAGTAGAAAGATCAATATTGAATGTACTCCAAAATATAAAGAGATCGTAGGAGATTTAAGATGAATTCATTAATTATTGATTCAGCAACAAAAACTTTATATATCGCAATCGTATCTGATGATAAGCTAGTATTTGAATCTTATTTAGAAGGTAGAAATGATCATGCTAAAAACATTGTTAAAACAATTGAGGATGGTCTTAAGGCTTCTAAGCTAGATGTTAATGATTTAAATGAGGTAGTAGTTGGCGTTGGCCCTGGTAGCTACACAGGATGTAGAATGGCTGTAACAGTTGGAAAGATGTTTACTATGATGCCTAATTTAAAATTATGCAAGGTATCAACATTAAAGCTAATCTCATCTTCCAAGAAGGGTGTAGTATTATCTAGAATCAGTGCTAAGCATGATAATTATTTTGCCTCAATTTATGATACAAATAAAAATGAATTTGTATTAAATGAAGGCTTCTATAATTTAGAAGAAATAAATAAATATCAGTATACAGAAGATGTAACTGATGAAGAATTCAAGGTTGATTATAAGGAAGTATTAAAAGCTAAAGAGGAAGTAGTTAATCCTGATTTATTGGTTCCTAATTATTTAAGAGATACTGAAGCAGAGAGAAACCTAAATGATAAGAAGATATAATTTAGAAGATATTGAAAAAATAGAAAAATTAGAAGATAAGGTATTTGGTTATAATCTAGGTAATTATCTTAGAATTAATTATCAAAATGAATTCTTATACACTTATGTGTTTGAGAGTGATAATAAAATTATCGGCTATATATCTTCTAACTTTGATGGAGAAATATTAGAAATTCTAAATTTCTGTATAGATCCAGATTATCAGCATAAGCATTATGGCTCTAAGCTATTTGACTTTATGCTTAATGATATTAAGGGTATTAAAAGAATTATTTTAGAGGTTAATGAGAATAATAAAAATGCCATTAGCTTCTATACAAAGTATGGCTTTAATACAATTAATGTTAGAAAAGAGTATTATGAAAATAAATATGATGCATATTTAATGGAAAAGATATTATGAATATAACTAACGCAGTTAGAATTTTAAAATCAAAGAAAATAGATTTTGAGGTAATTGAATATAAGGAAGAACAAACATTTTCAGATGGAATGGAGATTCTAAATTATATCAAGGAAGACCCTAAGCAGATATTTAAAACTATTGTCCTAACCAATAAGAAGAATTATTTCGTTGTAATGGTTGGAATAGCAGAAGAAATTAATTTAAAGAAATGTGCTAAGGAATTTGGTGAAAAGAGCTTAGAGCTATTACCACTTGCTAATTTAACTACAGTTACTGGTTATATTAGAGGTGGGTGCTCACCAATAGGTATGAAAAAAAGTTTTAAGACTATTGTCGATATAGATGCGTTAGCATATGATTATATATATTTTTCTGCAGGAAGAATTGGAATGCAGATTAAGATGAATCCTAATGATTTATCAAAGGTAATAAATGTTGAATTTAAAAATATAAAAAGGTGATATGATGTTAGTATTAGGCGTTGAATCAAGTTGTGATGAAACTTCAGTAGCCATTTTAAGAGATGGTAAGGAAGTATTATCAAACGTAATAAATTCACAAATAAAAATTCATGAAAAATTTGGTGGAGTTGTACCAGAGGTTGCATCTCGTAACCATGTATACCAGGTATCACTTGTTTTCAAGCAAGCATTTGAAGAAGCAAATGTTAAGCCTGAGGATATCGACTTGGTATGTGTTACAATGGGACCTGGACTTATCGGCTCATTACTTGTTGGTGTAAATGCCGCAAAGACATTTGCCCTAATGTATAAAAAGCCAATCATTGGTGTACATCACCTAGCTGGACATATCTATGCTAACGCTATTGAAAATGAAATGAAGTTCCCACTAGTTGCCTTACTTGTTTCTGGTGGTAATACAGAGCTAATCTATATGAAGGATCACTTCTCATTTGAAATAGTTGGTGAGACGCTTGATGATGCCGTAGGTGAAGCATACGATAAGGTAGCAAGAGTTGTTGGGCTTCCATATCCTGGTGGCCCTGCAGTAGATAAGCTTGCTCATCAAGGACATGATGTATACAATCTACCAAGAGTTTATTTAAATGATGGAAGCTATAATTTCAGCTTCTCTGGCTTAAAGAGTGCAGTAATCAATCTAGTACATAATAATAACCAGCGTGGAGTTGAAACAAATAAAGAAGATTTATGCGCATCCTTCCAAGCATCTGTATCAGAGGTATTAGTTAATAAGACATTTGATTTAGCTAAACAGATGGGTGTTAAGAATATCGTTGTTGCTGGAGGTGTTTCAGCTAACAAAGGATTAAAGGAAAGATTCAATGCACAAAATGATGGTACATATAATATTTGTATCCCATCAATTAAGTATTGTACAGATAATGCAGCAATGATTGCGGCAGCTGGATATTATCAAAATAAATATTTAAAAAGAGATTTTGACCTATCACTTAATGCTTATGCATCACTTGATTTGGAAGATTTTTCAACTAAATGATTTAATCATTTAATTCTATAGACTTTTATAGTAAAATAAAAAAGATAAGAGGTTAAATATATGGCTGAAATAAATAATTTTATTAGAACAATAATGGAATCTGATTTAGAAAGTGGAAAAGTAAAAGAAATAATTACTCGTTTCCCACCAGAACCAAATGCTTATTTACATATAGGACATGCAAGAGCTATCATCACTAACTTTGAGCTTGCTAAAGCTTTAAATGGTTATACTAACCTACGTTTTGATGATACTAACCCTGCTAAAGAGGATCAAGAATTCGTTGATGGTATTTTATATGATTTAAAATGGTTAGGATATGAACCAAAGAATGTTTATTATGGTTCTGACTATTTTGAAAAAACATATGAGAAAGCAATTATGCTAATCAAAAAGGGATTAGCTTATGTTGATGATTTATCACAAGAAGAAATTTCTAAATATCGTGGCACACTAAGTGAACCTGGTAAGAATTCTCCATGGCGTGATAGAAGTGTTGAAGAGAACCTAGACCTATTCGAAAGAATGCGTAAGGGTGAATTCAAAGATGGCGAAAAGACATTAAGAGCTAAAATCGATATGGCATCACCTAACATCAACATGCGTGACCCAGTAATGTATCGTATATTACATATCAATCATCATCGTCAAGGTAACAAATGGTGTATCTTCCCAATGTATGACTTCGCACATCCACTTCAAGATGCGTTTGAAGGTATCACACATTCACTATGCTCAATCGAATATGATAACCATAGAGTATTATATGATTGGGTAGTAGAAAACTGTGAAACAGAACATACACCTCATCAATATGAATTTGGTAGATTAAATATCGCCAACACAATCATGTCAAAGAGATATTTAAGAATCCTAGTTGATTCTAAATTAGTATCTGGCTATGATGATCCAAGAATGCCTACTTTATGTGGCTTACGTAGACGTGGCTTCACACCTGATTCAATTCGTAACTTCATCCTAGGTACAGGCTTATCAAGAGTTAACTCAACTGTAACTAATGATGAATTATTTGAAGCATTACGTAATGACTTAAAGCTTAAGGCACCAAGACCTAACGCAGTAATTGAACCATTAAAGGTTATTATTGATAATTATCCAGAAGGACAAGTAGAATATCTAGATTGTCCTAACAACCAAGAAAACGAAGAAATGGGCTCTCGTAAGATTGCCTTCTCTAAAGAAGTATATATCGAAAAGAGCGACTTCATTTTAGAAAAGCCTAATAAGCATTGGAAACGTCTTGCTTTAGGTGTAGAGGTACGTTTAATGCATGCATATTTCATCAAGGCTACATCTGTTGAATATGATGAAAATGGTGAAATCTCAGTTGTACATGCTACATACGATCCTGAAACTAGAAGTGGTAGCGGCTTTGATGGTAGAAAGCCAAATGGTAATATCCATTTCGTAGAAGCTACTACAGCTAAGAAGGCTGAATTCAGATTATTCGAACCATTAATGGTTGATGAAACTGAAGAGAATAAGGACTTAGATTTCACCGAGAGAATTAATCCAAATTCAGTATCAGTTAAATATGGTTATGTAGAAGAATCTTTAGCTTCAACAAAGCCACTTGATCATTATCAATTCATTAGAAACGGTTATTATGTAACTGATAAAGATTCTACAGATGATTTATTAGTATTTAACCGTACTTGTGAATTAAAATCTTCATTTAAACTATAAAAACATATAAGGACTGCTTTTGCAGCCCTTATTAATTAAGGAGTAAATATGTTAAAAACTGTTAATCTAGGATTACAATATGGCGGAAGAAAGCTGTTTGAACATGTTGACCTAACATTTACTAAGGGGAACTGTTACGGTATTATTGGTGCCAATGGTGCTGGTAAGACTACATTTTTAAAGCTTTTATCTGGTGAAATAGAATCAACTACTGGTGAGGTATGTCTTGATAAAAACGAAAGAATGAGCGTTTTAAAGCAAGATCAAAATGCCTACAATAACGAGACAGTATTAAAGACTGTTTTATTAGGATATAAAAGACTAGTTGAAATAATGGATGAAAAGGAAGTTTTATACTCTAAAGAGGACTTCACTGAAGAGGATGGAATTAGAGCTTCTGAGCTTGAGGGTGAATTTGCTGAAATCGGTGGCTGGGAGGCTGAGGATGATGCGAAGGTATTACTTAGTGGCCTTGGTATCGGCGAAGAGCTATGTGATACATTAATGGGGGACTTGGACTCTAAACTAAAGATTAAGGTTTTACTTGCTCAAGCATTATTTGGTAATCCTGATATTCTACTTTTAGATGAGCCAACTAACAACCTAGATTACAAATCTACTAGATGGCTTGAAAACTTCTTATTAAACTTTGAAAACACAGTTCTTATCGTATCTCACGATAGACATTTTTTGAACAATGTTTGTACACACATTTGTGATGTTGACTTTGGTAAAATTAAGCTTTATGTAGGTAACTATGAATTCTGGTATGAATCATCACAACTTGCCTTACAACAAGCGAAGGATCAAAATAAGAAGAGCGAACAAAAGATTAAAGAATTAAAAGAATTCATTGCGAGATTCAGTGCTAATAAATCTAAATCACGTCAAGCAACATCTCGTAAGAAGCTACTTGAAAAGATTGATGTTGAAAATATCGAACCATCATCACGTCGTTATCCATTCGTTGGATTTAAGCCTAATCGTGATTTGGGTAATGATATATTAGAGGTAACTAATCTATCTACACCTGATGGATTATTAAAGAATGTATCATTCAAAATAGATAATACTGATAAGGTAGCATTCCTAGCCGAAAACTCTCAACAAATCACTAGATTGTTTAATATCCTAGTTGGTAAGGACGAGAATTATACAGGTAAGTTCAAATGGGGTGTTACAACTTCAGTAGGTTACCTATTCCAAGATAATAAAGAATTATTTGATAAGGACTTATCTTTAGTAGATTGGCTAAGAGATTATTCTGAATTTGATAAGACAGAAACATTCATCCGTTCATTTTTAGGAAGAATGTTATTCTCTGGTGAGGAATCACTAAAGAAGTGTAGAGTGTTATCTGGTGGAGAGAAGATTAGATGTAATTTAGCAAAATTAATGATTGAAGGAAACAATGTATTAATTTTTGAGGATCCAACTAACCATTTAGATTTGGAATCTATTACATCACTAAACAATGGTATGCAGGCATTCAAGGGAGTATTCCTATTCTCATCTCATGATGCCGAATTACTTGAGACTGTATCAAACCGTATCATTGTTATTAAACCAGATGGAAGTGTAGAGAATAGAAACGAAAGCTACGAGGAGTACATGCAAAGAGAGGATTAGTTATGGATTTATCATCTTTAAATGATAATCAAAGATTAGCGGTTACCACAACTGAAGGCCCAGTAATGGTAATGGCCGGGGCTGGTTCTGGTAAGACTAGAGTGTTAACTATGCGTATTGCGCATCTAATCAAAGATCATCAAGTGAAAAAAGATAATATCCTTGCTGTAACATTCACCAATAAGGCGGCAAATGAAATGAAGGAAAGAATTGCCAAATTAATTGATGATGAGACAGATAGAATGTGGGTGTCAACATTCCACTCTTTTTGTTCACGTATTTTAAGAGGTGAAATAACTCGCCTTGGTGGCTATACTAGATTCTTTACTATCTTAGATGATGAGGATTCAAATAAGATAGTAAAGGATATAATGAAGGAAAGAAATATTGATGAAAATCCTAAGAAATTTAGAGATTGGATATCAAGAAAGAAAAACTATGGTAATCTACCTAAGCTAGGACCATTAACATTAGAATATTTTGATTATGTTTATGATGAATATGAAAAGCATTTAAAAGATAATAATCTATTAGATTTTGATGATTTACTTTTAAAGACAATTGAGCTATTTGAAAATCATCCAATCGTTTTAGATCATTATCAAGATAAATTTGAATATATTCTAGTAGATGAATTTCAAGATACTAATGAGGTTCAATATAAATTATTAAAGCTATTATCAGCAAAGAATAAGAACATCTTTGTTGTAGGTGATGACTTCCAATCTATTTATTCATTTAGAGGAGCTAAAATAGAAAATATCAAGAAGTTCTTAGATGAATATAAGAACACAAAATTAATATTACTTGAAAAGAATTACCGTTCTACAACAGAAATACTAGAAATCGCAAATGCGGTAATTAAACAAAATCCTAATCAAATTGAAAAGAATCTAACATCTAATGATAAGACTGGTAAAAAGCCTATTTATAAATGCTTTGAAAACAGTAAGGTTGAAAAAGGATTCATCATTGATGAAATTAAAAAGCTATTATTAGATGGGTATAAATATTCAGATATCGCAATTATATATCGTGCTAATTATGTATCTAGAGGATATGAGGATTTACTATTAAAATATCAAATCCCATATAAGATATATGGTAATATATCATTCTATTCTAGAGCCGAAATTAAGGATATGATTGCTTATCTAAAGCTAATTGTAAATCATGATGATGATTTTGCATTCCTAAGAATAGTCAATGTGCCTAGAAGAAAAATAGGCCCTACAACTATCAGTAAGCTTACAGATATTAAAAACATTCAAGAGACATCACTTTTTGAAGCAATAGATGTACTTGATAATGATAATTTAAATAAGTTTAAAAAGCTTATTTTAGAGTTATCAGATGAGCTTAATAATTTAAAGAATCTACCTGACATAATTGATATCATCTGTGAAAAGACTGGATATTTTGATGAATTAAAGAGATTAAATGATGAAGAGGTCGCTATTGATAAAATCAATAACGTCAAAGAATTTAAATCATATATCGCTAGATATAAATATGATGGTGATGATCCACTTGATTCACTTGAGCTTCTTTTATATGATTTATCCCTTTTAAATGAAAATGATGATAAGCTTGAAGAAGAGGACGCAGTAACATTATCTACATATCATCAGGTTAAGGGACTAGAGTTTGGCGTAGTATTTTTAGTAGCTCTAGAAGAGTCTATCTTCCCATCTTTGAATGTTGTTACAGATAAGGACATAGAAGAGGAAAGAAGAGTATTTTATGTAGGTATTACAAGAGCTAAGGAAAGATTATTCATAACCAGTGCTAAAACAAGATTCCTCTTTGGTAAGGAAACTGATATGATAGAATCTAGATTCATAAAGGAAATTGATAAAGGATTCTATAATACCTTAATAAAGAAATCTGATAAAAAGAAAAAGGTTCTAAAAGAACCTAAATCAAAATCTGATTCAAAATTCTCAG
Source organism: Acholeplasmatales bacterium (assembly GCA_017454375.1). Taxonomy (GTDB): domain Bacteria; phylum Bacillota_I; class Bacilli_A; order Acholeplasmatales; family Anaeroplasmataceae; genus Anaeroplasma. Next base: position 2,017 of record JAFTDB010000021.1, on the reverse strand, counting down.
CTGGTGATATTATCCAGCATGATAAATTTGGATTTGGTGTAGTTATTAAAACTGATGGAGAAAACGCAAAGGTTGCCTTCAAACAGGAATTCGGAATTAAGGATTTAAATTTAAATCATCCTGCAATTAAAGTAATTAAAAAGAAAAACTAATAATGGTGGTGGGATTATGTCAGTTGCAATATTAGGCTATGGCGTAGTTGGTAGTGGCTTTTATAACAATGCTATAAAAGCTAATGTAGATGTTAAATACATATTTGATAGACCAGAAAAAAATACTCCAAAAGGAGTAATTAAAACTAATAATATTGATGATATTATAAATGATAAGGATGTTTTTGTTGTAGTTGAAACACTAGGTGGCTTGGATTTCGCCTACAATATGATTAAGAAATGCTTATCAAGTGGTAAGAATGTTGTTACAGCTAATAAAGAGGTTGTGGCAGTCTACATTGATGAATTAACTAATCTAGCAAAAGCTAATAATGTATATTTCTTATTTGAGGCTGCAGTATGTGGCTCAGTTCCAATTGTTAAAAACTTATTTGAAATAAGAAATCGTGAAGAAGTATTAGAAATAGAAGCCATTACTAATGGAACTACAAATTATATTTTAACTAATATGTATTTCGGTTCGGAGCTTGATGATGTAGTTAATAAAGCAATAGAGCTTGGTTATGCTGAAAGAAATTGTGATAATGACCTACTTGGTCTAGATTCACTAAGAAAAATTACTATTATGGCTGATATAGCATATAATACTAAATTAGATTTAAAAGATGTATTAACATATGGAATTAAAAATGTTAGCTTAGATATTATTAATGATATTAAAAATAGAGGCTACATTTTAAAATCTATATCATCTATTAAACTTAATGGTAATAATATTTGTATAAAGACTATTCCAACATTATTAGATCCTACTCATCCACTTGCTAGAACTGATGATTCATATAATAGAGTAATTGTAAGAACTAATAAAGGCTCATATGAATACCACGGGGCTGGTGCTGGTGGTAATCCTACAGGAGCTATAATCCTAGAGGATGTTAAATTAGTTCTTAGTGGACATAATTATAATGATTATGTTAATAAGAATAAATTATCTATTAATAACAATATTAATAAATATTATGTAGTAGATAATAGCAACAATATCAAGATTGTAGACAAATTAGAAGAAGAATATAAATTTATTGCTGAATATAAAGATTAAAAAAATCCCAAACGGGATTTTTATTTTAAGTTCTTATTGTAATATTTCTTTATTACATCAAATGTTTCTTTAGAAAGATCATGTTCAATCTTACATGCGTCTTCCTCAGCTATTTTTTCATCTACTCCAAGCTTTCTTAAAATATCAGTTAATATTTTATGTCTTTCGTAGATTCTTTCAGCAATCTCTTTACCTGATTTAGTTAAATGAAGATGATTATTATCATCTATATCTACATAACCATTAGCTTTAAGCTTCTTAAGCATTATTGATACACTTGGTTTTGATAAGCCTAAATCATTTACTACATCTATTGCGTGTACAGCATCCTTTTCTTCAGAAAGCTTTAATATTGATTCTAAATAATCTTCGCCAGATTCTAAAATTAGCATAAATAATCACCTCATGTGTTAGTTTTATTTAACTAACTAATATTATAGCAAAAAACATTTAGATAGTCAAAGACTAATTTTAAAGAAGAAAAATGAGAAGAAATGGCTTTATAAAAAGATAATTTAACAAACAATTGAAAACGTTTTATCATTTTCATACAATTGACATCTTGTTTTTTTAGAATATAATAGTAGTATCTATTTTGGGCCGGTTCCTTAATAGATATTTTTTTTATCTTTTTTTAAGACTATTATGATATAATCATAATAAGGTGATTAACTATTAATAATCAAGTACAAATTTATAATATTTTTAATAAGTTAATTGAACCAAGACTAAAAATCCTCAAATTAGTGATTTTTTAAAAATCTTTGAGGATGATAATATAAAAAATAAATATCGCCGT